>DASSQR010000128.1:0-25463 GCA_035702405.1 Gallionella sp. | reverse complement strand
CCCGCCGTATCCAGTTGGCGGGCGCAGCCCGCCCTACGTGATGTTGGATTGAAATGCGATATACAGTTATCTTGCCGTGGCAAACACGCGCGACCTGATTCTTTCCAGCACCCGGCCCGGCATCAGTTCCGCGACATCCAGCTTCGGCAGTTCCACCGCATCCAGCGTATTCTTGGCGATTAGGCCGAGTTCGGTATCGCCTTCGATCACCAGGCGGCGGCTGAAGAACAGCGTGTCTGGGTCTTCCTTGCGCGTGGCCAGCATCAGAAAATCATACGCGGTCGCGCTGAACGCCAGGTCCGGCGTCTGGCTCGCCTTGCAGGCGGTGAAACCGCTGCGGCCGATGGTGAAGAAGAAGCTCAGCCCGGCGTCGGTCACGCGGATGCTGATCAACTTGCCGTGCAGCGGCTCCAGCAACTCGGGCTGGATCAACCGCCCCAACGCCAGATTCAGCACGCGGCTGAACACCAGCGAATGCGGATAGGTGGGCAGCAGGGACACGGCCTTGCCGAATGGCTTGGGGATTCTGAAAGCGGGCAGGTTCATGGGTGTTCCTTTTATCTCAGGTTAGAGAACCGTTATGTTTAAAGAAGGGGCTGCGCGGTTTTCCGTACGGGCCAGGTGGACTCCAGAATCAGCCATTAGCGTCCTCCTCGTTATCCGTTGGATACACCGAAAGTCCCAGCGATATGCGGGCCGATCCAGCCAAAGCAACCAATTCGGCTGGAAACGCAAATGAACTCCAGCCCGGCGGATAAATCTCGGCGCCAAAATCGAGAACAATCCCCTCTACATCGCGAAAAGATGCCAGTTCCAATACACCTTCGTAATTGTTTCGAAGAAACGAAGTTGCATCATCCATCTGCTGTTCCAGCTCGGAAAAGCCCGCTTCGCTCGCGACGACGCGAATTCCGGATGATTCATTAATCTTGTTAAGAAAATTATCTGCGGCACGCTTAGGGAAACGTCTCTCACCCGTGCGCCAACATGAATCGACAATCAGCGTACTGTGTTGCATGAAGGCATCAACATCGAAATGCTGCCCCCAAGCGCGAAGAATGCAGCTCATAAATCGGCAACCTGTTTCACGCGGCGCTCCGTTGCAACCGACTCTGCTCTAACCCCGGACGCCCGTGCCAGTAGCCGTCGCATGATGCCCCCGGCATCAACCGCGCCATCTGCTGCGCGGCGGCGTTTGCGGCAAGGCGGCCCTCCATGCATTCGCGGAATAGCTGGAGCACCTTGTCCGTATGGAACGCCTGCGGGCTGACGCGCACGACGTCCACGCCGCTCGCTCTCATCGCGTCGAGTTCGCCAATGAGGCTGTACACGCTGGCGGACTGGGTCTGGATGCCGTTCAGCACCAGGAACGGCTGGCCGTCGCGTGTTTTCAGCGTGAGGCCGTTGGCGTGGTCGAGGCAGCGGAACTGGCAATCGTCCTTGGGCAGGTTGTAATGGCGTGCGGTAAAGCAGCGCGCCGAAAAAGCCAGCGGCAGGCGGCCGTAGGCGAATACCTCGGTTTCCATTCCGGCCGGGCGCGCCGCCTGCAGGTGGCGCAGCGCCTCGCGCGACATTTCCACCGGCATCACCCAGCGCCTGGCACCGAGTTCCGCCAGCAGCGCCAACGTCTGCACGTTGTAGGTATTGATGTGCGGGCCGGCGACGAACGGCACCTGCGCTGCACTGAGCATGCGCACCGCGCCCATGTCGTTCGCTTCGATCATAAACTTGCCGTTGGCGACGATACGGCGCAGGTTCTTGAGGTCGGATTCCGATTCAATCAGCGCCTGGCTGGTCAGCACCACTTCCTTGCCGGCGGCGGCGAGCTTGTCCGCGACTTCGAACCAGTCTTCGGTGCGCAGGACATGGCGGCGCGAGCAGACGGTTTCGCCGACATAGACGATGTCCACCGGCGCGGCGGCGATTTCGTCGTAGAACTTCAGAACGGTGTCGCGATCCCAGTAGTAGAGGATGGGGCCCAATGAGAGTTTCATGTCTACCAAGTTCCGTGACCCTTGTGCTCCGCCGCCCCGTCGTTCCGGCGCAGGCCGGAACCCAGGCGATTAAAAAAATTCCCGCGCAGCGGGACGCCGCAGTCGGACTGTTTCCAGTCAATCACCGCAAGCCGCGCATTTGGTCCGCTGCGCGGGTTGTTTACATCTGCTGGATTCCGGCCTGCGCCGGAATGACGCATTGGTCTGCCAAAAGTATTATTCATTTCCATGGCCTGTGATACGCGCCCAGAGTATTCTGCTGGCCTTCGGCCACCTTATTCAGTTGCGCCATCCATGCCGGGTTGACCGCATACCGTTCCGGCGCACGCTTGCACGCATCGATCGCGGCGCGCCACACTTTCGTGACCTGCTCGACGTAGGCGGGACTGCGCTGGCGGCCTTCGATCTTGATCGCGGCAATGCCCATCGCAAGCATCTCCGGCAGCATCTCCAGCGTGTTGAGGCTGGTCGGTTCCTCGATCGCGTAATAGGTCTCGTTGTTGACCTCGAAGCGGCCCTTGCATAGCGTCGGGTAGCCGGCGTGTTCGTTTGCGCCGTAGCGGTCAAGCAGCACGCCGTTGAGGCGAGACTCCAGCCCTTGCGGTGTCTGCTGCCAGCGCACCGCCTTGGCCGGCGAGCACACGCCGCAGGTGTTGGGCGACTCGCCGGTGGCATAGGACGATAGCGCGCAGCGGCCCTCGACCATCACGCACAGGCCACCGAAACCGAATAGCTCGATTTCGACCGGGGTGTTTTTCACCACCTGCTCGACTTGGGCCAGCGACAGCACGCGCGGAATCACCGCGCGCTGGATGCCGAAGTGTTCATGGTAAAAATTGATGGCTTCGTAATTGGTGGCCGAGCCCTGTACCGACAGATGCAGGCGCAGCTTCGGATGAGTGCGGCAGGCATAGCGCATCAGGCCGGGATCGGCCAGGATGATCGCATCCATGCCCAGCTCGGCGGCGTTGTCCACCGCCCCCTGCCAGCGTTCCCATTTATCGGATTGCGGAAAGGTATTTAGCGCGAGCAGCACCTTGGCGCCCTTGGCATGGGCATAGCGCACGCCTTCGCGCGCGCTGGCCTGGTCGAAATTCAGGCCGGGAAAGGCACGGGCATTGGTGTTATCCCGGAAGCCCATGTAAACACAGTCGGCGCCGTTGTCCACGGCGATTTTCAGCGCAGGCAGGTTGCCCGCAGGACAAACAAGTTCAAGCGGCATTGCATCATTCCCTGATCACAACGAGGTATCCGCAAGCTTCTGGCGGCTGCTGGCACCTCCGGCAAAGGCAGAAATTCGTGCGCACCTTTACCAACCGTTTGGACTAAGCAGGGTAGTGAAAAACGTAGCGAGGATGGCCAGATGCAAGGCGCACGGAGCACAGCGACCGAGACATATCTGGTAGATAGGCGAGGAAGCGAGCACCGCGCAACGCAGCAGATGGCCACCGTAGTAGTTTTTCAGCCCTTGCTAATGGTGTATCAGATTTTTCTGCTGGAGGGCAGTATAGAGAAGTCACGAAAAGGTTACAACTCGACCACAACAGGAGTGTGGTCGGACGGACGTTCCAGTTTGCGCGGGGCACGGTCGATCACGCAGCTCTTGCATTGCGCCGCGAGCGGGTCGCTCACCAGGATGTGGTCGATGCGCAGGCCATTGTTGCGGCGGAAGGCCATCATGCGGTAGTCCCACCAGGAATAGGTTTTCTCCGGCTGCTCGAACAGGCGGAAGCTGTCGCGCAAGCCGAGTTGCAGCAGGTTGCGGAAGTGCTCGCGCTCCGGCTCGCTGACCAGCACGTTGCCGCGCCAGGCTTCCGGGTCGTAGACATCACGGTCTTCCGGTGCGATGTTGTAATCGCCGAGCAGCACTAGATGCGGATTTCGCGCCAGTTCGTCCTGCAACCAGCCGCGCAGCGCTTCGAGCCAGGCCAGTTTGTACTGATACTTGTCGGACACCACGCTCTGCCCGTTCGGCACATAGATACATACGGCGCGCACGCCGTCGAAGGTAGCCGCAATCACCCGCTTCTGTTCGTCGTCAAAATTGGGCAGGCCGACCTGCACGTCGCCGCCCGGCGCGCGGCTCAGGATGGCGACACCATTGTAGGTCTTCTGCCCGCTGCAGATGCTGTGGTAGCCCGCTGCTTCCAATTCGGCCAGCGGAAAATCGTGGTCCTGCAGCTTGGTTTCCTGCAGACACAGCACGTCGACCGGATTGGCCGCGAGCCACTCCAGCACTTGTGGCAGGCGCACCTTGAGCGAATTGACGTTCCAGGTTGCGAGTTTCATTGCCCCGTTATGCGGCTTTCTGTGTTTCTTCGAGCAGCCCGCTATGCCGCAGCAGCGCGTCAATCTTCGGCTCGCGGCCGCGGAACGAAATGAAGGACTCCATCGCGTCGCGACTGCCACCCATCGCAAGGATTTCGCCGCGGAAACGTGCGCCGACATCGGGGTTCAACACGCCGTTTTCCTCGAACAGGCTATAGGCATCGGCGGACAGCACTTCCGCCCACTTGTAGCTGTAATAGCCTGCTGCATAACCGCCGGCGAAAATATGCGTGAAGCTCTGCGGGAAGCGGTTGAACGCGGGCGGAATCAGCACCGCGACTTCGGCGCGCACTTCGTCGAGCAACTGCAATATCGTTTTTCCGCTGCCGGCTTCGAAGCTGCTGTGCATCAGCATGTCGAACAGCGCAAATTCAATCTGGCGCAGGGTTTGCAGGCCGCTCTGGAAATTCTTCGCGGCAAGCATCTTGTCGAACAATGCGCGCGGCAACTGTTCGCCACTGTCCACGTGCCGCGTCATGTCACGCACCACATCCCATTCCCAGCAGAAGTTTTCCATGAACTGGCTGGGCAACTCGACCGCATCCCATTCCACGCCGTTGATGCCGGAGACGCTGAGTTCTTCGACCTCGGTCAGCAGGTGATGCAGGCCATGGCCGAATTCGTGGAACAGCGTGGTCACTTCGTCGTGGGTGAACAACGCCGGCTTGCCGCCGACGGGCGCGGAGAAATTGCAGTTCAGATAGGCGACAGGCGTCTGGACGCGGTTATCGATGCGGCGCCGCGTAATCACGCTGTCCATCCACGCGCCGCCGCGCTTGCTGTTGCGCGCGTAGAGGTCGAGATAAAACTGGCCGGTGACGTTACCTGCCTGGTCGCGAATATCAAAGAACCGCACGTCCTGGTGCCACACCGGCGCGCTGGAAGCCTTGATTTGCATGCCGTACAGCGTCTCGACCAGCTTGAACATGCCGTTCAGCACCGCATCTTCGGGGAAATACTGTTTTACTTCCTGCTCTGAGAACGCATAACGCTTCTCGCGCAATTTTTCGCTCGTGTAGCTGATGTCCCACGCCTGCAAGTCGTTCAGTCCCAGCTCAGCCTTGGCAAATTCGCGCAATTCTGCCAAGTCGTGCTCCGCGAACGGACGCGCGCGCTGCGCGAGTTCACGCATGAATTCGACCACCTGTTGCGGCGACTGTGCCATCTTGCTCGCCAGCGACAATTCGCCGTAGTTCGCAAAGCCGAGCAGGCGCGCTTCTTCCGCACGCAACTGCACGATTTCATCCATCAGTGCGGTATTGTCCCATTCCGGCTTGCCGAATTCGCTCGCGCGCGCGCAATAAGCGCGATAAAGCTTTTCCCGCAGCGCCCGACTGTCGGCATATTGCATGGCCGGCAGGTAGCACGGCACTTTCAGGGTGAACAGCCAGCCGCTCCGGTCGGCCTTGCGCGCGGCTTCCTGCGCGGTTTGCAGCACGTCGGCGGGGATGCCGGAGAGTTCGCTTTCATCGTCGATGAACAGCTTGTAGTCGTTGGTCGCATCGAGCAGGTTGTCGGAAAATTTCGACGACAACGCCGCCTTGCGTTCTTGGATTTCGAGGAAGCGCGCCTTCTTGGTATCGGGCAACTCCGCACCACCCAGGCGGAAATCGCGCACATCGTTTTCGATGATTTTTCTGCGCGCCGCGCTCAGCACCTCGAATTCCGCGCTGTCGCGCAATGCCTTGTATTTCTTGAACAGCTCGAGATTCTGGCCAAGCTCGGCGTAATACTGGGTGATCTTGGGCAACACGGCGTTGTACACCTCGCGCAACTCGGAACTGTTCATCACCGCGTTCAGGTGCTTCACCGGTCCCCATACGCGCGACAGGCGCTCGTTGGCATCCTCCAGCAGGGCCACGGAATTCTGCCAGGTCGGCGCTGCGGTATCGTTCACCACGCGCGCAATCACCGCGCGGTTTTCCGCCAGCTGATGGTCAATGGCGGGAACAACGTGTTCCGGTTTGATCTCCGCAAAGCGCGGCAGACCGCTAAAATCGAGTAATGGGTTCATGGTTGTCTCTGAGAAATTGATATTGGGCACCGCCGCGAGGGCGGTGACTTTGTTATATTTCAGAAGCCTAGGCTTGGTAAACCAGCTTGCCGTCCACGAGCGTGCAATATACCTTGCCTTGCACTTCGATCCCGTTGAACGGCGTGTTCTTCCCCTGGCTTTTCAGTGCCTTGGGTTCAACTTTCCAGTAGGTCTCGGGATTGAACACGCAGACGTCGGCCGCTGCACCAACGCTCAGATGCCCCGCATCCAGCCCCAGGATTTGCGCGGGTTGCAGCGTAACCCTTGCGAGCGCATCGGAGAGTGCAAGTTTGTCCTGCTGTGCCCATTTTAGCACCAGCGGCAGCAGCAGCTCCAAGCCAGTCGCCCCCGCTTCCGCTTCGGCAAACGGTAACTGCTTGGCATCGTCATCCACTGGCGTGTGGTCGGAGCAGATCACATCGATAGTGCCATCCGCCAGACCCGCGCGCAGCGCGGCCCGGTCGCGCAGGCTACGCAGCGGCGGAACCAAGTGGCAATTCGGGTCGAAAAAGCCGATGTCCGTTTCCGACAGATGCACGTGCTGCGCAGACACGTCACAGGTCACCGGCAGGCCTTGCAGTTTGGCCTCGCGGATCATCTCGACCGCCTCCGTGCTCGACAGCCGGCAGACATGAAGCCGGACGCCCGTTTCGCGCGCCAGACTCAGCATGACCGACAGCGCGATGGTTTCGGCACATGACGGAATGGCGGGTAGACCGCATCGCGTCGCGACTTCGCCGTCGTGCGCCACGCCATCCTTGGCGAGGAAGTAATCCTGCGGCCGCAGCCACACGCTGAAGCCGAAGGTGGCGGCATATTGCAGCGCGCGCATCAACACGCGCGTATCGGTGAGCGGTGCATCAGCCTGACTGAACGCAACGCAGCCGGCATCGACCAGTTCCGCCATCTCGGTCAGCTCACCGCCTTTCAATCCGGCGGTCAGCGCGCCGACCGGGTAGACGTGCGCCTGGTTCAGGTTGCGCGCGCGATGCTTGAGCATTTCCACCAGGCCCGGTTCGTCGAGCGGCGGCTCGGTGTCCGGTGGACAGGCAAGGCTGGTGACACCGCCGGCCACGGCCGCCTCCATTTCCGACTCCAGCGTCGCCATGTACTCATAGCCGGGCTCGCGCAACCGCACCGCCAGGTCAATCAATCCCGGTACGACGATCATTCCGCTCGCGTCGATCACCTGCTGTGCCACGAATCCGTTCGGTGCATTGCCGATGGCTACAATTTTGCCGGCCGCGATGAACACATCGCGCTGCGCATCGATATTGTTTTTCGGGTCGATCAGCCGCCCGTTCTTGATCTGAATCTTCATTTTGTCCCCGCCAACATGCTCATTACCGCCATGCGCACCGCAATCCCGAAAGTCACCTGCGACAAGATCACCGAATGCGCGCCGTCGGCCACGCTGGAGTCGATCTCGACGCCGCGGTTCATCGGGCCCGGGTGCATCACGATCGCATCCGGCCTGGCGTAGGCCAGTTTTTCTTCGGTCAGCCCGTAGTACTTGAAGTATTCCTGCGCGCTCGGCAGCAGGGCGCCCTGCATGCGCTCGTTTTGCAGGCGCAGCATCAGCACCACGTCCACGTCGCGCAAACCTTGGGTCATGTCGTAGTAGACCCGGACACCCAGGTTTTCCACCATGGTCGGCAATAACGTCTTCGGCCCAATCACGCGCACCTCGGGCACGCCCAGCGTGGTCAATGCGTGGATCTGCGAGCGGGCCACGCGCGAATGCAGCACGTCACCGACGATTGCCACGCGCAGGTTGTGGAATTCTTTCTTGTAGTGCCGGATGGTAAACATGTCGAGCAGCGCCTGTGTCGGATGCGCGTGGCGGCCGTCGCCCGCGTTGACCACATGAATGTCCGGCGCGACATGTTGCGCGATGAAATGCGCGGCACCGCTCTGCGAATGGCGCACCACGAACATGTCGGCGTGCATCGCGCAGAGATTGTCGACTGTATCCAGCAAGGTTTCGCCCTTGCTGGTGGAAGAAGAGCCGATGTTCAGGTTGACCACGTCCGCCGACAGGCGTTTGGCGGCAATCTCGAACGTGGTGCGGGTGCGCGTGCTGTTTTCGAAGAACACGTTGAACACCGACTTGCCGTGCAGCAACGGCACCTTCTTGATTTCACGTCCTTCGGCGGCATCAAGAAAGGTCGCGGCGCGATCGAGAATGTCGCGCACGATTTGCACCGGCAATCCCTCCGTGGTCAGCAAATGCTGGAGTTCGCCGTGTTTATTGAGTTGCGGATTTTTCATAGCCTTGTCTTTTCAGGATTTGTCCCGCTGAGGGTTCATCAAAATAAGCCTGCAGGATTTGTTGCGCGGCATACTGGTCAAGCAATGGTTTCTGCTTCCTGCCGTAAATGCCGGCTGCGTTCAACTCCTCGCTCGCAGCAAGCGAAGTATACCGCTCATCCACCAAAATGACCGGCAAACCATACCGCCCGTGCAGGCGATTGGCGAAACGCCGGCATAATGCGGTCAGTTCGTGTTCCGTGCCGTCCTCGCTCATCGGCAATCCTACCACCAGCGCGCTCGGCTGCCATTCGCCGATCAGCGCCGCGATCTGCGCGAAGCGCAGATCGTTTTTTTCCTCGTGAATGGTGGCCAACGGGCGGGCTTGGCGCAGCAAGGTGTTGCCGACTGCTATACCGATGCGCTGGGTGCCGAAATCGAATGCGAGGAGGGTGCCTTCAAATGCAGGGGGAATGGCTGGCGTCACTGCTGCTTCAGCCCCGTTTCACGTCGAGGTTCGGGCAGGCATTGCCCGGAAATGCGGGTAACGATCAACGTAACACCACTCATGCAGCGTACCGGGGATCAGGCATGTCCGGCGTCTTCCGACAGCGAAATATAGTTCACGCCCAGGAGAGCCATCGCGGCCGGCAGGCGTTCCTCGGGTGGCAATTCGAACAGAATGTGCTCCGAGGCCGGCACGGTCAGCCAGGTATTCTCGGCGATCTCGTGCTCGAGCTGACCCTGGTCCCATCCGGCATAGCCGAGCGTCACGAGCATGTTGTGTGGACCGTGCCCTTCGCCCATCGCTTCCAGAATATCCCGGGAGGTAGTCAGCGCCAGCTTGTTCTTGATGTGCAGGGTCGACTGATAGTTATCCCGGGTGTCATGCAACACGAAACCGCGCTCGGTTTGCACCGGTCCGCCGAAATACACCGGCATCTTTTCGAGCCGCGGCTGATGCAGCGGAATATTGATCTGGTCGAACATCTCGGCCAGGGTCAGACTGATCGGGCGATTCACCACGATGCCCAAGGCGCCGTTCTCGTTGTGTTCGCACACATAAGTCAGCGTCCCGGCAAATACCCCCTCCTGCATGGCGGGCATGGCAATCAGAAAATGGTGGGTAAGATTGAAGTCGCTCATGGCCGCATTGTAACTGTCTGCAAGTGGTCACACAAATACGCAGTTCTCCCCAATATCGCGACAATATCCGTGGCGAGTACAAAGGCTGTTCCGGCTCATTCGCAGCCCCCAAACCGCATTAGCAGGTGCTGAAAAACGTAGCAAGGATGGCCAGATGCAACGCGCACAGAGGTTTTTCACCTGCTAGTGCGCTTCCTCCCAATTATTGCCCGCTCCCACCTCCACCTGCAGCGGCACCGCCAGCTCGGCCACGCCGCACATCAGTTTGGGCAACATCTCCTTGACCAACGCCAGCTCGGCGTCCGGCACTTCCAGCACCAGTTCGTCGTGCACCTGCATGATCAGGCGGCTGCGCAACCGTTCGGTCTCCAGCCAGTGCTGCACCTTGATCATCGCGAGCTTGATCAGGTCGGCGGCTGTTCCCTGCATCGGCGCATTGATCGCGGCACGCTCCGCGCCCTGTCGTTTCGCACCGTTGCTGCTTCTGATGTCGGTGAGCCATAGCCGGCGGCCGAACACGGTTTCGACGTAACCCTGCTGCCGCGCCTGGTCGCGCGTACTGTCCATATAACTTTTCACGCCGGGATAACGCGCAAAATAGCGGTCGATATAGGCCGTGGCCGCGCTGCGTTCGATGCCGAGTTGTTTCGCCAAGCCGAACGCCGACATGCCGTAGATCAGGCCGAAGTTGATGACCTTGGCATAGCGCCGTTGTTCGCTGTTCACGTCGGCAGGCGCGGTCATGAAGATTTCGGCGGCGGTGGCGCGGTGAACGTCCTCGTTGTTGGCAAACGCCCGCAGCAAGCCCGCATCGCCTGAGAGGTGAGCCATGATGCGCAATTCTATTTGCGAGTAGTCGGCCGACACGATGTGGCTGCCCGGCGGGGCGATGAATGCCTCGCGGATGCGCCGCCCCTCCGCGGTGCGCACTGGAATGTTCTGCAGATTCGGCTCGCTCGACGCCAGCCGCCCGGTTACCGCAACCGCCTGCGAGTAGCTGGTGTGCACGCGGCCGGTCCGCCGATTGACCATCTGCGGCAGCTTGTCGGTGTAAGTGGACTTGAGCTTCGCCATGCCGCGATAGTCGAGCAAAATTTTTGGCAGCGGGTAATCGAGCGCCAGCTCCTGCAGCACTTCTTCATCGGTGGAGGGCGTGCCGCTCGGTGTTTTCTTGATTACCGGCAAACCCTGTTTGCCGAACAGGATTTCCTGGATCTGCTTGGGCGAATTGAGGTTGAACGGCTGTCCAGCCGCCTCATGCGCTTTGGCTTCAAGCGCGAGCAGCTTCTCGCCCAGTTCGCGGCTTTGCACCTGCAGCAGCGCACAATCCAGCAGCACACCAGTACGTTCCATCGCGTAGAGCACCTGCAGGCACGGCATCTCGATGTCGCGATACACATGCTGCAGTCCTGTCCCGGGCCCGATCGACGGCTGCTCCTGCGCGGCGATCTGCGGCGCGAGCGCCTGATGCAGTTGCAACGTGATGTCGGCATCCTCGCCCGCATAGTGTGTGGCGGTATCGAGATCGACCTGGTCGAAACTCAGCTGTTTCGCACCCTTGCCCACCACTTCGGTGTAACTGATGGCCTTGATATGGAGATGGCGCAGCGCGAGGCTGTCCATGTCGTGCGACCGGTGGCTTTCCAGCACATAGGA
The DNA here is from genome assembly GCA_035702405.1 of Gallionella sp. Lineage (GTDB taxonomy): Bacteria > Pseudomonadota > Gammaproteobacteria > Burkholderiales > Gallionellaceae > Gallionella. The sequence goes on along the minus strand of DASSQR010000128.1, from coordinate 14,054 downwards.
TTGCAGCAGGGTGTCGTCGTGAACGCCGGCCAGGGTGATGCCGTGGTTGGCAAAAATGTGCATATCGTATTTGAGGTTCTGGCCGACCTTGTGATGCTGCACGCTTTCGAGCCACGGCTTGAGCTTTGCGAGAGCAGCCTCGCGCTGCAACTGGTCCGGTGCGCCGGGATAGATATGCGCGAGCGGCAGGTAAGCCGCGTGGTGAGGTTCGATGGCAAACGACAGCCCGACGAGCTGCGCGTTCATCACGTCCAGCCCGGTGGTTTCGGTATCCACGCAGACCAGCTCGGCGGCGAGGATTTTTTCCAGCCACGCATCGAGCTGTGCCTCGGTGATTATCATTTCGTACTGCGACCGGTCGGTGCGGGTCGGCTCGACGTGGGCAACGTGGCCATGGTGGGCATGGTGCTCCGCGCCGTGACCGGATGCAGGCGCACCCGTTTGTTGTGCCGCATCCAGTTCACGCAGCCACGTTTTGAATTCGAAGTGCTCGAACAGGCTATGCAATAGTGCCGTGTCCGGTGCCAGCGGCGTCAGGTCGCTATAGTCCAGCGGCAGCCCCACATCGCATTTCACCGTAATCAGATGGCGCGCCTGCGGCAGCCACTCCAGCGCCTTGCGCAGGTTTTCGCCGACTACGCCGCCAACCTCGCCGGCATGCTGCATCAGGTTATCCAGCGTGCCGTACTGGGTGAGCCATTTCACGGCAGTCTTCGGCCCGACCTTTTCCACACCCGGCACGTTGTCCACCGGGTCGCCCGTCAGCGTGAGGTAATCCACGATACGTTCCGGCGGCACGCCAAATTTCGCGAGCACGCCCGCTTCGTCCAGCACTTCGTTGCTCATGGTGTTGACCAGCATGACATGCGGATTTACGAGTTGCGCCAAGTCCTTGTCGCCGGTCGCGATGATGCAGCGCACGCCATCGCGACCGGCCTGTACGGCCAGCGTGCCGATCACGTCATCCGCCTCCACGCCTTCCTCGGCGCGGATATGCCAACCCGCCGCGGTAATCAGGCGGTGCAACGGTTCGATTTGTTGCACCAGGTCGTCCGGCATGGACGGGCGGTGCGCCTTGTATTGCGGATACAATTCCTCGCGGAAGGTTTTGCCTTTTGCGTCAAATACGCACAGGCTATAATCCGCCGGGTAATCATGGCGCAGACGGCGCAGCATGTTGAGCATGCCGTAGATGGCGCCGGTGGGCTCGCCGAAGCGGTTGCGCAAATCCGGCATCGCGTGAAATGCGCGGTACAGGAAGGAGGAACCGTCCACCAGGAGCAAAGTCCTGGGGCTGGCGGGCGTCGCGATGCTCGTCGTCATGGTCTGTCTTGTCTACTTTGGGGAAATTGCATGAATTCACTGTCCAAACTGCCCACCTCTGCGATTCCGGAATCGTGGAACTCCAAGGAGGCATGGCGTGTTTTCGGCATTATGGCAGAGTTTGTTTCCGCCACCGAACGGCTCAGCCGCATTCACCCCGCGGTCAGCATCTTTGGCAGCTCGCGCATGCGCCCCGGAGAGCCGTACTACAAGCTCACCGAAGAAATCGCGCGGCTCCTGTCGGATGCAGGATTTTCCGTCATTTCCGGCGGCGGCCCCGGCATCATGGAAGCGGCCAACAAGGGCGCGTTCTACGGCAAATCGCCGAGCGTGGGCCTGAACATCCAGTTGCCGCATGAGCAGACCAGCAATTTGTACCAGAACATCAGCCAGACCTTCCAGCATTTCTTCGCGCGCAAGGTCATGTTCGTCAAGTTCGCGAGCGCCTACGTGGTGATGCCCGGCGGCTTTGGCACGCTGGATGAACTAATGGAAGCACTGACCCTGGTGCAGACCGGCAAGACCCGCGCGATGCCGATCATCCTGGTGGGCAGCAAATTCTGGGGCGGGCTGCTCGACTGGTTCCGCACCACGCTGCTGGAAGAAAAAGTCATCAGTCCGCAGGACCTCAATCTGGTGCAGTTGTTCGACGAGCCCGAAGCGGTGGTAGACGCAATCTTCAAGCACTATGAAACCCGCGGTTTCGAGCCGTCGGAAGCCGAGCGCGAACGGCAGCTGTACCTGTAGGATTCAGCGTCGCGGTTCATGCAGCACATCCGTTGTTTCGCACCCATCGAAAACCCGAACGCACACGTTCTCATTCTGGGCAGCATGCCCGGCATCGCATCACTGCGGGCCGGCCAGTATTACGCCCACCCGCAAAACCTGTTCTGGCGCATCATGGGTGAACTTGTCGGCGCCAAACCCGACTTGCCCTACGCCCTGCGAATCGAAGCCCTGCGTGCGGCCAACATCGCCTTGTGGGACGTACTCTGTTCCTGTGCACGCAAGGGCAGCCTGGATTCTGATATCGACCGCAATACGCTGGTCGCGAACGACTTCGCGTCATTCTTCCGTCGCCATCCCAATCTCACCCATGTGTTTTTCAATGGCGCCAAGGCGGAAGAATGCTATCGCAAGCACGTGCTGTCCTCGCCCGGCATCCCGTTCCTCGAATACACGCGCTTGCCCTCGACCAGCCCGGCCAACGCCGGCATACCCTACGAGCGCAAACTGGAAGCGTGGCACGCCATCATCAAGGTATGACCAATCACGTCCGCGGAAATCCAGTCGAATCACATAGCAAACCCTGCGCAGCGGCAGGCCACATCGGCTAAAATACGCCCATAATTGAATTCAGCGAGGTTTCACCATGCGCTTCCTATCTTTTTTGCTGCTGAGCAGCCTTTCCCTGTCGGCCATGGCGGCTCAGCCTCTCAACGTCAACGCCGACCCGTTGCCGCCGCCACCTGCGATGGATCCGGCGCAAAGCACTGCGCCCGACGAAGAGCCGGAGGTGACCATCACCAAGCAGGTCGAGCAGACCGTTGAGGAATATCGGGTCGGCGGCCGGCTGTACATGATCAAGATCACGCCGAAAAATGGCGCGCCTTACTATCTGGTCGACGACAAGGGCGACGGCAAATTTGCGCGCATGGAAAGCCTCGATTCCGGCTTGCGCGTGCCACGCTGGGTGCTGCACCGTTTCTGATTTTTGCCGGCGGATTAACACATGGCGGTATTTACCAGCGTTTCTGGAACGCAGCTGAGCGCATGGCTGGGCGATTATTCGCTGGGCAACCTCATCGAACTGCAGGCCATTGCTTGCGGAATTGAAAACACCAATTATTTCGTCACGACGGCCAATGGCCGCTTCGTGCTCACGCTGTTCGAAAAGCTGACCGCGGACGAGCTGCCGTTCTATCTGAACCTGATGGCCCACCTCGCACGGCATGGCATTCCCTGCCCGGCCCCGGTGGCCAATCGACACAATCAATTCCTTGGGACATTGAACGGCAAGCCGGCCTGCATCGTCAGCCGGTTGAACGGCAAATCGACTACCACGCCTAACACCGAGCAGTGTGCCGCGATCGGCGCAATGCTGGCCGAGATGCATATCGCCGGGCAAAGTTTTTCACAGATCATGCCGAACCCACGCGGTGCGGCGTGGCGGGCTGCCACCGCACCGCAAGTTCGGCCGTTTCTGGATGACGCACAGGCGGCGCTGCTGGAAAACGAGGTCGCCCTGCATGCACGGCAAGATTGGGCTGCGTTGCCGCAAGGCGTGATCCATGCCGACCTGTTTCGCGACAACGTGCTGCTGGAAGACAACCGCGTCGGCGGCCTGATCGACTTCTATTTCGCCTGTACCGATGCGCTGCTGTATGACGTGGCGATTACCATGAACGACTGGTGCATGAATGCCGACTGCACGCTGGATCATGCGCGCGCGCAAACGTTCCTGCGCGCCTATCATGCCGTGCGACCGTTACAGGACAATGAGCGCGAGGCATGGCCGCTGATGCTGCGCGTGGCAGCATTGCGCTTCTGGCTGTCGCGCCTGTTCGACAAACATCTGCCGCGCGATGGCGAGCTGGTCAACGCGCATGACCCGAGCCACTTCGAACGCATCCTGAAGCATTACATTGCGACCACACAACCTGTCTGGATCTAGCCGGAGGTGACGATGGGAATCCAAAAGCTGAAGGCAGTACGCGGGTGGGTCTGGGTGAAGCAAGGCTATCAGCTCATCATGCGCAACCCGCTGCTGGCTATCGCCTTGGCCCTGATTTGCACAATGGCCATGTTTGCGATGTTCCTGGTGCCGCTGCTCGGCCCATTCGTCGCGTTGACGTTAATGCCCGTGGTAATTGCGGGTTACATGCGCGTCTGCCGCGCACTGGAGGAAGGTGAGGAAGTCGAACTGGCGCACCTGGTCGCCGGCTTTCAGAAAAACCTGCCGCGCCTGATTGCGCTTGGATGTCTGCTCGTCCTGGGGCTGCTGGTAACCGCAACGGTGATCATTGCCATTGGTGGTGAAGCGCTCCGTACCCTGTTTGAGGGCCTCAATGCCACGACCGATCCCAAGGTACAAATGGACCTTATGCTCGCCGCCGGACCGGAGGTAAACCTCGGCATCCTGGTTGGCATGTCGTTGCTGGTTATTCTGGGATTGGCGTTCCAGTATGCGCCGATGCTGGTGTTCTTCAGCGACATGGCGCCGGTCTCCTCCCTGCGGGCGAGCATGATCGGCATTTTGCGCAACATCATTCCGTATACCGTATATGCCGTAATCATGCTGGCAATCTCGGCCCTGCTCGACATTCTGCCGTTCCATACCGGCATGATCATTTCGCTGCCGCTCTCATTCACCTCGCTCTACGCCAGCTACCGCAACATTTTTCCGTTTGCGGATGAAATTGCCGGCGAAACCGCGATTCCCGGCGCGAGGGCCTGACAATGCAGTACGCTCAAGCGACTGCGGCCGAGGTCAAACAGGCACAGGTTCCGCATAATCTGTACGTGTCCGGCGTGTTCTTTTTCGACCTGTTGATGACCCCGGCTGTCTTGGCGATGAAGATCGGGATGGTCGGACTGCTGCTCCCGCTGCTATGTTCCGGCCTGCTGATCGGCTATATCTACCTGCGCAGCAAGAAAAGGACAACGTGGTTTGTCGACGCGCATTGGCGCCTGTCACTCAGGAACAGCCTGTGGCTGTTGCGCGGCTACGCGGTCTCGGCGTTGCTGATCTTCATTGCCTGGCTGATCACACTGACTTTGCACGATGCCAACATGAAACACATCCTGTGGACCGCGCTTACCCGTGTCGCACTATTGCCGACACTCATAGCGGTACTGGCCACCGCCGTCATGGAGGCCAGCGCCATTCCGCAGGCCGGCAAACGCGAAGTGCCGGACAAGATCGCCAAGGCGTTTCCGCCGCCCGCGCAGTAACAGCGGTCAGAGGGGCTGCCAGTCAGTAAACGTTGCCGCCTGCCCGTGAAATCCGCCGGCTGTGTCGGTCAGATTCCAGATCGTCGTGTTCAGTATCCGGAAACGCTTGCCGGTACTGGAAATGCGCACGCCGGAATAGCCGTCGACAAATCCCTGCTGCGCCACCATCTTCAGCGCCCTTTCGCGCGATTCCTGCGCCGCCGGTTCGGCGGACAGGTACGACGGCAGGCGCACAAATTGATCAAAGTTCATTTCGAACAACTGCAACGCAAGGCGGTTGCCGTAGAAGAAAATCGGCTCCTCCTCGGTGCCATGTGCGACGATCGCGCGCGGAGCCCGCCACACCGCCCGACGCAACTCATGGCTCCGGCCGTCATCCCCCTGCCCTTGCGGGGAGAGCGTTAAGGAGAGAGTAGAAATTCCGGCGTCCCACGCCCGCACTCCTGTCCCGGCCTGCCATCTGGAAGAAGGCTGGGCTGCACTGTCATCAAGCAGCGCCTTGCCGGTCAAACGCTGGTAGCTCTCGACGATGAGCCGCAGCCGGTCGTCTGGCGCGACATCAAATGGCCGTAAGTTTGGCATATTCCAGCGCCAGCCATTTGCTGCCAGCGTGTTTGAAATTGACTTGTACCCGCGCATCTGCGCCATTGCCCTCGACCCCGGTGATAACCCCCTCGCCGAATTTCTGGTGGAACACGCGCTGGCCAATGCGCCACAGGCCTTCGCCCACGGCCCCTCTGGCGCCAGCGGGAGATGAGGGCGCGTAAAGGCGACCTCCAATTCTCCCCTCACCCGACAGCGGGAGAGAAGTGGGGGAGAGGGTGCGCGCGTTGCGCGCCCCAAACCGCGGCGTCAGCCAGTGCAACAGATTCTCCGGCAACTCGCGCAGGAAGCTCGACGCCATCCCATAATTCACCTGCCCGTGCAGCATGCGGCTCTGAGCAAAGGTGAGATACAGCCGCCGCCGTGCGCGCGTGATCGCCACGTACATCAGGCGGCGCTCCTCATCCAACCCGCCGTCCGTGTCGATGCTGTTCTGGTGCGGGAACAGGCCCTGCTCCATCCCGGTGATGAACACGGTATGAAACTCCAGTCCCTTCGCCGCATGCACGGTCATCAGGTGCAGCGCATCCTCGCTGTCGCCGGCCTGATGTTCGCCCGCTTCGAGCGAAGCGTGGGTGAGAAACGCGGTCAGGCTGTCGTCCTCTGCTTCATGCACGAACAGCGTTGCGGCATTGATCAGCTCGTTCAGGTTTTCCAGCCGTTCCTCGGCTTCGCGCTTCTTCGATGCACTCGCTTTCTCGGCCTCGTAATGCGCGACAAGGCCGCTGTGCTGCAGCACATGCTCGATGATCTCGGGGAGCGTCAATTCGCGGGTCCCGCTGCGCAGCGATTCGATCAGCACGACGAACGCGGAGACCTTGCCGCCCGCGCGCGCCGCCGCATCGAACAAGGTCGTGTGGTGCAGCTTCGCCGCTTCCTGCAACTGCTCAATGCTGCGCGCGCCGATGCCGCGTGTTGGGAAATTGATGATGCGCAGCAGCGCGTTGTCGTCGTCGGGATTCTCCATCAGCCGCAGATACGCCAGCGCGTGCTTGATTTCCTGCCGCTCGAAAAAGCGCAGGCCGCCATACACGCGGTAGGACAATCCAGCCGACACCAGCGCATGTTCCAGCACGCGCGACTGCGCATTGGAACGATACAGCAATGCCATCTCGGACAGCTTCACGCCCTCGCGCTGCAGCTGCTGGATTTCTTCGACAATGAATGCCGCCTCGTCCACGTCCGTCGCGGCTTCGTACACGCGCAGCTTCTCGCCGCTGGTCTCGGCGGTCCAAAGGTTCTTGCCGAGGCGGTTGCGGTTGTGCTGTATCAGCGCATTGGCCGCATCGAGGATATTGGCGTGCGAGCGGTAATTCTGCTCCAGCTTGATCACGCTCTCGACCTGGAAATCGCGCAGCAACTCCTGCATGTTGCCGACGTTCGCACCGCGGAACGCGTAAATCGACTGGTCATCGTCGCCCACGGCAAAAATCGAAGACGGCTCTCCTCGTTCACCCCCTCTCCCGCTTGCGGGAGAGGGCTGGGGAGAGGGCCTGCGACTTTCGTCCTTGCCCGCCAGCAACTTCAACCAGCGGTACTGCAACGGATTGGTATCCTGAAACTCGTCCACCAGAATGTGCTTGAAGCGCGCCTGGTAGTGCTCGCGCAAGGCGGCATTGCGCGACAGCAGTTCGTAGCAGCGCAGCAGCAGCTCGGAAAAATCCACTACGCCTTCGCGCTGGCACTGCGCGTCATACTCGGCAAAGATCTCCACCTTGCGCCGCGTGTACGGGTCGAACGCTTCCACCTCGTGCGCGCGCAGGCCCTGTTCCTTGCTGCCGCTGATGAAGTACTGCACCTCGCGTGGCGGGTACTTTTCATCGTCCACATTCAGCGCCTTCATCACCCGCTTGATCGCGGACAACTGGTCGCCGCTGTCCAGAATCTGGAAGGTTTGCGGCAGATTTGCCTCGCGGTAATGCGCACGCAGCATGCGGTTGCACAGCCCGTGAAAGGTACCGACCCACATGCCGCGCGTGTTGATCGGCAGCATGGCCGACAGGCGCGTGAGCATCTCCTTCGCTGCCTTGTTGGTAAAGGTCACTGCCAGAATGCTGTGCGGGCTGGCCTGCCCGGTACTGATGAGATACGCGATGCGCGTGGTCAGCACGCGCGTCTTGCCACTGCCCGCCCCGGCCAGAATCAGCGCGGACTGATGCGGCAGGGTGACAGCTTGACGTTGTTCGGGATTGAGACCGGAAAGCAGGGATGAATTCATCGCGCAATTATCCCATAAGTCGCCATGCTGGCCAGATACGTTCAGCGCTTGCGCAACGGATCAAGCAGCGACGACAGGCCATTGTGGTCGAGCTCGTGCATCAGCGCGAGCAGCTGACCGATCTCACCGCGTGGAAACCCCTCGCGTGCAAACCAGTTGAGATAGCGCCCCGGCAGGTCGGCAATCACATGGCCCTTGTATTTACCGAACGGCATTTCGCGAGTAAGCAACAGCTCCAGTTGCGCCGTGTTCATCGCACGCGCTCCCATGCTTCGACTTCGCCCGGCACCACCTCAAACAGCGGATGCGGCTCCGGCTCAACAACATCAGCAATGCGCTGCAACGCAGCGGGATCGCGTGTTGCCAGCTTTGCCCGCAAATGCGCAAGCTCGTACGCCAGTTGCCCGCGCGTCACCGTCATGCGCATTCCGGAGGCACAACGACCGATTTTGGATTCGTCAAAGTGATAGCCGCGCCGGACCGCCTCGCGTTGCACTTCGCGCAGATAGGCCGCAATCGCTCCAGATGGATCGGGTTGGGCGTGAAAGCGCAGTAACTGCGGATGATGGCGGTACCCGTTGGCGGCACCTGAAAGCATGCGCTGCGCGAGCAGCCCCTCGCGCCATTGCGCCACCAGTCCCCGGGAATCGAGATAGCGCGGATGCAGCGACCATAGCCTCATCCCGGCGAATCGTCTGCCGGTCCAGCGTATTCGGTATATTTCCTGGTGCTGCCGCGAACCTTGTCGGCCGGATACTTCTCCGCATTGATGGCGAGCTTTTTCTCCACCGCGGATAGCAAGTCCACCTGCAGCTTGCCCGCCAGACTGATGAGGTAGATCTGGATATCCGCGAGCTCCAGTTCGACTTCGGCGAGTTTTTCCGGAGACAGGAGGTAGCTCTGCTCCTCGGTCAGCCACTGGAAATGCTCCATCATCTCGGCGACTTCGACGATAAGTGCCATCGACAGATTCTTGGGTGAATTGAACTGATCCCAGTCGCGCTCGGCCACGAACTGGCGCACTTTGTTTCTTATTTGATCGAAATCGGTCTCGGACACGCTCTTCTCCTGCTTTTGCTTTATCAGATTGTCGCCCCCTGCTAGTCGTGGCCGCTCCTTCTATCTCTCCGCGTTTCTAACATATCGGGATAAGTGCGCGTGACACGCGTGGATATCTTCGTTACTTAACATTCCTTCCGAATTGTCGATGAATGGTAAAAGCGCCTTGTGATTCAATACCCAGACTTCCGGTCTGCCACTTTTAGATGTCTGATTAACAAACCACCCGGGATATACGACTGTCGGTCGGACTGGAATTGATTTTCCGGTTAATTCCATAATCAGTTCTTTGACCCAATAAGCTTGAGCTTTCGCTTGCACAACCGGATCGCGTTCTGGCTTATGGCCATTCACCAGGATTTGTGAGCCGTCATAGTCAATTTCCGTCTTGCCTCGCACCGGCTTGCTGATGGTTTTCGTTTCGACGGTAAAAATGCCTTTGGGGCCGATGAGTAAATGATCAATGTTGAAGTCGTTTGCAACGATATCGTGTATGACTCGATAGCCTTTCTCTCTAAGACTTTCAAGATATTGCCCAACTTCTCGTTCTCCATCTCGCGCCAGGCGCAAGCGTTGAAGTTTTCGTTTTGTCAGAACAATCTTTCGAATTGTGTACGCCAGAACGACGGCGGCAAGAAGGGTGAAGGGGATTGGTTGTGGAGGAAAATTAGCAAACCACCTCCACCATTCCATTAATGAAAGCATGACGGCCATGCTCCCCATCACCAAGGGGTCTAATACCTCATCATCTTTGATTCGTTGGATTTCTTCATCTAGTGATTGCCCAGCGTACCTTAGGGGCACTTCTTTTAGCGGTGAACGCAATTCGACCTTATTTTTGTTTCTGTAGCTCACTTAATTACTCCTTACGCATTGACCAAGGCAAGAAATATCAGGCAATGCTAGCGCTTTCATTTTCACCGCGCGAAACAAAAACGGGGAAGCGTTGCCGCTTCCCCATGCAGCTGCATGCCAAGCAAACTCGGCATACAGTTTTGTTGTTATTTCTTCTTCTTCTCGATCATGTCATGCATGATCGGCGCGAGAATGATTTCCATCGCGTAGCTCATTTTGCCGCCGGGCACCACCAGGGTGTTGGCGCGGGACATGAACGCGTTGGGGATCATGTTGAGGTAGTAGGGGAAGTCTACACCTTTTGGATTCTTGAAACGAATAATCACAAAGCTCTCGTCCGGAGTCGGAATGTCGCGTGCGATGAACGGATTGGAGGTGTCCACCGTGGCGACACGCTGGAAATTGATGTGCGTGCGCGAGAACTGCGGCGTGATGTATTTGATGTAGTCCGGCATGCGGCGCAGGATCGTATCCACCGTCGCTTCGGCGGGATAACCGCGCTCGGCCTTGTCGCGATGGATTTTCTGGATCCATTCGAGGTTGACCACCGGCACCACGCCGATGCCAAGATCAACGTACTGACCGGCGTCGACACCCTTTTCTTCGTGCTTCACCAGGCCATGCAGGCCTTCATAGAACAACAGATCGGTGTCGTTTTCAATGTTTTCCCACGGCGTAAAGGTACCCGGCTTGAGGTCGGTCAGACCGAAATGCTTGTTGTGCAGTTCGGCTTCGTCTTCACTGTGCACGTAGTAGCGGCGCTGGCACATGCCGGTTTCGCCATAGATCTTGAACGTTTCTTCGATCTTGCCGAAGTGGTTGGAATCCGGTCCGAAGTGGCTGAAATGGTGGTTACCGGCCAGGGCGGCATCGGCCGCCGCCTTGCGGAACGCCATGCGGTCCAGGCTGTGCATGCTGTCGCCCTCAACCACTGCAGCCTTGATGCCCTCGCGGCGGAAGATGTTTTCGAATGCGCGTTTCACCGTGGTGGTGCCGGCACCGGAAGAACCGGTCACGGCAATGACGGGATACTTTCTCGACATAATTACTGCTCCTAACAATATGAATAAAATTTTTTAATAGCTTGGGATTTTATACCAGAATACCGTATTGGCGCAGCTGGGATTTGCGCTCTCCCGACACGACAACAAGGATAAACGACCCGCATCAGCCGCCGCTCCGGCGCCCGCCCGGCAGCAAACGCTTACGCGCACGGGGTGAGGCCGCTATAATGCCGCCTCACCCAATTTAGTCCGTCTAACCAGAATAATATGCAACCGAATTACCATCCGGCCGCCGTCGAAGAACAGGCACAACAACACTGGGACAGCCGCCAAGCGTTCCATGCTACCGAATCGGGCGACAGGCCGAAATATTACTGTTTGTCGATGTTCCCCTACCCATCCGGCAAGCTGCACATGGGGCACGTGCGCAACTACACCATCGGCGACGTGCTGAGCCGCTACCACCGCATGAAGGGCTTTAACGTGATGCAGCCGATGGGCTGGGACGCGTTCGGCCTGCCCGCGGAAAACGCCGCCATGGCGAACAACGTGCCGCCCGCGGCGTGGACCTATTCCAATATCGAATACATGAAGCAGCAGCTGAAGTCGCTCGGCCTCGGCATCGACTGGGAGCGCGAGGTCACCACTTGCCGGCCGGAGTACTACCGCTGGGAGCAGTGGCTGTTCACCCGCCTGTTCAAGAAAGGCGTGATCTACAAGAGAACCGCCTCGGTGAACTGGGACCCGATCGACCAGACCGTGCTGGCCAACGAACAGGTGATCGACGGACGCGGCTGGCGCTCGGGCGCGCTGGTGGAAAAGCGCGACATCCCGATGTACTTCTTCCGCATCACGCAATACGCCGACGAACTGCTCGCCGGCCTCGACACGCTGCCCGGGTGGCCGGAGCAGGTGAAGACCATGCAGGCCAACTGGATCGGCAAGAGCTTTGGCGTGCGCTTTGCATTCCCGTACGGGAATGCCGAGAAGCTGTGGGTCTACACCACCCGTGCCGACACCATCATGGGCGTGACCTTCGTCGCGGTGGCTGCCGAGCATCCGCTGGCAACCCGCGCCGCACAGAACAATCCGGCGCTTGCCGCGTTCATCGAGGAATGCAAGAAAGGCGGCGTTGCCGAGGCGGACATCGCCACGATGGAAAAGAAAGGCATGGACACCGGCCTGAAAGTTACGCACCCGCTCACCGGCGAACAGGTGCCCGTCTGGGTCGGCAACTATGTGCTGATGGGTTATGGCGAAGGCGCGGTGATGGCGGTGCCGGCACATGACGAGCGCGACTTCGGTTTTGCGAAGAAATACGGCCTGCCGATCAGGCAGTCCATCGCGGTCGCGGGTGAAAGCTTCAGCGATGCGGCGTGGCAGGAATGGTACGGCGACAAGGAAAACGGCGTGTGCGTGAACTCTGGCAAGTACGACGGCCTGAATTACGCGCAGGCGGTGGATGCGATCGCCGCCGACCTGAAGGCAAAAGATCTGGGCGACAAACAGGTGCAATTCCGCCTGCGCGACTGGGGCATTTCGCGCCAGCGCTACTGGGGCTGCCCGATCCCCATCATCCATTGCCCGACCTGCGGCGACGTGTCCGTGCCGGATGACCAGTTACCGGTCAGGCTACCGGAAAACGTGGTGCCAGACGGCGCCGGTTCCCCGCTGGCGAAGATGCCGGAATTCTACGAATGCACCTGTCCGCAATGCGGCGGCAAGGCGAAGCGCGAGACTGACACGATGGACACCTTCGTCGAGTCATCCTGGTACTACGCGCGCTACGCCAGCCCGCAATGCACCACTGGCATGGTGGACAAGGCGGCCGCGCAGCACTGGCTGTCGGTGGACCAGTACATCGGCGGCATCGAGCACGCGATTTTGCATCTGTTGTATGCACGCTTCTTCCACAAACTGATGCGCGACGAGGGGCTGGTGCAGGGCGATGAACCGTTCAAGAACCTGCTGACGCAAGGCATGGTGATCGCGCCGACGTTCTATCGCGAAGACGCCGCCGGCAAAAAGCTTTGGATCAATCCGGCTGAGGTCGACGTCCAGCTTGACGAGCGCAGCCGCCCAGTTGGCGCAACGCTGCGCGCCGACGGCCTGCCGGTCATCATCGGCGGCACCGAGAAGATGTCCAAATCGAAGAACAACGGCGTCGATCCGCAGGCAATCATCGACGAATACGGCGCCGATACCGCGCGCCTGTTCATGATGTTCGCCGCGCCGCCGGACCAATCGCTGGAATGGTCCGATGCGGGCGTAGAGGGCGCATTTCGCTTCCTCAAGCGGCTGTGGAAGGCTACTCATGACCATGTCGCGCCGGGCGTGGTCGCAGCCTATCGCGAAGGTGAACTGAGCGCTGCCGCAAAGGCGTTGCGTCGGCAACTGCACCAGACCATCCAGAAGGTGGACGACGACATGGGGCGGCGCAAGACCTTCAATACTGCGATTGCCGCAAACATGGAGCTGCTCAACGCGCTCGTCAAGTTCGACGAGCAGACGCCGGTCGCGCGCCATGTGGTGCAGGAAGTGCTGGAAGGCATCGCGCTGATGCTGAGCCCGATCATTCCGCATCTGAGCCACGCGCTCTACGGTGCCTTGCGCCCCGGCAGCGACGCGCTCGACCAAGCCTTCCCCACGCCCGACCCGGCCGCGCTGGTACAGGACGAAATCGAAATCGTGATCCAGGTGAACGGCAAACTGCGCGGCAACCTGACCGTCGCGAAGAACGCCGACAAGGCCACGCTTGAACAACTGGCGCTGGCGCACCCGGCCGTCGAGAAGCAATTGGCCGGTGCGGCACCTAAGAAGATCGTGGTGGTGCCGGGACGGCTGATCAATATTGTTGCGTAAGGTGTTTCGGAGGAAATGGTGCGTTCACTTGTCTTGCTGATGTCCCTGCTGCTCGCCGCCTGCGGCTTTCATTTGCGCGGGCAGGCTGGCATGCCGTTCAGCACGTTGTATCTGGACGCCGCCAACCCCACCACCGCGTTCATCGGTGAGTTGCGTCGCAGCCTGGAAGCCAACAA
>DASSQR010000127.1:0-53916 GCA_035702405.1 Gallionella sp. | reverse complement strand
GAACGCGTAGTGGTAGATGTAACCCGTCTGGAGATGGCGAATCACCATCGAGAACATTCCAACCAATTTTGCGGTGCCATTCACCATCAGCCCGTCGATCAGTTTGACGTCGCCAAAATTCCACAGGAACCGACTGGTACCCCGTGCACCGCCCGCAAAGAACCAGTCGTTGAAACGATCGAAGTAGTATTTGTTATCCAGCACGGTATAGATGAACTGGAACCGGCGCTTGATCATCTCCGGGATACTCGGCTTCTTCAAATAGAAGAACCAGGCCGAGACCACCCCCGCCAGCGCCAGCAGGAACGGCGGCTTGGTGAACGAATGCAATGCCATTGCCGCCGCACCGTGGAACTCATCGCGCATGTCTTCCAGCACGTACAGATGCTTTTCGGAAATGAAGATCACGTCGCGGAAGAAATCGCCATAGAGCATGGGTTCAATCGCGATATAGCCAATCGCTACTGAAGGGATCGCCAGCAATACCAGCGGCAACCACACCACCCACGGCGTTTCATGTGGTTTCTGGCCGGGCGCCAAGCCGTGATGATGATCCATCGCCACTTCCTCATCCTCGTGATCTTCTTCATGTGCCGGGTGATCAGCCTGACCGAAGCGTTCCTTCCCGTGGAATACCAGGAAATACATGCGGAAGGAATAGAAGGCTGTCACGAAAACACCGGCCGCCACCGCGAAGTACGCAAAACCTGAGCCGGCCAGATTCGAATATTCGACCGCCTCAATGATGCTGTCCTTGGAGTAGAAGCCGGACAGGAATGGCGTACCAATCAGCGCGAGCGAGCCGACCAGCGAGGTAATCCAAGTAATCGGCATGTACTTGCGCAAACCGCCCATATTGCGAATATCCTGATCGTGATGCATGCCGATGATGACCGAACCCGCTGCCAGGAACAGCAGTGCCTTGAAGAAGGCGTGTGTCATCAGGTGGAAAATCGCCACCGAGTAGGCCGAGGCGCCGAGCGCTACGGTCATGTAGCCGAGCTGCGACAAGGTCGAGTACGCAATCACGCGCTTGATGTCGTTCTGGATGATGCCGAGGAAACCCATAAACAACGCCGTGATCGCACCGATCACCATCACGAAGGACAGCGCGGTATCCGACAATTCGAACAGCGGCGACATCCGGGCCACCATGAAAATGCCCGCAGTCACCATCGTCGCCGCGTGAATCAGCGCGGAGATCGGAGTCGGACCTTCCATGGAATCAGGCAGCCAGACGTGCAGCGGGAACTGCGCCGACTTGCCCATGGCGCCGATAAACAGGAGGATGCAAACCGCCGTCATCAGGTTCACCGACATACCCGGAATCGGCGCTACATCATTGGCATGGGCTCCGGCATTGGCGAACACCGCCGCATAGTCCAGCGTACCGAACATCATCAACACCAGCGCGATGCCGAGCAGGAACCCGAAATCACCGACGCGGTTCACCATAAACGCTTTCAGGTTGGCGTAGATGGCCGTCGGCCGCGTATACCAGAAACCGATCAACAAGTAGGACACCAGCCCCACGGCTTCCCAGCCGAAGAACAGCTGCATGAAGTTGTTGGACATCACCAGCATCAGCATGGAGAAAGTGAACAGCGAGATGTAGCTGAAGAAGCGCTGGTAGCCGGGATCCTCTTCCATGTAGCCAATGGTGTAAATATGCACCATCAGCGATACGAAGGTCACCACCAGCATCATCACCGCCGTGAGTTTGTCGATCAGGAAACCGACCTGAAAGCTGGTGTCACCGGAAGTCAACCAAGTATAGACCGGGCCGTTGAACGTCGGCGCACCCGCCATGACATCGTTGAAAATGGTCAGCGCCGCGAAGAATGACACCGCCACCATGGCGATGGTGATGCGATGCGACCATGCGCGCCCCAGCCACTTGCCAAACAGGCCAGCCGCAATCGCCCCAAACAGCGGCGCCAGCGGAACGATTAAATAGATGCTCTGCATGCTCATGCGGATCAACCTTTCAAACTGTCGAGATCGTCAACGTCGATGGTGTTCAGGTTACGGAACAGCACGACCAGGATGGCCAGACCGATAGCGGCTTCGGCAGCAGCGACGGTAAGAATGAAGAATACGAACACCTGTCCGGCGTTGTCGTTCAGATATTGCGAGAACGCGACAAAATTGGTATTCACCGCCAGCAACATCATCTCGATCGACATCAGCAACACGATCAGATTCTTGCGGTTCAAAAAAATGCCGACCATGCTGATGGCAAACAGCACGGCGCTCAGCACCAGATAATGCGACAGTGTTAGCACGCTTTCCGCTCCCTTGATTAACCTGGACCGGGGATATTTATGACATTATTTCCCCGGTCCGCTTCCTGTTTTATTCCTTGGTCTCGCTCTGCATCTTTACGATGCGCAGCCGTTCCGTTTTCTTCACCGCAACCTGCGCGGGCACCGACTGAGCTCTTGCATCCTTGCGCCGGCGCAAGGTCAGTGCAATCGCCGCCACCATCGCCACCAGCAGGATCACTGCGGCAATCTCAAATGGATACGCATAGTCGGTATAGATCATCCGGCCGAGTACTTTGGTGTTGCTGTAATCCGCAGCATGCTTGACACCGGTCAGACCACCTGAGGTTTGCGGAGAACCCAGTACCCAGATCATCTCGAACGCGAGGAGTGCGCCAAAAGCACCGCCAATAGCGACCCAACGCCAGAACTTCTCGCGCAGCCGCTGGTGATTGATGTCCAGCATCATCACCACAAACAGGAATAGCACCATCACCGCGCCCACATAGACCAGCACCAGTGCAATCGCAAGGAATTCGGCTTCCAGCAGCATCCAGATACCGGCCATGCTGATAAACGTCAGCACCAGATACAACACCGCGTGAACCGGATTGCGCGCGGTAATTACGCGCAACGCCGCAAACACGGTCAGTGCTGCGAAGATATAAAACATGACTGTTTCAAAACTCATGACTTGCCCTCATTCATGCTTATCGGTACTTGGCATCAGCAGCCTTGTCCAAGGCGATCTGCGCCTCGTATTTGTCACCTGTCGCCAACAACATGGGCTTGGTGTAATACAGGTCGTTTTTCTTTTCGCCGTGGTACTCGAAGATACGCGTTTCGACGATCGCGTCCACCGGGCAGGATTCCTCGCAGAAGCCGCAGAAAATGCACTTGGTCAGGTCAATGTCATACCGGGAGGTGCGGCGCGTACCGTCCTCACGCTCGATGACATCAATCGTGATCGCCAGCGCCGGGCAGACTGCTTCACACAATTTGCACGCGATGCAGCGCTCCTCGCCGTTCGCATAACGACGCTGCGCGTGCAATCCGCGGAAGCGGAAGCTCTGCGGCGTTTTTTCTTCCGGGTACTGCACGGTAATCTTGCGGGCGAACATGTGCCGCCCGGTAACCGCCAGCCCCTGGAACAGTTCGTACAGCAGGAAGGTCTTGAAGAAATTCTTGATCATTTGCATTTTATTCTCCGCCTGTTACCAAACCCAGAGCGGGGTCTGCATCC
This sequence comes from Gallionella sp., assembly GCA_035702405.1. Taxonomy (GTDB): domain Bacteria; phylum Pseudomonadota; class Gammaproteobacteria; order Burkholderiales; family Gallionellaceae; genus Gallionella. Next base: position 50,409 of record DASSQR010000127.1, on the reverse strand, counting down.
ACGCCGCGACGACCACGACCCACACGATGGTGAGCGGGATGAACACCTTCCAGCCCAGCCGCATCAATTGGTCATAGCGATAACGCGGGAAGGTCGCGCGCAGCCAGATGAACAAAAACAGTATGAGCGTAATCTTGCCCAGCAGCCAGAAGATGCTGTCCGGCAGGAACGGCACCGGCGACAGCCAGCCACCGAGGAACATGATCGACGTCAGCGCGGAAATCAGAATCATGTTGGCGTATTCCGCGAGGAAGAAGATCGCGAAGCCCATGCCGGAATATTCCACGTGGAAACCGGCGACGATTTCCGATTCACCCTCAGCCAGGTCGAACGGCGCCCGGTTGGTTTCCGCCACCCCGGAGATCAGATAGACCAGGAACATCGGGAACAGCGGGATCAGGTACCAGTTCAACAGGCCGGCATTGCCTTGCTGGCCGCGCACGATGTCGCCCAGATTCATGCTTTGCGACGCCATCAGAACGCATACCAGCGCGAAGCCCATCGCGATTTCATATGACACGATCTGCGCGGCTGAACGTGCTGCACCCAGGAACGCATACTTTGAGTTAGACGCCCAGCCGGCAATGATGATGCCGTACACGCCGAGCGAGGTCATCGCGAGCAGGTACAGCAGCCCCGCATTAACGTTGGACAGCACCAGTTCGTCCGAGAACGGAATCACCGCCCAGGCCGCGAGCGCAGGCATGATCGCCAGCACCGGCGCGAATAGCAGCAGCTTCTTGTCGGCGCGCGTAGGCAGCAGGACTTCCTTGAACAGCAGTTTGATGCCGTCGGCGATCGGCTGCAGCAAACCCCAGTAACCGACCCGGTTCGGACCGATACGGATCTGCATCCAGCCGAGAATCTTGCGTTCCGCCAAGGTCAAATAAGCCACACCAAGCATCAGCGGCGCGACGATCGCGACAATCTTGATCAGGGCCCAGACCGGAACCCAAGCCGGGCCAAGCAGGTCCTGCCCGGACTGTTGCAGTATTTGCAGCAATTCCATCATGCCTTCTCCACCGTAATCGTTCCAAACATCGCACCCAGTGCCGCGGTGGCCGGATGACCTGCTGCAATCCGCGCAGTTCCGGCTGGTAGGGAATCATCGGCCAGCGCGGTCAGCTGCACGACACCTGAGCCCTGACTCACCCTGACGCTCGCGCCAGATACCACGCCCAATTTCTGCAGTTCAACGCTATTCAGCACTACGCACGGTGTCGCCCCATCGCGCGTCTGTTGCAACGCGCTGGCGCGTCGCACCACCGCATCAGCGGAGTAAATCGGCACATCACTCACACGCTGCAACGCACCGGGGGCCGCTGTAGAAATGCTGCCAAGCTCAGCCGCAATATGGTTATTCAATTTGTCTGCCACTGTGACACCGGCCAGTGCTTCATCGCGCGCCGCTTCGCTGGTCTCGTAATCAAAGCCGGCCACATCCAGCAGATTGCCAAGCACGCGCAGCACCTTCCAGGCCGGACGCGCATCGCCCAACGGCTTGACCGTACCCTTGAAGCTCTGCACGTCGCCTTGAGTATTTACGAAGGTGCCGGAAGTCTCGGTGAAAGGTGCAATTGGCAACAGCACGTCGGCGTATTCGGTGGCGTGGTGCTTGTAGGCAGACAGCGCCACGACCAGATCGGCGGCCTGCATCGCGTTCATCGCCAGCTGCGGGTCATGCGCATCCAGTTCCGGTTCGGCATTCAGCAGCACATAGGCCTTGCGTGGCGCTGCCAGCATCCGCGCGGCATTAAGGCCTGTCCCACCGGCGCCGAACGGCACTGCACCGGCCAGATAGCCACCGACGCTGTTCGCTGCTTCGCCGAGGAGGCCGAATTTCCCACCGCACAATGTGGCAATCTGTTCCGCCAATTGGGCGATTTGCACTGCTTGCGGGTGCTGCTGGGCAAAGTTGCCCAGCAACACGGCCACACGCTCGCCGCTCGCAAGGCTGCGTGCAATGGCCCGTGCCGCGCCCCCCACCTGCACCGCGCCGGTTGCCTGTTGCACGGCGGCCGGCAGCTGAGCCTGTTTTTCCGCTGCCAGCGCTTGCAGAATCTGCGCCAGTGCATTTGCGAGTTCGCCTGGCGCCACAATGGATTTTTCGCCTGGCGCCACGATGGACTTGTTGACAACATACATCAGCAGGTCATCATCGCTGGCGTGCACGATATTGGCTTGCGCGCCAGCTTTGACGGCTTGGCGCACGCGATGCGCCAGCAACGGATGATCCTTGCGCAGGAAACTGCCGATGATCAGGAAACGGTCGCGGGTATCAATATCAGCCACCGACATGCCCAGCCACGGTGCACCGACCTGTTTACCATCGGCACTGAAATCGGATTGGCGCAAGCGGAAATCGACGTTGCTGCTGCCCAGTCCACGCATCAGTTTCTGCAGCAGATAAAGCTCTTCGAAGGTACTGTGCGGTGTCGCCAGCGCGCCGATCTGTTCGGCACCGGCAGCATTCTTGAGCTGGCGCAGCGCGTTCGCCACATATTCCAGCGCCGCCTGCCATTCCACTTCGACCCACTGGCCATTTTGCTTGAGCATCGGCTTGGTAAGGCGCTGCTCCGAATTCAGTCCCTGATAGCTGAAGCGGTCCTTGTCGGACAGCCAGCATTCGTTGATGGCTTCATTCTCGACCGGAGTAACGCGCATTACCTTGTTGTTCTTCACATGTACGGCCAGATTAGAACCGAGGCCATCATGGGGGCTAACCGAGCGTCGGCGCGACAATTCCCAGTTGCGGGCGGTATAACGGAACGGCTTGCTGGTCAGTGCACCGACCGGGCACAGGTCGATCATGTTGCCGGACAATTCGGAATTCACCGAGCTGCTCACGAAGCTCATGATCTGGGAATGTTCGCCGCGTAAGGCCATGCCGAGTTCCATGATGCCGGCAATTTCCTGGCCGAAGCGCACACAACGCGTGCACTGGATGCAACGGCTCATCTCGTTGGTGGAGATCAGTGCGCCAATATCCTTGTGTTCCACCACGCGCTTTTCTTCGTGATAGCGCGAGGCGCTGGCACCATAACCCATGGCCACATCCTGCAACTGGCACTCGCCGCCCTGATCGCAGATCGGGCAATCCAGTGGATGATTGATCAGCAGGAATTCCATCACCCCTTGCTGCGCCTTAACCGCCATTTCCGAATGCGTGCGAACCTTCATGCCGTCGGCCACCGGTGTCGCGCAGGCAGGCAACGGCTTGGGTGCCTTTTCCACTTCGACCAGGCACATCCGGCAATTGGCCGCGATGGACAGCTTCTTGTGGTAGCAGAAATGCGGAATATAGATGCCTGCCTTGTGTGCGGCATCCATCAACATCGAGCCGCGCGGGGCTTCGACTAACTTGCCATCAATTTCAATATTGATCATTGCTCACCTAACCCGTCAGCTTTACACCAGGCACCGCTTGTTTTCGATGTGATATTCAAATTCGGAGCGGAAATGTCTGAGCATGCCCTGCACCGGCCACACCGCAGCCTCACCCAGCGCACAGATGGTGCGCCCGGCGATGTTTTCGCCGACACTCAACAACAAATCCAGATCTTCCGGACGACCTTCGCCATGTTCGATGCGATGCACCATGCGGTACAGCCAGCCGGTGCCTTCGCGGCACGGAGTGCACTGGCCGCAGGATTCTTCATAGTAGAAATAGGACAGACGTTCCAGCGCGCGCACCATGCAGACCGTCTCGTCCATCACGATCACTGCGCCGCTGCCCAGACCGGACCCGGCCTTGGCAATGGAGTCATAGTCCATCGTCAGGTCCATCATGATTTCGCCCGGCAGCACCGGCATCGACGATCCGCCCGGAATCACCGCCTTGAGCTTGTGTCCGTTGCGCACCCCGCCCGCCATCTTCAACAGTTCGCTGAATGGTGTACCCATCGGCACTTCGAAATTGCCTGGATTGTTCACATGACCGGAGACGGAGAACAGCTTGGTACCGCCATTGTTGGGCTTGCCCAGCTCCAGAAACTTCTGCCCGCCATTGTTGATGATGTACGGGATGCTCGCAAAGGTTTCGGTATTATTGATGGTGGTCGGCTTGCCATAGAGGCCAAAGCTCGCCGGGAACGGCGGCTTGAAGCGCGGCTGTCCTTTCTTGCCTTCGATCGACTCCAACAGCGCGGTTTCCTCGCCGCAGATGTAGGCACCGTAGCCCAGATGATTGTGCAGGTCGAAGCTGAAGCCGCTGCCCATGATGTTGTCGCCGAGATAACCGGCAGCACGCGCCACTTCGCACGCCTCCTCCATCCGCTCGTAGGCCTCAAAAATTTCGCCGTGCACGTAGTTATAGCCAGTCTTGACCCCCATCGTGTAGGCGGCAATCGCCATGCCTTCGATCAGCAGGTGCGGGTTGTAGAGCAGGATATCCCAGTCCTTGCAGGTACCCGGTTCGCCCTCGTCGGTATTACAGACGATGTACTTGTCGCCGTCGTAATTCTTCGGCATGAAGCTCCACTTCAGTCCGGTCGGAAAACCGGCGCCTCCTCGTCCACGCAGTGCCGACAGTTTGACTTCCGCGATGATCGCATCGGGCGGCATCTTTTCCGTCAATACCTTGCGCAATGCCTGATAACCGCCAACCTTGAGATAGTTTTCCAGCGTCCAGGGCTGCTCGAAATCCATCGTGGTGTAAATGACCGGCCCTCTCATGATTTATCCAGCTCCGCCAAAATCTGATCGATCTTCTCGTTGGTCAGGCGACCGCACAGCCGCTTGTTGTTAACGGTAAACAGCGGTGCATCCTTGCACGCGCCCATGCACTCGCCTTCGCGCAATCCGTACTTGCCATCCGCTGTCACTTCACCCAGGCCGATACCCAGTTTTGATTTCAGATAGCCAACGGTGTCGCCCGCGCCGCAGAGGGTGCACGACAGGTTGGTGCACACCGTGATGGTGTACTTGCCCATCGGCTTGAGGTTGTACATGTGATAGAAAGTCGCCACTTCATACACGGCGATTTTCGGCATACCGAGATAATCGGCGACCGCCGCCATATCGTCGTTGGCGATCCAGCCCTTTTCATCCTGCACGAAACGCAACGCGGCCATCACCGCAGACTGCTTCTGGTCTGCGGGATATTTCTTCAACTCCCGATCTACGCGGGCTTGTATTTGTTCGGATAACATCAGCGGTCCACCTCACCAAAAACGATGTCCTGCGTGCCGATAATCGCCACGACGTCGGCCAGCATATGCCCCCTGGACATTTCGTCCAGCGCAGCCAGATGGACGAATCCCGGCGCGCGTATCTTCATGCGATAAGGTTTGTTCGCACCGTCGGAAACCAGATAGATGCCGAATTCACCCTTGGGATGTTCGACTGCGGCATACGCCTCGCCCGCAGGAATGTGCATGCCTTCACTAAACAGCTTGAAGTGATGAATCAGTTCTTCCATGTTCTGTTTCATCGCCTCGCGCTTGGGCGGCGCAATCTTGAAATTATCAGTGATCACCGGCCCGGGATTGGCGCGCAGCCAGGCAATACACTGCTTGATGATGCGGTTCGACTGGCGCATTTCCTCGACGCGCACCAGGTAACGGTCATAGCAGTCGCCTTCAGTGCCGACCGGAATATCGAACTCGAGCCGGTCGTAAACTTCATACGGCTGCTTCTTGCGCAAGTCCCATTCCACCCCCGAACCGCGCAGCATCGGTCCGGTCAGACCCATGGCCAGCGCGCGTTCGGGCGACACCACGCCGATGCCGACCGTGCGCTGTTTCCAGATGCGGTTGTCCGTCAGCAGGGTTTCGTAGTCGTCGATGCGGCCGGGAAGATTGTTGGTGAAATCTTCGAGGTAATCGAGCAACGAACCCTGGCGGTTTTCGTTGAGTTTCTTGACCGCGGCCGCATTGTGAATCTTGGAAACCTGGTATTGCGCCATCGTGTCCGGCAGGTCACGGTACACGCCACCCGGACGGTAGTAGGCTGCGTGCATGCGCGCGCCGGAGACCGCCTCATACGCATCCAGCAATTCTTCCCGGTCACGGAAAGTGTAGAACAGCAGCGTCATCGCGCCCAGATCGATGCCATGCGCACCCAGCCACAACAGGTGGTTCAGGATGCGGGTGATTTCGTCGAACATTACGCGGATATACTGGGCACGAATCGGCACCTCGATACCGGCCAGTTTCTCGACTGCCATCACATAGGCATGCTCGTTGGACATCATCGAAACGTAGTCGAGCCGGTCCATGTACGGCAGCGCCTGCAGGAACGTCTTGTTCTCGGCCAGTTTTTCTGTCGCACGGTGCAACAGCCCGATATGGGGATCGGCGCGCTCGATGACTTCGCCATCCAGTTCCAGCACCAGGCGCAACACGCCGTGCGCCGCCGGGTGCTGCGGCCCGAAGTTCATTGTGTAATTCTTGATCTCAGCCATTATTTTCTCCAGTCGGCGTACGCTTCTTCCCGCACGACGCGCGGTGTCACTTCGCGTGGCTCGATAGTGATAGGCTGATAGACCACTCGTTGTTGTTCCGGGTCATAGCGCATTTCCACTTGTCCGGAGAGCGGGAAATCCTTACGGAAGGGATTGCCGACGAAACCATAGTCCGTCAGGATGCGTCGCAAATCGGGATGACCGGTGAACAATATGCCGTAGAGATCAAAGGCTTCGCGTTCGAACCAGTTTGCCGAAGGCCAGATGTCGACTACCGATTCCAGCACTGGGAAATCATCGTCCTCGGCGAAGATGCGCACGCGCACGCGCGCATTGTGCGATACGGAAAGCAGGTGGTAGACCACCGCGAATCGTTTCCCGTCCCATGCGCCATCACCGTATGTTGAGTAATCCACGCCGCACAAATCGATCATTTGTTCGAAGCGCAACGCTGCGTCATCGCGCAACTTCGTCAGCGTTTCCAGCATGCCGGCAGAGCTGACCACGATGGTCAATTCCCCCAGTTTCTCCTCCACGCCGACCAGTTTGTCGCCCAACAAACTCGTCAGTTCAGTTCGCAATGTGCCCAAATCAGCTGCCATAGTCCACCCTGATAACTAAAGTCACTGCGGCAATCTTTCGCGAGCATGACCTCGCCGAAAAATTGCCTCTTGTTTGCTCAAATCAACCTGCCATGCGAGGCGGATGAATTGCGCGAGCGGGCGATGCAGCCGCCCCTCCCTGTGCGTCGCTATTTAGCGCGCAATCGTATTTGTTTGTTTTATTTTTCTTTGCAACTGGATGATGCCGTACAGCAAGGCTTCCGCCGTTGGCGGACAGCCCGGCACATACACATCCACCGGCACAATGCGGTCGCAACCGCGTACTACCGAATAGGAATAATGATAATAGCCGCCGCCATTGGCGCAGGAACCCATGGAAATCACGTAGCGTGGCTCGGCCATCTGGTCGTACACTTTGCGCAGCGCCGGTGCCATCTTGTTGCACAGCGTGCCGGCCACAATCATCAAATCGGATTGCCGGGGGCTGGGACGGAACACTTCCGCACCGAAGCGGGACAGGTCATAGCGTGACGCCACGGCATGCATCATTTCCACCGCACAGCAGGCCAAACCGAAGGTCATCGGCCACAGCGACCCGGTACGGGTGTAATTGATTACCGTATCCAGCGAAGTGGTGATGAACCCCTTCTCCAGAACTCCTTCTATTCCCATTCCAGCGCCCCTTTCATCCATTCGTACACAAAACCGACCACCAGAATGGCCAGGAAGATCATCATGGAGACAAAACCAAAGGTGCCAATTTCCTTGAGCACGATCGCCCACGGAAACATAAAGGCAATTTCAAGATCGAACAGGATGAAGAGAATGGCGACAAGGTAATAGCGCACATCAAACTTCATGCGCGCATCCTCAAAGGCCTCGAAACCACATTCGTAAGGCGAAAGCTTTGCTTGATCCGGGCGATTGGGCCCGAGAATTTTGCCGAGCGCAAGCGGTGCGACGCCGACTGCCAGCCCGACACAGATGAACAACAGCACCGGAAAATAATTTTCCAACATAGAGCCTCCCCTCTCTGTTCTGTCTATCTATTTGTTTGTACTTGTATGATTTCTTGGCTATCGATCCAGAATCACTTTCTTTTTTTATTGCGCCGGCACGCTTGCGTGCCAGCCATGTTGGTGCCGATGAGCAGACTCGAACTGCTACGGCTTTCGCCACTACCCCCTCAAGATAGCGTGTCTACCAATTTCACCACATCGGCAATAGTACTACATTATTATTATTATTTGAAACCTTGTTATTATTTCGGAATTTCCTTGGATTTCGACACATCAGCTGGCATCGTTGCCGGAGCGACCGGCACCACCTTCGCCGCGGCCGGGGTCACTTTATCCATCACCCCTTGCGGTTGTGTACGCTGGGAATAAATATAAGTCAGCGCCAGACTGGTAATGAAGAAAATCGTTGCCGCCACTCCCGTACTCCGGCTGAGAAAATTTGCCGAGCCACTGGCGCCAAACAGGCTACCCGCCGAACCCGAACCGAACGCGGCGCCCATATCAGCGCCCTTGCCATGCTGCATCAGCACCAGACCGATCAGCACGACCGCCGTCAAAACGTGTACTACCCAAATCAATGTTTCCACACCCTACTCCAATACAAGTCAAACTTGAGCAGCACGGCAAATCGCCAGAAACTCATCTGCCACCAATGAAGCACCGCCGATCAAGCCGCCATCAATATCCGGCATGGCAAACAATTCTGCCGCGTTATTCGCCTTAACACTACCGCCATAGAGTATACACAAACCCGAGGCGATTTGACCATCGTGTATTGCGACCCGTTGGCGGATAAACGCATGAACCGCCTCCGCCTGCGCGGAAGTCGCGGTTTTTCCGGTCCCAATCGCCCACACCGGCTCATAGGCCACCACCGCATTGCGCAATGCCTGCACGCCGCCCAAGCCAAGCACGGCATCCAGCTGCTCCGCCACCACGCTCTCGGTCATGCCGCCGTCGCGCTGTTCCAGCGTTTCGCCGACGCACAGGATCGGCGTAATCCCAGCCTGCTGCGCCGCCAGAAACTTTTCCGCCACCAGTTGGCTGCTTTCGCCATAGTAACTGCGACGTTCCGAGTGACCGACAATCACGTAGCTGCAACCAAAATCACGCAGCATCGTTGCGGACACTTCACCGGTGTACGCCCCTTTATCCAGCTGGTGCACATCCTGCGCACCCCATTTCACCGCGCTGCCGGACAGCTGTTGCTGCGCCTGGGACAGGTAGGGGAAGGGCACGCACACCGCACAATCAACCGCCGGGTTGGCTGCCATCCCGTCACGCACCGCGGACAGCAGCACCGCATTCTGCGCGAGCGTTCCATGCATCTTCCAGTTTCCGGCCACCAATTTACGACGCATCGTCACCTATCCGCTAAACGTGAAAGCGCGCAATCCTACCTGCGAACCGGCAAACGGTCAACGAAACCGCAGAGAAAACCGCAGGAAGGAAAATGCGCGGCTGCAATTACGCAGCCTGGACCGGGATCTGGCTGCGCTGGCCGATGATGCGATTGTGCTCGTCCACATAGACGAGCTGAGGCTGGAACTTCTGCAATTCCAGTTCGGAATACATGGCGTAGGTAGCGATGATAAGAATATCGCCCGGATCGGCCTTGTGCGCTGCCGCTCCGTTCACTGAAATCACCCCGGAACCGCGTTGCGCGCGGATCGCATAGGTCGTGAAACGCTCCCCATTGGTGACATTGTAAATATCGATCTGCTGATATTCCTTGATGTCGGCGGCATCCAGCAAATCATCGTCAATCGCGCACGAGCCTTCGTAGTGCAACTCGGAATGCGTCACGCGCACTCGGTGCAACTTGGCCTTAAGCATGATTCTTTGCATGGGATTACCTCTCACTCCAATATGGATAATTTTATGGGGTCGCGGATTATATATCAATCATTCGCCAAGACAAACCTCGACGTTGTCAAGCAGCCGCGTGCTCCCCAGCCTGGCGGCCGCCAGGATCACCAAGTCACGCTGGTCCGGAGTTGCGGGCATTAAATCCGACTGGCTCCGCACTGCCACATAATCCACCGACCAACCTCTGGCGACGAGACCTTTGACCGCAAGTTCCTGGATTCGTTCAAAATCCTGATCGCTACTGAGAATGGCCTGCTGCATCTCCAGCAAAGTCCGGTAGAGAAAGGTGGCCTCGGCGCGTTCCGCTTCGTTCAGGTATTGGTTGCGCGAGCTCAGCGCGAGGCCGTCTGCGGCCCGCACGGTCTCCCCACCGACGATTTTGACCGGCAGATTCAGGTCGGCAACCATCCTGCGGATAATGTGCAACTGCTGGTAATCTTTCTTTCCGAACAGCGCCACCTGAGGCTGGACGATATTCAGCAGTTTCAGCACCACCGTTGCCATACCGCGAAAATGTCCCGGCCGCGCCGCGCCGCATAATTCATTGGCGATTGGCGGCGGCTCGATGAAAACGGCTTGCGGTTGCGGGTACATCTCGTTGACTGCGGGCGCGAACACGACATCCACCACCCCCCGCATCCTGGCGCAGTCCGCCTCCAACGTGCGCGGGTAACGATCGAAATCCTCGGTCGGGCCGAATTGCAGTGGATTGACGAAAATGCTCGCGACCACGCACTCGCCATGGCTGCGCGCCTGGCGCATCAAATCGAGATGCCCGTCGTGCAGATTGCCCATGGTCGGCACGAAAACAACGGAGCGCTCCGCCGCCAAGCGGGCGCGCAATTCGGCAATAGTGGAAATCAGTTGCATAATGGACTCAAATAACCTGTTGCTCCGGACCTGCCGGCATAATTGGCTCAGGCGCCAATGGCGCCTCTCAAAAACTGTGTTCTTTGGCGGGGAAACTGCCATCCTTCACTTCGGCAACATAATGTGCCACTGCTTGCGCGATGCTATCCGCGCCCGCCAGATAATTCTTCACAAAGCGAGCCTTTTTGCCCGGGTAAACGTCCAGAATATCGTACAGCACCAGCACTTGCCCGGAACAGGCCGCGCCGGCACCGATGCCAATCGTGGGGATGGACAGTTGCGCCGTAATCTCCGCCGCCAGTACCGCCGGCACCGCCTCCAGCACCAGCATGCCCGCGCCGGCCTGTTCCAGCGCCACGGCATCTTGCAACAACTGCTGTGCCGCCATAGCCTCCTTGCCCTGCACCCGGTAACCGCCCATCTGGTGCACCGATTGCGGGGTCAGCCCCAGGTGCCCGCAGACCGGGATGCCACGTTCGGTAAGAAAGCGCACGGTCTCCACCATCGCCGCACCGCCTTCCACCTTGACCATCTGCGCGCCCGCTGCCATCAGCCGCGCGGCATGCGCAAAGGTTTCCTGCGGGCTGACCTGAAAGGTGCCGAATGGCATGTCGCTGACAATGAACGCCCGCTTCGCTCCGCGCGCCACGCAGGCGGTGTGGTAAACCATATCATCCAGCGTGACCGGCAGGGTCGTTTCATGCCCCTGCAACACCATGCCAAGCGAGTCACCCACCAGCAGCACATCTACCCCCTGCGCTTCCAGCAGCGCGGCAAAGCTCGCGTCATAGCAGGTCAGCACGGCGATTTTTTCGCCTTTGCCGCGCATGGCTTGGAGTTTGGTTAATGTGGTACGCATCGAGGAGAGCCTCTGTTATATCTTCAGGAAGCGCGCAGACCCGGCGGAATAAAGGCAGGGCGCGCGATTAAGGCCATAGTTTGGACTACGCCGGCGAGGAGTGCAACACCGCCTGGTGGCTTTCTCTGCCACCAGGCGAGACCATGCGTCGGGCGCGTTCCGCCTTACTATGCTGCATGGGGATGGCATGCATCGTGCGCAAGTCGCTCCAGCTTTTGCCCGTGACACTTCTGTAATGCCACATCGGCCCGGCCCACTCCGGGAATTTCGCAGTCAGGCGCAATTTCCACCAACGGCTGCAGCACGAAGGCACGCAAGTGCATCTGCGGATGCGGAATAATCAGCCCGGGCTCATGCAGCTGCAGGTCATCGTACAGCAGCACATCCAGGTCGAGCGTGCGTGGTGCGTTGCGAAAGGTGCGTTCGCGACCGTGCTGCTGCTCGATATGCAACAGGGCCTGCAGCAACGCGCGCGGTGTCAGTGTAGTCGCGACTTGCGCTACCGCATTCACAAAATCCGGCTGATCCAGAAAGCCCACCGGCGCGCTGCGATAGAGCGAAGACTGCGCGAGCAAGCGGGCCTCGGAAAGCTTGCCGATTTCCGCAAAGGCATGCCGCAATTGACCACAGGGGTCGGCAAGATTGCTGCCCAACCCGATAAAGGCGATGTGTTGCATTATTCGGCCTGTCCGCCCGCCGCTGTTTCGGCCGAGCCGGCCCCTTCCGATTTCTTGCGCGGTTTGCGCCGGCGGCGCTTCTTGCCGGCTCCGGCACCTTCCGGCTGCAGCATTTCTGTGCGCCGCTCCAGGCTGGCGTCCTGAAACTCGTCCCACCACAGACCGAGTTCCGCATCCACTTCGCCGCTCGCGCAGCGCAATAGCAGGAAGTCGAAAGCGGCGCGGAAACGCGGCTGTTCGAGCAAGCGGAACGGCCGCTGGCCGGCGCGCTGCTCGAAGCGCAGCTGCAGCAGCCAGATATCCTTCATCACCGCATCATGCCGGTGCGGAATGGCCAGCTGCGCCTTTTGCCGAGCGAGCACCTCATCCATTGCGAGATGTATCGCCCCCACCGGACGTTCACCCTGCTTAACGCGCTGGTTCCATGCCGCCAGCACCTCGTGCCAGAGCAACGCGGCAAACAGGAATGCGGGCGACACCGGCTTGTCCTGGCTAAGGCGTTCATCAGTGTTACGCAATGCGAGCATCACGAATTTCTCGCCTACCGGCTGCTCCAGAATCACATCCAGCAACGGCAGCAATCCATGATGCAGGTGCATCTTGCGCAAATGCTGAATACATTCCACCGAGTGACCGGACAGCAGCATCTTCAGCACTTCGTCGAGCAGACGCGCTTCCGGCACGTTGTCGAGCAGACCTTTCATCTTGGCGATCGGCGCGGCAGTAGCCGCATCCAGGCTGATGCCCAACTTGGCGGACAACCGCACGGCGCGCAGCATGCGCACCGGGTCCTCCCGGTACCGCACCACCGGATCACCGATCATGCGCAGCACCTGCTCGCGGGTATCGGCATAGCCGCGGTGATAATCGTGAATCTCCTGGGTGGCCGGGTCGTAGAACAGCGCATTCATGGTGAAATCACGCCGCGCGGCATCCTGTTCCTGGTCACCGAATTCGTTGTCCCGCAGTAACCGCCCATGTTCATCGGTCTGGGCATCTTCGGCCTCGACCATGCGGCGGAAGGTGGAAACTTCAACCACTTCCTCGCCAAACATGACGTGCACCAACCGGAAGCGCCGGCCGATGATGCGCGAGCGCCGGAAAATGCGGCGCACGTCCTCCGGGGTGGCATTGGTCGCCACGTCAAAATCTTTCGGGGTGGCGCCCAGCAGCAGGTCACGCACCGCGCCACCCACCACGTAGGCCTGATAGCCTGCCGCCTGCAAGCCCTCGGTAACCCTTAATGCACCGTAACTGATCTGTTCGCGCGCAACACCGTGCAATTCAAATGGAATTACTTGAGCCTTGCCGACGGTCTTGACCCGGGCTGGCTTGCGGAACACCCGCTTGAGAAGTTTTTTTATCATGCAATCGTTATAAAATGGAACGCGACCCCGTCGCCAACGGACAAAAAGCGGTTAATTGTGAGATGCGATCTCCCCGCAGGCGGCGAAAATTGGCAATTATACACCGCCCATCCCGTGCGTATGGGCATGGCCATGCAGTTGGCTCGCCGGCCGGGCATCCGGGCACACCGCCCAACAAAAAACGCGCCTCGCAGGCGCGTTTTTTGAGAGCCGGTTAACTCTAGCCTTTCAGGCAGGAACTCATAAAAGTCCTGCGCTCGGTACCTTTCAGTCCCTTGGACTTGGCTTCAGCGCTACAATTCTTCATCTTGTCTTGTTGCGCTGCTGCAGTTTTGGCAGGCGCCGCGGCGGAAGCGGCCGGCTTTGTATCCGGCTTGGCCGGCTTCTCTGCGGCGGCAGGCGCCGCTGATTCCGACTTCAGGACATAGTCCTTCTTCAGGCACTTGCTCATGAACGCCTTGCGTTCCGCGCCCTTCAAGCCTTTGGCCTCCGCGCTGCAACCCTTCATCTTCTCTTGCTGCGCACCGGCAAGAGCCGGAGCGGAAACGGCGAACATAAAACCGAAACAAGCCAGTGCGATCAATCTTTTCATATTGTTCTCCTGTTTGGCGGCAAATAAGTCGGCGGATAACGTTTCCCATCGCTGCAGAAACACCGGCCATTATAGTCAACCAGGCAAAATGCACCAGATATTTTTTACTGTATAGTCAAACCCTTAATCCACTTGCCGTACAGCGTGGCGGCAACGTGGTTCAGCGGCGCCAGTCTGGTGTCCATCTGCTGTTGCATGACGCCAACCGATTGCACTGCCGGGCTGGAGCTGCTGGCGGCCACTTCGGCCGCACCCGCCCGGCACCATTCCGCAATCATCGCGGCGGTCATTTCGACATGGCATTGCAACGCGAGATGCTTGCCGAGCGCAAAAGCCTGATTGGCACAGTGTAAGCTGGACAGCACGCGGGTTGCGCCTTGCGGCACGGTAAAGGTTTCGCCATGCCAGTGGAATGCCTCGAAGCTGCATGTCTCGCCAAACCAGGATCGCGCGCAATCATTGTCCGCCACCGTCACCTCGCCCCAGCCGATTTCCTTCACCGGATTGCGCGACACAGCACCGCCCAGCGCCCTGGACATGAGTTGTCCGCCGAGGCAGTGACCCAGCACGGGAATGTCACGTGCGACCGCATCGCGGATCAGCGCAAGCGCCGGAGCAATCCACGGCAGATCGTCATTGACGCTCATCGGCCCGCCCATGAACACCAGCCCGGAGTAGTGCTCTACGGTTTGTGGCAGGGAATCGCCCGCGTCGATCGCGATTAACCGCCACGGAATCCGGTGTGCATCGAGAAATTCGGCCAGATAGCCCGGGCCTTCGATAGCAGCGTGACGAAAAATGGCGACGGGGTTCATGTCAAAAATTAGAAGCCGTAGGGGCGCGATTCATCGCGCCCATGCGCATATTAAAGAAATAGGACGCAATAAATCGCGCCCCTACGAAGCGGTCTTGTCGAACTCGATCAGCGCGTAAGCCGAGTGGTTATGGATCGATTCGAAGTTTTCCGATTCCACGATGTAAGCATCGATACGCTTGTCAGCGTTCAGCACCGCGGCGACGTCGCGCACCATATCCTCGACGAACTTGGGATTATCGTACGCACGCTCGGTAACGTACTTCTCGTCCGGACGCTTCAGCAAACCATACAGTTCACACGATGCCTGCTCTTCCGCGATGCGCACCACCTCTTCAATCCAGACAAAGGTATTGGTGCGCAGCGTGAGCGTCACGTGTGAACGCTGGTTATGCGCGCCGCGCTCGGAAATCTTCTTGGAACAGGGACACAGGCTGGTGACCGGCACCACCACCTTCATGGTGACGCGCGACTTGCCATCGACGGTTTCGCCAATCAGCGTCACATCGTAGTCGAGCAGGCTCTGCACGCCGGAAATCGGCGCAGTCTTGTTCACGAAATACGGGAAGTTCATTTCAATGTAGCCGGACTGCGCTTCAAGCCGCACCACCATTTCCTTCAGGATGCTCTCGAAGGACTCCACCGAGATTTCGCGCTCGTGCTCGTTGAGGATTTCCACGAAACGCGACATGTGCGTGCCCTTGAAATTGTGCGGCAGGTGCACGTACATGTTGAACGTGGCGATGGTGTGCTGCACGCCAACGCTCTGGTCTTTCACCTTGATCGGATGGCGAATACCTTTGATGCCGACGCGATCGATCGCCAGTTGGCGTGTATCGGCGGAGCTTTGCACATCGGCAATTGGCTTTTTGGTTTGGGCATTCATGTCAGGCTCTTTTCGAATGATCTCGGGGAACAATTATTGTCGGACGGGATTATATAATCAATCCCTAATAAATTACTCGGCCTGTTTGCGCTGGATCGCTGCAACCAGCCCGACTGCATCCAAACCGCAATCGGCCAGCATCTGCGTGTGTTCGCCCTGTTCAAGAAACTGGTCCGGCAAGCCGAGCTGCAACAGCGGCACGGTTACCCCATGCTGCTCCAGGCATTCCGCCACCGCGCTGCCCGCGCCGCCCTGTACCGTATTTTCTTCCACCGTGACCAGCAGTTTATGCGTCCGTGCCGTTTGCAGCACCAGCTCGGCATCGAGCGGCTTGACGAAGCGCATGTTGGCAATACTGGCATCGAGTTGCTGACCGGCCGCCAGTGCCGGCGCCAGCATTGAGCCGAACGCGAGGATCGCCACGTCGTGGCCGCTGCGCCTGAGTTCGCCCTTGCCTACCGGCAAGGCCTGCATTTCCTTGAACATCGTCATGCCCGGTCCCCGCCCGCGCGGATAGCGCACGGCGCTCGGCGTATTCAACTGATAGGCAGTGTAGAGCATCTGGCGGCATTCGTTCTCGTCGGCCGGTGCCATCACCGTCATATTGGGGATGCAGCGCAGATAGGATAAATCGAAGCTGCCCGCGTGCGTTGCGCCATCCGCCCCGACCAGTCCGCCGCGATCGATCGCGAGCATCACTGGCAGGTTCTGGATCGCGATGTCGTGAATAAGCTGGTCATAGGCACGCTGCAGGAAAGTCGAATAGATCGCCACCACGGGCTTGTAGCCATCGCAGGCCAGCCCCGCCGCAAATGTGAGCGCATGCTGCTCGGCGATGCCCACGTCGAAATAGCGTCCCGGGAAACGCTCGGCAAATTGCGTCATGCCCGAGCCTTCGCACATCGCCGGCGTAATACCGATCAGGTGCTCGTCCTTTGCTGCCATGTCACAAAGCCACTCGCCAAACACCTCGGCGTAAGTCGGCCCCTCGGCCTTACTCTCCGCGACCTTTGCAATGCCCTGGGTCCGATCGAATTTGCCGACGCCGTGGTACAGCAGGCAATCCTCTTCGGCCAGCGCATAGCCTTTGCCTTTCTGCGTGACGATGTGCAGGAACTGCGGGCCTTCCAATTTACGAATATTTCCCAGTGTATCCAGCAACACATCGATATCGTGGCCATCGATCGGCCCGATGTAGTTGAAGCCAAATTCCTCGAACAGCGTGCCCGGGGTCACCATGCCCTTGACGTGCTCTTCGGCGCGCTTGGCGAACTCCAGCACCGGCGGCATGCCCTTCAGCATCTTTTCGCTGCCGCGCCGCATCGCTGCATAGAACCGCCCCGACATCAGCTTGGCCAGATAATTGTTCAGCGCGCCGACGGGGCGCGAAATGGACATATCGTTATCGTTGAGGATCACCAGCAGATTGGCATCCATCGCCCCAGCATTATTAAGTGCCTCGAACGCCATGCCGCCGGTCAACGCGCCATCGCCGATGATCGCCACACTGCGCCGGTCACTGCCGGACAATTTGGCGGCCACTGCCATGCCCAGCGCGGCGCCAATCGAGGTACTGGAATGACCGGTACCAAACGTGTCGTACGGGCTTTCCTCGCGCTTCGGAAAACCGGCGATGCCGCCCGCCATGCGCAGTTTGCTCATCGCGGCACGCCGGCCGGTGATGATCTTGTGGGTGTAGGTCTGATGCCCGACGTCCCACACCAGGCGGTCTTCCGGCGTATCGTAGATGTAATGCAATGCCAGCGTCAGTTCGACCGTGCCGAGATTCGACGCCAGATGCCCCCCGGTCTTGCTGACCGACTCGACCAGAAACTCGCGCAGTTCTCGCGCCAGTTGCGGGAGTTGTTCACGATCAAGCTGGCGCAAATCTTCCGGAGAATTAACGGTATTAAGCAAAGAATACATTAATATTTTCGCAACACGATGAAGTCAGCGAGCTCGCGCAACCGTTGCGCCGCCGGGCCGAAGCCGGCCAAGGCGTCCAGTGCCTCGCTGTGGAGCCGCTGCGCCATGTCGCGCGCGGCGGACAAGCCGAGCAGGCTGACATAAGTGGGTTTGTCGTGATCCGCATCCTTGCCCGCAGTCTTGCCCAGGGTAGCGGTATCGGCCTCGCAGTCGAGCACATCGTCCACCACCTGGAATGCCAGGCCGATCAGTTTGCCGAAACGATCCAGCTGGTCGAGTTGGGTTTTGCTGGTGTGCGTGCCGCAGTAGGCGCCGAGCAGGATGGCTGCGCGGATCAGCGCGCCGGTCTTGTGGATATGCATGAATTCGAGTTCGGGCAAGGTCAGCGCCTTGCCCACACTCGCGAGGTCGATCGCCTGCCCGCCCGCCATGCCGCGCGAACCGGAGGCCACTGCGAGCAGCTTGACCATTTCCAGCTGGCGCGTCGCATCGTCGCTCAGCTGGTGCTCCGCCAGCAACTGGAACGCCAGCGATTGCAGACTGTCGCCCACCAGCAGCGCGGTCGCCTCGTCGTATTGAACGTGGCAGGTCGGCTTGCCGCGGCGCAACACATCGTCGTCCATGCAGGGCATGTCGTCGTGCACCAGGGAATAGGCATGAATGATTTCAACTGCGGCAGCCGCGACATCCACCCGAGCCTGAGCTGCACCGGCCAGTTCGCCCGCGGCAAAGGCGAGCAGCGGGCGCACGCGCTTGCCGCCATCCAGCACTGCATAGCGCATTGCTTCGTGCAAGCGCTGCGGCGCGATATCCGGACGCGGCAACAGGCCGCGCAATACATCCTCGAAACGCGCCTGGTGCGCGGTCATCCAACCTTGAAAATCAGTCTGCATCAAATCCGAATTAGTCCGCATCAACCTTGGCCAGCCTCACCGTTGGCAGAAAAATCCTTCAGCACGCCGTCTTCCAGCACGCGTACTTGCTGCTGGGCATCTTCCAGGAGGGAACGGCAGAAGGACAACAATTCGGCGCCACGCTTGTAGGCCGCCAGCGAATCTTCCAGCGACAGCTTGCCCGCCTCCATGTCCGCGACGATCCGTTCGAGCTCGGCCATGGCCGACTCGAAACTAACCGAATTTTTTGATTTACCCGCCATTAACAGCAGCCCCTGCGTGAGAAAAACGGACATTTTACCCAACGCACCCTGACTGAGCCAATTTTTGTTGCCCCCCCCTTGAATTTCGGGGAAAATCCCCCTCCCTAATTTAATTGTGGGTACCTTTAGAAATTCACTTTTGCGGGATGAAGCGCAAGGAGCCGCGCAGCGAGCGACGAGGCATATCGCGAGGGATAGACGAGGAGCGAGCGAGCATGTGACGCCGCGATTCGCCCGCAAAATGAATTTATAGAGGTGCCCGTGTATTCACTTTCTCAGGAGGACGTGGGTATGTCCAACATCACTAAACTGGACCAGCTTACCAAGGTTCCGGAACAACCGCCCATGAGCTGGTATTTTGATCCCAGGATTCTGGAAGTCGAACAGCGCGTGCTGTTCGAACAGGGCCCCAAATATGTCGGCCACGAACTGATGGTGCCCAACCTGGGCGACTATCACGTGCTGGACAGCGAAGCGCAAATGCTGGTGCGCAACCCGAATGGCGTAGAACTGCTCAGCAACATCTGCCGCCACCGCCAGGCCACCATGCTGCAGGGCCGCGGCAATGCGCAGAACATCGTCTGCCCGCTGCACCGCTGGACCTATGAAACCGACGGCAAGCTGCTCGGCGCGCCGCACTTTCCGCAGAATCCCTGCCTGCACCTGAACAAGACGCCGCTGCAGCGCTGGAACGGCCTGCTGTTCGCCGGCAAGCGCGACATCGCGAAAGACCTCGCCAAGGTCGGCGTGATGCAGGACATCGACTTTTCGGGCTACATGCTGGACCGCGTCAAGGTCTATGAATACGCGTTCAACTGGAAGACCTTCATCGAGGTCTATCTGGAAGACTACCATGTCGTGCCGTTCCATCCGGGCCTCGGCGAATTCGTCAACTGTGACGACCTGCAATGGGAATTCGGCGAAAACTACAGCGTGCAGACCGTCGGCATCCGCAATGGCCTGCGCAAGGTCGGCAGCCCGGTCTACGGCAAGTGGCAGGAGCAGGTGCTGCGCTACCACAACGGCAACCTGCCGAAATACGGCGCGATCTGGCTGACCTATTTCCCGAACATCACAGTCGAATGGTACCCGGGCACGCTGGTGATCAGCACCGTCGTCCCGCGCGGCCCCGAAGCGTGCACCAACTTCGTCGAGTACTATTATCTCGAAGACATCGTGCTGTTCGAACGCGAGTACGTCGAAGCCGAACAGGCGGCCTACAACGAGACGGCAATTGAAGATGATGTCATCTGCCTGCGCATGCACCAGGGCCGCAAGTGGCTGCACGAGCAGGGCATCGAAGAGCACGGCCCGTACCAGTCGCCGACCGAAGACGGGATGCTGCACTTCCACGAGTACCTGCGCCGCGAACTCGCGCCGCATCTGTAAACGTCATTCCGGCATCCTCCCCCATTTCCGCTTCGGCGGATGGTTCCCTCTCCCTTCCAGGGAGAGGGCTGGGGATAACCAATGACTTGCCTAGCGTTTTTTGCTTGGCTAGTCAGATGGCTAGTAGTTTCATCAGAGGGAAAAACTGTAGGGCAGGTTCCACCCGCCACGTCGGGCAGCACCCGCAAGGGGTACGCCGTGGTTGGAAGGGGCTGAAGCCCCAACAACACACGCAGAGCCCGATCTATCGCAACAAATCCTGTATATCCTGCTCATCGATGTTCCATATTTTTCCGAACAACTATTCCGAACGCAAAATGTCATTACCGTTTCGCCCCTGCCATTCAGTAAACCGGATGGCCGTTCCTCGAAACTTCGGCCATTGGCCTCGTTTTCCCGCCTACGCGGAGATGATGTACTGACATGGGCCCGCTCTGGATGCTGGTCGCCGGGTTCTTGTTCGGGTGCATGGGCGTATTCGTCAAACTCGGCGCGGCGGATTTCTCGCATGTCGAACTGGCGTTCTACCGTTCGTTCTTCGGCTTGGTGATCATCTACTTCCTGCTGCGCCGCGAGCACGTCAACCTCGCCACACGCCACTGGCGCGCCCACCTGGTACGCAGCCTGTCCGGCACCATTGCGTTGGTGCTGTTCTTCTACTGCATCACCGTGCTGCCGCTCGCCACCGCCGTCACACTGAACTACACCGCGCCGCTGTTCCTCACCCTCCTGACCATCGTGGTGTTCAAGGACAAACTCCACCTGCCGCTGACCGGCGCGATCGGCTTGGGATTTTGCGGCGTTGTGCTGTTGCTGCGCCCGACGCTGCAACAGGACCAGTTGCTGCCCGGCCTGCTCGGGCTGACCTCCGGCTTCCTCGCCGGCATCGCCTTCCTTAACCTCAAACAACTCGGTCAGCTCGGCGAACCGGCGACCCGTACCGTGTTCTATTTCAGCCTGACCGGCTCGCTCGGCATCGGCGCTTGGCTATTGTTCGGCACGATGCATCCGATTACGCCGCGCGGCTTCCTGATCCTGCTCGGACTGGGCGCCAGCGCGACGCTCGCGCAGCTCGCCATGACGCGCGCCTACCAAGTCGGCAAAGCGCTGGTGGTCGGCAGTCTGTCATACAGTACTATCGTATTTGCCAGCCTGTTCGGCATGCTGCTGTGGCATGAAACGCTGCCGCTCTCTAGCTGGCTCGGCATGGGGTTCATCATCGCGAGCGGGGTTCTGGGCTTGCGCTGGTCGCCGAAACACTGAGGAGGTGCCTCTATAAATTCATTGTGCGGGCAAATCACGGCGTCGCGTGCTCGCTCATTCCTCGTCTATCCATCTCGATATGCCTCGTCATTCGCTGCGCGGCTCCTTGCGCTTCATCCCGCAAAAGTGAATTTCTAGAGGCACGTATAGCTCTACGCTGCCACACAAAAAACCACTTAAAATCTTCGGGCACTCAAGGTACACTTCGCTCGTTCCCTCTGTTGTTCCGCCTGGCCGCTGCATCACGCGGCAGTTATAAAGAAAGAAAAACGCAATGATCACCATCGAACAAACCGAGAACCTCGTCAACGCTGCCGTGATTGGCGAATTCACCATCTCTGACTTCAAGACCTTCGAAGAACAATCGCTGTACAAACTGAAATCGCCCGGCCCGGTCAACCTGCTGTTCGACCTGCGCGCGATGCTCGGTTACACGCTCGATGTCGCGTGGGAGGAAATCAAGTTCTTCGACCGCCAGCACACCCACGATTTCACCAGGATCGCCGTCGTCACCGGCGACCAATGGATCAGCTGGTACGCCTGGCTGTCCCGTATTTTCGTCGATGCAGAAATTTGCGCATTCGCGGATTATGACGAGGCACTGGCTTGGGTGCAGGGCTAGAAAATCGAGCGTGCTGCCCAATGGGGTCTTTATCAGATAATTTTGGGCGCACCAAAATTTTGTACCAAAGCGAAATCAAGGCAGTGCAGAACGATTGCCGGTTTATACACCTCGAAGGCCCATTTCCCGTCGTTTTTTAGGGTGTCTACTTGACGTTAACGGTCTGAAATATGGCTACCACTGAACCGAAGTGTTTTGCCCTGATGCCTTTTGACCCAGCGTACCTTGAGGTCTACGAAGACATCTATCGCCCTGTGTGCAAGGCCAATGGCGTCACATGTTGGCGCGTCGACGAAATTAGCCGTCCCGGCTCAATCACGCGCGACATTGTTGAAGGAATATTCGACGCCGACATTGTGATCGCTGACTTAACGACCAAAAATCCCAATGTGTTTTACGAACTGGGCATTGCACACTGCGCCGGGAACAAAACCATCATGACTGCCCAGTCCATGTCTGACGTTCCCTTCGACATTGCCAATTACCGAGTCATCATTTACGAACAGACCATCTCCGGCAGCAAACAACTTGCGAAAGCACTGGATCAAACCATCAAAGAGCTTCTCACTGCCCGCGAGAGAACGAACAATCCCATCCAAGAAGTCCTGTCCTCGCGGACCGTTCTCGGACACAAGTCGCGCGAACCTCTTATTAAGTACGTCGACATTTCTGGTCTCCCCAAGGCCATGCGCGAATGGATCGCTGCCAAGCAAATCGTTTACGCCGAAGACATCAATCGAATCAACCTCGATGAACTCTTTACAACTCCGGGCATTGGAAGGGAATCACTTTCGCGATTCTTCTCCCCGATTGTTCAACACAACCTGTTTGCTGACGGCCGTGCCCTTCAAGACTTTTTGTTAAGGAAGAAAGTTGGTATCCGTCCGTACTATTTCACAGACCGCTAACCCTGCGGTCTACCGGACGCTGCGCGATAAAGCCGCGCAGCGCCGGCGACATCCACGTTAGGTTTTCGTACACCATGACCGAGTCGTCGACCCCCATCAAATGGTTTGTGTGGTCCCTGCTGCTCTACGTGGCGGCTTGAACCGCTGCCTACATCATCGTGTTTCTGCTAGACGGCGGCCCACTGACGTTCGCTTACTATTGGGGCTATTTAGCTCTAGCGTGGTTTTTTTCCGGTGGCGAGTTGCCAATATTCATCTGGTTTTTGAGCGTTGTGCTCTTCGCTCTGGAAGTCTTCGGCTTCTTCCTCGTCCTTTGGGTTCGTCGCCGAAGAACCCAAAATGCCTAGCACGCGCAGCCCGGATGGAATGCAATGAAATCCGGGACACTCTTTGGTATCCCCCCGGATTCCGCTTCGCTTCATCCGAGCTACAGTCTACTGACTCGACCGATCCTGCAAACACCCGAGGTGGATGCTCCAATAACCGACGGATTTTTACCAGCCAAGTTCATAAAAAATAAGCTATAAAGAGCGCACTGCCAGATGTATCCATGAAAGGTCGCCTGGGCTTTGGCCATGTCCGGCCACGCGTGGGCTCGTGTTTGATGTTCCGACAAGGAGACGAACATGTTCAGGAAAGACTTTTTGCTGGGTGTTATTTTGTCCCTGGTTCTCATGCCGCTCGTTGCCTCCGCGCAGCCTGCGCCGGAACCACCGTCCGTGGCAGAACAGGATGCGCAGAGCCTGCTGTCCGCGTTCGCGTCCTATACCGACCTGCGCATCCGTTCCGTGCAACAGAGTCTCGAAATCCTGGCAGCCACACCTGAAGCGGGATCGGGCAAGTGGGACAAAATTAAGGGTCTGCTGAGCGGCTATCAAAACTCGGATGGCGGATTCATTGTCTGGTATGCCCGCCCCGATGGTTCCTTTTATACCGTCGACAAGGGACTCGTGGATGTGAAAGCGAGCGACCGGAGTTATTTTCCGGATCTCATGGCCGGCAAGAAAGTGGCAGGCATCCTGGTCATCGGCAAAAGTACGGGGCAGCGATCTGCGGTGATCGCGGTTCCGGTCCTGAAGGACGGGAAGGTGGTCGGCTCGATCGGCGCATCGTTGTTTCTTGATCGGCTCACCGAGCAGGCCAATACCGCGCTTGCACTCCGACCAAGTGTGACTTTTTTCGCTTTGGCGCCAAGCGGCGTGACCGCTTTGCACAGCAAGCCCGACCGCCTTTTTCTCGACCTTCGCGAACAGCACAACGAGTCCCTCACTAAGGCAGTCAATCAGATGTTGTCCGGCCGCTCGGGAGAAGTAATCTATAAGATTGACAACGCTTCAAAGAAAACGATCTATCGCACCTCGCCGCTAACCCAGTGGAAATACGCGATCGAGTTCACCGAGTAGCGTTACCGCCCGCTTCTGCGGCAGCCCGAAAAACAAAAACCCGCTTGCGCGGGTTTTTGTTTGGAGTACGAAGCAAGCCGGAATTACTTCAGCTTGGTTTCCTTGTACATGACGTGCTTGCGTGCCTTGGGATCGAATTTCTTGATTTCGATCTTTTCCGGAGTGGTTTTCTTGTTCTTGGTTGTGGTATAGAAATGACCAGTACCGGCGCTGGATTCGAGTTTGATTTTTTCGCGCATTTAAGGCTCCTTATACTTTCTCGCCGCGGGCGCGCATTTCGAACAACACCGCATCGATACCATTCTTGTCGATGGTACGCAGCGCGGCATTGGTCAGGCGAAGGCTGACCCAGCGATTTTCAGATTCAACCCAGAAGCGACGACGTTGCAGATTCGGCAAAAAACGACGCTTGGTTTTGTTATTAGCATGGGAAACATTATTCCCGACCATCGGGCTTTTTCCCGTCACTTGACAGACACGTGCCATGGTTTTACTCCAACCGATTTTCAAAAGAGCGCGGATTCTACCGAAGGAATCGGGAATATTCAACCGGAATTTTCATTTCAGGTCACTGAAGTCCGTAAATCGCAAGAACTTCTTAACCAAATTGCAATATCAGGAGGTTAGCCTCTTATCCCTACCATCTACGGGACATTCATCATGATGACGCTCCTGGACACGCTCAACCAGCGCAAGCTCTCGGCCGTCTTTCAACCCATTGTGGATTTTTCCGGAGGCTCGTTTCTCGGGTTTGAGGGACTGATTCGCGGCCCGGCCGACAGTGAACTTCATGCGCCGGTCAACCTGTTTGCCGCAGCCCGGTTGCAGGATCTCGCGCTCGAAACGGAGATGCTTAGCCGCCAGATCGTATTGGAATCCTTTGCCACCCAGGAGTTGCCCGGCAAATTGTTTCTGAACGTCAGCCCCGACACGCTGACCCACCCCAGTTTCCGGCATGCACAGACCCCGGCCTACCTCGAATATCTCGGCATCGACCCGCAAGACGTCGTCATTGAAATTACCGAAGGTCGACCGGTTTGCGACTTCGCCGTGATGCGCAATGCAGCCCGGCACTATCGCAGCATGGGCTTCCAGATCGCCATCGACGATCTGGGCGAAGGCTTCGCCAGCCTGCGGTTATGGTCGGAATTGCGTCCTGAGTTTGTCAAGATCGACCGGCATTTCGTCCAAGGAGTCAACATCAATCCGCTCAAACAGCAGTTCCTGAAATCGATTCAGAATATCGCACAGTGCTCGGGGTCACAGGTCATTGCCGAAGGAATTGAAACCGCCGCCGAATTCGAAGCCATTCGGGATTGCGGAATCGCCTGCGGCCAGGGAAACTTCATCGCCCACCCGGCCCCCTTCCCGCCCGTGGCCGCGCCGGCTGAAATCGGCCGCCTGGTCAAAAGACAATACAGCGCCAGATCATTGGCGGAGCGGTGCGGCTTGCACGAATTCACCCCCTACGAAGTGGCACATATCTATTATTGACGGTACTTACTCGCGGCTCGGCGAACTCGATCAGGATCGCGATTGAAACATCCAGTTTCTTATCGCCCCTCTGAAATTTTCCCCTTCGTTCCCGTACCTTAATGTATCGCGAAAAAAATGCTTCCGCGGCACCAATTTCCGCTTTACTTCAAGCCGTTACTTTGTTATCTTCCGCGCCGTTTCGTTCTGTGGAGATCCGTATGGATACGTGTTCAAGTAAACGCAGTCTTTATACCCTGATGGTTGGCAGACTCCTGGCCTGAACGCGCGCAGCATTTCTCCTGCCCGGTCTCGCCATGAGCGGGATAGCGGCGCAAACTCAAAGAGCTCTGGCTCTTTCCGCAATATTTCCTCCTTGCCTTTGAAGACAATTGTTTAGATTGTCATCCGGCATTTCTGACCAGCCTCTTACTTTCGTTGCAGCAAGCAAGAGGAAATGACATGAGCAAATTCATCCAGGTCGAACCACGTTTCGGGTTCGATTGTGCCCGTGCCTTCCGGCCAAACGCCGGACGGTTATTTGTCACGCCCCATGGCAGGCGCAATACCAGCGCTTTGCACCAGTCCGCGGTTCTCTGCTGCTCGCTGGAACTGTTTTGAATCATTGCATCTAAGCCCTTCGAACGGATTACATCATGGCAGAAATGGAAAAACTGGATGATCAAGCCCTGGAGCAAAAGACCCTCGCACATGTAAAGCGGCTGATCGAGAAGCACAAGCTGGTTGAGACTGTTATTCGCCGGCAGGACATGCCGCATCACGAAATTGTCGAAACGCTGGTGCACAAGCAGAATCTGGCCGAGTTGCGGACCTTGCTGAGACGACTTGAGCCGAGGGCCATCGCGCGCATTCTGGAGGCCGTACCCGGCGACGACCGGCAGATTATATGGCCGTTGATTCAGGAAGAACGCAAGGATGAAATCCTGCTGGCAGTGTCGGACGAGGTTCGCGTGGAACTGGTCGCCGACGCTGCGCCTCCGACTGGCAGCATGAAGATGCGGGTGTTCGACCTGCACGAAGGACGCCTGCGCCAAATCCCCATCAAGAGCAAGGAAGACCTGGCCCAGGCCAAACCGATCTGGATCGACTTGGTAAAGCCGGAAGAAGAACAGCTGGCCTGGGCTCGCGAGATCTTCGGCGTGGAGCTGCACAACCCGAAGGAACTGACCGACCTCGAAACCAGTGCGCGCTTCTACGAGGAAGAAAACGGTGAAGTCCATTTGCACTCCGACTTCCTGCTCGACCGCGAAGACGAATCACGCAACGTGCCGGTCGCCTTTCTGCTGCACAATGGCACGCTGTTCTCAGTGCGCAGCGAGGAACTGCCGGTGTTCCGGCTGCAGCGGCTGCGGGCGCGGGCGCAATCCGGCTACGTGACTGCGGACAAGGACGTGCTGCTCGACCTCTACGCAGCGGACGTGGAATATTCGGCCAATGCACTCGAAGACGTGTACGCCAAACTGGAAGTCGTGGGCAAGCAGGTATTGCGCTCGCACGTTACCGACGAAGAAGCCGCCAAGATCCTCGCGGCCGTTGCCGAGGAAGAAGACCTTAACGGACGCATCCGCCGTAACGTACTCGATACCCGGCGCGCTCTGTCTTTCCTGATGCGCGGCAAATTCCTGTCGGCCGCGCAGCATGAAGATGTACGCGAAATCCTGCGCGACATCGAATCTCTGGACGGACACACAGCATTCCTGTTCAACAAGATCAACTTCCTGATGGATGCCACGGACAGCTCCATCAACATTAACCAGAACCGGGACATCAAACGCCTGACAGTCCTCAGCGTGGTGTTCATGCCACTGAACGTGCTGGCCGGCATCGGCGGCATGTCCGAATATTCAATGATGACCCAGGGCATCCCTTGGCCAATCTCGTACTCCTTCTTTACGGTGGGGCTGGTTGTTGTCGGCTGGGTCACCTTCCTGTTGTTGCGGTATTTTGAAAGGCGCAAGTTGATGACGCCCCGGCCTTCGCGGCGTGTCCTGGCGCAATGGTTCAAATAAAGGGATCACCAGACGGCGGATTGATCAGGCTTATGTTACTGTCATAAGCCTGCAATGACGCAGTCGTAGCATGCTTCTACCCAACCACAAGGGAGATGACATGCTAGAACTCAACCTTTCATCCCGGCACGATATTCAACCTCGCCCGGCAATGCCGCATCACATTACGTCCAGCCTGGCATGGAGCGAGGCAGAAGTAATGGAAGCGCAACGACTGCGCTACAAAGTGTTTGCGGAAGAAATGGGGGCAACACCGGCCAGCATAAAAGAAGGGGTTGATCGGGATATTTTTGACAAATACTGCGAACATTTGATGTTGCGCGATAGCACCCAGAACCGGACCGTCGGAGCCTTGCGCATCCTTTCACCCGAGCAGGCGCAAAAAATTGGTGGATATCATGCTCAAACCGGCTTTGACCTGACGCGTTTATTACCGCTCGCGGACCGCATGGCGGAAATCGGGAGGGTCTGCATCCACTGGGATTACCGCGACGCGGCGACCATTACCCAGCTTTGGAGCAGTCTGGTGCAACATATGCAGCAACAAGGTCATGACTATCTGCTCGGTTGTGTCAGCCTCAGCATCGCCGACGGCGGTCACCGCGCTGCCAGCATCTACCGGAAACTACACCGAATTTATGCCGCCCCTGTTGAATACAGCGTCTTCCCACGCTGCCCGCTGCCACAGGATAACGTGGACCAATACCTGGATGCTCCGATCCCGCCCTTGCTCAAAGGATTTCTGCGAGTCGGCGCTTACATTTGCGGCCAGCCGGCCTGGGACCAGGAGTACAATACCGCCGAACTGCTGCTGTTGCTGCCAAGATCGCGCCTGAGCAGCAATTATGTCAGGCATTTTCCAGCATTGTGACATTTTTTTTATGACGTAATAATCCTGTCATACAAAAAAAATAATATACGCCTCGCTCAAAGCACTAGTTGGTTTCGGCCCGCTAGGCAACGGCATCAGGCAACAAATACACACACTGGAGAATTTATGAATCGCAAACTCGTGCAACTCATCATCGGCATCGCGGCCGCCAGCGCGCTGGTTTCCGCCAATGCCAGCCAGGCAACCGATATCACCGGTGCTGGCGCCACTTTCCCCTACCCGATCTATGCCAAGTGGGCTGAAGCGTATAAGGCACAAACCGGTGTAGGCATGAATTATCAATCCATTGGCTCCGGCGGCGGCATCAAGCAAATTACCGCCAAGACCGTGGACTTCGGCGCATCTGACATGCCGCTCAAACCGGAAGACCTGGAAAAGAACGGACTGACCCAATTCCCGACCGTCATCGGCGGCGTGGTTCCGGTGGTCAATGTGCTTGGTGTTGAAAGCGGAGCGCTGAAGCTGGATGGCCCGACCCTTGCCAGCATCTTCCTGGGCAAGATTACCAAATGGAATGATCCGGCGATCGTGGCGCTGAACAAGGATCTCAAGCTGCCCGATGAAAACATCACCGTGGTGCATCGTTCGGACGGATCAGGCACGAGCTTCATTTTCACCAACTACCTGTCCAAAGTAAGCCCGGAGTGGAAGGCGGCTGTCGGTGAAGGCACCGCAGTGTCCTGGAAAGCCGGCACAGGCGGCAAGGGCAACGAGGGCGTAGCATCCTATGTGCAACGCATCAAGAATTCCATCGGTTATGTGGAATATGCCTACGCGCTGCAAAACAAGATGCACGTCGTGCAACTGAAGAATCGCGACGGCCAGTTCGTCAAACCGGATGAAAACAGCTTCAAGGCCGCGGCCGGTGGTGCGCACTGGGACAAGGCACCTGGTTTTTATGAAATCTTGACCGATGAGCCGGGCAAGGACAGCTGGCCAATCAGCGGTGCGACGTTCATCCTGGTGCACAAGACCCAGGAAAAACCGGACGCCGGCAAGGAAGTGCTGAAGTTTTTCGACTGGGCCTATGAGAAAGGCGACAAGCTCGCTACCGATCTCGACTATGTGCCGCTGCCGGAAAACGTCGTGAAACTGATTCGCACGTCCTGGAAGACTCAAATCAAGGATGCTTCCGGCAATCCGTTGGTGAAATAAGGCGGCATTAGTAAGCTATAATAGCGGGGGCTCAGGGGCCCCCGCTATTTTTACATCAATAACCAATAATTATGTCGACGTTCCTGCACGAAGCGCGCCTGAAACGGCAGACCGCCTTCGACCTGCTGTTCCGTAATCTGACGCGCATTTCCGCTTTTGCCGTCCTGGCCTTGCTCGGAGCCATTCTTGGCTCGCTGATCATCGGTGCCATGCCTGCCATTCACGCTTTTGGGTTCGGATTCCTGTCCAGCCCCGAATGGGATCCGGTTAACGAAAAATTTGGCGCACTGATCCCGATCATCGGCACGCTGGTGACTTCCGGCATCGCACTTTTGATCGCCATCCCGGTCAGCTTCGGCATTGCCATCTTCCTGACCGAACTGGCGCCGCGCTTCCTGCGCCGACCATTGGGGATTGCCGTTGAACTGCTGGCCGGTATTCCAAGCATCATCTACGGCATGTGGGGCCTGTTCGTGTTCGCACCGCTGTTTGCCGATTATGTGGAACCCTGGATCAACGATCACCTCGGTACCATGCCCTACATCGGGCCGTTTTTTTCCGGGCCACCAATGGGAATCGGCATCCTGACCGCGGGCATTATCCTCGCCATCATGATCATTCCGTTCATCGCATCGGTCATGCGCGACGTGTTTGAAGTGGTCCCGACGCTGCTCAAGGAATCCGCCTATGGCCTGGGCGCGACCACATGGGAAGTCATGTGGAATGTCGTGCTGCCCTATACCAAGGTCGGTGTCGCGGGCGGCATCATGCTGGGCCTGGGGCGCGCACTCGGTGAAACCATGGCAGTCACGTTCGTCATCGGCAACGCGCATGAAATCACCCAGTCACTGCTGATGCCGGGCAACAGCATTTCCTCGGCACTGGCCAATGAATTCACCGAAGCGGTCGGCGATCTTTACACTTCGTCGCTGATCGAACTCGGCCTGATCTTGTTCTTCATCACCTTCGTCGTCTTGTCCATTGCTCGCTACATGCTTTACCGGCTCGGAAAGCGCGAAGGTCAGGCTTCGTAATACATCATGTTCGATCTCTACACCCGTCGTCGCATCATCAATGCCACCGGCCTCACCGTCTCGGTGCTGGCCATGCTGTTCGGCCTGTTCTGGCTGTGCTGGATTTTATTGACGCTGCTGGACCATGGGCTGCCCGCCCTGTCTCCCGCAGTATTCGCCCAGACGACGCCGCCGCCGGGCAGTTCGGGCGGTTTGCTCAACGCTATTACCGGCAGCCTGATGATGACCGCGGTCGGCACACTGATTGGCACGCCGATCGGGATTCTGGCCGGCACCTATCTCGCGGAATTCGGCCAGCGCGGCTGGCTCGCACCAATTACGCGATTCATCAATGACGTGCTGCTATCGGCGCCATCGATTGTGATCGGCCTGTTCGTGTACGAGGTCTATGTCGTGCATGTGAAGCACTTCTCCGGCTGGGCCGGCGCACTCGCATTGTCCATCATCGTCATTCCCATCGTCATCCGCACCACCGAAAACATGTTGCGTCTGATCCCGAGCACGCTGCGCGAGGCCGCAGCGGCGCTGGGTGCGCCGCAGTGGAAGGTGGTGACCTTCGTTACCCTGCGTGCAGCGCGCGCGGGCATCATCACCGGCGCGCTTCTCGCCGTGGCGCGCATCAGTGGAGAAACTGCACCCTTGCTCTTTACCGCACTGAACAACCAGTTCGAGAACTACAACATGGATAAACCGATGGCCAATCTGCCGGTGGTAATTTTCCAGTTCGCGATGAGCCCGTATGAAGACTGGCAACGCCTTGCCTGGGCGGGCGCGCTGCTGATCACGCTGAGCGTGCTGACACTCAATATCCTGGCGCGGGTACTGTTCCGCCAGAGCGCCACCACTCATTGACAAGGTTTGCAAATGATTGCTGAAAACATCGCCAATCCCAAGGTTGTCGTCAAGGACCTCAACTTCTATTACGGTAATTACCGCGCGCTCAAGGACATCAACCTGAGCATCGCCGAAAAAATGGTGACCGCCTTCATCGGTCCGTCCGGCTGCGGCAAGTCTACGCTGCTCCGCACTTTCAACCGCATGTACCAGCTTTACCCGAAGCAGAAAGCAACCGGCGAGATCATCCTGGACGGCGCGAATATCCTGGACAAGAAGCAGGACCTGAACATGCTGCGCGCCAAGATCGGCATGGTATTCCAGAAGCCGACTCCGTTCCCGATGTCGATTTACGACAACATCGCGTTCGGCGTCCGCTTGTATGAAAAGCTCAGCAAGCATGACATGGATGAACGCGTGGAATGGGCACTGCGCAAGGCCGCGCTGTGGACCGAAGCCAAGGACAAACTCAAGCAGAGCGGTACGGGCCTGTCTGGGGGTCAACAGCAGCGCCTGTGCATCGCCCGCGCGATTGCGGTCAAACCGCAAGTATTGCTGCTGGATGAACCGACGTCAGCGCTCGACCCGATTTCCACTGCACACATCGAGAAACTGATCGACGAACTGAAGGAAGACTTCACCATCGTCATCGTCACTCACAACATGCAGCAGGCGGCGCGTGTATCGGATTACACCGCTTACATGTATCTGGGCGACCTGATCGAATTCGGCGACACCAGCACGGTGTTCACCAACCCCAAGCGAAAAGAAACTGAAGACTATATTACTGGCCGTTTTGGATAAACGGGCAGTAATATAGCGGCGCAGATAACAAGCCATTGGCTTGTTGCGGCGCAGACTAACCTTCAGGTTACGTCGGAGCCAATAACATGCGCTCGCGCATGTTAAGTCCGCAAAGCGGACGTGCCGAAGCCACTACATTAATTACTGGACGCTTTGGTTAAGTGTCCGCCATAAAAGCAAAACGGGGACACTGTCGCAACAGCGCCCCCGTTTTTTTTTGGCAATTCAGCGATCAATAACGGCGGTCGTCGTAGCGGCGATCATCACTTCGACGGTTATCGACGGCACCGCGATCTTCGATCGCGCTGACCGACACCTTGATGGTTGAGCCCGGATCGTACGGCAAGGTCGTAGTGGCTTGACGGCCATTGTAGCGGTAAGTCACGGTGTAACCGGTGATCACTTCGCGCGTATTATCCACCTGGCGGCAGCGTTCGACCTGATGACTGGTCGGCTGCTGCTGTCCCTGATTCGCAACGCGGTCGCCGATCATCGCACCGGCCAGCGTGCCCGCCGCGGTCGCCGCGAGCCGGCCGTTGCCGCCGCCGACCTGGCTGCCGATCACACCACCCGCGATACCGCCGACGATGGCGCCACCGTAAGAACGCTCACTTGGCGCTGCCGAGCCTTGTACGGTTTCGTTCCAGCACTCGCGGCGCGGCTGATTAACGCGCTCGTATATCGGCGTGCTGGAGACCACGCGCGCGGTATCGGTGAAATCCTCCGCGTTGGCACCGGTATACAAAGAAGCCAAGCTTAACAACAATACTGTTTTCTTCATTCTTCTCTCCTCTTTTCTTTTAATCCCGTTATACGGTACGGCAGTATGACTAAGCTTCACCCCAAGGGTTCAAACTAAAGTGTTTCAAAATGTATGATTTACGCCAGATTGAGGCGAATCGGCATTTATCCTTTCCGCGCTGAAATTTCCGCGCGGAGGATTCAGTCACGCGCGCAGACAGTCCGTCGCCGATGGCGGATGACTTCACGCAAGGCGGGCAACAGCGACACAAAGATGATG
The DNA here is from genome assembly GCA_035702405.1 of Gallionella sp. Taxonomy (GTDB): domain Bacteria; phylum Pseudomonadota; class Gammaproteobacteria; order Burkholderiales; family Gallionellaceae; genus Gallionella. The sequence goes on along the minus strand of DASSQR010000127.1, from coordinate 16,580 downwards.
CCCAGGATAATGAGCGTAAGATTGTCTTTCACCAGCGGGATATTGCCGAAAAAATAGCCGGCCACACTGAGGCTGCCAATCCAGGCCAGGCTACCCACCGCGCTGAATAGCACGAACAGGCGGTAGTGCATCGCACCGATCCCCGCGACAAACGGTGCAAAGGTGCGAATGATCGGCAGGAAGCGCGCGAAGATGATGGTCTTGCCGCCATGCTTAACATAAAACGCACGCGTTTTGTCGAGGTGCTCGTGCTTTAACACCCGGCCGCTTACCAATCCGAACAGTCGCAATCCGAGCGTCCGACCGATCCAGTAGTTGGTGTTATCGCCGGCGAATGCGGCCAGTGTCAGCAATAGCACCAGCATACCCAGGTGCAATGCGCCCATCCCGCACAATGCACCGGCCACGAACAGCAGTGAATCACCGGGCAGGAACGGCGCCACCACGAGGCCGGTTTCGGCAAAGATGATCAGGAACAGGATGGCATATACCCAGACGCCATAGTCTGTCGTGAGCTTCAGCAATTGCGCGTCCAGATGGAGGACGATATCAATCAGTGCCGAAAGTAGTTCCAAGATAATCTTCCCGTCATTGAGAAATAGTTACGGCAGGACTTCTTCCGCCTCAACCTTTTCCGGCTTGATGAAGTCTTCCCGCGATACGCCCAGCAACATCAGAATCGGGCTGGCCACCAGTACCGAAGAGTAAATACTGAACAGGATGCCGATGGTCAGCGCCATCGCGAAATAATGCAAGGTCTCGCCGCCAAGAAACAGCATCGCGCCCACCATCATCTGCGTGCAGCCGTGGGTAATGATCGTGCGCGACATCGTGCGCGTAATCGCATTATCGATGATTTCGGCCACCTCGGTCGCGCGCATCGAACGGAAATTCTCGCGAATCCGGTCGAACACCACCACCGACTCGTTCACCGAGTACCCGAGCACAGCGAGCACCGCCGCCAGCACGGACAGCGAGAATTCCCACTGGAAAAACGCGAAGAAGCCCAGGATGATGACCACGTCATGCAGGTTGGCGATGATCGCGGACAGGCCGAATTTCCATTCAAAGCGCAGCCACAGATAGCCGACAATACCTAGCGACACCAGCAGCAGTGCCAGCGCACCATTCTCGACCAGGTCCTTGCCGACCTGCGGGCCTACAAATTCGACGCGACGCATCTCCATGCTTCCGTCCTTGGCACGCAGCTTGTCACAGCCCTGACCCGAGAGCCCCGCACATACCTGTTCGGGCAGGTTTGCCCCCGCCTTGTTCTGCTTGAGCGGCACCTGGATCAGCACATCGTGGCTGGAACCGAAGTTCTGCACCAGCGCATCTCCCAAGCCCATGGTGCCGAGCTGTGCACGCACCCTGGCAAGATCGGCTGGCTGGGTGTAATGCACTTCCATCACCGTGCCACCGGTAAAATCCACGCCGAAATTCAGCCCCTTGGTGGACAGGAAAAATACCGCAAACAGGAAGGTCACCAGCGAAATCGTGGTGGTGTACCGTCCATAGCTCATGAACGGGATGTCGCGCTTGATCTTAAAAAAATCCATCTCTTATTCCTTCAGTTCAAACCAGGGGCTGTCAGCCAATCGCCACGTTGGCAAGGCGCGCCTTGCGTCCATAAATCAGATTGACCATAGCGCGCGACACCAGCACCGCACTGAACATCGAGGTCAGGATGCCCAGGCACAACACCACCGCGAATCCCTTGATCGGACCCGAGCCAAACAGGAACAACGCAATGCCGGCAATCAGGGTGGTGATGTTGGAGTCCAGAATGGTGCTGAACGCACGGTCATAACCGGCGTGGATCGCGGCTTGAGGCGTAATGCCGTTGCGCAGCTCTTCGCGGATGCGTTCATTGATCAGCACGTTGGCGTCGATCGCCATCCCCAGCGTCAGTGCAATACCCGCCATGCCCGGCAGGGTCAGCGTCGCCTGCAGCATTGACAGCAATGCCACCAGCAGCAGCAGGTTGGCCGCCAGGGCCATCATCGAGATCGCGCCAAACATCAGGTAGTACGCCATCATGAAAATCGCGATCATGATGAAGCCGATCTTGGTGGAATTGAAACCACGCGCAATGTTGTCAGCGCCGAGGCTCGGCCCGACCGTGCGTTCCTCGACGATTTCCATCGGTGCCGCGAGCGCGCCGGCGCGCAGCAGCAGCGCGGTGTCCTGCGCTTCCTCGGTGGTCATCTTGCCGCTGATCTGGACGCGGCCGCCGCCAATTTCCTCGCGGATGACCGGCGCGGTGATGACTTCACCCTTGCCCTTTTCAAACAGGACGATCGCCATGCGCTTGCCGACATTTTCGCGGGTGTATTCCTTGAACTTGCGCGCGCCGACATCATCCAGGCCAATATGTACAGCCGGTTCGTTGCTCCGATTGTCAAACCCGGGCTGGGCATCCTTGATGCGTTCGCCGGTCAGCAACACTTGCTTCTTCACCAGCACGGTATTACCTTCGCGATCCTTGAATACTTCATCGCCGAACGGTGCCACCCCGCCCGCACCGACCTGCTGCTCGTCATCCACCATGCGCACTTCCAGCGTCGCGGTGCGGCCCAGAATATCCTTGGCACGTGCGGTGTCCTGCACGCCGGGGAGCTGTACCACCACGCGATCGATACCCTGCTGCTGAATCACGGGTTCGGCGACACCGAGTTCATTGACACGGTTGCGCAGCGTCAGCAGGTTCTGCTGGACCGCGGTTTCCTGAATCTTGCGTTCGGCTTCCGGCTTGAGAGTAGCCTGCAGCAGGTACTCACCGCCCTCTTCCCTGTCAGCCAACGCGTAATCGTTGAAACGTTGCTTGATTTGCGCTTCGCCCTTGCTGCGCGAGTCGGCATCGCGGAATTTCACCAGCAGCACTTTCCCGTCACGGCTCACACCGGCATAGGGCACATTCTGCTCGCGCAGCGCGCTGCGAATATCGCCAGCCGCCGCTTCCAGCGCCTTATCGATCGCCTTGTTCATGTCCACCTGCAGCAGGAAATGCACCCCGCCGCGCAGGTCCAGACCGAGGTACATCGGCAGCGCATGCAATTCGCTCAACCATTGTGGAGAACGCGATACCAGGTTGAGCGCGACCACGTAGTCCTCACCCAACTGGTTTTTCAGGACACCCTGTGCCTTGAGTTGCGTGTCAACGTCATTAAAACGCGCCTTGACACTATTACCATCCAGCGCCAGCATTTCCGGCGTCAGACTGCCGGTCTTGAGCGCAGCTTCCACGCGCCCCAGCAACGCAGCATCCGCCTTCATTCCGGTGCGCAATGGCGATACCTGAACCGCAGGCGATTCACCAAAAAAATTCGGCAAGGTATAGATCAATCCGGCCAGCAATACAGCCAGGATCAGCAGATATTTCCACAACGGGTAACGGTTCATTGCAACCTCTTGATTAACGCGCGGTCAGGAAAGGCCGAAATCTGGCGCCGACATTCCGGCGCCATGCCACAACCGCACGTCGCAAGTTATTTGATCGACTTGATGGTGCCCTTCGGCAGTACGCTTACAATCGCGCTCTTCTGCACGGTCACTTCGAGATTTTCGGCCAGTTCAACGCCGACATATTCTTCATAAATCCGGCTGACGCGGCCGACTTCGCCGCCGGCGGTCGCCACTTCGTCGCCCTTTTGCAGCGCTTCCAGCATCGCTCTCTGTTCCTTGACGCGCCGGGATTGCGGACGAATCACCATGAAATAGAACACCGCGACCAACGCGATCAACGGCAGGAAGTCCATGATGCCGCCCTGCCCGGCCGCTGCCGTTTCAGCATATGCATTACTGATAAACATTACACTCTCCGCAAGATTGTCCAAAAAGTCGCGTATTCTAGCACGAAGCGCCATCACAGAATTGGCCACGGACGTCTTATAGGATCGAATCCCACACTCCGGAACCCTCACGCATTAAAGTGTGTTTGCGGGGGCGCATGGATAACCGACGCTCAAGGGACCGGCGCTAGCCAAAAAAGCGCGCGAAAGCGTGACCTCAAACAATAGAAAAGGAATTGCGGGGTAAATGCCACCAGACAGGTAGCAGGCGTTACCTGGAAGAAAAGGCAGGATCGGTACGCCTGACCCAGCCAGAGCAGCCGGGTCGAGCGACCTCAAAACGGGAGAAATGGAGCGATCGGCGCCACAGTCTGCAGTACCGTCCGCCTCCTATGATCTGGAGACGAACGTAACTGCCGTGTTGCGCCGATCGCGATGGTGTAAAGCTTATTCCGGCAACGCGAACGGCTGGGTCTCGGCTGCAGCCGCAACCAATTCTCCCTGCAACTCGCGTCCTTCGGCTGCATCGATGCCCAGGCGCTGTTTGCGCCGCGACACGTGGTAGGCCAAGCCGGTACCGGCGGGAATCAGGCGACCCACGATCACGTTTTCCTTCAGGCCGCGCAGATCGTCCCGCTTGCCCATGATCGCAGCTTCGGTAAGCACGCGTGTGGTTTCCTGGAACGAAGCCGCCGAGATGAACGAATCGGTCGACAGCGATGCCTTGGTGATACCCAGCAGCAGGTACTCAAACGTCGCGGGATTCTTGTCTTCGGCCAGCACGCGTTCGTTTTCGGCGAGCATGTCGGCACGCTCCACCTGTTCGCCGGTGATGAACCTGGTGTCGCCCGGATCGTTGATCTGTACACGGCGCAGCATCTGGCGCACGATAACTTCGATGTGCTTGTCGCTGATCTTCACACCCTGCAGGCGATACACTTCCTGCACTTCATCGGTGATGTAGCGCGCCAGTTCCGATACGCCGAGCAAGCGCAGAATGTCGTGCGGATCGGCCGGGCCGTCCACGATCATTTCGCCGCGGTTCACCACCTGACCGTCGTGCACCAGCACATGTTTTTCCTTCGGAATCAGGAATTCATGTGCGACGCCGTCGACGTCGGTGATCACCAGGCGCTGCTTGCCCTTGGTATCCTTGCCGAACGAAACGGTACCGGTGGTTTCCGCCAGCATGCCGGCATCCTTCGGTATACGTGCTTCGAACAGTTCGGCCACACGCGGCAGACCGCCGGTAATGTCGCGCGTCTTGCTGCTTTCCTGCGGGATACGTGCGAGCACGTCACCCACGCCAACATGCTGGCCGTCCTCGACGGTAATAATACAGCCCGTCTGGAAGGTGACGCTGACCGGAGCCTCGGTGCCGGCCAGTTTGACTTCGAGACCTTCATCGTCATGCAGGCGCACCATCGGCCGCAGCACCGTCTTGCTGGCTGCGCCGGCGCGTTGCTTCGGATCGATCACCACCAGCGTGGACAGACCGGTCACTTCGTCGATCTGCTTGGCCACGGTGACACCTTCTTCGACGTTCTGGAACACCACCTTGCCGGCGTATTCCGTAATAATCGGACGGGTATGCGGATCCCAGTTCGCCAGGATCACACCGGCACGCACCGGATCACCTTCCTTGACCGCCAAGGTCGCGCCATACGGCACCTTGTGGCGTTCGCGTTCGCGCCCGTGGTCATCGGCGATGATGACTTCCGCACTGCGGGCCACCACAATCGTTTCACCGCGCTTGGTCGTCACGATGCGGGTGTTCGGGCTGTACTTCAGCGTACCATTGGACTTGCTCTCGACCTGGCTCGCCACCACGGTACGCGATGCCGCGCCACCGATGTGGAAGGTACGCATGGTCAGCTGGGTACCCGGTTCGCCGATGGACTGGGCCGCAATCACGCCAACCGCCTCGCCCACGTTCACCAGACCGCCGCGACCGAGATCGCGGCCGTAGCACTTGGCACACAGGCCGAAACGGGTTTCGCAGTTCAGCGGAGTGCGCACGCGCACTTCGTCGATGCCGAGTGCCTCGATCTTCTCGACTGCGGTTTCGTCCAGCAGCGTGCCCGCCTCGTACACCGTTTCGGCAGTGTCCGGATTTACCACATCGGCACTCAGAACGCGGCCAAGGATACGCTCGCGCAACGCCTCGACCACTTCACCGCCTTCAACGATCGCTTTCATCGGGGTGCCGTTCTCGGTACCGCAATCGTCTTCGATCACGACCAGATCCTGCGTCACGTCGACCAGACGACGGGTCAGGTAACCGGAGTTCGCGGTCTTCAACGCGGTATCCGCCAAGCCCTTACGTGCGCCGTGCGTCGAGATGAAGTACTGCAGCATGTTCAGGCCTTCGCGGAAGTTCGCGGTAATCGGCGTTTCGATGATCGAGCCGTCCGGCTTGGCCATCAGGCCGCGCATACCGGCCAGCTGGCGAATCTGCGCCGCAGAACCGCGCGCGCCGGAGTCCGCCATCATGTAGATGGAGTTGAACGACTCCTGCATCACCGGCTTGCCCTTATCCATGCGCGGTTCGTTGGTTTCGCGATCCAGAACCGGTTCGCTGCCGAGCTGTTCCATCATCGCCTTGGCAACGACGTCGCCGGTGCGACCCCAGATATCCACCACCTTGTTGTAGCGTTCGCCGTCGGTCACCAGACCGGAGGTGTACTGGGTGTAAATCTCGTGCACTTCCTTTTCCGCGGCGCCGATCAGATCGCTCTTCTGCGGTGGCATCAGCATGTCGTCCACGCAAATCGAAATACCGGCACGGGTCGCATAGCTGAAACCGGTGTACATCAGCTTGTCGGCCATGATCACGGTATCGCGCAACCCGCACTGACGGAAACTGGCATTGATCAGGCGCGAAATTTCCTTCTTCTTGAGCGCCTTGTTGATAAGCGCGAACGGCAGACCGGCGGGCAGCACTTCGGACAACAATGCGCGGCCCACGGTGGTGTCGTAGCGCACCAGTTTTTCGACCGGGTTGCCGGCCTCGTCCTTGTGGACTTCCTTGAGGCGCACCACCACCTTGGCTTGCAGTTCGACTTCGCGCGACTCATAGGCGCGCGACACTTCCGAGACGTTGCCGAACATCGAGCCTTCGCCCAATGCGCCAACCTTCTCGCGCGTCATGTAATACAGGCCCAGCACGATGTCCTGCGACGGCACAATGATCGGGTCGCCGTTCGCGGGCGACAGCACGTTGTTCGAGGCCAGCATCAGCGTGCGTGCTTCCATTTGCGCTTCCAGCGACAACGGCACGTGCACCGCCATCTGGTCGCCGTCAAAGTCGGCGTTGAACGCGGAGCAGACCAGCGGATGCAGCTGGATCGCCTTGCCTTCGATCAGGATCGGTTCGAACGCCTGAATACCGAGACGGTGCAGCGTCGGCGCGCGGTTCAGCAGCACCGGATGCTCGCGGATCACGTCTTCGAGAATATCCCATACCACCGGTTCTTCGGCTTCTACCATGCGCTTGGAAGCCTTGATGGTGGTCGCCAGCCCCATCGCTTCGAGGCGGCTGAAAATGAACGGTTTGAACAGTTCCAGCGCCATCTTCTTCGGCAGGCCGCACTGGTGCAGCTTCAGCTGCGGGCCCACCACGATCACGGAACGGCCGGAGTAGTCGACGCGCTTACCCAGCAGGTTCTGACGGAAGCGACCGCTCTTGCCCTTGATCATATCGGCCAGCGACTTCAGCTGGCGCTTGTTCGCGCCAGTCATCGCCTTGCCACGGCGACCGTTGTCGAGCAGCGAATCCACCGCTTCCTGCAGCATGCGCTTTTCGTTGCGCACGATGATGTCCGGTGCCTTCAGTTCGAGCAGGCGGCGCAGACGATTGTTGCGGTTGATCACGCGGCGGTACAGATCGTTCAGGTCGGAAGTCGCGAAGCGGCCGCCATCCAGCGGCACCAGCGGACGCAGTTCCGGCGGCAGCACCGGCAGCACTTCCATGATCATCCACTGCGGCTTGATGCCGGATGCGTTGAACGCCTCCAATACCTTCAGGCGCTTGGCGTATTTCTTGATCTTGGTTTCGGAGCCGGTCGCAGACAGTTCGCTGCGGATCGATTCGATTTCGGTGGTCACATCGAGATTCGCCAGCAACGCGCGAACGCCCTCTGCACCCATCATCGCGGTGAATTCATCGCCGTATTCTTCGGTCTTGGCGAGGTAGTCGTCCTCCGACAGCAACTGCCCGCGGTTCAGCGGGGTCAGGCCGGGCTCGGTCACCACGTAGGCTTCGAAATACAGCACGCGCTCGATGTCGCGCAGCGTCATGTCCAGCACCATGCCAAGACGCGACGGCAGCGACTTCAGAAACCAGATGTGCGCGACCGGACTGGCCAGTTCGATGTGTCCCATGCGCTCGCGGCGCACCTTGGACAGGGTTACTTCCACACCGCATTTTTCGCAGATCACGCCGCGATGCTTGAGGCGCTTGTATTTGCCGCAAAGACATTCGTAGTCCTTGACCGGACCGAAAATCTTGGCGCAGAACAGACCGTCACGTTCCGGTTTGAAGGTGCGGTAGTTGATGGTTTCCGGCTTTTTGACTTCGCCGTAGGACCAGGAGCGGATTTTTTCCGGCGACGCGAGGCCGATCTTGATCGCGTCGAATTCTTCCTTTTGGGTGACCTGTTTGAACAAATCCAATAATGATTTCATGTGTAGCTCCTAAATCTGGTGAGTGGAATGCGGGGAGCTGCGGGCGGAATCCTTGCCGCTCACAGCTCGCTGGCTCTATCTCAGTTCCGCACCAAATCCATATCAATGCCCAGGGACCGAATTTCCTTGATGACCACGTTGAACGATTCCGGCATGCCGGCGTCGATCTTGTGTTCGCCCTTGACGATGTTTTCGTAAACCTTGGTACGTCCCGCCACGTCGTCCGACTTGACGGTAAGCATTTCCTGCAGGGTGTAGGACGAACCATAAGCCTCCAGCGCCCACACTTCCATTTCACCGAAGCGCTGACCACCGAACTGCGCCTTGCCGCCCAACGGCTGTTGAGTCACCAGACTGTACGGGCCAGTGGAACGCGCGTGCATCTTGTCATCGACCAGGTGGTGCAGCTTCAGCACATGCTTGTAGCCGACGGTTACCTTGCGGTCGAACGCCTCGCCGGTACGGCCGTCGTGCAGCGTGGTCTGGCCGGACAACGGCAGGTCGGCCAGTTCCAGCATGTACTTGATTTCCTCTTCGCTGGCACCGTCGAATACCGGCGTCGCGAACGGTACGCCCTTCTTCAGGTTGCGGCACAACTCGATGATTTCATCATCGCTGAATGCGTCCAGATCAACCGTCTGTCCATTGTGATGGTTGTAGATCTTGTTGAGCAGCTTGCGCACCTCGGTGATCTTGGTATTGGCTTGCAGCATCTCGTCGATCTTCTTGCCCAGCCCCTTGGCCGCCCAGCCCAAGTGGGTTTCCAGAATCTGACCGATGTTCATCCGGGACGGCACGCCGAGCGGATTCAGCACCACGTCAACCGGAGTGCCATCCGCCATGTACGGCATGTCTTCCACCGGCACGATGCGCGAAACCACACCCTTGTTACCGTGGCGACCGGCCATCTTGTCGCCGGGCTGCAGGCGGCGTTTCACCGCGACATAGACCTTGACCATCTTCTGGACGCCGGCTTGCAGTTCATCGCCCTGGGTCAGTTTCTTCTTCTTCAGTTCGAACGCCGCATCAAATTCAACACGCTTCTGCGCCAAGCCATCCTTGACCTGTTCGAGCTGGACCGCGATATCATCATCCGCCATCCGGATATCGAACCACTGCTGGTGCTCGAGGCTGCTCAAGTAATCCTTGGTCAGCTTGGTGCCCTTGGCCAGTTTCTTCGGCCCGCCGTTCGCCACCTTGTTCAACAGCAGTTTTTCCAGACGCGCGAACACGTCGGCCTCGACGATACGCATCTGGTCCGCGAGGTCCTTCTTGTAGCGATTCAGTTCGTCGTCGATGATCTGTTGCGCACGCTTGTCGCGTTGCAGTCCTTCGCGAGTAAATACTTGCACATCGATCACGGTACCGGAAATGCCGGCATTCACGCGCAGGCTGGTGTCCTTCACGTCGGATGCCTTCTCGCCGAAAATCGCGCGCAACAGCTTTTCTTCCGGCGTCAGCTGGGTTTCGCCCTTCGGCGTCACCTTGCCCACCAGCACGTCGCCCGGGCCGACTTCGGCGCCGATGTGCACGATGCCGCATTCATCCAAGCGTGCGAGTTGCGCTTCCGCAAGGTTCGGGATGTCGCGGGTGATTTCTTCCGGACCCAGCTTGGTGTCGCGCGCCGCCACCGTCAATTCCTCGATGTGGATGGACGTGAAGCGGTCTTCGGCCACCACGCGCTCGGAAATCAGAATCGAGTCTTCGAAGTTGTAGCCGTTCCAGGGCATAAACGCGACCAGCATGTTCTGTCCGAGTGCGAGTTCTCCCATGTCGGTCGAGGCACCGTCGGCAATCACGTCGCCGCGCGCGATCACGTCGCCAACTTTGACCAGCGGACGCTGGTTGATGTTGGTGTTCTGGTTGGAACGGGTGTACTTGGTCAGGTTGTAGATGTCCACGCCCGCTTCGCCCGGGGTGGTCTCGTCATCGTTGACACGCACCACGATACGGCCTGCATCCACATAGTCGATACGGCCGCCGCGCCAAGCTTGCACCGTGGTACCGGAGTCGACCGCGACGGTGCGTTCGATGCCGGTGCCGACCAGCGGCTTTTCGGCGCGCAGACACGGAACGGCCTGACGTTGCATGTTCGCCCCCATCAACGCACGGTTCGCGTCGTCGTGTTCCAGGAACGGAATCAGCGAAGCCGCCACCGACACCACCTGCGACGGTGACACGTCCATGTATTCCAGCTTGTCCGGCTCGGCCAGCACGAATTCGTTGTGGCGGCGTGCGGACACGATGTCGTTGGTGAAATGGCCCTTCTTGTCCAGTTCGGCATTAGCCTGCGCGATGGTGAACTTGCCTTCTTCAATCGCCGACAGGTAGTCGACTTCATCGGCCACCTTGCTGTTGTCCACCTTGCGGTACGGTGTTTCGATGAAACCGTATTCGTTGGTGCGCGCATACAGCGCGAGCGAGTTGATCAGGCCGATGTTCGGACCTTCCGGAGTTTCGATCGGGCACACGCGGCCGTAGTGCGTCGGGTGCACGTCGCGCACTTCGAAGCCGGCGCGTTCGCGCGTCAGGCCGCCCGGGCCCAGCGCGGAGATACGGCGCTTGTGGGTAACTTCGGACAGCGGATTGGTCTGGTCCATGAATTGCGACAGCTGGCTGGAACCGAAAAATTCCTTGACCGCAGCCGAGATCGGCTTCGCGTTGATCAGGTCGTGCGGCATCAGGTTCTCGGTCTCGGCCTGACCCAGACGTTCCTTGACCGCGCGTTCCACGCGAGCCAGGCCGGCGCGGAACTGGTTCTCGGCCAGCTCGCCGACCGCGCGCACCCGGCGGTTACCCAAGTGATCGATATCGTCGATTTCGCCGCGGCCATTGCGCAAGTCAACCAGAATCTTGACCACTGCCACGATGTCGTCGTTGGACAGAATGCCGGATCCGGTCAGCTCATCGCGGCCGACACGACGGTTGAATTTCATCCGACCAACTGCGGACAGGTCATAGCGTTCCTCGCTGAAGAACAGGCCGCCGAACAGCGCCTCGACCGCTTCTTCAGTAGGCGGTTCGCCGGGGCGCATCATGCGGTAGATTGCCACGCGCGCCGACCACTGGTCGATGGTCTCGTCGGTGCGCAATGTTTGCGAAATGAACGGGCCGTGATCCAGATCGTTGGTGTACAGCGTCTGAAACTGGGTTACGCCCGCTTCCTGCAATTTGTGCAGCAAAGCTTCGGTGATCTCGTCGTTGGCGTTTGCGAGAATCTCGCCGCTGTCGGTATCGACCACATTGGTGGCGATCACCCGGCCAATCACGAAGTCGTCGCCGACCGCGAGACGGTCAATGCCGGCTTCCTGCATTTCGCGGATATGCCGCACGGTAATGCGCTTGTCCTTGGCTACGATGGTCTTGCCGGACTTGTTCAGGATATCGAAGCGCGCGACGTCACCGCGCAGGCGTTCCGGCACCACCTCGAACTGAATGCTCTTCTTGCTCACGTGGAACGTATCGAAGTCGAAGAACATGCTGAGCATTTCTTCGTTGTTGTAGCCGAGCGAACGCAGCAGGATCGTAACCGGCATCTTGCGGCGGCGGTCGATACGGAAGTAGACGTAGTCCTTCGCATCGAATTCGAAGTCCAGCCAGGAGCCGCGATACGGAATGATCCGCGCGGAAAACAGCAGCTTGCCCGACGAGTGCGTCTTGCCGCGATCATGCTCGAAAAACACACCGGGCGAGCGGTGCAGCTGCGACACGATCACGCGCTCGGTGCCGTTGATCACAAACGAGCCGGTGTTGGTCATCAGCGGGATTTCACCCATGTAGACTTCCTGCTCCTTCACTTCCTTGACCGTCGGCTTGGACGCGTCCTTGTCCATGATGGTCAGGCGCACCCGCGCGCGCAGCGGCGACGCGTAAGTCAGCCCGCGTTGCTGGCATTCCTTGACGTCGAATGGCGGCATTCCCAAAGCGTAGGTGACAAAATCCAGACGGGCATTCTTGTTATGGCTCTCGATCGGGAAGATGCTGTTGAAGGCTGCCTGCAAACCTTCGTTCTTGCGTTGTTCAGGCGGAGTGTAAGCTTGCAGAAATGAGGCAAATGAATCCAGTTGGGTGGACAACAGGAACGGTACCGGTAACGCACCCACTCGTTTGGCGAAACTCTTGCGAATGCGTTTTTTTTCGGTAAAGGAGTAGCTCATATAATCTCCACGATCGAGGAAAAAGACAGGGGTCAGACAGCAATTTCGGACTGCCTGGCCGCTGACTTTTTTAAAGCGTAAAAGGCTGACGGTAATCCGTCAGCCTTTTTGCAACGTACAACCTTACTTGATTTCAGCGGACGCGCCGGCTTCGATCAGTTGCTTGGCGATTGCGTCAGCATCAGCCTTGGAAACGCCTTCCTTGACGGGCTTCGGTGCGCCGTCAACCAGGTCCTTGGCTTCCTTCAAGCCCAGACCGGTGATTGCGCGAACCACCTTGATCACGTTCACCTTGCTGTCGCCAGCGGCGGTCAGCACTACGGTGAATTCGGTTTGCTCAGCCGCAGCGGCAGCAGCACCGCCACCAGCAGCCGGTGCAGCAACGGCAACAGCCGCAGCCGACACACCAAATTTTTCTTCCATTTCCTTGATCAGTTCGGACAGTTCCAGCACGGTCATGCCGCCGATTGCGTCCAGAATTTCAGCCTTAGATACAGCCATGTTGTTCTCCTAAATTCAATAAATTAAAAATGTTAAGCAGCAGCGGGAGCTTCTTGCTTGTCGCGGATTGCAGCCAAGGTGCGAACGAACTTGCTGGTCGTCGCATTCATGGTTGCCATCAGGCGGGCAATCAGTTCTTCGCGGCCCGGTGTTGCAGCGAGTACGCCAACTTGTTCCGCATTCATCATGGAACCGTTCATCGAACCAGCCGTAATCACCAGCTTGGGATTGGTTTTGGCAAAATCGAACACCACCTTTGCCGCTGCAATGGGATCGGCGCTGATGCTGTACACCAGCGGACCAACCATTTTTTCTGCCAGCGGTTCAAACTGGGTGCCCTTAACCGCGCGTCGCGCCAATGTGTTTTTCAGAACGTGAAAATACACTCCCGCCTTGCGCGCATTGGCACGCAGCTTGGTGATATCGGCGACTTCAATGCCACGGTACTCTGCCAAAACAATGGTTTGAGCCTGTGCCACTTGGGCACTGACTTCTTCCACCACTGCCTGTTTTTCTTGCAGATTGAGACTCAAGTCTTCCTCCATTATCCGGAATGCGCTCGCGCACATTCCATCGGTTACAACAGCGACCTTGAGCCAGGAGAACAACCATTCCTGCTCGCGGACGCACCATCTACGTGGGCCGCCAAAATTCCGGACAAGCCGGAATCCCGTCAATTAAGTCTCGAGCCAACCGCGCCCTCGACGCCTACGGTCTCGGATGCTGCAGACACGCCAGCATTCCAAAACTTGCCACCTGTTTTCCGCCTGCCCACCGTCAGCCACATTGCATGACCTCACCGCGGGCATTCCGGATTACAGGCTTACTTGCTGACGGCAATCGTCATTGCCGTCAGCCCGTTCATGTCATCAAGCAGTCAGGCTGGACTGTTCGACGCGGATACCTACGCCCATCGTGCTGGAAATGGATACCTTTTTCAGATACATCCCCTTGGCTGCGGCGGGCTTGGCCTTGTTCAGTGCGTCAATCAGGGCCAGCAGGTTTTCACGCAGGGCTTCGGGCGCAAACGATGCGCGACCGATGGTGCACTGCACGATACCGTTCTTGTCGGTGCGATATTGCACCTGACCGGCCTTGGCGTTCTTCACCGCACCGGCCACGTCAGCAGTCACCGTGCCCACCTTCGGGTTCGGCATCAAACCGCGGGGACCGAGGATCTGGCCCAGCTGACCGACCAGACGCATTGCATCCGGGCTCGCGATCAGTACGTCGAAATTCAGGTTGCCACCCTTGATGGATTCTGCGAGATCTTCGAAACCGACGATGTCCGCACCAGCCGCCTTTGCTTCCTCAGCCTTGGCACCCTGCGTGAACACTGCCACGCGCACGGCCTTGCCGGTACCCTTCGGCAGCACGACGGAACCGCGCACCAGTTGGTCGGACTTGCGTGCATCCACGCCGAGATTCACTGCTACGTCGATCGATTCATCGAACTTCGCGACGGCGGTTTCCTTGACCAGACTCAGCGCATCGCTCAATGGATACAGCTTGCTGCGATCAACCTTGGCTGCAATTGCCTTATAACGCTTGGCCATGTTATACGCCCTCCACGGTAATACCCATGCTGCGCGCGCTACCGGCAATGGTGCGCACTGCGGCATCCATATCAGCGGCCGTCAGGTCGGGCATCTTGGTTGTTGCGATTTCTTCAGCCTGCTTGCGGGTCAGCTTGCCGACCTTATCGGTATGCGGCTTGGGGCTGCCCTTCTGAATCCCGGCAGCCTTCTTGATCAGAATGGTTGCGGGTGGGGTCTTCATCACGAAGGTGAAGCTCTTGTCTGCGAATGCGGTGATCACCACCGGAATCGGCAGACCAGGTTCCACGCCCTGAGTTTGCGCGTTAAACGCCTTGCAGAACTCCATAATGTTCAGACCGCGTTGACCCAGCGCCGGGCCAATGGGTGGACTCGGGTTTGCCTTACCAGCAGGCACTTGCAGCTTGATATAGCCGACGACTTTCTTTGCCATGTTTCACTCCTGTAAACGGGTTTTAACGAAACGTTCGTTTCTCCCCAAACAATTCAGAAACGACAAACGGGAAACGGCGTCTGCAATTTTTTGCAGGCTGCGTTCCCCATCCGCATTTCTCGCTTTTCAGCCCTTTTCTACCTGGCCGAAATCCAGCTCCACGGGGGTCGAGCGACCGAAGATGGTCACCGCCACCCGCAATTTATTCTTGTCGTAATTAACGTCTTCAACGACACCGTTGAAGTCTGTAAATGGACCTTCCTTGACACGCACCGTTTCACCCACTTCAAACAGCACTTTGGGCCGCGGTTTCTCCACCCCAGCCTGCATCTGTTGCATGATATTCTGAACTTCACGTTCACTGATCGGAGTCGGCTTCATTGCCGAACCACCGAGGAACCCGGTCACCTTGGGTGTATCCTTCACCAGATGCCACGTCTCATCGGTCATTTCCATTTCGACCAGCACATAACCTGGGAAGAACTTCCGTTCGGTAATACTCTTTTGACCGGACTTCAGCTCGACCACTTCTTCGACCGGAACCAGTATCTGACCAAACTTGTCCTGCATGCCTTCGCGCTGGATCCGCTCAAGCAATGCACGCTGGACGCTTTTCTCAAACTGCGAGTACGTATGAACCACATACCATTGCATGGCCATTACTCACCCCGTTTCATCAGCATATTGACCACCAGCATCAGACTGGAATCCACCGCCCACAGGAACAACGCCATGATGACCGCAAACACGATCACGACCGCAGTGGTTTGCATCGTCTCCTTGCGGGTCGGCCAAACCACGCGCTTTGCTTCAGCCACCGACTCTTTGCCAAAGACAAAGAAACGCTGCCCCGCCGCGCTAGTCCACGCCACTCCGGCAGCAGCGACCAAGCCCACCAGCACCGATGCCAGCTTCAGTACAGCCGCACTGTCGTGCGCCTGCAGGTAATAGTAACCTGCAATACCAGCCACCACCAGCAGAAAAGCAACCAGCAACTTGATTTTATCTGCCATGCGCGATTATCCGATCAACTCTACTTACTACCACCTATTGGCAGGCCAGGAGGGTCTCGAACCCCCAACCCTCGGTTTTGGAGACCGATACTCTACCAATTGAGCTACTGGCCTATAAAACAATGAACAGGATTCGAGGGCAAGGATTCAGAAATCCTCTGAATCCAGAACCCCGCATCCTGCATCACTTTTACTCAATAATCTTTGCAACCACGCCGGCACCGACGGTACGGCCACCTTCGCGAATCGCGAAACGCAGACCTTCTTCCATCGCGATCGGGGCGATCAGGCTCACCGTGATCGTCACGTTGTCGCCTGGCATCACCATTTCAGTACCGGCCGGCAGTTCGACTGCACCGGTCACGTCAGTGGTACGGAAGTAGAACTGCGGACGATAGCCCTGGAAGAACGGGGTGTGACGACCACCTTCATCCTTGCCCAGC
>DASSQR010000126.1:0-24639 GCA_035702405.1 Gallionella sp. | reverse complement strand
GTTGAGGGTGCGATCATTCGTGGCGTTCAGGATGCGGAAGCGATACGCCTTTGGATCGACGGTCAAGGTCGGGTAAGCGGTGCCATTGATTACCGGCGTGTCCATGAAGGCTTCCGGCGTGGTTGTCACATCGCCGTAAATCCCGGTGGGCAAGGAAAACTGTGCCGGAAACACCGGCCAGAACCACGGGCCCCAGTCCCAACGGCCGACTGGATTGGTGCCATTCAATGCATTCGGGTCCTGGTTGGTTTCATAGACATGCGGGAACCAAAGGTCACCCTCCTGACCCCAGTGCAGCGTGTCCCATTTGGCATCCTGCTGCGCGATGTCTTTCGGCACGAAGGTCTTGTCCTGGATCACCAACGGAATCTGAACGGCTGGAATCACGCCGCTCGTAATCAGGCCCTGCTCCACCGGATCTGAAATCAGATAGCCCGCGGCTACGCCGGCGTAGACGTTAAGGCGAGTGATACCGGAGGTGTGATCATGGTAGAACATGAAACGAGCGCTTTGGTTGTTCGGGAAATACAATGTTCTGGAACCCGGCCCCGGATCGGGCATGTCGGGAACATTCTGGGCGCTCGCACCTTTACCCATGGTCAAGCCGGTTGCGGGATCTATCGTCGCATAGGCCGCCGTTTCGCCAGCGGGTGCAATCCACTGGTGCGGGGTGCCATCGCTGATCCATGGGGTGTCGCCACCGTGTAAATGGATATCGGCACGATTTTCGGTAAACAGGGTTACACCGTCCGGACCGAGACCTGCACCCGGCAGCGTCTTGTCCACGGGTAGAAACAATGCGCCGGCTGCCCCGACAGGCAGGTAGTTGGTGTATTTGATCCGCACTGCCACACCGCGCGTGGTGCTGATGAGCGGCCCGAGATAGTGCGGGTTGTCGTAGGCGAATACTTGCGCCCCCTTGCTGTCCAGAATGGGGGCGGGCGGCGTGCCATTCACGCTTGGGTAGGTCAGTGCCACATGCTTGCTGGTGGCGGCATTTCCCGGAGTTTCAAGTTGTACGTAGCCACGCAGGCGGGTCGGCTTGATCAGGTCGCTGTGCATCTTTTCGGTGTACTCGACAACTGCGATTTCGTAGTAGTCGTCGCTGGTTACGTTGCCATTGCCATCGACCCACTTTTCCGACGCCGCGATCGGAATGTATTGGCCCAGATTGTTCGCCCCAGCAACACCAAGACCGGGCAGGGTGTCGACGAACTTGCGCAGGGGAGTGCCGGTGTTGATCGTAGCATTGGCCACCAAAGGATCAGGACGAGTGCCGTTGGGGCTGTTTGCAAAGTAGGTGGGTACCTGGATCGGCGTGCCGGCGATGTTGATGCTGCTGCCCCAGCCGGAGCCCGCGTGGGCCGGACTGATCATCCACAAAGACGACATCACGGTCAACACTATTACCATTGCGATCGCTGCGTTGGAAAATTCAGTTCTGCATGGTTTCATGGCGATTCTCCCCGTGTTTTGAATTCCAAGACCCGATGCGTTTTCTGAGGTGTCCTGCTGGTGGCGCTGGTAGTTGTACCCAGCCCGGAACTGCTAGGTTTTGCGTAGGGTGGATTATTGCGAGCACCTCGAATCAAAACACTGAGGTCAATACTGTATTAAATTGTGCAGTGACACCTCCAAATGGAGGTAGGCAAGGAGCCCAGCTAGAGGCGGCGGTCCATTTTGCCGTAATGTGGCAACCTGACTTTTCGCGAAATTCAAGGCCGCACAGGCTAAGCCGGAGTGCGGATTTCAAACGTGATCATCAACGGATTTCCTTGTCAGAATTGTATTTGTTGGTATCTGTTTCGACTGCTGACCTGAAGCTAGCCATCCGATATTGATCCGGTAGCTGGTTTTATCCGCCAACATTTTTAACGAAGGTGTTTACCAACCGAAAAATAAGCGACACACGATGCCGGATTACAGGTTGTAATTTACGGGTGCTGTCAGCTGTCATTAGAGGGAGTTATGCTGCGTCTGCGATACAGCCAATGAAAATGGGCACTCGAATCAAGTGCCCACTACATGAATAACTGGTGCGCCCGGCGGGAGTCGAACCCACGACCCTTGGCTTCGGAAACCAATACTCTATCCAGCTGAGCTACGGACGCATTTGAAGAGGCGCGCAGCATAGCGTTTTTTGCGCCGCTCGTCCATGTGGCTATTCTGCGTGGATGAATATTGGGGCAGAAGCACTTTTTGAGTTGGCTTCAGCTTTCCTGGCTGACCCAGCGTTGCGCTTTTTCGACGCGCTGCATGCCGTGATAGCTGAGAATATTCTGCCGTTGCGCAGCCCTTGAAGCGATCAGGAACAGCTGTGCCGTGCTGACTGCATCGGCGAGCGCATTATGCCGGGCATAATTCTGGATGCGGAAAAAAGTGAGCCAGTCGTCCAGCGCGCGGAACTTGCTGGCTTGCTCCGGATGCAAGCCGGGCACGGCATAGGCGAGATCCAGCCAGTGGTGCTTGAAGTTGAACCCAAGGAATTGTTTGATGGCCTTCCGCAGCATGGTTTCGTCAAAAGTAACGTGAAACGCGACCAGCGGATCCTTGCGCAGATATTCGAGAAATGCCAGTAGCGCTTCCGCCGGTTCCTGACCGCCGGTTTGCGCACTTCCGCTGATGCCGTGAATCAGTATATTCGCTTTTGTGCTGGTTGTTTCCTGCTGCAGCACGACTTCAAAGCTGTCGTCGAGATCAATTTTGCCATTCGTGACCGCTACTGCGCCGATCGCAATGAGCCGATCCTTGGTCAGGCTCAGACCGCTGGTTTCCACGTCGACCACCACAAAGCGTGAATGATCCAGTACTGCTTCGTTACTGGGCGGGCGCAGCGCGCGCCAGGACTTGAGCCGCAGCTCCTGCTGTTCGCTCAGCTCGATTTTCTTGCGGCCAAACAGGGTATCAATCCAATTCACGTTATGACCCCACAATATCAATGCGCTAATTCCATATCAACAACGCAAGTTAGGCAAGTGCACAAAAGAAAAAAAGCTCCCCGGGTTTCCCCGGGGAGCTCAAGGCTAGCAGTTAACTAACCTGACTCAGATATTTAATGCACGCTTGCAGCTTCGGCGTGGATGCCGGTGTTCTGGCGCACGTAAAGTTCGTCCCACATTTCTTCAGAACGGCGGTCTCGGGTCAACAGCGAACCCAGAATCACCATCAGGAAGCCCAGCGGGATGGAAATCAGGCCGGGGTTCTTGAGCAGGAAGAACGGCTTCTCCAGACCCACAAGGTTGGTCGTTTGACCTTCCACCTTCTTCAGGTCAGCCTCGGCCTTGTCATGCGCTTTCTGCACCTTGGCGAGATCTTCCTGCAGCTTGGTCTTCTCGGCAGCATCGGTCGTGGTTTCCAGCTTGGCCTTCAGGGTAACCAGCTTCTCGCGGGTGCCTGGCTTGGCCGGTTTGGCGGGTTCAGCAGCCTTCGCCGGTTCTGCCTTCTTGCAGCCTTCCAGCGCAAACAGTTCGCACAGGAAGCCGCCACTGCCCGGTTGTGCCGGCATTGCTTCCTTGGCCGGAGTGGCCGGTTCGCCATCCAGAACCTTGTTGGCGGCCTTGATCACGGCTTGCGGGTAGGTCATGTTGGGCGAAACCAGAACCAGGCCGATCGCAGCAACGGAGCCGATAATCATGCCCAGCACGATGCCAAAGGTGTTGCATTTCTTCCAGTACAGCGTGAGGAATACCGCTGGCAGGTTGGACGAAGCTGCGACTGCGAACGCCAGCGCCACCAGGTGCGCTACGTTCTGACCCTTGGCCAGAATACCCACGGTGATCGCAATCACGCCGACGATCACGGAAGAAACGCGCGCAGCAACGACTTGCTCCTGCGGAGTGGCCTTGTCGCCGCGAATCACGCCGACGTAGATGTCATGGGCCATCGCAGAAGCCGATGCCAGCACCAGGCCTGCTACCACCGCAACGATAGTGGCGAATGCTACCGCCGCGACGAATGCCAGCATGAAGTTACCCAGCATCGAGTTTTCGCCACCGCCCAGGAACTGCGCCAGCAAGGGGCCGGCCATGTTGCCGCCGGCGTCGATCGAGGCGATCTTGGCCGGACCAACCAGCATCGCAGCGCCGGTGCCCAGGAACAGGGTCAGCACGTAGAAGCCACCAATGATCGCCATTGCCCAGATCACCGAGGTACGTGCGGCTTGGGCCGTTGGCACGGTGAAGAAGCGCATCAGGATGTGCGGCATGCCGGCGGTGCCGAATACCAGTGCCAGACCCAGCGAGATCTGGTCAATCGGGTTCTTCAGGAACAGGCCGGGCTCGAGGAAGCGCTGGCCCAGTTCAGTCGCGGTCATGGTGGTGGATTTGTCACCGAGCAGCTTGGCGACTTGCGCCTGTACCTTGGCGTCACCCACCACGGCTTGCAGGTAATCCGGCAAGCTGAAACCGTACGGTGCCCATACCAGGGTGACCAGGATCAGCGAAGCGATAACCAGCAACACGGCTTTGGTAATTTGCACCCAGGTAGTGGCTTTCATGCCGCCGAACACCACGTAGGCCAGCATCAGGATGCCCACGCCGATGACCGAGATTTCGTAATCGATACCGATCAGCGTCTTGATCAGCACGCCGCCGCCGACCATTTGCGCGGTCAGGTAGAAGGTGGATACGGTGATGGTGGACAATGCGGCCACGGTCTTGGTCTTCTTCGGATCATTGCGGAAGGCCAGGATGTCGCCCATGGTGTACTTGCCGATGTTGCGGCAGGGTTCGGCGATCACCAACAGCACGGTGATATAAGCCACCAGCCAGCCCACGGAGTACATGAAGCCGTCATAGCCGTACAGCGAAATCAGGCCGGCGATGCCGAGGAACGAGGCGGCCGACAGGTAGTCACCCGCGATCGCCCAACCGTTCTGGATGCCGCTGACCGAACGGCCCGCCGCGTAAAACTCGGAGGTGGTATGGGTGGTGCGTGCCGCCCGATAAGTGATTGCCATGGTGATGGCGATGATCGCGCCGAACACGGCGAAGGTCATCCACTTGAATTCGTCGGCCACGGCGCCGCCAGCGGCGAGCGCGCTATTGCTGGCCAAAAATGCCAGCGCAGAGAATGCGAAATTTTTTAAAGTCTTGCCCATGTCATGCTCCGATCTTGTGCGCATCGTTGATGATTTCCTGCGCCATCGCGTCGAATTGGGCATTGGCCTTCTTCGAATAAACGAAAGCAATGGTCCAGGCGACGATGAACTCCGACAGCGCAAACAGAATGCCTACGTTCACTACGCCCCAGACCTTGATTTTGAACAGGTCCTGGTAATAGGCAGCTCCGATCGGTAGCAGAAAATAGTATATGGTCGAGAAAATCATCAGGCTCCACAAAAAGGTGGTCTTTTTGCGGTGCAACGCCTGAAAACGTGGGTCCGCATCAATTGCGGCCCAGTTCATTTGCGGTTTTGACATTTCGCATCCTCCAATTAGAATAGTATTGAAGGCAATGGGTTATGCCTCCCATTTGCCTCATGTTTACCTTACCGCGCGAGTCTTACGCAAAACTTACAACTTACATGCGCATTCTGATTGCCGAAGATGATGAAGTGCTGGCAGATGGATTGTGCCATTCCATGCGCCAATCCGGCTATGCGGTAGACCGCGTCAGCGACGGCGCGGATGCGGACATGATGCTCAAAGGCGAGCAGCCATTTGATCTGGTGATCCTCGATCTGGGGTTGCCGCGCATGGATGGGTTCAACGTCCTGCGCCACCTGCGCGAACGCAACCGCCGCGTGCCGGTCATCATACTCACGGCACGCGACCAGGTGGGGGACCGGGTCAAGGGGCTGGATCTCGGCGCCGATGATTATCTGGTCAAGCCGTTCAGCCTCCCCGAACTTGAAGCCAGGGTGCGCGCGCTGCTCCGGCGCGGCCAATGCGGCGTAAATCCGGTGTATACCTGCGGGCTGCTGACCTTCGACAGCGTCGCGCGGCGCGCGGCAATCAACGGCGAACCGCTGGAACTGACCATGCGGGAACTGAGCGTGCTGGAAGCGCTAATGTCGCGGATCGGCTGGGTGGTCAGCAAGGACCAGCTGCTGGAGCGGCTGTACAGTTATGCCGAAGAAGCCAGCGGCAATGCCATTGAAGTCTACATTCACCGCCTGCGCAAAAAGATCGAGCCCGCCGGCGTGACCATTCGCACCATTCGCGGCCTCGGCTACATCATTGACAAGGTTTCTTCCTGAAAGCATGGCAGCGACGGTCCTGCAGCTGACACCCGCCGTGCTCACCGAGTGCATCGTGTCTTGTGGATCAGGCAGGCAGGCTGAAACCGACAGATGGGCCGTGCTCATTTCTGTGCGGCCGGCTCCGAACAGGTACCGCGCAAAATGAGCGGCATGGACGAAGACGTTCGGTCACTGCGCGAACACCTCACGAACTGGCTGCTGACGCCACTTTTTGTGCTATGGCTGTTCAGTACGGTTGCGGGTTATTTTGCGACGCTCAACTATGCCAATCAGCCCTATGATCAGGTGTTGCTGGAACGGGCGCGCGCCGTAGCGGAACAGATGCGGCTGGGCAGCGGCCATGAACGGCTGGATTTCCAGCCGAATCTTCCAGACGGAACGACACCCGGCATGCCGGATCGGGTGTTTTACACGGTCAGCGACAAGGATGGCAAAAAGATCGCGGGAAACGCCAATCTTTCCCGTCCGCTTGCTTATCGCGGCGGCAAAGTGGGGCCGGTGTTCAGCAACAGCGAGCGCGACGGGGAAAAGACCCGCATGGTCAGCCTGGTCTATCCCGGCGTGAACGGTTCGAAGCTGTACCAGCTGCATATGTCGGAGACGATTCACCAGCGCCAGGCGCTGATTCGCGGCATCCTGGCCAACATCGTGATCCCGTGGCTGCTGCTGCTGCTCGTTGCCGTGGGCGCCGTCTGGTATGCGCTGAAACGCGGCTTGGAGCCGCTGGAACGCTTGCGGCAGGAAGTTCTGCGCCGGCAGCGCGATGATCTCAGCCGGCTCGATGAAAGCCAGGCACCCGCCGAGGTGCGCCCGCTGATTGCAGCGGTGAATGATTTGCTGGAACGGTTGAAACAGGTGATGCAGGCGCAGAAACGCTTTGTGGACGATGCGGCCCATCAGCTGCGCACGCCATTTGCCGGGCTGAAAACCCAGGCCGAAGTGGCGCTGCGCGACAGCGATCCCGAGCGCAAGCAGCATGCCCTCGAACACATTCTCACGAGCGCCCGTCAGAGCACTCATCTGGTCAATCAGCTGCTCGCACTTGCACGCAGCGAGCCCGGGGGGCAAGGGGTCGAAAACTTCGTGCCGCTCGACCTGAACCTGCTGGCCCAGGAATGCACTGCGCGCTGGGTGCCGCTGGCGCTGGAAAAGAATATTGATCTGGGATTCGAAGGTATTTCCGTGCAGGCGCCCGTCCGCGGCGATGCCATCAGTCTGAGCGAAATGCTCGGCAACCTGATCGATAACGCCATCCGCTATACCCAGGCCGGCGGCCATATTACGGTGGGCGTGGGCTATGAACAGGGTGGCGCGATCCTGAGCGTCGAGGACAACGGGCCGGGTATCGGCCCGCAACATCGCGACCGCGTATTCGAACGTTTTTACCGCATTCTCGGCAGCGGCCAGAGCGGCAGCGGCCTGGGTCTTGCCATTGTCGCGGAGGTCGCCAAACGGCACGGTGCGACCATTGTGCTCGGGCATGGGCAAGGTGGCATCGGCACGCTGCTTACCATCCGGTTTCCTCATCACGCCGCTTGATGTTTCATCTGGCCGGATGAGGCCCGGCAGCGGGAGGTGGCGGGTTCAAAAAGTGTAATACTTTTCGAGCAAGGCCTGCAGTTTTCTCGCCTGGCGAAAAGCTTCCTTCAGGATGCGCCGGTCCAGGTTGTTTAGTTTATCGGGATTCACCCGATTGGTCAGGGCGGCACCAGCCTGGTGCTGTTCGTGATGCAGGCGCAGGCGCAGCAGCTGGATGAACAGAAAGGCATCGATCCAGCCTTCCACCTCGGTGGCATTTAGCTGCCATGCCGTACCGGCGGCGCGCAGGCGCCGGACGGTGGCGGTCTCGTCGCTGCCGGTGGCGAGGGCAAAGATGCGCGCGGCGTCGACAAACGGCGCCACTCCGTTCACCTTGAGATCGAGGGTGCCGTCATCCACGACGAAGTCGCGCAGCAGGCCCAGCGGCGGGCGGTTGCCCAGCGCATTTTCCACCATGTGCTTGAGGAACAGGCGGTTGTCCGCGATCCTGGCCTTGAGCTGGCTGCGCAATTCCTGCGCCAGTTCGTGTTTGCCATACAGCGGCCGAAAATCGAAGAAGATGGTCGAATTCAATAGCACCGGCGCGTCGCCGCGATGGATCCAGTCCGCGAAGGTTTCCGTCCATTCCTCGAGGCTCAGGCACCACTGCGGGTTTGATGCCATGATATTTCCCTTGCATAACGGGAAACCGCAAGCATCGAGCGCCTGATTGATGCGTTGCGCCAGCGGCAGCAGCAATTCGCGGATTTCGTCTGGGGTCTTCCCGGGCGTCGGCGCGAAGATGATGCCGTTATCCTGATCGGTGTTGAGCGTTTGCTCGAAGCGCCCTTCGCTGCCCAGCGCGAGCCAGCAGAAGTCCAACTGTTGCCAGGAGGGCTCGGCTTTGGCGCGCATCAGCTCCAGTTCGATGACGCGGGTGGTCAAGAGGTCGTTGAGAGTGGAAATGATCTGGGTAAGCTGTTCGGCGCCGACACCCTGGGCCAGCATGTTCTGTCCGAGCTGGCGGATGTCCTGAGCTGCCTGACGGAGATCCTCAAGGTTCATGGTGTTGCGGATGGACGCCCCGACCTGCCGCAGCCCGACGCGCTGCAACGTGAACAGGTCCTTTTCGGAAATTACTCCCACCAGCGTGTCGTCGTCACTCACCAGCACGTGCCGGATGCCGTGTTTGACCATGGCGAGAACTGCTTCATACGCCAGTGCCTGGGGTGGCAGCGTGAGCAGGTTCGTGCTCATGACGCCGATGATCGGCTGGGCAAAATCGACCTGCGCCAAGGCGACCCGGCTCAGTACGTCGTGCAAGGTAAAAATGCCGACGGGTTTCCCGTTATCGACCGCGATCATGGCGCCGATGCCGAGCTGCTGCATGGTCTGCAATACCTCCCGGATAGATGTGTCGGGCGCGCAGGTCACCGGCTTGCGGCGGACGATTTCCGCCAGACGGCTGGACATCGACTGCTGTTCGGCGCTCGACTGGGAGTATTGCGCCTGAATGACCTGCTTGGATTGCTCCAGCAGGTTGGCGATACGGCGCGTGCAAAAGTCGTGGAAGGCGACGCTCAGATGGGACAGCTCGCGGAAGTCTGCTGCGGCGAGTTCATAACAGAACACATCGTTCCGGGCGCGATAAGTGCCGGTCACGGGGCGTCTGGAGAGCAACGCGCCCAGCGGAAAGCATTCGCCCTCGTGCAGCTCGAGCCAAGCGGAGTCGTACTGGGTTTCCGCCACGCCCTGCTCTCCCTGTACCACGCCTTGCTTGATGATGAAGAACCGTTGCGCCTCGCCTTGCTGCGGCGAGAGGATGATCTCGCCTTTGGCGTAGTAACCTACCTGCAAGCGGGCTGCAAGCCATTGCACCTCGTCCCGGTTCATCCGGTCGAATGGTGCGTGGCGGCGCAGATCATCGGCGATGGCCTGCAACAGGGAACTGGATCTGGTTCTCATTGACGCATCACCGGTGCCTCAAGGGAGGCAACGTAACAGATCTCCGAGGTATTGTTTCGGCATGGACTCATGTGTGGCTGGTGGGCCGACCGGCCATGCTTAGTCAGTATCGGCTTTTTGCCCGGCCTTCATGATCTGGCACAGCTGGCTGTTGTCCGCGGGATTCAGCACGCTGCGGGCGACAGTCGCAAATATCTCCTGAATCTCGTCGAAGCTGAAACTGGCCAATAGCCGATTCGCCAAATCGGGCTGCAGGGGCACGAGGCAAGATTGTCCATCCGGCAAATCAACGCGAAAACCGGCCAATTTTTTGGCGCCGCCTTCTTCCAGATCAATCAATTCGGATTGTTCGTCCTGCAGAAGGTCATAGCGTGTCTCCAGCAAATCGGTCAGGTCATCCGCGAGGTCTTCGGGTACCGCCACGACCATACCCATGGTGTCATCCTGCAGGGTGCATGCGATGCCCAGACTTTTTGCATACTCCACGAACAGATCACGCAGGCGGGCGTCAAAAAAAATGTATTCCATATATGGCATCCTCATAGTCAATCGGCGCTATGCGCTTGCACGGGTTGAAGTATGCCGCAAAAATACTGTCTGATGTTCGGAACCAGGCGACATTCGGAAACCAGTCCATGGGCGCCATTCCGGGTGTTACGGCGCACCACGCCGCGTCCCGCGAGCTTCGCAAGCGGGCTGTTGCATGACCTCCCGGCCGGGGAAATTCCTGCGGAAAATCCGGTCATGGGCAATGTATCTTGACATTTGATTTATCAGTGTTTCCCACAACCCAAGCCGATTGCTTATAATGATCAAACTCTTTTAATCGAAGAACCTTTTTGACGTAAGCGAACATGTACAAGGAATACTTCCGGCTTGGCGAGATGCCATTTTCGATCGCGCCCGATCCGCGGTTCCTGTTCATGAGCGATCGCCATCGCGAAGCGATTGCGCATCTGCTTTACGGTTTGCAGGGCGCCGGCGGGATCGTGCTGCTCACTGGGGAGGTCGGTACCGGCAAGACCACGCTCTGCCGTACCATGCTCGATCAGCTGCCCGAGAATATCGATGTCGCCTTTATTCTCAACCCTCGAATGACGGTTGAAGAGCTGCTGCAGACCATCTGCGAGGAATACCATATTGCGATTGCGCCGGGGCGTTCCGGGGTCAAGGCATATGTCGACGCCATCAACGCGCACTTGCTGGATGCCAATTCACGCGGACGGCGCGCCATCCTGATCATCGACGAGGCGCAGAATCTGGACGCCGGGCTGCTCGAGCAGTTGCGCCTGCTTACCAATCTCGAGACCAATACACGCAAGCTGCTGCAAATTTTCCTGATCGGCCAGCCGGAATTGCAGGACCTTCTGGCTCGCCCGGAAATGCGCCAGGTATCGCAGCGGGTGGTGGCGCGATACCACCTGACTCATCTTAGCAGACCCGAAGTCAAAGCCTATGTCGCACACCGCCTGAGCGTTTCCGGTGCTTCACCAATCCTGTTTCCGGAAAATCTGGTAAGGCCGCTCTACCGTGCGAGCCGTGGCGTGCCTCGCCTGATCAACCTAATTTGCGACCGCGCGTTGCTGGGAACTTACGTGCAGGGGCGGCACCAGGTCAATAAGCCAACCTTGCGCAGGGCGATCGGGGAAATCCTTGCCGTGCAACGCCCGCAGCGCCAGTGGCGTTTCGGCTGGTTCCTGACCGCAGGATTGCTGGGGCTCACAGGAGTGGCAGCGGTAGGCGCCGCAGCGTATTCGGGAACCGTGTCTGCCTGGCTGATGGCGCGTATGCCGTCCAGCCTTTCTGGGGCGGCGGCACCGACAATACCCAAAGCGCCCGCTGTTCAACCGGCCCCAGCGGCGTCGGCGGTGGCCGGCACCTTGCCCGCATCGGTGGTACCGGCAGCCCCTGTGCCGGCCGGTCCACCGACCCAGCCCATCGTCTGGCCAAGCGACGTCATGCGCGTCAACAGCGAGGCGCTTGCGCTCCGGTCACTCTTCAAACTATACGGAATGACATTCGACGTGCCCTATGGATGGCACGAGGAACTCTGCCGCAAGGTGGTGAAACACGGCATGCGATGCTACGTCGGGCGCGGCAATCTGGCCGACCTGACTGTACTCGATCAGCCGGCGGCGTTGCGACTGGTGGCGGATGGCCGCGAATTCTGGGTGACGCTGATGGCACTTGACTCCTCGACCGCCATTCTGGCAATCGCCGGTACCGAACGGCGCGTTGCCATGGCCGACCTGACCAGGTTGTGGTCGGGGCAATACCTGCTGATCTGGAAGGAGCCACCTGGCTTCCGTGATGGCATCAAACCGAATCAGCGCGGCCCGGGGGTGGCATGGGTGCGGCATACGCTCTCGCTCATCGATGGCGGCCCCGGCGAGGGGGCCGATTTGTTTGATGAGGCGCTGACGCAGCGCGTTCGCGTATTCCAGTCGAATGAGGGAATTCAAGCGCTCGGTATGGTCGGCCCGCAAACCGCGATTCGCCTCACCGTCCGCAGCAACAAGAGCGGACCGCACCTTGCGGCGGCGAAGAAAGGCTGAGCATGTCTTACGTACTTGATGCATTGCGCAAATCCGAACAGGAGCGGCAGCGACTCGCCAGCAAAAGCAGCAGTATTCTGCATCCTGTCATGGTTGAGGAAAACCGGCTGCTCGGACTGTTGCCGGCCATGCTGGCAGGTGCAGTTATAACTGCGGTGGTTGTTGCCTTGCTTTGGTGGGTGTGGCTGCAGCCGCCCGAGGCAGTCGAGCCCGGTCCAGCCGAAAAGACATTGGCAGCGTCACAGCAGCCCCCGGCTGCCCAGAAACGTGAGAACGCGCCACAGCCTGCGGCAGCCAAAGCGACGCCAGTTCCGCCGCCGGCCGCAATAAAGCGTGCGGCAGTGCCGACAGTGAAGAAAGGTACGCCGCCAGCCGCGGCGGGTGGGCAATCCGCGACAGCAGCCAGCAAGACCGAGGCAGATGACGATCCGCTGAAGGGGATGCCGGCACTGGTGATTTCAGGTTACATGCATGACGACCAAGCCGGCAGCATGGCGATCATCAATGACAAACTGGTGCATGAAGGTGAGGAAATCGCGCCTGGCTTGCGTCTCGAAAAAATCGTCGGTAATAGCGCGATTCTCAATTACAACGGCCATGAGTTTCGCCGCTGACCGAGTCCAGAAATAATCCGGCGCTTAGCCAAGTTTCCGGTACAGCGTGCGTTCACTTACGCCCAGCAGGCGTGCCAACTGCTGTTTGTCGCCACCAAGTTGCCGAAGTGCGCGCTGGACATAGCGGCGCTCTGCTTCATCCAGAGAAACAATCTCCTGTTCCGCGACGGGTTGTGCTACCGATTCCCCTGTTCTGCAGTCCAGAACCTCGGGTAAATGCGTGACTTCGATGGTATCTCCGTCGGCAAGCAGGATGGCCCGTTCTAGGATGTTGCGTAATTCACGCACATTGCCCGGAAAATCATATTGCGTCAGACGTTCCATTGCCGCCTCACTCAGGTGCAGCGCGCGCGTTGGCACCAGACGTTTAAGCAAAGTTTCCACCAGCAAGGGCAAGTCGTCCCGCCGTTCCCGCAGCGCAGGCAGGTAAATTGGAAAGGCCGAAATGCGGTAGTAAAGGTCGCGCCTGAATGTGCCCGCTTCCATCATAGCGGTCAGGTTGCGGTGCGTGGCAGCGACCAGGCGGAAGTTGGCGTGCAGGATTTCCACGCCGCCGACGCGGCGGAATGTGCCTGTTTCCAGCAGACGCAACAGCTTGACCTGCAAATGCAACGGGATATCGCCCAACTCGTCCAGGAACAGGGTGCCGCCGTTGGAGGCTTCCACCAGTCCGGCCTTGCGCTGGTGGGCGCCGGTAAAGGCCCCCTTCTCGTAGCCGAACAATTCCGCTTCAAACAGATTTTCACTTAATCCGGAGCAGTCCACCGGTACAAACGGGCGGTCACGACGGGGGCTCAGTGCATGCACCGCCTGGGCTGCCAGTTCCTTACCGGTACCCGATTCGCCCAGCAACAGGACCGGTGTGATTGCCGGAGCCACACGATTCAGGAGGGCAAGCGTGCGAATGAGTGCATGCGAACGCCCTTCCATGCCCAGCGCCATCGGCTGAAGGCTTTTTTCCTGCAGGAAGCGCATGGTCTCGACGAAATAGACCGGCTTTCCTTCCTCATCGAGGATGGGAATGAGTTCCACGTCCACATGTTCCTGCCCGCGCGGCGTGTAATGCAGATGGAGCAACCGGCTGGGTTGCCGGGTTTTCAATGCGGTCTGGAGCGGACAGGATTCGCCGCACTGGTCGCAGGGCTTGTCAAAATGGTGAGACACCTCATAGCAGGTGCGCCCCAGGATCTTCTGCGTGGCGCCAAACGCGTGCCGATAGGCGGCGTTGACCGAAACGATGCGGTAATTCGGGTCTATCAGAAGGCGCGGCTCAGGCAGCGCATCCAGCAAGGACTGTAATTCGGCGGGAAAGCCAGGTGATTCGTCATTCATGTCAACAATTGTTGACAAAATTGTCTGTGTTGTCAAGGGCGCGCCAATTCTATTTTCAGCACCGAGTGACAATCTGCAGCAAGAAGCGCCATTTATGGTCTTGCGCATGACTCAATTAGTCTGGCACGGCAATTGCTACACCTAAGTTGCCAGGGCAGTTATGCCCGGTGAGATATGGAGTAACGAATGCAATTCAAGGCTACTGAGGCAGAAATCAAGCAGGCGCAGGCACCGCACAACCTGTACATATCCGGGCTGTTCCTGCTGGACCTGCTGATGACGCCCGCGATCATTGTGTTGAACGTGGGCATGGCGGGTTTGCTGATTCCGCTTTCCTGTTCCGGTGCCCTGATTGGCTATATCTACCTGCGCAGCAAGCGGGCCCGGTGCTGGTTTGTGAATGCCCACTGGCGGCTCGCTTTCAAGCATGCGCAGTGGTTGCTGTTGGGCTATGCCTTCTCCGCGCTGCTCATCCTGTTGGCCTGGCTGGTCAGCCAGGCGGCGCATGAGCCGAGCATGAAACATATTTTGTGGACGGCACTGACGCGCATCGCGCTGATGCCGACCTTGATTGCAGTGATGGTGACAGCGGTGCTGGAAGCAAGCGCAATCGGACTCGCCAGCAGGCGTGAAGTGCCCGACAAGATTGTCCGTGCATTTCCTTGTGAGGCATGACGCACCAGCCGCAAGTCGCATGGAACGTATTGAAAGTTAGAGGCGTGAGCCGGTTTGGAGCAAGTAGTGAGCAAAGCAGTACAGCAAAACGAAGTTAACGATGTCGCAGAAATTTATCGCGAGTTTGACACCTGGCAGGTCAATCTGGGTGACAAGACCGTCCATGCCAAGCGCATGCCGGGGCTATTCCGGACGATAAAGAACTATACCCAGTCGTTCTGGCTGGTGTTCTTCCTAGTGCCCTATCTGCGCTGGAACGGCCAGCAGGCAATCCTGTTCGACATCGCGCAGCGCCAGTTTCACTTCTTCAATATTACGGTTTTGCCGCAGGATATCTGGATGCTGTCGCTGGTGCTGCTGATTCTGGCGATGACGCTGTTTGCGGTTACCTCGGTGGCGTCACGGGTGTTCTGCGGCTACTTCTGTTTCCAGACCGCCTGGATTGACTGGTTCACGTGGATTGAAAACAAGATCGAGGGCGCGCCAACAGCGCGGCGCAAGCTGGACGCGGCGCCCTGGAATCTGGAAAAGACCTGGAAGAAGGCGAGCAAGCATCTGATCTGGATGGCGCTTGCCCTGCTTACCGGGATCAGCTTCTCGATCTGGTTTGTGGATGCCTATGACTACTGGTACCAGCTCGTGCATTTCCAGCTCCCGGTGGTCGGCCGGGTGGTGCTCGTCATGTTCTTCCTCGGCACTTATCTTCTTGCAGGTTTCCTGCGCGAGCAGGCTTGCTGGTGGCTTTGTCCGTATGCGCGCATCCAGGGGGTCATGAGTGACACCCAGACGATTTTGCCCACCTACGATATCCGCCGTGGCGAACCCCGCGGCAAGCTGCATCGCGGTGCACAGGTCGGCAAGAACACGGCGCAAGGCGACTGCATCGATTGTTTCCAGTGCATTCAGGTCTGCCCGACCGGAGTGGATATCCGCGACGGACAACAACTGGGCTGTATTACCTGCGGCCTGTGCATCGATGCATGCGATGCCGTGATGGACAAGTTGGGCAAACCACGCGGGCTGATTCGCTACGCCTCCTGGGATGAGATCAATGGCAAGGCGGTCAAGAAGATATACCAGCATCCGCGTACGCTCGTGTATCTGGGGATTATCGTCATTGCGATGAGCGCCATAGTTTATGGCCTGACGCACCTCGGTTCATTGACCCTGAAAGTGCTACCGGAACGCCAGCCGATGTTTGTGAGGCTGAGCGATGGGTCAATTCAGAACAAGTACAGCTTCAAGGTGCTCAACAAAACCAATAAGGATTTTGCGGTGACCGTTGCGGCGGAAGGCGGGGTAAAGGATCAGGTGATCCTCGGTGCCGAAACGCCCTTGCTGACGCACCATGGCCGGGGCACGTCCTTTACCATTTTCGTGAAGGCGCCCGGCAAAAACATCCAACGCGAGATCACGCCGATCGAGTTTCGTATCCGGAATGTCGATGATCCCCGGATCGAAGCCAAATATGAATCCATATTTAACGGCCCCAAGAGTGGGAACTGAACTTCCGTCATTTTTCAAATGTGCCGCTTGGGGCGCGGCATGAATGGCTGAAGGGATTATTGGCAGGAACTTGAATTATGGCATTGATGGTTAACGCTGATTGTATCAACTGCGATGTTTGCGAAGCGGAATGTCCGAATGAAGCGCTCGAGCCGGGTGATGAAATTTATGTGATCGACCCCGGAAAATGCACCGAGTGCGTCGGCCATTACGACACACCGCAATGCGTGGAAGTGTGTCCGGTCGACTGCATTGTGCCCGACCCAGATAACAGGGAAACGCGTACCGAATTGCAGGCCAAGTATGAAAGCCTGATGGCAGCGGCGGGCTAGCGTCGGCTACAACGACTAGTTGGTCAATATTGGCGTAATTGATTGTCAATTTTGACTGGTTTGGCAAGGGGATTGGCCAAGCGTGCCTGTTCCTCAGCGTCAGGTAATCGGCTGTAATGCCCGTCCTTCTTGCGATAGGGAGCATCGCGTAATTATTGGCATGTTTGTTGCATGGCAAGAATAGTTGGCAAGCATCGGGAACGTGTCCGGAGAATGTGGCTGTAGCAGCTACAACTGTTTGTTGAACAAAGGAGTTTGAAGTGTCGGCTTATAAAAACGGCCTGCTGGCAATGAAGGCCATGGAAACAGTTGCGGAAGGCGACTATTGGGGGTTTGCGCAATTGGCGTGGCCGGAAAAAACTGCTGCGGTTAACAGCCCGGCGCGCAGGAAACTCTATGCCCGATCGGCGGGGTGCCTGCTCGGAAAAATGCGCTATGCAGGATTGGTCAGGGAGTTCGCCCAGGCGGACGGACTTAATCATCGGCCGGCGTATAAATTGACCTTGGCTGGGCGAAAGGCATTGTTGTCGCTGTAGTGGTAGCCAGAGGTTGAGGCGCGTTGGGTTTCAGGCCGCGCTGAAAATTCAGGAATGTACGGACACCTGGAACAGCCATGAGCTGTTCACGATAATTTTTGAGGTCGCACGACGTGCGCCTCGTTACAGACTTCACTCTCCTCCTTGAGCGAAGTTGCACCGCAAGGTGCGTTTTTATGCCATCAGCCATCCGGCTGGTGGCATTTTTTTTTAGTGAATGAATTTTCAGTTGCCGACGTGGGCAATTGGCCCGGCCACACGTTGACGTGTCGGCACTTGTCAAATAAACAATATATTTGTTTAAACCTGCCGGGCAAAAAAATTGGTGCCCCGCTGTGACTAAACGGCGGGATGGCTCGAAGTTCATCGAGCACGAAAAGAATCAGGGTCAGGGATTAACGTCTCGTCTGCGGAGCAACGCGGCGATTTGTTTCTTGGGTTGATCTTCCGTCGGAGCAGGTGTTTCCTCAACCTTGGCGGCGGGTTGCGATGGTACATAGGGCTTCATGAACCAGTCGTCTGCCGGCGCGGTTTTTCGGCCGCGGCCGGTTATGGCTGGCTTGGCTGGCCGGTGGCTGACTGTCGCAGATGATACCGCCGGTCGTTCGCACTGGAACGTGCGGTTGAGCAGCTTTTCGATGTCTTTCAGCTTGCGTTCTTCTTCCGCATCCACCAGCGAGACTGCCTCGCCGCTGGCGCCCGCGCGGCCGGTGCGGCCGATGCGGTGCACATAATCCTCGGCGTTGGTCGGCAGTTCGTAGTTGACCACCAGCGGCAGTTGATCGATGTCCAACCCGCGCGCCGCAACATCGGTGGCGACCAGGGCGGTGATCTTGTTCTGCTTGAATTCATCCAGGGCCTTGATACGCTCCTGCTGGGTCTTGTCGCCGTGAATCGCATCGGCGGGGATGCCGGTGCGTGCCAGCATTCTCGAAATGCGCGCCGCAGCCAGCTTGGTGCGGGTGAAGACCAGCACCTGGCTGACGTGGCGTTCGCGGATCAGATCGGCCAGCACATCGAATTTCTTGTCCTGATCGACCAGCAGAAACGACTGCTTGACGTTTTCGGATGCGGTATTGCGCCGTGCCACCTCGATCGTGATCGGGTTGACGAGAAAATCCTGCGCCAGCTTTTTGATGTCGTCGGAAAAAGTGGCCGAAAACAATAAAGTCTGGCGCTGCTTGGGCAGCAATGCGAGGATACGCTTGAGATCGGGCATGAAGCCCATGTCCAGCATCCGGTCGGCCTCATCCAGAATCAGTACCTGCACCTGATTGAGCATCAAGTTGCGGCTCTCTACGTGGTCCAGCAGTCGACCCGGGGTTGCTACCAGAATTTCCACGCCTTTCGCCAGCGCGGGCTTCTGGGTGTTGATGTCGATGCCGCCAAATACCACGGTGGAGCGCAGCGGAACGTGTCTGGAGTAGGTGGTGACACTGTCGCCAACCTGGATAGCCAATTCCCGCGTCGGAGCGAGAATCAGTGCACGCACCGGGTGACGGGCGGGCGATGCGCTAGTACTGGCATATGGCAGCAACCGCTGCAACAGTGGCAAGGTGAACGCCGCCGTCTTGCCGGTACCGGTCTGAGCCATGGCCATCAGGTCACGGCCGGCCAGAACTTGGGGAATCGCCTGTGCCTGGATCGGCGTGGGCTCGGAGTATCCCTCTTCCTCGATGGCACGCAGAATCTGCGCGTCGAGATTAAGCGACGAAAACTTGACTTTTGCTGCAGTATCTTCCATATGAACCGGCATTATAACGGACTGCGGAAGAAGCGCTGGATATTTCCACAATCTGCGCGAAGTAACGCCGGCTGGCCGGGGCGGATGTCACCGCCGAACCCGGCCACCGGGTTGGCTGGTCGGGGGACGCATGTGTTCATGACCTCATGCTGCAGCTTCGTCTTTCTTGCTTTTGGTCGTCTTTTTGGTTGACGCAGTTTTTTTGGCAGCAGGTTCGGCAGCGGTTTTTTTAGTCGTAGATTTTTTCGCCGCGGGTTTAGCGGTCTTTGCCGTGCTCTTTGCTTTGGTGGTTGCCGCCTTGGTCTTGCTCGCAGCCGCTTTTTTGGTCTTACCGCCACCTTTCGCCGCCTTGGCCGCAATCAGCTCCAGCGCCTCTTCCAAAGTGATTTCGTCAGGTGATACATCTTTGGGCAGCGTCGCATTGATCTTGCCGTGGCGCGCATACGGGCCGTAACGGCCGCTGCAGATTTCCACGCTGGCTTTGTCGTCCGGGTGTTCGCCGAGCACGCGCAATACTGCATTGCCCGCGCGTGCCTGCGCCAGCAGTTCCACCGCGCGTTCCAGCCCGATGTCGAAAATGTTGTCGGTGCGCGGAATGGATTTGAATTTGCCATCGTGCCCGATATAGGGGCCGAATCGGCCGATGTTGACGATGACCTTTTTGCCGGACTCCGGATGAACGCCGAGCTCACGCGGCAGTGCGAGCAGCTTCAGCGCAGTGGCCAGATCGGCCTGCTCGAGCGGCAGTTCCTTGGGCCAGGAAACGCGCTTGGGCTTGGTTTTCTCGCCTTCCACCACTTCCCCGAGCTGGACGTAGTAACCGTAAGGGCCGCGCAACAACAACACGGGCTGTTGGGTATCGGGATGTGGGCCGAGTTCTCGCCGGGCGAGGCCCTCATCTTCTGCTTCGCCCAAGCTGCGCGTGAAGTCGCACTCCGGGTAGCCGGTGCAGCCGATGAAGCTGCCACGCTTGCCGAGGCGCTTGGCCAGTGGCTTGCCGCACTTTGGGCAGGTCTCGTCGAGCAGTTCCTGGGTGACATCTTTGCGTTCGATGTTTTGCTTCTCGGCAATCAGCTTGTTGAAACCCTGCCAGAAGTCGCCCAGTACCGGGATCCAGTCGCGCTTGCCCTCGGACACTTCATCCAGTTCATCTTCGAGGTGCGCGGTGAAGCTGTAATCCACATAACGGGTGAAATGTTCAGTGAGGAACCGGTTGACCACGCGGCCGACATCGGTTGGCACGAAGCGTTTCTTGTCCAGTATGGCGTACTCGCGCGCTTGCAGGGTGGAGATAATGGCCGCGTAGGTCGACGGCCGGCCGATCCCGAATTCCTCCAGCGCCTTGACCAGGCTGGCTTCGGAGTAGCGCGGGGGCGGCTGGGTGAAATGCTGCTCGCCGTACAACTTGTCGACCGGCAGGACATCTCCTTCCGCCAACTGCGGCAGCTTGCCTTCCTCCTCTTCCGTGGCATCGTCCACGTCTTCCATGTACACGCCGATGAAGCCGGGGAAGACCAGCGTCTGGCCGGAGGCGCGGAACAGCGTGTCGTCGCCGCCCAGGCGAATATCCAGACTGACTGTATCAAACCGCGCGGGCGCCATCTGGCACGCGAGGGTGCGCTTCCAGATCATTTCGTAAAGCCGCGCCTGATCAGCAGTCAGATGATCGCGCAGACTGTCCGGCGTGCGCTCGATGGAAGTGGGCCGGATCGCCTCGTGCGATTCCTGCGCATTTTTGGTCTTGCTTTTGTAGACCGGTTGGCTGGCCGGCAAATATTCGTGGGCGAAATGGCCGCGGATGTACTCGCGGATTTCCTGCACCGCTTCTTGCGCCAGCGCGACCGAGTCAGTACGCATGTACGAAATCAGGCCGACCGTCTGACCGCCGACGTCCACGCCTTCATAAAGCGACTGGGCCGTGCGCATGGTGCGCTCGGCGGACATGCCCAGCTTGCGCACCGCCTCCTGTTGCAGCGTGGAGGTAGTGAATGGTGCCGCGGGATAGCGCTGTTTGGCTTTCTTCTCGACGCGCACGACTTTCGGTGGCAGCCTGGCGGCGTCGAGTTTGGCAATGATGGCCTCGTATTCTTCGCGGCTGCCAATGCTGAGCTGTTCGAGCTTCTTCCCCTGATACTGGAACAACTTGGCAGTAAACGGCTGCTGATCCTTGCTGCTGTCCAGATGCACCGTCCAGTATTCCTGGCTGCGGAACGCCTCGATTTCGAGTTCACGCTCGACGATCATGCGCAGCGCAGGACTTTGTACGCGTCCGGCCGATAAACCGGGACGAACTTTGCGCCACAGCAGCGGCGACAGGTTGAAGCCGACCAGATAGTCCAGCGCGCGACGAGCTTGTTGTGCGTTCACCAGCGGCAACGAGATTTCCCGGGGGTGAGCGACGGCTTCCTTGACCGCGGACTGGGTGATTTCATAGAACACCACGCGCTGCATTTTCTTGTTTTTCAGCGCGCGCTTCGCCTTGAGCAGTTCGGAAATATGCCATGCAATCGCTTCCCCTTCGCGGTCCGGGTCGGGTGCCAGCAGGATGTTATCGACTTCGGCCGCGGCCTTGGCAATGGCGTCGACGTGTTTGCTGTTGCGCGCGATGGTTTCGTACTTCATCGCAAAATTGTTGTCAGGATCGACTGCACCGGTCTTGGGCACCAAGTCACGCACGTGGCCATATGAGGCAAGGACCTCGAAATCCTTGCCCAGATATTTCTTGAGCGTTTTGGCTTTGGCGGGAGATTCGACAATCAGAAGGTGGGTTGCCATGCGACGATAGGAGATTCAGTGTAATTGCGCTGAATGCAGCGGTGCGAGCAGTTCTTCGATCAGCAGCGGGTCAACGTCGTGATGGCGATTCCACAATACCATCAGCATGATCAGCTTCAGCTTGTCGGGCCCGAGGTTATCCTGCTGTAATGCAATCGCGCGATCGATTACCATTTCGCGTTCGACGGCGGAAATCATGTGGTGTTGTTCTGCGAATAACAGGAACTGCCGCGCTTCATAGCCGATGCGCTGCAATTCGATATCGGCGTAGCAACGCAGGCCGCCGTGTTCAATGCTGGCAGGATAAGTCGCTGGGTCCTGTTGCTGCAGGGCGGACAACCAAGTCAGTGCTTCGGTGATCTCCCCGCCTTCGAAACCGGCGGCGGAGAGCTTGCGCGACAATTTATCCAGGGCAGGATAGCTGCCTGCATCGAAGTAACTTTCAAATAAATACATCAGTATTTCAAACATGATTTCCGCACTATTTAGTGAATTCGTTGATACCAGCCGCCGGGCAGCGCACTGACGCGCCCATCCAGTTCGAGCAATAACAGCATGGCCGATAGCTCGGCGATCGTCAAGCCACTGCGTAGACTAAGGGTATCCAGATCCACGGGGTCGAAGCCGAGATGCTCAAGCAGCAGGGCCTCTGGAACGGGAGCGGGCGGATCTGGCGCGATAGGCGTGGGCGCGGCCGTGAGCAGGCCTCCCAGTTCTTCCAGGATGTCCTGGGCGGATTCGACGAGCTTGGCGCCCTGCTTGATCAGCGCATGGCAGCCTTTGCTTTGCGGCGCATGGATCGAGCCGGGAATCGCAAACACGTCCCGCCCCTGTTCGGAGGCCAGTCGCGCCGTAATCAGCGAACCGCTTTGCAGCGAAGCTTCCACTACCAGGCAGCCAATGCTCAGACCGCTGATGATGCGATTGCGGCGCGGAAAGTTGGCCGCGAGCGGTGGCGTGCCAAGCGGGAATTCCGAGATCAGCGTGCCCTGTCTGGCAAGCGCATGTGCCAATTCCCGGTTGGCCGCGGGATAAACCTTGTCGAGTCCGGTGCCGACCACGGCGATGCTGCTGCCCGAACCACGCAACGCACCACGATGCGCGGCCGCATCGATGCCGTGCGCCAGGCCACTGATGACGCACAGGCCGGCTTCACTCAATGAACTCGCAAATGCTTCGGCGTTGCCGATGCCTTGCGGTGTGGCGTTACGGCTGCCCACGACGGCCAGAGCGGTTCGGTTGAGCAGGTCGAGCCGCCCTTTCACATAGAGCAGCAGAGGCGGATCGGGAATATTCAGCAGCGACTGCGGGTAAGTACTGTCAGCGAGCGTAACAATATGATTGTTGTTATCTTCCAGCCAGGCCAGTATGGGTGCGATGCGATCGTCGTCGATGCCCAGACTGATTGCCGCAGCAACGTCTGCCTTAACGAATGGTTTAAGTGAACTGAGTGAAGCGGAAAAGACGGCTTCCGGCGAGCCGAATTCCTTTAACAGGCGTCGCGCGCCCTCGCCGCCCAAGCCATGGGTCAGGTGGAGTGCGAGCCACGGCTTGAGCGAGGGATCTGCAGGCATCGAGTAATCACGGCGTCTCGGCGAAATCCAGGACTTCCACTGGCAGGCGGGTTTCCATTACCAGCGCGTAGGAAACCTTGTTGAAGACGCGGAACACAAAGGCCAAGCCAAAGCGCTCATTCGGCAGGGTGACGCTCTTGCCTTCGTTCTTGACCACTTCGCCCTTGTGGTAGAGCGCCAGTACGTGGCCGTTCTCCAGTCCATCGCGGGAGCCCTTGTTCAGGACGATGATGGTGTTCTGTCCCGCCAGGGAAACCCCCCCGTAAATGGAGATCACGCGCGCAACGATGTTGGTCGCCGGAGCGCGCGGCAGGTAATTGTTGGCCGTCTCGCCGGAAGGCAGCACGAGCCGGTCGCCAGGAGCGATTTCTTGCACGGAGCGGGTAATTGCAATGGTGCTGACATCGGCAAATTTGGTTGCTTCTGCATTGCCTAGATAAACCGCTTCGATCCCGAGCACTTCCTTGGTGTCGGGATCGATCAGGGACTTGCCCGGACGGTAAATTTGCCAGAAGGTGCCCTTGTCTGCGGGCAGTCCTTTGGCAAAGGCGGTATCACCGCTGCCGAGGGCAATGCGGCCTTCGCGAGCCCCGATCAGGGTCGGCGCATCCTTCATCGCGTTCTCATCCACGACCAGCGGACGGCTCAGGAATGGCGCAATGGCATCGGCAGGAATGCTCGGAATGACTTCGTGCTCGCTGCGGCCCGCGCGCACTTGAGGCTCGAGTTTGACTTCGCCTGCCTCAACGCCCAAGGTACCGGCCGCACGGTTCAGCACGATGACGTTACCCGGATAAATCCAGTGCGGGTTCTTGATGGTGTCCTTGTTCATGCCCCAGATATACGGCCACTTCCATGGGTCATTGAAGAATTTGCCGGCAATGTCCCAGAGCGTATCGCCTTTGACGACGACATAACGGTCGGGTGCGCCGCTGCGGAGCTGTGGAGGGGTTTGCGGCTGGGCGGCAAAACTCAGGGCGGGCAACAAAAAGCAAATCAGCGATATAATCTTGCGCATGGGAAACTCCGCTAGAGTCAACGTAAATGGCAGGCAATGTTGCAACGCTGCGCCAAATTCTGCATCTAGTCATCTAAATTAGCAAGCATTTATGAGTCAGGCATGGCTATTCTGAAAATTCTGCAATACCCCGATGAGCGGCTGCACAAGGTCGCCCGGCCGGTGGAGCAAGTCAATGAGCACATCCGCAAGCTGGTGCATGACATGGCAGAAACCATGTATGCCGCGCCCGGTGTGGGGTTGGCGGCAACCCAGGTGGATGTTCATCAGCAGGTTATCGTGGTGGATGTCTC
>DASSQR010000125.1:0-3478 GCA_035702405.1 Gallionella sp. | reverse complement strand
TCCATTCATGCGCAAAGCGATCGGCAAATTCACGCGTCAGCATCGTGGTCCTTGGGATACTTCCTGCCAAACCTCCAGCGCCGCCAGCCCCATACACCGACGCCGCCGACCAGGATGGCGCCCAGCAGCACCTCTTCCAGTCTCTTCAGATCACTCAGCAACAGCGTCAGCGCCTCGCCAAACAGATAACCGGCACTACCGATTCCGATTGCCCAGATGACTGCACCCAATGCATTGAACAGCATGAAGCGCCAGGTCAACACTGTGCTCATCCCTAATGCCATCGGTCCGACGGTGCGCAACCCATACATGAATCGGATCCCCACGATCAGCACCTCGTGATAGCGTTCGATCAACTGATTGGCACGCCCGAACACCGGCACGAGGCGTGGGAACCGGTTTAGCACCCACGACCCGTGCCGGCGTCCGAGCCAGAAATAACACTGGTCGCCAAGGAAACCACCGACCAGTGCGATGAGGATTACCCACTGCAGTTGCAAATATCCCTGTTGCGCGGCAAATCCCGCGAGTACCAGGATGGTTTCGCCTTCCAGCAATGTGCCCACGAACACGGCAGCATAGCCATATTGCGCAACCAGACCTGCCAGCGTGACAGCCATATCGAAATGATATTATCGGTTTCTGGTTACTTGCGGGCAAAGACTTCGCGCAGGAACACCGTCAACTGCTGCCACGAATCCTTGTCGGCTGCTTCGTCGTAGGCGAATGGCAGGTTGAATTTTTTTGCCAGTTCATCTGCCTCGGGATTAGTAAACGCGTGTCGAGCGCCAGGATAAGTTACCACACGGAAATTCGCACCCGCTTTTTCCATTTCCTCCTTGAACGCCGCGACTTTGTCAGCGGGGACGAACGGATCATCATCGCCGGTAAAGGAAACAATGCGGGCCTTGACCTTGCCGGGCTTCGCAGGAATATCCGTGGTCAGCGCACCATGAAAAGTCGCCACGCCCTTCAGGTTCTCGCCCATGCGTGCCATGTTTAATGCTACGCCACCGCCCCAGCAGTAGCCGATCGCCGCGATTTCGCCAGGATCGACAGTTTTTTGCTTACGCAACAAGTGCACACCCGCGTCGAAGCGCGCTTTGGCCAGCGGCATGTTCTTGTTCAGCACAGCCGAAAACTTGGCTGCGTCATCAGGATGTTCGGCATGCTTTCCGTTGCCATACATATCCAGCGCTAGTGCGGTGTAACCCAGTTCCGCGAGCATGATCGCGCGTTTGCGGGTATAGTCATTAAGCCCCCACCATTCGTGTACGACCAGCACCCCCGGACGTTTGCCCTTGATGGCATTGTCGTAAGCGAGAAAGCCCTTGAGCGTGGTGCCGTTCGCCTTGTAAGTGACTTCATCGGCAATCACCGCCGCCTGCGCCGCAGACGTGGCCAGACAAAACAACGAAACCAGCAGCAGACTTTTACTCATGGGATGCGCCTTTCGTTTTGAGGAAACGTTAGAAGATGAATTGCTGTCCTTGCTGCACTTGCACGGGCTGAAATTTTTCACATGCTGCCGTGACTTCCGCCATGATCTGCTGTTCCCTGCCCGGTTCCATATGCGCAATGAGCAGTTGCATCGGGCGCTGCAGTCTGGTCAGGGCTCGCCCCAGCAACTCGGCGGAAAAATGCCCGAACGAGGCAGCGGCTGGACCGGCGTCATTGAGCAGTGTGGTCTCGATCATCAGATAGCGCAGATTTTCGATATTATTCAATGCCGCCCAGAATGCTTCGTAATCCGTGGTGTCGCCACTGTAAACGAAACTGGCGGCGCCGCTATCCATACAGTAACCCGCCGCAGGAACGGAATGATGGGCCGGCAAAGGGGTGATGCGGCGATTGCGCAGCGGCACCGGCACCCCGACCGTCACCGGCACGAACCGGATATAAGGGTGCTCGACGCTGGGCATGATACTGTAATCCGGCCACAATTTGCCGTTCAGCATGTGCTGTTTGAGCACGGCAATCGTTTCGGGCAGTGCATGCACCTGCAGGGGCTGCTGGCGCATGAAGGCGACTGCATCGGCGAGCAGTGGAATGAAACCGCTGTGGTCCAGATGCGCGTGGGTCAGGAATACATGATCAACCTTCGCCATCTGTTCCAGGGTAAGTTCGCCTACCCCGCTTCCGGCGTCGATCAGCACATCGTCATCCACCAACAGCGACATCGTGCGCCGCGCGCCGCCAATCCCGCCATAACAGCCCAACACCGTCAGTTGCATTGCTGCCTCCTGATCAGATTGTCCCGGTCTGCACCTCAAAACGCGTGTAAAACATATTCAGCTCGTGTGAACGCAGCCGCGCCAGCAGCTGCTCGGCCCGCTCGTCAGTGAGAACGAATTCGATCTTCACCGCAAGTTCGCCCGCCAGTTCAAAAAAGGTGTCCTCATGCAGCCGGCCGTGCCGGCCGTATCCGGCAATCGCGCGGAACGCTGACCCGCCCGGAATCCCGAGCGACTGCGCTTCTTTCAGCAACCACTCGTGCAACGGCATTCCGGCGTGGTGTTGTTTTTCGCTCGCATAAAAAGACAGCACGATCATGCTTGCCCCCTATTGATGAAGCCACTTGAAAGTCTGGATGCCCAGCACGGTCATCAGCAGCGAGCCGCCCAGATGCGCCGCAATAATCGCAACACCCCACGCATACTGTCCGCGCAACAACAACGTCACCGTTTCGGCCGAGAAGGTGGAAAAGGTCGTCAGCCCGCCGAGAAAGCCGGTGATGATGAACAACCGCCATTCCGGCGCCAGCCCCGGATGCTGCAGGAAAAACGCCACCGCGAGGCCAATCAGGTAACCGCCGACCAGATTCGCGGCCAGCGTGCCGAGCGGCAACTCCGGCAACGCCGGATTGAACCAGAGCCCCAGCCCCCAGCGCAGCCACGCGCCGAGCGCAGCACCAATTCCAATGGCCAGAAACGCATAAGGCATCAGGGCACCTCTATAAATTCATTTTCCGGGCGAATCGCGGCGTCACGTGCTCGCTCATTCCTCGTCTATCCATCTCGATATGCCTCGTCATTCGCTGCGCGGCTCCTTGCGCTTCATCCCGCAAAATGAATTTCTAGAGGTGCCAAATTGTTCTCGCATAACGCGCCACCTATTCTATAACACGCACCACGGCGAAGCCGCCGCCCGGCGTGCGGAAATTCGTGGTTTGTCCCTGATAGAGGCGAGCCGCAACCAATTGCAGCTCGCCAGCATAAACATAGCAGCGCACATCATGCTTGAGCGCCTGCGGCTCTGCGCCCGGCAGGCAAATCGTGCGCTCGCCCGGTATGGCGATGCGCTGTGCGATATAACCGTCATGCATGATTTCCTCAAACACGCGCTTGGTGACTTTCGCGCCGTTATAACTCCCCTTGCCGCCGTAGCCGGTCGCGGGTTTGAAGAACCAGTGCTTGCGTTCCTGCCACCACTGATCGTGGTCCGTACCAGAAACCAGCCGGGCCTGCGGTACTCCTTC
>DASSQR010000124.1:0-20302 GCA_035702405.1 Gallionella sp. | reverse complement strand
AGCATTGCTGATCTGGTTTTTGAATGCGCTCGCATTGCTCGCGGTGGCTAACTTCGTGCCCGGCATCCATCTGGATACCTTCACCGATGCGCTTATCGCCGCCTTTTTCCTCGGTCTGGTCAATACCCTGATCCGTCCGCTGCTGTTGCTGCTCACCCTGCCGGTCACGCTAGTCACCCTGGGCTTGTTCATTTTTGTCATCAACGGCCTGCTGTTCTGGTTCGTCGGCTCGGTGTTGCGCG
This sequence comes from Gallionella sp., assembly GCA_035702405.1. Classification (GTDB taxonomy): domain Bacteria; phylum Pseudomonadota; class Gammaproteobacteria; order Burkholderiales; family Gallionellaceae; genus Gallionella. Next base: position 20,060 of record DASSQR010000124.1, on the reverse strand, counting down.
GCTTCGTCGTGGATGGTTTCTGGTACGGGGTGCTGGGCGCGCTGCTATACAGCATTTTTTCGTGGGCGCTGGCTGCAGCGGCCGCACAACTCATGAGAAAGTCATGACCAAACCACTTTTCAGTTTTGAATTTTTTCCGCCACAAACCGCTGAAGGCGGTGTCAGACTTGCCGACACGCGCAAACAGCTGGCGGCGCTCAAGCCGGATTATTTTTCCGTAACCTTCGGCGCGGGCGGCTCTACCCGTGACCGCACCCTGGAGACCGTACAACAGATCAGACAGGAAGGCTTCAATGCCGCTCCGCATCTGTCCTGTATTGGTTCCACGCGCGAGAATATTCGTGCCATGCTGGACACCTACCGGAATCTTGGCATCGATCGCATCGTCGCATTGCGCGGCGATCTGCCATCGGGCATGGGAGGCGTGGGCGAATTCCAATATGCCAACGAACTGGTGTCGTTCATTCGGGCGGAAACCGGCAACCACTTCCATATCGAGGTGGCCGCGTATCCCGAGTTTCACCCGCAGGCCAAATCGCCGCGCGACGATCTGCTCAACTTCAAGCGCAAGGCCGAAGCGGGCGCGGACTCGGCGATCACCCAGTATTTTTATAACGCCGACAGCTATTTTCATTTTGTCGATGAGTGCCGCAAGCTCGGTGTCACGCTCCCGATCGTTCCGGGCATCATGCCGATTGTGAAATTCTCACAAATAGCGCGTTTTTCCGATGCCTGTGGCGCGGAAATTCCGCGGTGGATCCGCCGCACGATGGAGAGCTACGGCGACGACACCGAATCGGTACAGGCATTCGGCCTGGATGTCGTCACCGAATTGTGCGAGCGCCTGCTGGCTGGCGGCGCGCCGGGGCTGCATTTCTACACCCTTAACCAGGCGGCTCCTTCACTGGCGATCTGGAAACGACTGGGGCTGTAACCGAAGTGCACACACCTGAACTACTCCTGCCGGCGGGCACGCTGGACAAGATGCGTACCGCCTATGCGTTTGGCGCGGATGCGGTGTATGCGGGCCAGCCGCGCTACAGCTTGCGCGCGCGCAACAACGAATTCCGGCTGGAGCAATTGGCGACGGGCATCCAGGAAGCACACCAGCTCGGCAAGAAGTTTTATGTCGCCAGCAACCTGATGCCGCACAACGCCAAGGTGAAAACCTATCTCGCCGACATGGCGCCGGTTGTCGCGATGCAGCCGGATGCGCTGATCATGGCCGACCCCGGGCTGATCATGCTGGTGCGCGAACAGTTCCCCGAGATGCCCGTGCACCTGTCGGTGCAGGCCAACACGGTAAACTATGCCGCGGTGAAATTCTGGAAATCGCTGGGACTCACGCGCGTGATCCTGTCGCGCGAATTGTCGCTGGACGAGATCGAGGAAATCCGCCAGCAATGTCCGGACATCGAACTGGAGGTATTCATCCACGGCGCGCTGTGCATCGCCTATTCCGGCCGCTGCCTGCTGTCCGGTTACTTCAACCACCGCGATTCCAATCAGGGCACCTGCACCAATGCATGCCGCTGGGACTACCAGGTCAGCGCGGCCGATGAAGATGCCGCTGGCGACCTGCAAAAGCTGGACTTTGATTTCGACCGCGCGCTGGAGGACGCGAATCTCTCCGCCTGCGGCTCGCAACCTCGCCATCCCGCGGCCGACAAGGTATACCTGATTGCGCGGCGCGATCATCCGGACGAGCTGATGCCGATCATGGAAGATGAACACGGCACTTACATCATGAACTCCAAGGACCTGCGCGCAGTCGAGCACGTCGAGCGACTGGTGCAGATCGGCGTGGATTCGCTCAAGGTCGAGGGCCGCACCAAGTCGATTTACTACGTCGCTCGCACCGCGCAGGTGTATCGCAAGGCGATCGACGACACTGTCGCCGGCAAGCCGTTCGACCCGGCGCTGCTCGGCGCGCTCGACGCACTGGCGAATCGCGGCTATACCGATGGTTTCTATCAGCGCCACCGCACCCATGAGCAGCAGAACTACCTCCGCGGTCATTCGGAAAGCTTCCGCCAGCAATACGTCGGTGACATCGTCGCCTGCAATGACGGCGTGGCCGAGATCGACGTGAAGAACCGGTTCGAGGTCGGCGATCGGGTGGAAATCATCCATCCGTCCGGCAACTGCATCATTACCATCCACGAAATGTACAATAGCGACAACGCGGCAGTAACTGAAGCGCCCGGCAGCGGCCATCGCGTAAGGATTCCGCTGGCCGGCAACCTGGCGCAAGGCATGGTGGCGCGCTTCCTGTAAGCTCTGCAGGGCAACGCATCTGCTCGGAGACATTCTTATCAAGGAGACCAAGATGACCTGGAAAAACACGACCGTTCGCTATGGCTCGCTCTCCATCGGCTTACACTGGCTGATATTCCTGCTGTTCATCGCGGTGTATGCCCTCATCGAACTGCGCGAGATTTACCCCAAGGGCAGCGACCCGCGCGAGGCGATGAAGACCTGGCACTTCATGATCGGCATGCTGATTTTCTGGCTGACGTGGTTGCGCCTGGCCGCGCGCCTGTCCGGTCCTACGCCGGATATCACGCCGGCACCACCAAACTGGCAGCAGCTGCTGTCAAAGCTGGTGCATCTCGGCCTCTACCTGCTGATGATCGTCATGCCGCTGACCGGCTGGCTGCTGCTCAGCGCGGCCGGCAAGCCGATCCCGTTCTTCGGCCTGCAATTTCCGGCATTGATCGGCGAAAGCAAGGAACTCGCCGAGCAGCTAAAGGAAGTACATGAAGTCATCGGCACGATTGGATATTATCTTATCGGCATTCACATCGTGGCTGCGCTGTATCATCATTACTTTGTGAAAGACAACACGTTGCTGCGCATGCTGCCGTGGCGCCGCTAAACCCGAGTTGAGGAAATATCCGGGCGGGGTGCCGTGAGTGCCCCGCGCGCCGCTTTTAGCAGGGTATTGAAAAACGTAGCGAGGACGGCCAGATGCAAGGCGCACGGAACGGAGCGACGAGACATATCTGGTAGATAGGCGAGGAAGCGAGTACCGCGCAACGCAGCAGATGGCTGCCGCAGTAGTTTTTCAATACCCTGCTAGGATTATGAAGGTCAATTTCAAAACTCTGGGCCTGCTGACGATTTGGCTCGTCCTGGCCGGCGTGCTGTTTTATTTTTTCAGCGCCCAGCTGCACCCGAATACCGCCGAGAAATTGGGCAATGATGCAGAAGTAACGCTGGTACGGGATCCGAGCGGCCACTATCGCGCCGATGCATTCATAAACGGACTAAAAACCACCGTGCTCGTCGATACCGGCGCGACCGACGTTGCCATTTCGCCAGACCTGGCTAACCGGCTCGGCATCCAGAGCAATGCCGCGATGCGCACCCAGACCGCGAACGGTGAGGCGATCGGCTACATGACCCGGCTGGCCAGCGTCAAACTGGGCGGCATCGAAGCAACCGACGTCGCCGCGCTGATCGTGCCCGAACTGGGCGAAGACATGCTGCTCGGCATGTCCTTCCTCAACCGGATGGATGTGCGGCTGTACAACGGAACCATGACCATACGACTCGTAAACAACCAAGCTGACTGATACCGATTATGCCAATTTGCCGGACGGTCATAGGGAAATTTGCGCCCGTGATAACGGCGGAGCTTTGGTAAACGAGGCCACTCTCAACGCCGTTCACCCTGAGCCCGTCGAAGGGTGAACACCAACGGAGCGGCGACTCATGAGCTTCTGGATCTACATCCTGCGCTGTGCCGACGGCTCGTATTACACCGGCCACACGGATAATCTCGAAAAGCGCATCAGCGAACACCGGAACGGCCTGGGCAACAGCTATACTGCCAGTCGTTTGCCTGTTGAGTTGGCATTCAGCCAGCCATGCTCGACTCGTGAAGAAGCATTAACTGCGGAACGCCAGATCAAAGGCTGGAGCCGAAAGAAAAAGGAAGCGATGATACGCGGCGATTGGGCCGAAGTATCGCGCCTGGCGAAAGGGACTGATAGGGGGGGCGCGGCCGTTCATCCTTCGACAGGCTCGGGACGAACGGGTGATGGTTCGTGAGCAGCTTCAGGCCGTTCGTGGTGAGCCTGTCGAACCATGAATGGTCTGCGTGATCTGATAAACTTCTTTCAATATCGAAATCACAAGTCATCACTTGTGCCACACCTAAAATATTAACGAGGAAATTATGTTAAGAGTTTTGCAGATTTTCTATGTGCTATTACTCGTAGGTTGCGCAACACCAGCATCAACCATTAATTCTGGCAAACCACTTAATCAATCTTCCGAACAACGGCGCTTAATACTTATTGGCAAATGGTATGGGGAAGCGCCAACGAAAGATGGCCTAAAACAATTGGAGTTGGTGGAAAAACGAGTAGATGGAACACAGAAAATTCATTTCAAGCTGACAGACAAATTCGGGAAAGTAATGAGCGATACCACGGAAGTAGGAGACTGGGGTGTGTCTGGGCCAATTTACTTTTCCATTACTCGCGGCTGGCTACATGACGGGAAAGTTAGTCCAACAGATCCGACAAGTGCATTCTTTTACGATGCTTACGAAATACTCGAACTGACAGAGACAACATTTCGGTACAAAAGCGTCGAAACCGGAGATCAGTTTGTGGTCAGGAAGGTTTCTGACTCCTTCCAGATGCCACAATAGCGGCTAAGCAACAACAAGAATAATTTTCACTGACTGAAAAAACTATGATCTTCTCCACCCTCTCCCAATCCGACCGTTACGCCGCCCTGCACCCGCTGTTCCCGCAGGCATTCGACTATATCCGTAATACCGATTTGCGCGCGCTGACGCCGGGGCGTTATCCCATCGTTGGCGAGGACCTGTTCGCCATCGTGGAACAGGTGCATGGGCGCACACGCGAGGTCGCGCAGCTGGAATGCCACCGCAAGTACATCGACATCCAGTTGGTACTGGAAGGCGTGGACGAGATGGGCTGGAAGGCGCTGGCAGATTGCCATAATCCGGTGAGCGAATTCAACCTACAGAGGGACATCCAGTTTTTCCACGATGCGCCAGCTACGTGGATCGCGACGCCGCCCGGCCATTTTTGCATCTTCTTTCCGGAGGATGCGCATGCGCCGCTGGTGTCGGATAACACCATCCACAAGGTGATCCTCAAGATCGCGGTGCAACCGGCTGCTTCCTAGCTGCCGCTACGACCAGCTCCCATCCCCGCCGTTTGCGTGGGTGGCTGATTGGCGGAAACGAGGCCGGCAAACCCGCGCAGCGCTTCGCTGTAACCGGCGCCGGCCACTTCGAAAAGATTGTTGTGCCCGGCACCCTCCACCCAGTAGGAACGCTTCGGCGCATTGGCGGCCTGGAACAGCCGTTCACCGTGCCAGAACGGGATGACCTCGTCGCTGCGGCCGTGTACCACCAGCACCGGGCAGTGAACCTGTTTCAGCTTTGCCAGGTTGTTGAACTTGTCGAACGGGAACAGCGGGATGCGTGTCATCAGCCGGTAGGCTGATACAAAGGAACTTTCGATGATCAGGCCGCCCAGCGGACGTTTCTGCGCCAGATCGACCGCGGCTCCCCCGCCCAGTGAGCGCCCGAGGGCAATGATTTGCGCCGGAGGAACGTGCCGGTCGTTGACCAGATAGCGATAGGCCGCATCGATATCGCGGTAGACGCCCTGCTCCGTGGGCTTACCTGTGCTGGTGCCGTAGCCGCGATAATCATAGGCGAACACGTTGAACCCGAAGTCCCGGATTTCCGCCAGCAGCGGAACCAGCTGGCCGATGTCTTCTGCGTTGCCATGGCTGTACAGGATGGTGTAACGGGCGCCAGCCCTGTTCGGCAGATAGATTGCCGAAATCTTTTCGCCATCGTCCGTGGCCAGTTTGATGATTTGCGCACTGTCCTGATACGAAGCAGGCGGCGGCAGGAAAATCATGCGGTCTGCGGCCAGATTGGCATAGAGAAACACGCCGAGATAGGTAAGTGCTGCGACCGTGAACATGGAACGCACCAGCCGCTTCAGGGTGAAGTCACCGAGGAGGATGCGTTTAAGCCGGGCGACATCCACGGCGCGCTGTCAGTCACCCACGGTATCATCAAACGCCGTCGCCGCACCGAGCTGCAAATTCGTAAAGTCGAACCAGCGCCCATCCAAGAGGTGTGATGGCACGACGTTCTGCATCGCGGTGAAGATGGTCTGGCTGCGTCCCGGGTATTGCCGCTCCCATTGCTGCAGCATTTCCTTGATGTTCTGGCGCTGCAGGTTTTCCTGCGAACCGCACAGGTTGCACGGAATGATCGGAAACTCCATGCCGCGCGCGTAGCGCGCGATGTCCTTTTCGGCGCAATAGGCCAGCGGACGGATCACGATATGGTCACCCTTGTCGGTAACCAGTTTTGGCGGCATCGCCTTCAGCTTGCCGCCGAAAAACATGTTGAGGAACAGCGTCTCGATCATGTCGTCGCGGTGATGGCCGAGAGCAATCTTGTTCGCGCCCAGTTCGTTCGCGACCTTGTAAATGATGCCGCGGCGCAGGCGCGAGCACAGCGAGCAGGTGGTCTTGCCCTCGGGAATCTTTTCCTTGACGATGGAATAGGTATCCTGCGTCTCGATGTGAAAATCCACCCCGACGGACTTCAGGTAATTCGGCAGCACGTCCGCCGGAAAGCCCGGCTGCTTCTGGTCCAGGTTCATCGCGACAATGCGAAAGTCAACGGGTGCGCGCTTCTGCAAGGTACGCAGAATGTCGAGCAGCGTGTAGGAATCCTTGCCGCCGGACAGGCACACCATCACGGTGTCGCCTTCTTCGATCATGTTGAAGTCGCCGATGGCCTTGCCGACCATGTGCTCCAGCCGCCCCTTGAGGCGATTGAAGTTGGTCGAATGATGCTCGAATTGTATGGGTTGCGTAATATCGTTCATGATGTTTCAGATGTTAACTGAACGGCCGCCATCGACCGCGATGATCTGGCCGGTAATGTAAGGTGCGCCCTGGAGCAGAAAGGCGGCAGTCTTCGCGATGTCGTCCGGTTCGCCTTCGCGCTTGAGCAGGGTGTGCGCCACGATCTTGCGGCGCTGTTCCTCGTCCATCCAAGCCGCCGTCTCCGGCCACACGATCACGCCGGGAGAAATGCCGTTCACGCGCACCTGCGGCGCCAGTTCCTGCGCAAGCGCGCGTGTCAGTGCGACCAGCCCGGCCTTGGCGACGCTATAGAGCAAATGGCCGTGCATCGGACGATCGGCATGAATGTCCGCAATGTTCACGATCGCGCCGTGACGCCGTCGCAATTCGTCCGCGGCCGCCTGCGCAAGGAACAGCGGCGCCTTCAGGTTGGTGCCGAGCAGGTCATGCCACTGCTGCTCATCAACGTTCGCGAGCGGCGTGGCGTAAAAGCTGGAAGCATTGTTGACCAGCGCGTCCAACCGGCCGAACTGCTCCACGACCGCTGTCACCAATTGCGGCAGTGCCTCCGTCTCGAGCAGATCGGCGCGGAACAACGCCGCAGTGGCGGGGCGCACATCATTGAGTTCGTCCACCAGCGCGAGCGCCTCCTGCGCCGAACTGCGGTAATGCACGGCTACCTGGGCACCCGCCTTGTGCAGACGGCGGCAAATCGCCGCGCCGACGCGCTTCGCTCCCCCGGTTACCAACACCACTTTGCCATGCATCGCACTCTCCACTAAACTTGCCTGCTCTGCGAATTATACCTGACCATGTCCCAATCTCTGCCCGCCCCAAGCCCCGAAGCCGCCAAACATAGCGCGCGCCTGACCGAATTCATCCAGCACGAAATCGCCGCACACGACGGCTGGATTTCCTTTGCCCGCTACATGGAGCTCGCGCTGTACGCGCCGGGACTGGGCTATTACACCGCGGGAGCGCACAAGTTCGGCGAGGCCGGCGATTTCATCACTGCGCCGGAGCTGTCGCCGTTGTTCGGCCGCACGCTCGCGCGCCAGGTTGCCGAAATCATGGCGCACAGCGCGCCGCATCTCCTCGAGCTGGGTGCTGGCAGCGGCAAACTCGCGGTCGATTTGCTCGGCGAGCTGGAACGGCTCGGCAGCTTGCCCGAGCGCTACGCGATCCTGGAAGTCAGCGCCGATCTGCGCGCGCGCCAGCAGGAGCTGTTGCGCGAACGCCTGCCGCACCTGTTCGAACGCGTGCAGTGGCTTGATGCGTTACCGGAATCATTTTCCGGCGCGATCGTAGCGAATGAGGTGCTCGATGCACTGCCGGTACATCTGCTGCACTGGCACGATGGTGCGGTAGTGGAGCGCGGCGTTGCAAACGGTACACACGGTTTCGTGTGGCAAGAGCGCGCCATCAGCGAGCCGGCCCTGCTGGAAGCCGCTCAAAAAATCGAGGTGCCGGATGACTATGTCAGCGAAATCTGCCTCGCCGCACGCGGTCTGGTCAACAGCCTCGCGCAACGGCTGGAAAAGGGCGCGCTGCTGTTCATTGACTATGGCTTCGGCGCACGCGAGTTCTACCATCCGCAACGCAACCGCGGCACGCTGATGTGCCATTACCGCCATCATGCGCATGACGACCCGTTCTTCCTGCCCGGCCTGCAGGACATCACTGCCCATGCGAATTTTACTGATGTCGCGGAATGCGCCATCGATGCGGGACTGGAACTGCTCGGCTATAGCTCGCAGGCCTTCTTCCTGATGAATTGCGGTATTACCGATTTGTTGCGCGAGACTTCGCCGGAAGATGTGCGCGCCTATCAACCAGTCGCGGCGCAACTGCAGAAGCTTACCAGTCATGCGGAGATGGGCGAGCTGTTCAAGGTGATTGCGCTCGGCAGGGACCTGCCGGCGCCGTTGTGCGGTTTTAAGCTAGGTGACCTGACGCGGACGCTGTAAGACAATCGTTCATTCGAGTAAGGGTGCGTTCTCCCTGCGGGTGCGAGAACCTCTGCGAGGCATCGCACCCTTCCTCTAAGACATAAATAGTTCAGGGCGCGATAAATCGCGCCCCTACAGATATTTAACCCTTGCGCTGCTGCTCAACCAACGACGCAATCGCAGCGATGCGTGCCTGCTGTACCGCCGCATGAATGGCCGCGCTGTCGCCGCATTGCCGCGCAATCGCGCCGGCATCCACCGCCCGCGCCACCTCCAGCAACTGCAGCAGGTAATCATTCTGTGGATAGGCATTCTGTTCGCTGCCGGGCCGGCCGCGGGCATCGGAAGCACAGGCCTGCAGCAGGTGCACGAAACGTTCCGGCCGGCGCCAGGCATCGGTTGCCTGGAATAACCGGATGATGGTATCGGCTCGCAATTCGCGGGAACGGTGAATGTCGCCGTGATAGCGTGCCACGAGCATGGCCACGTCACGGCATTCGCTCGGCGCACGCAGGCGCTGCGCGAGTTGCTTGACCAGTTCGTACCCGCGCAATTCATGGCCGGTATGACGCGGCAGGACATCCCTGGGTGTGGTCGCCTTGCCGAGGTCGTGCATCAATGCGGCGAAACGTGTCTCCAGCGAATAATTGTGCCGGGCGGCCTGATCCACCACCAGCATGGTGTGGATGCCGCAATCGATTTCCGGATGATGTTTTTCCGGCTGGGGCACACCAAACAGGGCATCCACCTCGGGCAGAATCTTTGCGAGCGCGCCGCAACTGCGCAGCGTCTCGAAAAAACGTGATGGCTTGTTTTCCATCAGTCCACGCGCGAGTTCCTGCCAGACCCGCTCCGGCACCAGGGCATCCACTTCCCCGTTGTTGACCATCTCGCGCATCAGCGTGAGGGTTTCGGGCGCAATGACAAACCCAAAGCGCGCCGCGAACCGTCCGGCCCGCAGAATGCGCACCGGGTCTTCGCTGAACGCCGCGCTGACATGCCGCAGAATCCCGGCATGCAAGTCATCGACACCATGGTAAGGATCGATCAGGTTGCCATCGGCGTCCTCCGCAATCGCATTGATAGTGAAATCGCGGCGCAACAAATCCTGCTCCAGCGTCACATCCGGTGCCGCATGCACGACGAAGCCCCTGTAACCCGGCGCACTCTTGCGTTCGGTGCGTGCCAGCGCATATTCCTCGTGCGTCACCGGATGCAGGAACACCGGAAAATCCTTGCCGACCGGCTGAAAGCCCTGTGCCACCATCGCTTCCGGTGTGCTGCCCACCACCACCCAGTCATGATCCTGCACCGGCAGGCCGAGCAGCCGGTCGCGCACCGAGCCGCCGACGCAGTAGACCTTCGCCGCGCCGGGCAAACCGCCTGCGGTCTGGCCGGGTTTACTGTTCATCGGAGATGGCTTGCTGGTTCGCCTCGGTCTTGCCGGCAACCACACCCATGCGCTGCTTGAGCGAACGGGGCGGATCGCCGAATTGCCCGGCGTAATAGACCGTGTTGCTCATCACCTTCTTCACGTAGTCGCGCGTCTCGTCAAAGGGAATGGTTTCGGCATAAATCGCTCCTTCCAGCGCCTGGTCGCCGCGCCACGCGCGCGCACGGCGGGGTCCCGCGTTATAGGCGGCCGATGCCAGCACCGGACTGTTCTCGAACCACCCTAGCACCGTTTTCATGTAATAGGTGCCGAGGCGCAGGTTGGTATCGAGCTGGTGAATCAACGACTGGCGATAGTCCCTCAGGCCCATTTTCCGCGCGACCCAACGCGCCGTAGCCGGCATGATCTGCATCAGCCCGGAGGCGCCGACACTGGACTTGGCGGCGGTCACAAAACGGCTTTCCTGGCGCATCAGGCCGTACACCCAGGCTTCATCCAGGTCATTCTCGCGGATATGCGGCCGCAGTGCCTCACGGTAGGGCGCGAGATAACGCAGACCGAAATCGTGCACATTGGTCGTCCGGTCTGCTGCGGCAATAGCGCGATCGTACATTTCATGGCGCCGCGCAATTTCCGCTGCCGCGAGCAATTCCTGATCGTTGAAGTTGCGCAGCGTCCAGCTCCATTCCTTTTGCGCCTCCGTGCGCAGATCCATGCGATACAGCGCCAGGGTACGCTGCACGCCGGGCACCGTCAGCAACGCCGCAATATCCTGCTTGTCGGGCTTGTACGTCGCCGTAACCACGGCTGACTTTGACTCGCCGGTAGCGCTACCGCGTGGCAAGTCGGTCTTCCAAACCGCCGGGGTCGGCCCATCTCCCAGTTCTTCACTGGCGAGCTGCCCATAAAAATGATATTCCCGGCTCAAAGGCACGAGCAGCTTGCGTGCGTCAGCCGGCTTGCCCAATGCCAGCAACGCGCGTGCCTTCCAGTATTGCCAGGCGGGGTCGCGCTGGCGCTGCTCCGGGAGCGTATTGATGCCGGCGAGCACCCCGGGCCAGTCCAGCACCCGCAACGACGCGCGCACGCGCCACACCGCCTGCTGCTCGTTGAGCGATGCATTGGCCGCCGCCTGATACCATTGTGGGGCGCGGCTATCGAGTTTGCGTGCTGCTTCGTAAGCTAGCCAGCCGTAAAAATATTGCTGTTCTGACTCGGGAAAATCTGCCGCGAGCTTCTCCCAGCGCTGCACCGCCAAGTCCGGCGACTGCTTGGCCAGGCGCTGCAAGGCAAACAGTGCCACCGTGCGCTGGCCCGGCTTTGATTTATCCAGCGTCAGCTGTTCCAGATAACGATCCGCATCTCCCGCGGCATGCTCGAGCGCTACCGTCGATATCGCGTAGGGAGTGCCGTTCAGCCGTTCGGCCAGTTGCCGCGCCAGCGACACGTTGCCTGCTTCCAGGGTCAGGCGCAGACGCAGCCAGATATCCGGTTCCGTGATGATGCCCGCCGCGATGGCGGCATCGAACAGCGGCCCGCAGCTGTCCGGCTGCCCCTTGCCGTTGAACCACAGGCTGCGCACTTCGCGCAATGCGGCCTGCTCCTGGCTGCGCCGGCGCGATTGCAGTGCATAACAGGTCAGTTCGGCATCTTCGTTGATCAGGCGCGGGTACTCGGATTCGAACAAATCCCACTGCTGCTTCTTGCCCAGCTGCTTCAGCCACTCGCCGCGCAGGCGATCGATGATCGGTGTGTCGTCCGGGCGTGACAAAAAACTCCTGATCTGCTGGGGATCGGCATTCTCCAGATCGAGGCGCAACTGATAATAGGTGACATACACTTCAAGAACGGTTTTTTTCAGGCGCCGCGCGTATTGTTCCAGCCGGGCCGCATCGCCAGCGCGGAACGCTGCCTGCACAGCGAGAAAATCTGCATCACTGGAACCGGGAAATGCTTCGGCTGGCGCAGCGCTACCTGCCGCCGCGCGCCGAATGATTGGACCGCTGGCAATATTGGACTGGCGCATGGTCTTTGACGCATCCACGCTGCTTTGCGCTCCTTCGTCCGTCGAACGCGCCTGCAATGTGCCAACCCCGCCACTCGCGCCGCCTTGCGGTGCCACAGCGCTTGCAGGCGTTCCCCTGACGGATGCTGGGCGCGCTCCGTCCGCTGCCGGTTCGGCCAGCGCGGGCAATGCAATCAGGGATAACAGGGAAAGGATGAACTTCATCAGCAATCGTTTAACCAACTAACGGGGTAAAGCATAGCACATCACACGCGGATGCATTTGAGATCGGCCAGCCTCCCATGTTCGCTGCCATCATAAACAGTATTATGAATTTTTTGTTAAATCTGCATTTCGCGTCTTGTAGCGCTTCCAGCTTTCCGGATAATGCGCGCCCTAAGTTCACCCCCCCTGAACTTTGTGGTGGGCAGCCAATGCTGCCGGTATCGACAATAATTTAGTAGCACTTAGGAGTTTTCATGCAAAAGAAGATCATCGCGGTGGCAATCGCCTCCGCTCTGGCGGTTCCAACCGTTGTCTTGGCTGACACCAACAATGTTACCGTTTATGGCAAGGCCAACCTGTCTCTGGATCTGGTTGATTCCGGCACTGCAACAACACCACCGGCAGCAGGTACACGTTCCAACCGGATTTCCAGCAACGTCTCGGCCATCGGCTTGAAAGGTTCGGAAGATCTGGGCAATGGCTTGAGCGCCATCTGGCAGATCGAGCAGGAAATCGATATGTCCGGTGCTGCTGGCACCGCCAAGAGCAACGCCTTTGCCACCCGCAACACCTTCGCCGGCCTGTCCAGCAAGAGCTGGGGCACCGTGCTGCTGGGCCGCCACGACACGCCTTACAAGCTTGCCACGCGCAAGCTGGAACAATTTGCCGACAATATCGCCGATAACCGTTCGCTGATGGGCGGCGTCAAGGCAAAATCTGCCGTCGCCTCTTTTGACGGCCGTCAGCCTGACGTGATCGCCTATATCACCCCATCCTTCAACGGCTTCAGCGGCCTCATTGGTTATGTCAACCTGAACCAGGCACTGAATCTTTCTCAGGCATTGGCGACCGATCTGAAAGCCAAGGCATGGTCGCTGGCCGCCATGTATGACGCGGCACCGTTCTATGCTTCGCTGGCCTATGAACAGCACGATATCAGCGCCGGCACTACTCCAGTAGTCCAGAACGGCGGCAAGGAAAAGGCCACCAAGCTCGGTCTGGGTTACACCCAGGATGCCTTCACGATCGGTCTGGCCTATGAGAAGACCAGCGACAACTTCGGCGCCAATGCCGCAGCTCAAGCAGTGGCCGCCAATGCAACCTGCAGTGGGCTGGTCGCCGGTGCGGACTGCTACGGCCACAATGCATGGTATCTGGCCGGCAAGTACAACTTCACCAGCAATGACGCGGTGAAATTGGCTTACACCAAGATGGGCAAGACTGCCGGCTTGGTTGCGGCACAATCCGATGCGGCCAAGCAGTTCACCTTGGGCTACGACCACAGCATGAGCAAGCGCACCACTTTGTACGCGCTGTACACCAAGTTGACCAATAGCGCGAACGGCAGCTTCGTGCTGTCCAACAATGCTTCTGCCGTCAACGGAACAGTCGCCAACAATGCCCAGCTCAACTCCATCGCGGGCACGGGTGCATCCCCATCTGCCCTGTCGTTCGGCATGCGTCACTCGTTCTAAATATTGCGAAAAAAGCGGGTGGCGTCCCCCTCGCCATTCGCTTTGCAATACCAATGGGCACCTTCGGGTGCCCATTTTTTTGGTGCGATCCAAGCCACCGTTGGCCAGTACCGACAATATCGGGTAAGCTTTGTGCGAATGCAGTTCTCGCCCGTCAGCACCCGCTCCAATGCGTTTATTCCCGGGACTGACCTTCAGGAGGCAATCATCATGGAACGCAGACAATTCTTCTTCGTTTTATCCGGGCTCGCCTTGGCAGGGGCATCGCGCTCCTTCGCTGCCACCCTACCCCGTACCGAACTCGTGACCATCGTGCAATTCGACGATGACGGCAAAATGCTGGGACGCGTGACCTTACCCAAAGTGCACAAAGACGCCGAATGGAAGAAACGCTTGTCACCGCTGGCTTATCACGTAACGGCCGAAGGCGGCACCGAGCGCGCTTATTCGGTACCGGGTTACGATCGGCATGATCCCGGCCTGTATCGCTGTGTGCGCTGTGACAATGCACTGTTCGATGCCGCCACCAAATTCGAATCGCATACCGGTTGGCCCAGTTTCTGGCAGCCGATCGCGCCGGAAAATATCCGGACGGCGGTCGATCGCAGCCTCGGCATGAGGCGTATTGAAGTGCTTTGCACGCTGTGCGATTCGCATCTTGGCCACGTGTTCGAAGACGGCCCGCCGCCAACCGGCTTGCGGTATTGCATGAACATGGTGGCGCTGCGCTTCGTGCCGCGCAGGAAAATCTAGCCTCATGCTGATTCTGCTGTTGGCCTATCTCGGTGGCCTGCTGACCATTCTCAGCCCGTGCATCCTGCCGGTATTGCCCTTTGTCTTTGCCCGACCGGATCAATCGTTCCGCCGCTCCGGCCTGCCGGTGTTAATTGGCATGGCAATCACGTTCGCCGCCCTCTCCAGCCTTGCTGCGATCGGGGGTGCCTGGCTCGTTGCGATCAATCGGTATGGTCGCTATGCCGCGCTGGTGGTGCTCGCGTTGCTGGGTCTGACGCTGCTCTCGCCAAGGCTCGCAGATTGGCTGACACGGCCGCTGGTCGCGCTGGGCGCACAACTGCAGCAACGCGCCGATCGTGAGACCAGCATCAAGAGTTCGCTCTTGCTCGGGGTGGCCATCGGTTTTCTGTGGGCACCCTGTGCCGGGCCGATCCTTGGACTGGTACTGGCCGGAGCCGCACTGCACGGTGCAAATCTTTACAGTGCCCTGCTACTGTTCGTGTTCGCTGCCGGCGCTGCCACGTCATTGGCAGTGGCGCTGCTCGCGGGCAGGAAGGTGTTCAACCTGTTGAAACAGGGCTTCGGCGCCGAGGAATGGATTCGGCGCGGCCTCGGCGTCGCCGTGATCGCGGCCGTAGTGGTCATTGCCCTGGGGTGGGATACGCGCTTCCTTGCCCGGTTCTCGTTCCTGAACACTGCCGGCACCGAACAGCAACTGGTCGCGCGCCTGGCCGGGTCGGGTTCCGCGCCTGCACCTCTTGCAGCGTCCGAAGCTCTCCCACGCGCGCCGTCGCTGGCAGGCGCAACACTATGGCTAAACTCGCCGCCGCTCGACAATGCGATGCTGCGCGGAAAGGTAATATTGATCGATTTCTGGACCTATTCCTGCATCAACTGCCTGCGCTCGCTGCCGTATATCAAGGCTTGGGATCAAAAATACCGGGCGCAAGGTCTAGTGGTCATCGGGGTGCATACGCCGGAGTTTGCCTTCGAGCAGGAACCACAGAATGTCGAGCGAGCCGTCCGCGAACTTGGCGTAACCTACCCGGTCGCGCTGGATAACCGGTACACGATCTGGAATGCGTTCAACAACCGCTACTGGCCGGCGCACTACCTGATCGACGCGCAGGGCCGCCTGCGCTATGAGCAGTTCGGCGAGGGCGACTATGCGGAAACCGAGCGGACGATTCAAACCTTGCTCGCGGAAGCACACCCGGGTATGCCCGCAGCCGGCGAAAAGCTGGTCCAGGTTACCGGCACCGGGGTCGGCGCCTCGGCCTCGGCGGATCTGTCACGTTCGCCGGAAACTTATCTGGGTTATGCGCGTCAACAGAATCTGGCTTCGCCGGAAGCGGTTCCGTACGATGTCGCCGGTCAGTTCAGCACGCCGACCGGGCTTGCCCTGAACCAGTGGGGCTTGAGCGGAACCTGGCTGGTTTCTTCCGAGTCGGCCATGCTGCAGTCGCCGCATGGCGCGATCAGCTTCCATTTTCGCGGACGCGATCTGCACCTGGTAATGGGCTCGCGGAGCAACAAACCGGTGCGCTTCAAGGTCACGCTGGATGGTGCGGCGCCGGGCGCAGATCACGGCCTGGATATCGACGCCCAAGGCAATGGGGTGCTACGCGAGCAGCGCCTGTACCAGTTGATCCGTCAACAGGACAAAACGATTGATCGTACCTTCCGGATCGAGTTTCTGGATGGCGGTGCAGAAGCATTTGCATTTACTTTTGGATGATAGCAAGGAGAACTGCTGTGCCCGCATTAACGTTTCGCCGTTTTCATTTGTTCGCCATGTTCACTTGGCTCACGCTCTGCCTGGACGCCATGCCCGCCGCCGCAAACAACGTTGCCGTTGGCGCGCCGAACCAGCAGGTGGCAGTTTTTGCTGGTGGCTGTTTCTGGGGCGTGGATGCCGTGTTCAAACATGTCAAAGGCGTATCGGAGGTAGTGTCCGGCTATGCCGGCGGCACAGCCGCGACGGCGACATATGAGCAGGTAAGTACCGGCACGACCGGACATGCCGAAGCGGTGCGCATCAGTTTCGACCCCGCGCAGGTGTCTTACGGGCAACTGCTGCAAATATTCTTCAGCGTTGCACACGATCCGACCCAGCTGAATCGCCAGGGACCCGATGTCGGTAGCCAATACCGCTCTGCGATCTTTTACACCACCGCGGACCAACAGCGGATCGCGCAACGCTACATCCAGCAGCTCACCGCCGCCCATACCTTTTCCGGGCACATCGTGACCCAGGTGACACCGCTCATGAAATTTTTTCCGGCCGAGGCATACCACCAGAACTATCTTGCACGGCATCCCTATCAACCGTACATCGTGATCAACGACCTGCCCAAGCTGGATCACCTGCGCGCGCAATTCCCCAATTGGTATAAACGGTAATCGACCGAGGTCGCCATACTGACTGGGCAGTTGCCCAATCGGGACAGGAATTTATGACAGCCTGTTGATTTGACATGATTTCCATCTAGCACGGATGCTCTGACGGCACTTTTTACCCTGTTCTGGCGCGCAATTTTTTTGATCCAGAAAATTTCAGATAAAAAAATTGTTGACGTTGAAATAATTTTTTTATAAAGTTGCGTCAAATGCTCAACTAAAAAAAGCGATTTAGTCAAGCATATAATAAAAAAATAATATTGGAGACTTTTCCGAAGAACAGGGGATCCAGGACCGGGGCGAGACAAGACAGCGCCCTGTGCTGGCGAGTGTTGCGCAAAGGCGCACCTCGGGTCGACCATCTATTGCCAAAGAATAATAATAAAATTGCCCCGCAAGGGGCAATAAGCGCCCACCTTAACAAGTGGGCATTCTGGGAGCCACCATTTGGTGGAGTTTAACCTTAAACTTAGGAGAGAATAAAATGGCAATTCAAGAACTCAGCAAGGTAGAAGTTGAAGTTGTAGCCGGTGGCCTGGTCGTCCTGGGCATCGACGTTGGCGCGATCCTCAATTCCGTTGTGACCCAAGCTCTGGGCATCGTGACGACCGCTCTGACCGTTGTTAACAACACCGTTGCTTCCGCTGGTACCTTGGTTGCTAACGTGCTGGTAAGCGTTAACAACACGCTGGTTGGCCTGGGTCTGTAATCAAGTAATTCAGATCTAGCTTCAGCAAGAACCGGGAGGTGCGTTACGTACCTCCCGGTTTTTATTTTGATACCCCCACGTGACACTGGAAACCAGGCCAGTATTGCACAAACCCGTAACACCCAAGAACACAGCTGCCTCAGCTGTCAGACAGCTCCCCTCCGGTTTGCGTGCCACATACCGAACAACTAGAACAGCGCTTCCAGCATGAAGTTCGTTTCGGTCTTGCCAAGTGGTGCCACACCATAGGCAGCAGTCGCGGTGCCATCCCACGCAGAGCCAAAATTGCTGGTATGAGTCAGGCTTAATTCAATATTCTGCGCCAGCTCATAGGTACCACCAATCATGATGGCATTGCTGTTTACGCCGGTAATACCCGCAAGCGGTGCTCCGCCAACTTTTGCCGAACGCAGCGCCAGTTGAATCGTTCCGCGCGGAATCACGCCCAACTCGGCGGTGATGTTGAACGAAGTTGCGGCGGACGTCGCACCGCCTGCAGCCAAGACTGCAACTGTATTATTGAAGGCATTGCCGGTGGTAACGGCGGTCGGAGTCACCGCGGGTGCACGGCCGTAGGACGCATAGACACCTAAAGGCATGCCGGACAACTCGCCCTGCAACTGTGCGTCGATCACGGTCGCCCTGTGGTCAATCAGTGCAACCGGGCTGCTGCCGCTCCAATTCTGGAGTCCCACGCCCAAGTCCCAGCTGCCCACGCCAAACATGCCGACGAGACGTGCATATGTAAACGGCAAGCCCTGGGCCGGAGGCACGCCCACCGCCACTGCATCATACTTCGCAATATTCACGAAGCCGTATTCGGTATTCACGGCCACTAACGCAATGCCGGTTGCCGGCGTATTGGTACCGAAAAACTGGGCGGCCGATGTCACGGCAACGTGGTTGAATGCAGTACCGGTACTGCCCGAATAGACACCGCCATTGTAAGCTGCCACTTTGTGGACGTTCGCCGCACCAGTGTTCAGCAATTCAAAGCTGTGCGCGATACCTTGAGCGGCGGTGGTCATGATCACTGGCCCAACGCGGTAGTCACCCACTGGATACAGCATCGCCAGCTTGGCTGAACCTACAGCAGCAGCCGGTCCGGCGGCACCTAACTCAGACAGGAAGCCGGCAAAATCGGCAATGCGACCACCGAAGAAAATCGACAATTCGCCGCCACTGCCCGGGAAATTCCACTTCGGCGGCATTGCCACACCGGCCGGATGTGACACTGCGTCATAACGCGCAGTGGTTAACACCCCCAGGTTCAAGGTGGAGGGAAGCGAAAGATGGTCATCCTTAATTTTGGGTTGGGAGCCGGTCAACGTGTAACCACTGGCCTTGAAATCGCGTCCGTAGCTATTCAACAATGGGAAATGCTGAAAATGACATGCCGAACAAGATCTGCCGAGTTGACGAGAAAACACAGGCAACGCGGATGCATCCGGTACAACTGCAGTTGTCGCAACGATTCCTGCTAACAACATTACAACTTTTTTCATTATCGTCTTACCTTTTCTCAAAAAAACCAATTGGTTCTAGCACTTCCGTAAGCGCCTTCCTGCCCCTGCTTACGTTACTCCGCGCACAACATTGAATTTGCATCGCGGAGCCTGAAAACGCTGAATATTTTCTGCCCAATAAATGCCAAAAAACGTCTAATTATATTCGAATATACTGTTACCTAGGGCAAAAAAAGACCGCAGGAAAACCCAGCTCGCAATCACGTCATTCCTGCAGGACAGATTCGGGGCACCGCACTTATGGTGCGTTTCCTCATTAGCCTGCTTGTCTTACATCAGCAATTAGCAACACTTGGGCAACGAGGTTGAAGTGGCTACCTACCCTGCATTTCCACCGCCCCCTCCCCTACCCATGCCAACTGTATCGGAATACTGGCGCAAGCACATTGACGCAAAATTGCGAGGATTTGATTTATTGCCCTGTGGCTGCCAAGTATGCGGCCACGGACTTTATTTCCTGATCGGTCATGCGAGCAACCACCGCTCGCATGAGACCATAATTATCATTGGCGCGAGCGCCCGCCTTGAAGTCCGCCAATTGTCGGGAGATATACTCTTGGCTCTGCCCGGCCAACCTTGGATAAGCCTTGTCACCCGCACCATCATCCCTGTGGCAACCCGTGCAACCCGGCACACCCGTTTCGACGTTTCCATTCTTGAAGAATGTCTTGCCTGCTTCAACCAACCATGCGGTATTCACGCTTTCTGTCAGGGAGTCATCAGTGCTCGATTTTCTGGCTCTCGATTTCCCGGTGCCG
>DASSQR010000123.1:0-22973 GCA_035702405.1 Gallionella sp. | reverse complement strand
GTCGCCAGATTGCCAATGCTTACCGGGAAGCAATCATAAATCCGCGAGTTAGACTATTAGCCGAACCAAGTCAGGCGGAAAGCCACGTTTATCACCTGTTTGTGGTGATCTGCCAAGAGCGTGACAGGCTTGCGGCATATCTCAAATCCGCTGGAATTGAGACTTATGTGCATTATCCCGTGCCGGTTCATTTTCAGTCGCCGTGCAAGGGGCTGCGCCGGGATCCAAGGGGATTGCCCATGGCTGAGTTGCACGCGGCTAACTGTCTTTCCATTCCATGTCATCCACAATTGAGTGATGCGGATGTTTCAACCGTGATTGATGCGATCAATGCCTTTAACTAATACGGCCACAGGCACCGAACACTTTGTAACCCTGTTTGACAACAACTTCCTTCCCATGGGGTTGTGCCTGCATTCGTCCCTGCTTGAACACGGACAACCCTTTCATTTATGGGTTCTGTGTATGGATGAGCTGGTTGAACGGAATTTGCAGCGTTTGGCATTGCCGCATGTTGGCTTGATACCATTGCGTGAGGTTGAGGACGTGCGGTTACTCGGGGTCAAACCAACCCGTAGTACGGGGGAATACTGCTGGACCTTGACACCGTTCGTGCCGCAATTTGTTTTTGAACGTGACTCTCGGGTGAATCGAGTTACCTACCTGGACGCAGACCTGTTTTTCTTTGCGTCACCAAAATCATTGTTGGATGAGTTTGAGCATTCTGGCAAGCATGTAATGATTACCGAGCATGCTTATGCTCCGCGTTATGAACGTTTTGGCAGGGCCAAGCGGGGCGGGCGGTTTTGTGTTCAATTCATGACGTTCGTGCGCTCGCCGGAAGGCGCAAAGGTTATGCGCTGGTGGCAAGATCGTTGTCTGGAATGGTGTTACGCCAGAGTAGAAGACGGGAAATACGGCGACCAGAAATATCTTGATCAGTGGCCGGTATTGTTTGAGCCAGAGGTGCATATTCTGTTACAGAAGGAAAAAACACTGGCTCCCTGGAATGTGGCGTACTACGGGAATCTGGGGCGTGGGCAAGTAACCCCCGTGTTTTACCATTTTCACGGACTTAGAATTCTTTCCCACAATGAGTTATTGCTGTATTCGGGCTACCGTGTGGGGAATGCAGCCAATTATCTTTATCAAACCTATTTGGGCACTTTAGATCAGTCTATTGCTAGACTGAAACATGCGGGTATTTCGGTTCCCTGTCTTCCAAGGCCGAATGACTGGATTGGTAGATTGACGATACTCAAACGTCAATGGATTGATGGCGAAAAACGCATACCCTACCAAAGCTAAGAAATGCCCGATTCAACTACGCCCGTCACTTCCAGTCAAATTACAGCTGCTGCCATTAAGTTGGAAGGCGGAAAGCGCATTCTTTTCGGTAATCTGAAACGATTGCTGCCGAATAAGCCTTTGCTAACAGTGATTACTGTTGTGTTCAACGGCGCGGCAACACTTGAGCAGACCATATGTAGTGTGATCGAGCAGACTTACGCCAATATTGAATATATCGTTATTGATGGTGGATCAACGGATGCGACGCTGGACATCATTCGTAAGTATGGGGACAAAATCGACTATTGGGTTAGTGAGAAGGATGCCGGCATCTATGATGCAATGAACAAAGGCATTGCATTGGCGACGGGCGACTACATTGGCATGCTTAACTCGGACGATTTCTTTTCTAATCCCGAAGTATTGGAAAAAATTGCTGCACGCCTCGACGTAAGCCACGTGGATGCAGTCTTTTCGTGCCTAGATATTGTTGATCCAGCTAATCTGACTCGAGTATTACGCAGGTACCGCATTTCAAGCTATACCTCATTCATGTTGCGAATAGGTGTAATGCCGCCACATCCGACGTTCTACTGCAAAAAATCATGCTATCAGAAGGCAGGAGCATACCGCACGAATTATCGAATCGCCTCTGATTTCGAAATGCTTGCGCGTCTGTTGCTAAAACAGCATATTACGTGGGAGTTTATTGATGAAACTACTGTCAAAATGCGATCCGGCGGCCTAAGCAACAGGGGGATCAAATCCAGTTGGGTAGTCAATCGCGAAATTATTCGTGCCTGCACTGAGAATGGGCTATACACCAATATGTTCATACTGGCACTCAAACTGCCACTTAGATTAATGGAGCGAATTCGTTGAATAATGCCATAACCCGTTGGCTAGTGACTGGCGCAAGCGGCTTCGTTGGTCGGCATTTGTGTGGAGAGATTATTAAGCGGGGATGGCAGGCTAAGGCGGCATTGCGTACGCAAGATTTGCTCCAAAATACGTGTGATTCGGTGATCGTCGGCCAGATTGATGGGCAAACAGACTGGAATGAGGCGCTACGTGATATCGATGTAGTTGTACATCTTGCCGCTCGGGTACATGTCATGCGCGATGATGCGATTGATCCGTTAAGTGAATTCCGCCGTACCAACGTAGCAGGTACCGCGCATTTGGCGCGTTGTGCGGCAGTTGCAGGCGTGAAACGACTGTTGTATGTCAGCTCGATTAAGGTAAATGGTGAGTCAACCAGTGACGACGCAAAATTTACTGAAGCTGGTGTTCCTTCGCCGCAAGATGCCTATGGCATTTCGAAAATGGAAGCTGAGCAGGCACTGCATGGTATTGCGCACGAGACCGGAATGGAGGTGGTGATCGTGCGGCCGCCATTGGTTTATGGTGCCGGCGTAAAAGGCAACTTTGCCCAATTGCTCAAAGTGCTCGCGAAGGGAATTCCGTTACCACTAGCCTCGGTACACAATCTGCGTAGTATGATTTATGTTGACAACTTGGTTGATGCATTGATCATTTGTGCGACAAATCACATAGCTGCCGGGCAGACTTATTTGGTCAGTGACGATGAAGATATTTCTACACCTGACCTACTCAGACAGCTCGGTGCGATGATGGGATTCCCGGCACGCTTGTTTCACTGTCCCGCAAGTTTTCTAAAACTGGCTGGGCGACTGACGGGCAAGTCGGATCAGATTGAACGTTTGTCAGGTTCGCTGCAAATTGACAGTAGTAAAATTCGTCGCGAGCTTGACTGGACGCCGCCATATAGTCTGCGCCAAGGGTTGCGGGCGACCGCTGAGTGGTATTGCAGCCAGCATTTGCATGCCTCCATGTACCCTGCCCGCCTGTAATGATCTTTTCATTCGTGCCAACTATGGGTAATTGACAGTCATCGAATACAATCGCGTATCGTTATCATTATAAAGACTACTTTCAAGGCAATAGGACATGATTCTGGTGACCGGTAGCGCAGGCTTCATTGGTTCGAATTTTGTTCTGGACTGGCTCGCGCAAAGCGAAGAATCAATCATCAGTCTGGACAAACTGACCTATGCGGGCAATCTGGAGAACCTGGCGTCTCTCAAGAACGATCCGCGTCATATTTTCGTACAAGGCGATATTGGCGATACCCACCTGGTGGCGAAGTTGCTGGCGCAATATCGTCCGCGCGCCGTCATCAACTTCGCGGCGGAAAGTCACGTGGATCGCTCCATCCACGGCCCGGAGGACTTCATCCAGACCAACATCGTCGGCACTTTCCATTTACTCGAAGGGGCACGCGTCTACTGGTCGGGATTGGCTAATGATGAAAAGTCGGCCTTCCGCTTTTTGCATGTTTCCACCGACGAAGTTTATGGTTCACTGAAGGCGCATGATCCCGCCTTCACCGAAACCAATCGCTATGAGCCGAACAGCCCATATTCGGCCAGCAAGGCCGCGAGCGATCATCTGGTGCGCGCTTACCATCACACTTACGGCTTGCCGGTCCTCACCACCAATTGTTCTAACAACTACGGGCCGTATCATTTTCCGGAAAAACTTATTCCACTAATGATCGTCAACGCCCTTGCTGGCAAGCCGCTGCCGGTCTATGGCGATGGTCAGCAGATTCGCGACTGGCTGTATGTCAAGGATCACTGCGCCGCGATTCGCTGCGTGCTGACAAAGGGCAAACCCGGCGAAACCTATAACATAGGCGGCTGGAACGAGAAGGCCAATCTCGAAATTGTGCATACCGTTTGCGCTTTGCTCGACGAGCTGCGTCCGCGCGATGATGGAAAGTCGTACCGCGAGCAGATCACCTTTGTCGCCGACCGCCCCGGTCATGATCGTCGCTATGCAATTGACGCACGCAAGATCGAGCGCGAGTTGGGCTGGAAGCCAGCCGAAACGTTCGACACCGGCATCCGCAAGACGGTGCAGTGGTACCTGGATAACCACGACTGGGTTGCTCACGTGCAGACCGGTGCATATCGCCAGTGGGTGGAACAGAATTATACGGAACGAGCCTGATGGGCAATCGTTAGACAGGTCTGCAATGATGAAAATCCTGCTATTCGGCAAGAGTGGCCAGGTTGGCTGGGAGCTGCAGCGGAGTCTCGTGCCCTTGGGGGAAGTGGTTGCGCTGGGTGCAGACAACGCGGAGCTGTGTGGTGACTTCAACAACCTGGATGGTATAGCGCAAACCGTTCGTGCCATTGCACCACAAGTGATCGTCAATGCCGCTGCGTATACGGCCGTGGATCAAGCCGAAAGTCAACCTGCGCTGGCCCGCACGATCAATGCTCTGGCGCCCGAGATCCTGGCGCGAGAAGCGGCTCGCTGCAACGCCTGGCTGATCCATTACTCCACCGATTACGTCTTTGACGGCAGCGGTACGCAGCCATGGCGCGAGACCGATGCTGCTGCGCCACTCAACGTATACGGGGCGACCAAGCTGGAAGGCGAACGGCTGATCCAGCAGTCGGGCTGCCGCCATTTGATCTTTCGCGCCAGCTGGGTCTATGGCACGCGCGGCGGCAACTTTCCCAAGACGATGTTGCGCTTGGCGCAGGAACGCGATCAGCTGCGTGTAATCAACGACCAGATTGGTGCACCCACTGGAGCGGACTTGTTGGCGGATATTACAGCTCATGCCATCCGGGCTGCCGAACGGCGACCGGACGTGTCCGGCTTATACCATCTGGTCGCCGGGGGCGAGACTTCGTGGCATGGCTATGCCAGCTATGTACTCGATGTTGCACAACGTGCGGGCATCCCACTGAAAGTGGCACCAGACGCGGTTCAACCGGTTGCCACAAGTGACTTCCCAACTGCTGCCAAGCGCCCGCACAATTCGCGTCTGGACACGGCGAAATTTCGCAATACTTTTGATTTGAATCTGCCGGCTTGGCAGACTGGCGTGTCGCGCATGCTCACGGAAATTCTGGATAAGTAACCATGACACAACGCAAAGGCATCATCCTCGCCGGCGGCTCCGGCACACGCTTGCATCCCGTTACCTTGGCTGTGTCCAAGCAGTTGCTGCCGGTCTATGACAAGCCGATGATCTATTACCCGCTGTCAACGCTGATGCTGGCGGGGATACGCGACATCCTGATCATCTCCACGCCGATGGATACGCCCCGCTTCGAGCAATTGCTGGGCGATGGCAGCGCATGGGGGCTGAATCTGCAGTATGCCGTGCAACCCTCGCCGGAAGGTCTGGCCCAGGCTTTCATCATTGGGCGCGACTTTGTCGGGAATCATCCTTCCGCGCTGGTGCTGGGGGATAATATCTTTTACGGCCATACCCTGCACCATCAGTTACAGAATGCGTCGCAGCGTGAAGAAGGTGCCACCGTGTTTGCCTATCATGTGCGCGACCCTGAACGCTACGGCGTGGTGGAGTTTGATGCCAGCGGGCGTGCCGTTTCAATTGAAGAAAAACCCCAAGAGCCAAGATCAAACTACGCGGTGACCGGCCTGTATTTTTATGACAACGAGGTGTTGGACATCGCAGCTAATCTCAAGCCGTCTGCGCGCGGCGAACTGGAGATCACTGATGTCAACCGCAGCTACCTTGAGTGTGGCAAGCTGTCGGTGGAAATGATGGGGCGCGGTTACGCCTGGCTGGATACTGGCACCCATCAATCCTTGCTCGAAGCCAGCCAGTTCATTCAGACCATCGAACACCGTCAGGGATTGAAGATCGCCTGTCCGGAGGAAATCGCCTATCGCAAGGGGTTCATCGATGCCGCGCAACTGGAGCGGCTCGCGTCGCCCTTGCTGAAGGGTGGGTATGGCAGCTATTTGATGCAGGTGCTCAAAGAGATAACCGCCTGATTGTCAGGTTCGTTCGCCAAGTGCGTTCGGCCGGCGCATATCAGACTGGACCAGCGTCGGGATTGAGCAGTGAACTAATGATCTGCAAGGACGTATCGGTGGCACCGCGATTGTGCTCCACAAATCCGGCGCATTGCTCGCGCATCATCGACAAAGCTCCGGGGGTGCCCAGCAGGCGCTGTGCTTCTGAAGCCACTTCATCGGCGTCCCGCAATTGTGCGGCAGCGCCGGCGTTAACTGCCATGCGCGTGGCCTCGGCAAAATTATAGGTGTGCGGGCCAACCAGCACCGGGGTGCCGGCTGCGCAGGCTTCAATCAGATTCTGGCCACCATAGGGCAGCAGGCTGCCGCCGATGAAGGCGAGATCGGCGGCAGCGTAATAAGCGAACATCTCACCCATGCTGTCACCCAGCACCACTTGAGTCTCCGCGGAGACATCACGATTCTCGCTCCGGCGCTGAAAGGTAATACCGTTCTGTTCCAGCAGGTTTGCCACGGCGGCGAAGCGCTGCGGGTGGCGTGGCACGACCACCAGCAACAGCCCCGGGATATGCACACTTTTCAGCGCATCGACCAATAGTGCCTCTTCGCCCTCACGCGTACTGGCCGCCAGAAATATCCGGCGGGTTGCGCCGAAGCGTGCGCGTAGCTGCTTTCCCAGTCCCAGCATGGCGGCAGGTGCTTCGATGTCGAACTTGAGATTGCCCATTACGCTAACGTCTTCTGCACCGAGCTTGGTGAGGCGCGTGGCATCATCGGCGGTTTGCGCGGCGATGCCGGTGAGTTCATTCAAGGCGTTGCGCGTCAGCTGCGCAAACCGCGCATAGCCACGCGCAGATTTTTCCGACATGCGCGCATTCAGCAACAACAGCGGCATATTACTGACGTGGCAGGCGTGAATCAGGTTAAACCAGATCTCGGTCTCCATCAGGATGCCGAGCTGCGGCCGGAAACGGCGCAGGAAATTGCTCACCGCAAACGGATAGTCATAGGGCAGGTACACCCGCATTACGCTGTCGCCAAAAAGTTGCTCGCCGGCGGTGCGTCCGGTGGGCGTAGTGTGGGTGAGCAGAATCTGGTGACTGGGGTAGTCTGCTTGCAGACGTCTGACTAGGTTTTGCGTGGCGCGGGTTTCGCCGACTGACACGGCGTGCAGCCAGACGACCGGTTTGCCGCTGCGCACTGTATAAAACCCGAATCGTTCACCGAGGTGGCGTAGATATTCCGGCTGCCTGCGTGAACGCCAAAGCAGGCGAAAAAAAATATATGGCAGCAGCAGGAACAGCGCGATGGTGTACAGGAGTCTCATGCGGGTTGCAGCAGAGTTACAGCGACGCCACGCATGGTAGTGGCGTTGGGCCGGCTACTCAAGAAAAACATTTGTAGTACTTGCCGGTGCCCACTAAAATGCGTTCTTTCCGGAGCGGCCAAACGGCAACAAGTTCCGGTAATGCATAGATTTCCAACATGAAAATCCTGGTTGTAAGACTGTCATCGCTGGGCGACATTCTGCATTTGTTTCCCGCCATCAGCGATTTGCGTCGCCGTTTTCCGCAAGCAGAAATTCACTGGCTGGTGGAGCCCGCCTTTGCCGAAATGGCGGGCTGGCATGCGGCTGTCGACAAGGTCATTGCGGTGCCACTGCGCGCCCATAAAAAAACGTGGTGGAGGGCTCCGGCACTATTAGGCAAAGTGCGCCGGCAATTGCGCTCGGAACATTATGATATCGTGCTGGATGCGCAGGGTTTGCTCAAAAGCGCGGTGCTGGCGCGTCTTGCGGGTGTGCCGGTGGCCGGTTTCGCGGCCGAAGGCGCGCGGGAACCGCTAGCGGCCCGGCTTTACCGGAAGACCGCTGCAGTGCCGGCAGGTCTGCACGTCATCGAAAAGAACCGGCAGCTGGTCGCGCGCTTATTTGACATCGATATTATGCCACCGGCCGATTTCGGCCTGGATGGGTTTCGCAAGCGGCAACTGCAAAGTACGCTCCGCGCCGAACTGGCGGAGATGACCGCTCAGCCCTATCTCATGTTGCTGCACGGGACGACCTGGGACAGCAAATATTGGCCGGAATCTTCGTGGCAAGAACTGATTCGCCTGTTAACCCAAGCGGGGTGGCGCTGCCTGTTACCATGGGGTAATGAGGAGGAACATCAGCGCGCGCAACGCCTGCAGGTGGGTGGTGGCAGCAAGGCTTGGGTGTTGCCCCGGCTGGCATTGACTGAATTGATGAACGTGGTGCTCCGCGCACGCGCTTTCGTCAGCGTGGAGACCGGAATTGGCCACCTCGCGGCGGCGCTGGATGTACCGGGTGTCATGCTGCATGGCCCGACCGACCCGGAATACAGCGGCATTCTCGACAAATCCTGCCGGCATCTCACTACCGGGATCGACTGCACGCCGTGCTTCAAACGCGATTGCCCCAGGCCGAATCTGGAAGGCATCCCGCCTTGCCAACTGCTGATTACCCCGCAACAGGTGTATCAGAACTGCCTGTCCCTGCTGGCTGCGAATGGCGGCGCGGTTGCCGTGCAAAATGATAAAATTCGTGCCGATTAACCCATGGTAGACAAGGCATGATGTATTACGCCCCGCTGGCCAGCGCACTGGTAACGCTGGTGCTGACGTTCGTCCTGACGACGGGCAAGGCCGGCTTCATTGTTCACGATATTCCCAACGAACGATCGTTGCACCATCGGCCGGTTCCACGGGTGGGTGGTATTGCCCTGGTGGTAGGTATGCTCTGCGGCTGGGCGATGCTGAGCCAGATGTGGGTATGGTGGCTTGCCTTGCCGGCAGTGGGATTGTTCGCGTTATCGTTGGTAGACGACGTGCGCAACTTGTCCGCCGGGACACGCCTGGTTGGGCATTTTCTGGCGGCACTGGTTGCGGTCTCAGGTGCGGGAGTGCAATGGCTTTGGTTCATTCCCGTGCTCTTGTTCATGGTGTGGATGACGAATCTGTATAACTTTATGGATGGCTCGGACGGTCTGGCCGGGGGCATGGCATTGTTCGGCTTCGGCACGTACGGGATCGGGGCGTGGTTAGCCGGAAATGGTGAGTTCGCCTTGCTGAATTTTTCCGTGTCAGCTGCAGCAGCAGGCTTTCTGGTGTTCAATTTTCATCCCGCCAAGGTGTTCATGGGCGACGGGGGATCAATCCCACTCGGTTTTCTGGCCGCCGCCTTTGGGGTCTGGGGGTGGCAGGCGGCGTACTGGCCGTTCTGGTTTCCGATATTGGTGTTTTCCCCTTTTATAGTGGATGCGACGGTAACGCTGTTCAAGCGGGCGCGGCGAGGCGAGAAACTTTCCCAGGCGCACCGCAGCCATTATTACCAGCGACTGGTTCAGATGGGATTTGGACATCGCAACACGGCGCTTTACGAATATGCGCTGATGGTCTTGACCGGTGTTTCGGCATTGCTGGGGTTGGAGATGAGCGGCATCGGCCAGCTGTTTCTGTTGCTGGGATGGGGGCTGGTGTATCTGCTATTGATGTGGCTGGTTGATAAGCGTTGGCGGCACTCGCAACGTGGCCTCAAGAAGGTTGCCAATGCTTAAACCCGGTATGCGAACTTTTCTGGCAGTGCTGCATGACGTCGCTGCGGCGGCAGTGGCGTGGAGTCTGGCTTATCTGCTGCGTTTCAATTTTTATTTGCCGCCGGACTATTCGGCCGAGTTGCGGTATACCCTGATTCTGGTCGTGCCGCTGGAAGTTCTGATCTTCTGGCAATTCCATTTGTATCGCGGCCTTTGGCGCTATGCCAGCACCACCGATCTGCGCCGGATTGTCCTGGCAGTCATGTTGTCTGCAGCCGCCATTCCGTTCATGTTCTGGATGCTGCGCCTTGGGTTGGTGATCCCTCGCTCCGTGCTGGTGATCAATCCATTGCTGCTGATTGTGCTGATGGGCGGCAGCCGCTTCATGTACCGAATCTGGAAAGATGGCAACATCAAACTGAGCGGTGAACCCGTGCTGGTATTGGGGGCTGGTGATGCGGCGGCGAGTCTGGCAAAGGACTTGGCCAAGAATACGGAATGGCTGCTGGTTGGCTTTCTGGATGATGATAGTCGGCTTCATGGCCGCACCGTGAACGGTGTTCGCATACTGGGCGGCCTGGACAGCCTTCCGCAATGGGTGGAGCAGCTTGGGGTAAGGCAGGTAATCGTGGCGATGCCGTCCAGCTCGCACCAGCAGCGCATGCACGCAATGCAACTCTGCAACCAGGCTAACGTGAAGGTGCTCACGGTACCATCCTTCGAAGATCTCATGAGCGGCAAGGTCGCGGTCTCCCAGTTGCGTGCCATTGAACTGGACGATTTGCTGGGTCGCGATCCGGTGGTGCTGGACGATGCGGGCCTGCACGGCCTGCTGACCGGCAAAGTGGTCATGGTGACCGGCGCCGGCGGCTCGATTGGCTCCGAACTATGCCGCCAGATTGCGCGCTTTGCCCCCGCGGAACTGGTGTTGTTTGAGCAGAGTGAATTTGCCCTGTATACCGTCGAGCAGGAGTTGCGACAAACCTTCCCCATGCTGAACTTCGTCTGCCTGGTCGGCGATGTGCGCGACACGGCGCGGCTGGATGAAGTCCTGCAGCAACACCGGCCGACCGCGGTGTTCCATGCTGCGGCCTACAAACATGTGCCGCTGATGGAGCAGCACAACGCCTGGCAGGCGATCCGCAACAATGTGCTCGGCACCTGGACCGTGGCGCGTGCGGCGCAGCAGCATGGCGTGGACAAATTCGTGATGATTTCCACCGACAAGGCAGTCAATCCGACTAATGTCATGGGAGCGAGCAAGCGGCTGGCCGAAATGGTCTGTCAGGCACTGCAACCCTCGGGTTCGACCCGCTTCGTGATGGTGCGCTTCGGCAATGTGCTGGGAAGCACCGGCAGCGTGATCCCAAAATTCCGGGCGCAGATTGCGCAGGGCGGACCGATTACGGTTACCCACCCCGAAATTACCCGCTATTTCATGTCCATCCCCGAAGCCGCGCAGCTGGTGCTGCAAGCGGGGCTGATGGGACAGGGCGGCGAGATCATGGTGCTCGACATGGGCGAACCGGTCAAAATCGTCGACTTGGCAAAGGATTTGATCAGACTGTCAGGCTTTACCGAAAACGAAATCAAGATCGAGTTTACCGGCCTACGTCCCGGCGAGAAACTGTATGAAGAGTTGCTTGCCGACAACGAACACACCCTGTCCACTCCACACCCAAAACTGCGTATTGCCCAAGCGCAACAGGTGAATGAAGCCTGGCTGGAACAACTGCTGGAATGGGTGGCGGCCACCACGATGCCGGACGACGCAGTGCGCGAGGCGCTGACCCGCTGGGTGCCGGAATATCAGCCAGGTCCGCGACCCGTTTATCCTCAACAAAGTAGCTGGCAGTGAAATTCGGCGCCGTCAAAAACTTGCTGCAAGGTTTTGCGACTCCCCCGGCGCGGGTAAGTGCGATCCTGCTGGGGTTTTCCGTCCCGATTTCAGTTGCACTGGACAATGTGCTGCTGGCGGTTGTGCTGCTGGCGATGTTGTTTAGTGTACGCAGGGCCGTACAAGTTGTCGGAGAGAACCCGGTGGCACGTTCGGCGTGGCTGCTATTTGGCGCACTCGTGGTAGCCATCTGGTACGGCACAACGCCCTGGCGTGAAGCTGCCGATACCTTGGCCAAATATGCAGACTTGGCATTTGTTCCGCTATTCATGGTGTTACTGTCAGGTCGACGAGGCCAGCAACACGCGATTAATGCCTTTCTGGTTGCGATGGGTTTAACCTTGTTGTTGTCGTTTCTGGTGTGCCTGAAACTGTTGCCGGTGCAGCACTGGATGAACATCGGTGCCGCGGCCGATAATCCGTCCGTGTTTCACAGCCACATCACGCAAAACAACATGATGGCCTTTGCCGTATTTCTGGCACTGCTGAAGTTGCGTGACGCTACCTCGTTAGGCAACAGGTTAGGCTGGGGAACATTCGCAGTACTGGGGGGAATCAATGTGCTGTTCATGCTGCAGGGGCGCACCGGCTATCTGATCCTGTTGGCATTGCTCGGCTGGTTTGCCTGGGCCACTTCAGCGCGTTACGTTCAGGCGCGCGGTAAAACCTGGGGTTGGCGCCAAGGTGCGGCGATATTGTTGTTGCTGCCGGGATTTGTCGCGGCAGCCTATCAGGCGTCACCGCGCCTGCAGCAACGGGTGGATATGGTGTGGTCCGAATTTCAGGCGTGGCAACCGAATCATGGCAAAGATACGTCGACCGGACAACGCCTGGATTTCTACTATAACGCGGTACAGATTGTGCAACAGCATCCGGTAATTGGTGTCGGAACCGGTGGTTTCCCTGCCGCGTTTGCCCAACAGGTACAGGGTACTGGGGCGCCGGCGACACATAATCCGCACAATGAGTATCTGATGATTGCGGTGCAGACCGGCCTGATCGGATTAGCTTTGCTGTTGTTTCTGTTTTATACCGAATGGCGGTGCGCGGCCCGGCTGGATACGCCGTTCGAACAGGACGCAGCGCGCGGCCTGGTGCTGGCCTATCTGGTGAATTGCCTGTTCAACTCGGCGTTGCTGGATCATTCCGACGGACTGTTGTTTGCATTCATGACGGCGGTGCTGTTTGCAGATTTGAAATGGAAAGCGAAAAGTGGCTAGCGAAAATCCGGAACAGATGAAACAGCGCGCCAAGGTCAGCGCCTACATCATCACCTACAACGAGGCGGACAAGATTGCGGCCGCGGTGCAGAGTGTGCTCTGGGCCGACGAAGTGCTGGTGCTCGATTCGAACAGCACCGATGCCACCGCGAAAATTGCGACTGACCTCGGTGCGACAGTGAAACAGATTCCGTTCACCACCTTTGGCAAGCTGCGCAACGACGCGATTGCGGCCTGCGCCCACGATTGGGTGTTCAGCCTCGATGCCGATGAGCGTTGTACTGCGGCGGCGCGCGCCGAGATCGAACGGGTGCTGGCGCAGCCGGGTGCCGATGCCTACTACGTACCGCGGCGCAACTGGTTCATGGGGCGCTGGATCCGGCACAGCGGCTGGTATCCTGATTACCGCCAGCCGCAGCTGTTCCGCAAGACTGCGCTGGTGTTCAACGATCAGGATGAAGTGCACGAGTCGTATCGCGTTGAGGGCACGGTCGGCTATTTCAAGGCGGCCATCATTCAGGTGCCGTTCCAGAACCTGGAACAGCTGGTGCACAAGATGCAGCGCTATTCCACGCTCGGCGCGCGCAAGCTGGAGCGCCGGGGCAGGCGGGCCGGTATGGGCAGTGCGCTGGGGCACGGCATCTGGGCATTCTTCCGCATTTACGTGCTGAAGCTCGGTTTTCTCGACGGCTGGGCCGGTTTTGTGCTGGCGCTGGGAAACTTCGAAGGCACGTTTTACCGGTATGCCAAGGCAGCGACGGCGAAGCTGAATTGGACCGAACCGCCTGCGGATGACCATGAGCCGCGCTGATTTTCGCATCGCTCTGATTGTCACCACCTACAACCGGCCGGATGCGCTCGCCGCAGTGCTGGAAGGTTGTCTGGCGCAGACCGACCGCAATTTTGAAGTGATCGTTGCCGATGATGGTTCCACGCGGGACACTGCCGATTTGATTGCGGCCTATCAGGCACGCGCACCTTTCGAAATCAAACACGTCTGGCAGGAGGACATCGGTTTCCGCGCGGCCGCGATTCGCAACCGCGCGTTGGCCACGACGCAGGCGGACTACATTATCTTCACCGATGGCGATTGCGTGCCACCGCCGGGTTTTGTTGCCGCGCACCGCCGTTTGGCCGAGCGTGGCTGGTTTCTGTCCGGCAACCGGCT
The DNA here is from genome assembly GCA_035702405.1 of Gallionella sp. Taxonomy (GTDB): domain Bacteria; phylum Pseudomonadota; class Gammaproteobacteria; order Burkholderiales; family Gallionellaceae; genus Gallionella. The sequence goes on along the minus strand of DASSQR010000123.1, from coordinate 9,014 downwards.
GATGCTGACGCAGGCATTTACCGAACAGATATTGCACGACCAGCTGCCGATCCATCGGTGGCAGCGGCGAGATTGGTTGCGCGCGCGCCGCAACGGACAAATCGAGCGGCTGCTGCCACTGCTGCCGCTACCCCTTGGTTGGCTGCGCAAACTGATTCCGCGGCGCTGGCAAGGGGCGAAAACCTGCAACCTTTCGGCGTGGCGCGAGGACCTGTTGCGGGTGAATGGCCTGGATGAAAGCTACACCGGCTGGGGACTCGAAGACTCCGATCTGGTGGTGCGCTTGTTGCGTGCCGGGATCTATAACAAGTCGGCACGGTTCTCAGTACCGGTATTTCATCTCTGGCACCGGGAAAACGATCGCTCGCAGCTGGAAGAAAATCGCCGCCGGCTGGAGCAGGTGCTGCAGGCGACCCATATCCGCGCGCGGCAGGGACTCGACCAGTACCTGCCGGCTGCGGTTTCGGGAACCAGCGAAACTGGGGAGCGCGCTTGAAGATTCTGCATGTGGTGCGCCGCTACGGCCCGGTTGGCGGGATGGAACGGTATGTCTGGGAATTGACGCGCGAGCTGCAGCAGTTGGGGCATGAGGTCGAGGTGCTATGCGAGGCTTGCCTGGCCGAAAAACCGCCGGGCATTACGGTGCACGAACTCGGCACCATCGCGTTGCGACCGCGCTGGCTCGGGCTACTACGCTTTGGCTGGCGCGTCGCGGACTGGCTGCAGGCACACCCCCACGCGGGTTGGGTAATCCACAGCAACGAGCGCCTGAATCTTCATCACGTCACCACTTTCCACGGCCCACCATTCGCCACGGTGCGCGACAAGCCGTGGTGGAAGCGCGTGTCGCTGCGCGTCGCGATGCAGCTGTACCTCGAACGGCGCGAGCTGGAGCAGGCGCGGGAGATCGTGCCAAACTCGCAGGTGATTCGCGAAATGCTCGCGCACTATTACCCGTACCTGTCAAACAAGCTGACCGTTCCCATCGTGCCGGGAGTGGCGGGCGGTGTGGTGCGTGCGCCACGCTGCGTGCCGCCCGATGGCGGGGTAATCGGTTTCGTCGGCAAGGAATGGCAACGCAAGGGATTGCCGTTTGCCGCCGAAATTGTTGCACGCTTGCGGCGTATCCGTCCCAACCTGGAGTTGTGGGTGAGCGGACCGCAACCGGAGGAAATCCGGCACCTGTTCGCCGGCTGGCAGGGCGGCTACCGCTTGCTCGGCTGGTGCGCGCAGGCGCCCTATGCGAGTTTCGATGTATTGCTGCATCCGGCCAGGGCTGAACCGTATGGCATGGTTATCAGCGAGGCAATGGCGGCGCAGGTGCCGGCCGTAATCTCCGACGTGTGCGGTGCGGCCGCGCATGTCACGCCGCAGGCGGGCGCTGTGCTGGCACTGGATGCAGGAACAGAGGCGTGGGCACAGGCGGTCGAATCGCAATTGCAGCGCAATGATGCGCCGCCGCAATTCGCGCGCAGCTGGCGCGAGATGGCGCAGGAATATGAGACAATCTATCGCGAGATCCCCGCAACAGAATTGAAATGAGTAATACCGAACGTTTTTTGAAAACTTGTCCGGTCGGTTGCAATGCGCCGCTGGAAACCACTTCCTATCTCATGCCGGAAGGCGCGCTGCTTCGCTGCACTGCCTGCGGTCAGTTGCTCAGCCAGTGCAGCGAGGCGCGCTATTGGCAGTCGATGCAGGAATTTGACGACCCGAAGGGTACGCTGCCGAAAGCGGGTTCGGAGCGCAGCCAGTTGCGACGCGCCAGAAAATTTCTCGACCAGATTTCAAAACTGCTCGGCCGGGCACCCGGCCAAATCGGCTTGCTGGATGTCGGTTGCTCCGCCGGCGCATTTTTGCACTCGGCGGTCCGGCTGGGATACCAGGCACAAGGCGTGGAGCCTGCGCCCAAAGCGGCTGCGACCGCACAGGCAGCCGGCTTGAACGTGCATCAGGGCCTGTTGCACGAAGCGGCCTATGCCGACGGACAATTCGACGCGGTGACCTTGCTCGAGGTAATCGAGCATCTGCAGTACCCGGGTGAACTTCTGCAGGAGTGTCGGCGCATCCTGCGGCCGGGTGGCATCATGATGATCGGCACCGGCAACGCGGCGAGCTGGAGCATGTCAGCGATGGGCGAGAAATGGGAATACCTCGACATTGCGAAGCATGGCGGACATGTCAGTTTCTTCACGCCGGACTCGCTGGCCACTCTCGCTCGACACAATGGCTTTTCGGTCGCAGCCGTGCGTACGCGCGGCGTGCGTTTCTGCGAGAAGGGCGATTGCAGCAAGCCGGTTTACCGCCTTGCGAAAATAGGGGGAGAACTGCTGAATGTCTTCGCCGCTGGCCTGAACAAGGGCCACGACATGGCCATATATTTACGGCGCGACTGAAGGAAGGGGATCGGAACTATTTCCATGCCGCGCACGCCGCACCCCGGCACAGCAGGAACAAATCATCGGACGCCAGTTTGTATTCGCGCACCAGTTTCCCGATTAACGGGTCATTGGTGCGGGAGATCACGAAGCCGCTATCCCATTGCGTCGGCGGGAACACGATCGGGGGTTGCGGAAACCGCTGGGCGTCGATGAAGCCGGTCACACACAGCCCGGGCGAGCTTACATCGGTCACGTAAAGGGGGTAGCCGGCAGTCAGCTGCATGATGTTGCGGGCTGCTACGGTGTAATTTTCACCGCGGTAATGCGTCTGGTAATACGGGAACAGCGCCAGCGCAAACACGAATTTGAATGCGATGATGCCGGAGAACCAGCGTAGCGCCAGTTCGCGGCCGGCTTCACCGGTGCGCCAGATCAGGCGAGCACAAACCAGCGCGATCATCGGATAGATCGGCAGCAGATAGCGGATGCTGCTTTGCGGTGACAACCAGTACGGCAAAAATCCCAATACGGCAATCCACAGCGCGACGTGGAAGTGAGTTTTGGCATGCTCCGGTTCAATCACGCGCTTGCGCCACAACAAATAGAGCGCGAGCAGAATCGCCGGCGACAGCCGGAGCATCACATCCAGCGGAAAGATTGCCAGATGCTGAAGATAGCTGGACAAATCCTGCGCCGACAGCTTGCGCGTGATCTCGCTTAGCATGCCGGCACTCTTGCTGCCCTGATGGGTGGATGCAAACCAGAGCAGCGGTACGACCAGCGCCAGCAAAAACGCGAACAGGGATTCGGGCGCCAGCAGAAATTTGCGCGGTTCGAGTTGCCACAGCAGCACGAACGCGACCGTGCCGTAGAAGATATAGGCCGTGAACGCTTTGGTCAGCAGCGCGCAACTCACCAGCACCACAGACAACAGCAGCCAACCGACGCGTTGTTCAGTGGCACTGACCCAGAGGGTTGCCATCGCGCCGAAAGTAAAGAACGCAAACACCGGATCGGTATAGCTAAGCCAGCCGCGATACAGCAGCAAGTCCGCCAGCGCGAGGCAGGTAAGCGCGGCAAACTGTGCAAACAATTTGTCGGCGGCCAGCCTGCGGCTTAACCAGTACAGCCAGCCGACCGTTCCCAGTGTTGCCGTGACCGAAACCAGCCGCGTGGCGATGGTGACATGGCTCCAGCCGATCAACTCGGCCAGCGGCATGATCAGCCAGTTCACCAGCGGTGGCCGGCCGTTGTCGGCGCCGTACATGATCTGCTGCAACCAGTTTTGCTCGTGCCACATCTCCATGGAGGTGATGGTGTAAATGCCCTCTTCGCCGGTCAGGTAGAAGAACAACGTCGGCACGAAGCTGAGCGCAGCCAGCGCGATCAACCACCGCGTTATGACTTCGGGTTTCGCGCTCAACACGGCTGCCCTTTCTTGTTCAGAATGAAGCGGCTCGCCAAGAACGTGACCGGAATGGTTGCAACGATCACCCCAATCATGGCCCATGCCGGCGAGACATTGGCCAAGTCGACCAGCAGCCACAGGACCAGCACGCCCAGCCCGTACTGGATGACATACACCAGCGGAAATGCGATGAACCCCGCCAGACTGGCCTTTCGGCGGAACACAAAGCGCACGTTCAGGAAGTAGGAAATCACGATACCGATGCAGTAGGCGAGCGAGTAGGCGAGCAAGTATGGCAACAGGACCAGCAGCAACAGGTACAGCAGGTAGCTGGTTGCGGTGTTGACTGCGCCGACCAGCAGGAAGCGGACAAATTCACCGCGCATGGTTTTCATCCTGGTGGTCAGTCTTACTTGCCAGACTGACTGCGAACCAGCGCGGCAAATTCGCCGTAGTCCCGGATGTAATCAGCGGCGTCGTAGTAGTCGGACGCAAACACCAGCAATACGGCGTCGCTCGAGTATTTGTACTGCGTGCCCCAGGTCATGGGAGGCAGATAGATGCCCAAATTGGGACGGTCGAGCTGGTATTCACAGCGGTTCTTGCCGTCGTCGGCGACCACCGAGCAACTGCCGCGCACGCATATCAGGAACTGGTGACATTGGCGGTGCGCATGCTCGCCGCGAACTTCTCGGCTCGGAACATCGAACACGAGGAAATAGCGTTTGGGCTGAAACGGAACCGAGCGTTCGAACTCACCAACGCTCAGGCTGCCGCGCATGTCTTCGATATGCGGCAGCTCGTGCAGGGTAACGCCGCCGACGCCGACAGCAGTGACTTTATTGGCTTCTGTGCCTGCGACCGGTGCTGCCGGGGCAGCCGACGGGTTATCCTGTGTGCCGACATAGCCGACAATGCTGGCCGGATTGCCAACGGCAATCGCATTAGGCGGCACCGAACGGGTAATTACCGCGCCGGCACCGATCATTGCGCCGGTGCCAATTTCCAGCCCGGGCAGGATGGTCGCGTTGGCCCCGATAGACACGCCTTTACGTAATATTGTCTTGGGGTATTGATCCGGATAGTTCTTGCTGCGTGGGAAGCGGTCGTTGGTGAAGGTGGCATTCGGGCCGATGAAAACGTCGTCCTCGACGGTTAGCCCATCCCACAATTGCACGCCGCATTTCACCGTGACGCGGTTGCCGAGGATGACCTCGTTTTCGATGAACGTGCCGTCGCAGATATTGCAGTCCGCACCGATGACGGCGCCGGGCAGGATGTGTGCAAACGCCCACACCCGCGTATTATCGCCAATGTTCGGCGATTCGCAGATGGCTTTCTCATGTACAAAGTATTTGGCCATATCTCTATCTCATACAGTTAGGGGTTCGGGTCGCTCGCACCGGTAAACTTCTGTTCCAGCATGGTCACTGCCAGCGGTCGCCCCTTTGTGTTTTCATAGGCACGCCATGCGTAAGTGCCGATGATGCCGAGACCCAGTGAATTCAGCGCGCCAAAAAAAAGCACGGTCAACACCGTGGCAGCGTAGCCAGGCACCGGAATGTCGCCGAGCACCTTGGCGAGCAAAATGACCGAGCCAAGGATCAAAGACGCGATGATCCCGAGCAGCCCGAACAGGCCGAGCAGCTTGATCGGCAGGTCGGTAAACGAAAATACGCTGTCGAGCAGGTAATTCAATTTCTTCGTCAGTGTCCACGCACTTTTGCCATGCTCGCGCTGGCGTCGCTCATAGGTGACCTCGGCGCGGCGAAAACCGAGCCAGAAAATCAGCCCGACCAGCGAACTATTCGATTCCTCCAGCGCCAGCAGGCGATCGCGGAAGATGCGGTTGCAGCCGAATACATCGACGCCTTTTTCCGGAATGTCGTGAACGATGAATTTCTTGTACAGCTTCCAGAATACGTTGGAAGCTAGGCGCGTCATGAGTGGGTCCTGGCGATTTTCCCGGCAGCCCACCACAATGTCGCAGTTGCCGGAGGCAAGCTTTTCCAGGAATTGCAGTACCAGTTCCGGCGGTTCCTGGAGATCGGCGGCAATCACGCCGAAGTATTGGCCGGTGGCGGCCTGCAGGCCGGTGCGGATGGCGGCAAACGAACCGAAATTGCGCGAATGCAGCAGGAGTTGAGACGCAAAAGGCGCGCTGGGCAACGCCTTGGCTAGAATGGTATAGCTGTTATCCGGGCTGCCATCCACGACAAATACGACCTCGAGCGTGCAGTCAAAATTCATCCTGGCCGTGCGCGCAACCTCCGACAGGGCGGCGACCAGCGGCGCGATGGAGCCCTCGTTGCGGTATACAGGAATGACGACGGACAGCGTAGTTACCATGAGTTCACGCACGCAATGATGGAGTCAACTTCGTCATCCCGCATTTCCGGAAAACACGGCAGTGTCAGCACTTCGTTGCAGGCCTGTGCCGTAACCGGGAGATTCACCCGATCACACAGATCGCGGCAGGCAGCCTGCGCGTAATCGGGCACGGGGTAATGGACGTCGCTCGGAATCGCGGCATCGCTCAGGTGCTGTTTCAGCCGGTCCCGCTCGGGCGTCCTGATGACATAAAGGTGCGCCACGTATTCAGTGCCGTGCACCGGCGGCACGTTTACTTTGGGATGACTTATCCCTTCCGAATAACGCGCTGCAATTTCGCGGCGGCGCGCATTCCATTGATCGAGCAAGGGCAGCATCACGCGCAGCACCGCCGCCTGCATTTCATCCAGCCGGCTGTTGCGTCCGCCGGGCACAGCCGCATGGTATTTGCTGCTCCAGCCATATTGCCGCAACTGCCGCACTTTGGCAGCCAGTTCCGGTTGTGAGGTCACGATCGCACCGCCATCACCCAATGCGCCCAGATTCTTGGTCGGATAAAAACTGAAGCAGGCGATGTCGCCAAAGGAACCAGTCTTTTGTTGCTTCAGTCCTGCGCCATGTGCCTGCGCGCAGTCCTCGATCACCGGGATGCCATAATCCCGCGCCAGTTCGACCAGTTTGCCGATGTCGGCGAGCAGGCCATAAAGGTGGGTCACAATGATTGCATCGATCTTTTGCTGTTCGAGCACGCGGGCAACTTCGGCACTGTCCATCAGCAACGTGTCCGAGTGCACATCGGCAAATACCGGTCGGGCACCCGCAGCGAGAATGGCAGCGGTGCTGTACATGCCGGCATTCGCCACTGTCAGCACGTTCTTGCCGGCCCCGATATTCAGCGCGCGCAATGCGAGTTCCAGCGCGTCCGTTCCATTGGCGAGCGACACGCAGTGCCCGGTGCCGCAGTAGCTCGCAAATTCGTTCTCGAACGCCGCCACTTCCGGGCCGAGCACGAACCAGCCGCTGTGCAACACACGGGCGACCGCGGCATCCAATTCCGCCTGGATAGCTTGAGTGTGTCGCTTCAGATCATTGATCGACTTCAGAGTCTGCATACCTGTCAGTTCCTGCGATCTGGCGAGGCGCCAGAAATTCCGACATTCTGCCAGAAAATCCGGAATATCTTGCTGTAGCAGGCGGGATCGGCATGGTGTTCATCGAGAAATTCGCTGGCAGTGCAACCATATTTTTCGCTCTGGCCGAAATCCAGCACGATGCCGTCATTCTGCGCTGCCCAGGACTTCAGGTCCTGTTTGGTGCGTGCCAGATAACCGGAGAATTGCGGGTGTTTCATGATGGCTGCTTCGAGGCCGGGCATCAGCGGGGGCATGTAGACGATCAATTGGCCGCCATTGGCTTTGATTGCGCGGTTCAGCGACGCCAGATTGCGGAACAGTCCGGAATCAATCGCGCCCTGGGTACGCTGCAACGCGCGTGCGTACTTCGAGCCGTAGGCCAGTGCGCCGATGATCAGGCGGTTGGCATTATCGATGCGGTTGTAATCGGAGTAGGTGGCGCTGCCGTCGTAGCGGAAACCGTTGCAGGTTCCACGATTGTAGATGCCGAAATCCTTGCCCTTTGAGGTGCCATCGGGGCAGGTGTATTCATTGCTGCCCAGTTGCAGGAAATATTCATGAAAGGTTTCGCGTGGGTGTGCCGACTTGGCTACTTCGCGGAGTATCTTCCAGAGCTTCTCCATGCGCGGGTAGGATGCGGCTTCCTTCAGGGTGTCCAGGAATGAGCGGGACTTGGCTTGCGGATTGCCTGCGCCGCGTTGCGGTGCGGACAGGTCGGCGGGCGCAATGGCCCCCGCTGCGGGTTCGTAGACAAAGCCGAGCGACCAGTCCAGCGCAATGATGTAGTGCCTGATCCGGGGTGCGTGCTGCACCAGGTATTCTGCCTGTGCGATGCTCGCGGTCAGCGGGCTGCCGCTCAGCGTAAAGTTGTACAGCCGCCAGTCCGGGGGCAGCATCGTGCTGTCGATCGGCATGCCCGTCGACGAGCCGAAGATTAAGGTGTCGATTTCGGGAAGACGGTCATTGAGGCGCAGGGTTTTGAACAAATAATTGTTGCCCATCGTTGGCGTGAAGGTGGTGCCGTGCGTCTGACGCTGCCAGTCGCTGGCGGCAAACGAGATCGCGGTCACATCACCTTCGTTGCGGAGCAACAGCCAGTTGAGTGCGATGGCCGGCAGCAGCGTAATGCCGCAAAAGAACAACAGCCAGAACAGGTAGCGTTTGTGCATCGTCAGAACTGGAAGTACAGAAAGGTCGATTGCTGCGACAGGTTGATCAATGCCGCAAACGCCAGTCCCCAGATCAGCAGTGCGGCGACGAGGCTCGGTCGCCAGGCCAGCCGCGTGCGGGCAGACGGTTGCGGCGCATCGAGCGCCGGGCGGAACGTCTGCATGATGGTCTGGGTATTGGGTGCCAGCCACACGACCAGCAGCAGGATCCAGATCCAGTTCATCATGCCGCTGGTCGCCAGCCCGTTGCTGGGCGCAAACAGGCCGTAGCTGTCCAGCCAGTCATGGAAAGCGGGGAAGCGCGCGAACCAGTTATCCGGCAGCGCGACCCCATTCGACCCGAGCATGACCTGCACGATATTCAGCGCCGTGGAAAAGTCGCTCGCCCGGAAGAACACCCAGGCGAGCGTCACGGCGAAGAAGGTGAACACCACCGAAAGCGCATGCACGGGGCGGGCCAATGGCACATTGGGGTCCTGGCCGACCATGCGTCGTAGCGAATGCCAGGCATGATTGATGACCAGATAGATGCCGTGCAGTCCACCCCAGATCACGAAAGTCCAGCCCGCACCGTGCCACAGTCCACCCAGCA
>DASSQR010000122.1:0-2870 GCA_035702405.1 Gallionella sp. | reverse complement strand
ACCAGTGACGAACCATGGTTCATCAAGTCACACTGGAAAATTGCGGTCAAGCGCAACCGCCAGTTCACGCTGCTGCTCAGCGCTGCCTGTGCGATTCTCGGCGGCGGCTTCTGGCTGTCCAAGGCGCTGGGGTGGTCGAAGGTCGCTACTGTTGCCCTGCTCGGCGGGACCGGTCTGTTGCCGTTCATGGTTGCGCTGTTGCTGCTCATCATCCTTGGCAATGAATCGGTGCATCTGGCGCGCGTCGGGAAACTGCCGAAGCGTTTTGTCGAACTCAATCCGGAAGCTCCCGCAGCTTCCGCATAATTACCCAAGTAGTGGTTATTCAATGGAACGTAAATTATTCTGGAGCCTCGGCATCCTGGCTGTCCTGGCTGTTGTCGGCTCATTCTTCATCCCCGCGCCTCCCAGCGACAAGACGGATCTGCCTTGGCATATCGAACATCCAACCCCGGACACCACACGCGTTTTCGGGGTAACCCTGGGGAAAACCACGACCAATGAGGCCGAGCAGCATTTCAAGGAGTTGGCCAAACCCAGCCTGTTCAAGTCAAAGGATGGTCGACTGGTTGCCGAGATGTTTTTCGAGCAGGTCAATCTGGCTGGATTCAAGGCAAAAATTGTTCTGAGCATCGCGGCTCCCGACAGCGAATTGCTGGAGATGTATGAGCGCGGCTTGCGCATGACCGCCACGGAGAGCGGCAAGCAGATTACCTTGACGCCGGACGATATCACCCGGCTGCGTACGCTGCCGGTCGCCAGCCTGACCTATTTGCCTTCAGTTCGTCTGAATGAGGAAATTATCCGCAAGCGCTTCGGTCAGCCCGCGCAGCGCATCAAGGAAAAGAAAAGCGCCGCGGTGCATTGGTTATATCCGCAGCATGGCCTGGATATTGCTGCAGGCGGTGAGGAAAAGGCGGTGCTGCAGTTTGTTCCGCCCAAGGACTTTGGCAAACTTGAACAACCAATTGTAGCTAACGGCGAAGCTCTGCCGTAGCCAGTAGCCCAGCGGTTATGGGCCGGAGACCGGACTCCGGCCCTTAGCGAAAATTCTGCTTGTTATTTATTTGCTGGCGCTGCCACCCTTGCTGCCAGCGGAAGGATGCAGCATCTCCTCATCGTCGTCGTGCAGAATTCTGCTCGCGTTGCCCTCCATGTCTTCATATTGACCCTTCTTTACCGCCCAGATCAGCACCATCAGAAACATGACGCCAAAGAACGCCATGCCGGGAATCAAACTGTAAATCACGTCCATTTTAGCTCCTACACCTTTTGGTTCTTGAATAAGGTACGTATGCGTGCCGCATTGCCAATGACAATCAGGGAGCTGATCGGCATCGTGATTGCAGCCACCAGCGGACTGACCTTGGCCATCATCGCCAGCGGCACCATGATAGCGTTATAAACGAATGACAGCCCGATATTCTGTTTGATGGTGCGCAGCGTACGGCGCGACAGTAATGTCGCGAGACGCACCTTGTCGAGTTCGTTGTGCATCAGCACAATGTCGGCGCTTTCCACTGACACATCCGTCCCCGAACCCAGCGCAATCCCGACGTCGGCGCGGATCAAGGCGGGCGCATCATTGATGCCGTCCCCAACCATGGCTACTTTCGCTCCGTTCTGCTGCAACTGCCGAATCACATTATCCTTGTCCTGCGGCAATACTTCGGCAATCACATCCATGCCACCCAGTTGCCGGGCCACCGCCTCTGCCACCGGTCTGCGGTCGCCGCTCAGCAACGTCATGGCGATGCCGGCAGCACGCAATTCATTCACCAGTTGTTGTGCGTCTGGCCGCAATTTGTCCGCCAGCGCAAACACTGCCACATGGAGGCCGTCCACCGCCACATGCACGCAGCTCATCGCAAGACCTTCCCACTCATGCGCCGACGCCTGAAGCTCGTGGCTCAGTGGTATCCTGTTTTGCGCGAGCCATTCCGCACTTCCCAGCAGCACGCCAACTCCGCGCATGCTCGCCTCCACGCCCAACCCCGCAGTGGCACGAAAGCCGGTCACCCCAGCGTCGCGGTAATTTAACTGCAATTCGTCCGCCTTAGCCACAATCGCCTTGGCCACGCTGTGTTCGCTAAATCGTTCCACCGCGGCCGCACTACGCAAAATATCCTCGTTCGGCGCACCAGCTGCGGCATGAATATGTGCGACGGTCATTTTGCCTTCGGTCAGGGTACCCGTCTTGTCAAACACGAAGTGTGTGACCTTCGACAAGGTTTCCAGCACCAGTCCGTTCTTGACCAGAATGCCATATTTTGCGCCGAGCCCGGAGGCCACGGCAATTGACATCGGAGTCGCCATGCCGAGCGCACAAGGGCAGGTAATGATCAACACGGAGGTAGCCGCCATCAAAGCCATCTCAAAACCACTCTGCCCCCAAAGGAAGAAGGTCAGGGATGCACAGAGCAGCGTCACCAGCACAAACCATGGCACGATGGTGTCGGCAATGCGCTGGATCGGCGCCTTGGAGGCTTGCGCTTCTTCGACCAGTCGAATAATTCTTGCGAGGGTCGTGTCCTGCAATAATGAGCGCACCTCCACGATCAGCGCACCATCGGTATTTACCGTGCCCGCGGAAACATGAGCACCCGCAGCTTTGGCCACCGGCACGGCCTCGCCGCTCAGCATGGATTCATCGACCGCGCTGCGCCCCTCGATTACGACTCCATCCACCGGCACCTTGTAACCCGGCTTGATCAATACGTGGTCGCCCGGTTTTACCCCGCGAATCGGCGTCATCTCCTCCTTGCCATCACGCATGACAATCGCGGCGCGCGGCTGCAACTCCATCAGGCGTTTGGTTGAAGAAACCGCCTGGTGCCGGAACATTCCTTCCAGGTAGCGGCCAATCAATA
>DASSQR010000121.1:0-21338 GCA_035702405.1 Gallionella sp. | reverse complement strand
GTCGACTGCCGAACAGTTTGTCTGACGACCATAGCGAGTTGGTCCCACTCCTTCCCATCCCGAACAGGACAGTGAAACGACTCCGCGCCGATGATAGTGTGGTCCTTCCATGTGAAAGTAGGTCATCGTCAGACTCCTTACTAGATAGCGCCCTCTCAGGAGGGCGTTGTCGCTTGGACGCAGTGTCCAGAATGAAATGCTTTGACAAAGCATGAGGCATTTCAGATAATGCGCGCCGCTTTGATATCGCAGATATCGGGTCGTTAGCTCAGCTGGTAGAGCAGTGGACTCTTAATCCATTGGTCGAAGGTTCGAATACTTCACGGCCCACCAAAAAAATTAAGCCCGCATTGATGCGGGCTTTTTTATTTGCATGCAGGCGCAGAATTTGCTGACATTCTGAATGGATTTTACCCACAGCTTCGTTTATCATGGCAGCCACGAGATGGCTCGGCTGCATCGCAGCCGGGAATGGCATCAACGTATCGACATGATTCCGATATGTGAGAGATTAGGGAATCTCAAAGTTTGTAGTTTTTGAGGTTCCAAAAGAATTGGCGGGTCTCCCCGCATTGCAGGTTAGTGAACCTGGTCAGGTCCGGAAGGAAGCAGCCACAGCTAATTACTGCAAGTGCCGGGGGTAAGGCTCGCCTCCTGTTTTGTGGAGTCATTGGAGAGCGTTATGAAAAGAACTGCTTGGATAGTGGCTGCATTGTTGTTTAGTGGTAAGGCGCTTGCGGTTGATGGCGTGTCGGTCGAATATGGCACCGGGATGGCCACCGACATGGGGCGCGTCGGAGCGTTGTGGAATTTCGACCGGAAATGGCTGGACAGTGGCAATTGGCTGGTGACCGGTTATTGGGAAGCATCATTGGGGCGCTGGCGCGGGCATAGTTCAGTCGGCAACAACCAGACGATTACCGATCTGGGGATCACGCCGGTGTTCCGGTTTCAGCAGAGAACGCTCTCCGGGTTTGCGCCGTATCTGGAAGGTGCAATCGGATTTCATCTGATCACGCCGACCTTCATTTATACCAACCGGCATTTTAGTACGGCCTTTCAATTCGGCGATCATATTGGTGTCGGCGTGCGGTTCGGTGATCGCCATCAGTTTGATCTGGGCTATCGCTATCAGCACCTTTCCAATGCGGATATCAAGAAGCCGAACCAGGGAATCAATTTCAATCAGGTTCGCTTTGCCTATAATTTTTAACGTGGTGTAGCTTGTCAGCAACAACAGTCCTGGCGCGCAAATGGCGTCCTAAAACTTTCGCGCAATTGGCGGGCCAGGAGCATGTCGTCAAGGCGCTCAGTAATGCGCTCACACAGAAACGTTTGCACCATGCCTATCTGTTTACCGGTACGCGCGGTGTCGGCAAGACGACGATCGCTCGGATCTTTGCGAAATCGCTGAATTGCGCGACCGGCATTACTGCTACGCCGTGCGGAGAGTGTAATGCCTGCAGGGAGATCGACAGCGGCCGGTTCGTGGACTTGATCGAGCTCGATGCCGCCTCCAATACCCAGGTGGACAACATGCGCGAGCTGCTGGAAAGCGCGCTGTATGCACCGACCAATGGGCGCTTCAAGGTATACATCATCGATGAAGTGCACATGCTGTCGAAGTCGGCATTCAATGCGATGTTGAAAACGCTTGAAGAGCCGCCGGGGCATGTCAAGTTCATTCTTGCTACGACCGATCCGCAGAAGATCCCCGTCACGGTATTGTCGCGTTGCCTTCAATTTAACCTGAAACAATTGCCGCCCGCGCAAATTGCTGCTCACTTGCAGTATGTGCTGGAACAGGAGCAGATTGCGTCCGAACCTGGGGCGGTTGCGTTAATCGCGCGCGCCGCCCACGGCAGTATGCGTGACGCGCTGAGCCTGATGGACCAGGCGATTGCTTTTTCGGCCGGCAAGGTGGAGGAAACGGTCGTGCGCGCGATGCTGGGCGCGATCGACCAGGGCTATCTGTTCGACTTGCTCGTGGCGTTGCATCGCCAGGACGGCGCGGTGCTGCTCGAAATCGCCGACAACATGGCCGCACGCAGCGTGGCGTTTGAGGCGGCGTTGCAGGAGCTGGCCACGTTGCTGCATCGGATTGCGCTGGCACAGACGGTGCCGCAGGCACTCGCTGACGATGAACCTGAGCGGGTGCGGTTGCTGGAATTGGCAAAGGCATTCACCGCCGAAGACGTGCAACTGTATTATCAAATTGTCATCCATGGGCGTGATGAAATTGATCTTGCCCCGGACGAATATGCCGGTTTTACCATGACACTCCTGCGCATGCTGGTGTTTGCGCCGGTCAGAGAGATGGAACCGGCGACAGCCAGAGCAACCCGTACCGGACAACCAACCGGGACAATCGCTCCGGCGGCTCAACCAAAGGTTGCTGCTGCGATTGCCCCGATAAACCGAGAGCCAGCTGTCGCTGCGGTGGAAAATGCAGCCGTGCCTGGCGGTCAAGTTGACTGGAACACGTTGCTGGGTCAGTTGCAGGTGCAGGGCATGGCACTTCAGCTGGCAAAGCACTGCGTGCTGCAGGACTTGTCAGAAGGACAAATTACCTTGTGCCTGGCGCAAGAGCACAAGCATTTTCAAAACAATAGAATGGCCGCCGAAAAGCTGCAGGGCGCATTGAGCGAATACTTTGCCAAGCCGATGAGGTTGAATATTGTGGTGGGGCGGGCGGAAGCTGCGACCCCCGCGGTAATCGAACTCAGGGCTCAGCAACTTCGGCAACAGCAGGCGAATGAGTCCATAGCACACGATGCGTTTGTGCGCGAAGCGCAAGCGGAGCTGGATGCCAGCGTGATAACGGAATCAATCAAACCAATATAGTAAAGCTAAGGAGGATACCGAAATGATGAAGGGCGGATTGGGCGGACTGATGAAACAGGCGCAAATGATGCAGCAGAACATGCAGAAGGCGCAGGCAGAACTGGCTACCGTCGAGGTGGAAGGCCAGGCCGGTGCGGGCATGGTCAAAGTGACCATGACCTGTGGCCACGAGGTACGCCGCGTGTCGCTGGATGACAGTGTGCTGTCGGATGACAAGGAAATGCTGGAAGATTTGATTGTTCTGGCGGTCAACGATGCACTGAAGAAAGTGGAAGCCACCACCCAGCAGCGCATGAGCGGATTTACTGCCGGCATGGGCTTGCCGCCCGGGATGAAGTTGCCATTCTGATGCCTTCCCAGCTGGACGAATTAATTACGGCATTGCGCTGCCTCCCCGGGGTTGGGCCGAAGTCGGCGCAGCGCATGGCCTATCATCTGCTGCAACGCGATCGTGCCGGCGCGCAGCAGCTCGCGCGGACGCTCGAGCGAGCTGCCGTGAATATCAGGCATTGCTCCAAATGCAATAATTTCACGGAGCAGGAAGTGTGTGCATTGTGTGCGTCGGGAAAGCGTGACCCGAGCTTGTTGTGTGTGGTGGAAATGCCGGCCGACCTGCTGATGATGGAGCAGACTCAATGCTACCGGGGCATGTATTTTGTGTTGATGGGCAGACTCTCACCCCTGGACGGCATCGGCGCCAGGGAACTGCATTTTGACCGGTTGCTCAAACGGGTTCAGGAATCCCCGTGTGAGGTCATACTGGCAACCAATTTCACGGTCGAGGGCGACGCGACCGCGCACTATCTGGCGACTATGCTGCGGGCACAGGGTGTCAGGGTATCGCGGATTGCACGCGGGTTGCCGGTGGGCGGCGAATTGCAGCAGGTGGATAGCGGCACGCTGGCGCAAGCGATGCTGGAACGGCGCGAGGTAGAGGCATGACCAGAAAGAACCACAGGGGATTCACACCCAAAAGCCCGGCGGGCAAACAGCTTCCGGATATTGAACCGGGCGAAAAACTTCAAAAAGTATTGGCCCAGGCCGGATTCGGCTCACGCCGTGCGATGGAAGAGTGGATTGCCGCGGGGCGCGTCAGCGTGAATGGTGAACCGGCTACTCTGGGGATGCGCGTGAAACCAGGCGATCTGGTGAAAACGGAACGGCGCACCCTTCGCGTGGGTGCCAGAAACCACGCCGTGCGCGTGTTGCTGTACCACAAGCCCGAAGGCGAAATCGTGAGCCGGGACGATCCGGAAAAACGTGCCAGCGTGTTCGACAAACTTCCGCGACTGCGCGGGCAGAAATGGATCGCCATTGGCCGCCTTGACTTCAATACCAGCGGCCTGTTGATTTTCACCACTTCCGGCGAACTGGCGAATCATCTGATGCATCCCCGATTCGAGGTGGAGCGCGAATATGCGGTGCGCGTGCAGGGTACCATGACCGACGAGCAGATAAGCCAGGTGCTTAAACAGGGCGTCCAACTGGAAGACGGGTTGGTCAAATTTGACAAGCTCGAAGATCAGGGCGGCGAAGGCTTCAATCACTGGTACCGGGTGATGCTGAAAGAAGGACGCAATCGCGTGGTGCGACGCACTTTCGATGCACTGGGGTTGCCGGTCAGTCGCTTGATGCGCGTGCGTTTCGGTATTATCAATCTGCCGCCGCGATTGAAGCGCGGCATGAGCGCGGAGCTGGGCGAGGGCGAAGTAGCGCAAGTACTGGAATGGGCAGGTGTCCCGCCAGTCACGATTAACCAGGATCAGTGACGCGTGCCGGCTTGGCGGCGCGGATATTCGCGCATGCACTGGTGCGGTACTCAGGTTGTTCTGGGGGTCATTCGGGTTTCCGGTTGCTGCTGCGGTTGAGAAGTTAACACTGGTGTATTAGCCTGATGACCACTAGAATTCGCACCGGCGCGCGCCGGCGATCGGTGTGACCAGGTATCTAAAAAATAACAATAAGTTCCAGGGTAGTGAAAAATCTGAATGGAAGAGCGCGCAAATAAGACCGTCATGTGCAGTGTACTGTTCTTGGATATTGTCGAATATTCCAGGAAGCCGGTGGCCGTCCAGATTTTGCTCAAGGACCGGTTCAACGGTTATCTCGCCGCCGCGATTCGGGATGTGCCAATGGCCGACCGTATCGTCCTCGACGCAGGCGATAGCGTGGCGATCAATTTCCTGGGCGACGCGGCCGATGCCTTGAAGACCGCGCTGAGCCTGCGCGAAAGCCTGCTCAATGAAGATCCGAATGTGGAGCCGCGCTTGCAGGTGAGCATGGGGATCAATCTGGGACCAGTGCGCCTGGTACGGGACGTGAATGGTCAACCCTGCATCGTCGGGGACGGGATCAATGTTGCGCAGCGGGTGATGGGCTTTGCCGATGTCAGCCAGATTCTGGTGTCGCGTTCCTACTATGATGCGGTGCTGCGAGTTGCTCCGCAGTATGCCAGCCTGTTTCATTACCAGGGCTCGCGCACTGACAAGCACGTACGCGAGCATGAAGTGTTTGCGATCGGCTATCCAGAGGATAAAGCATCCCGCCCGGTGGCGGCACAGATGCGTGAGAAGCGAGCCGCAGCTCGCTCTCTCGGATTATTTGGCGCCGCCAATCGGACCTGGCATGCGGCTGCCATGCGGCTTGAGGTGCTGGTTACTAACCAGTTGATGCGGCTCCGGAGTGCCAAGCCCAGGCAGCGGGCCATATACGTCGGGACGGTTGCAGTTCCGCTGTTACTGTTGCTGGTGCTTGCCGTGAGATTGGCCGGGTTTGGTGAGACTTCCGGTGCGCCGCCCAGAGCAGGTGAACCTCATGCCGAGGCGGCATCAGCCGTGCCTTCTTCGCTGGGGTTGCGCTTCAGCGCACGACTCAACAACTTGCCGGCAGAGTCCTCTGGAGTGCCCGCTACCACTGACGTTGTAGCCCAGCCGCAATCTTCCGGGGCCCCCCAGTATGAGCAATTGCAGGAATCGCGTCTGTCACCCAATGTCGAGAAACCCGCTACCAAAGCCCCGCAGGAAAGTGGGCGGCAAAAGTCCACGGAGGGCCAGGGTGGTGGTATCCGCAATATGAATATTGATGAAGTGGTCCAGTTTTTCTCCAAGCGTTTTGCAGCGTCGCCGACGCCCACAACGCACGGCCCGGACGCTACCGTGATTGTCGACTGTACCGACGGGGCGACGGTAATGGTCGATGGGCGAAAGAAAGGTGTGATCAGTTCTGGTTCCCTGACTTTTTCGCTGTCGCCGGGCAAACACCAGATCGGCATCAATGACATGACGCGCGGGAGCATCTACTCAGAGGAAGTTGTCGTGCAGCCAGGCAAAACCATGACGATCAAACCCAATTTCTGTCTGTGATTGATGGATGATCGGCAAGTGACGCATACGGGAGTACATGATGATTAGCCGCTTGGGGCGTTATGAGGTGCTTGGCGAACTCGGCCAGGGGGCCATGGGGATCGTCTACAAGGCGAGAGATCCCCTGATTGATCGTGTGGTGGCGATCAAGACCATCAATCTCGGCCTGGCACAGGAAGAAAAAGAAGAATACGAAGGACGCTTTTACCAGGAGGCCAGGGCGGCCGGGCGGCTCAATCACCCGAATATCGTGACGGTTTACGATGTGGGCAAGAGCGGCGACATCGCCTATATTGCGATGGAATTTCTGGAAGGCCGCGAGCTGCGCGACATCCTGGATGACGAGCCGGTTCTGCCGGTCGCGCAGACACTGGATATTGTGGCGCAAGTGGCGGATGGTCTGGCCTATGCGCACGAGCATGACATCGTGCATCGTGACATCAAGCCGGCCAACATTATGGTGGTGCGCGATGGTCACGCGAAAATCACCGATTTCGGCATTGCGCGCATGGCGTTCTCGGCAGTGCGCACGCAAACCGGCATGGTACTCGGCTCGCCCAAATACATGTCACCGGAACAGGTGATGGGCAAGGCAATTGACCAGCGTTCGGATATTTTCTCGCTGGGCGTGATGCTTTATGAAATGCTGGTTGGGCAAACGCCGTTCAATGGTGAGAACGTCAATGCGATTACCTACCAGACGCTGCACACGATCCCGGCGCCACCGAGAACACTGAATCCGGCATTGCCGGAAATGCTCAATTTCATTGCCGCGAAAGCCTTGGCCAAGGAGCCGGACGACCGGTACCAGAATGCCACGGACTTGGCCGCCGATTTGCGCGCCTGCCGCGATACCTTGCCGCCCCCCGGTCAACAGCCCGAAGCCGCACGGTCTGGTTCGGCGGGTGAGGCCAGTTCCCCGGATGCTTTTGTCCTGACCAGCAAGATGAGCGCAAGCGAGGAAGAAGCCGCGGCGGTGCCTCTTGCCGGTTTGTCCCTCGCGTTTGATTCAAGCGCCGCAACCATGCGTCTGGCCACGCTGACGGGTTCCCAGGAGGATATCGAAGCGCTTGCCAGGACGTTGAAGACTGCGGATGCGACCGAGGGCGCGGCGATTCCATCGCCGGCGGTCGCCGGCATGCCGGTCGCTGCGCGCGCGGCCCCGCGTCCCGATTACCGTGAACCTCCAATGCACCCGAGAGTGGGGAACCTGCTGTTGATACTCATCCTGCTGGTGATACTCAGCGTGGCGGCGTTACTGGTCTTCTGACATTCTGTTCAACTTTTAATTGGTGCCGCTTGGCGCCAATAAAAACAGGCCAACGAATCAACGGAGGTTACATGATTTCTCGCTGCATTCCGGACGTGGATTTCGAGTCCACGAGCATCAGGCGTCGCTAAGCAGGCGGCTCTTTCACTATCCTGTGAAGCCATCGCCTCGTCTGGCTCTGCTACTGGTCCTCTCGCATGCGCTGGTTGCTGCGGTTGTATACGCAACCATGTTGCCATTGGCCATCAGGTTG
Organism: Gallionella sp.; assembly: GCA_035702405.1. Taxonomy (GTDB): domain Bacteria; phylum Pseudomonadota; class Gammaproteobacteria; order Burkholderiales; family Gallionellaceae; genus Gallionella. Next base: position 13,609 of record DASSQR010000121.1, on the reverse strand, counting down.
GCACTGTTGCTGCTGATCGCGCTCAGTTTTCGGCATTACCTTCTACGCGATGCGTTACTTCTGGCGGCAGATTCCTGGCGCGACCTTACCCTGGAGCAGGACCGCGCCTCGGTTACGTGTCGTGATGGTTCGCGCTTCAGCGGTCAGGTTGCCGATGAAACGGTCGTCAGTCCTTATTTTGTCTTGTTATGCCTTTGGGTGGAGGGGCGTCGCTCACCCATAGCGCGCATGATCTTCCCGGACGCAATGCGGGCAGATGAGTTTCGGGAGCTGTGCATCCGCTTGAAATTCATTTAGCCGGCGGTGTGCCTAGAGCAAGTGCAGATGCGCCCGTGGGCCGAGGAAAGGATTTAACGTCCGCAGAGATCGTCGAAAGTCATTTAATTACACGGACTGAGGACCGTTGGCTGCGGCTGCGGCAGCAACTCCGGATAATCCTTGCTGAAGTGCAGGCCGCGGCTTTCGTGGCGTGACATGGCGCTTTGCACGATCAGTTCGGCATTCAGGACCAGGTTGCGCAACTCCAGCAGGTCTGAGGTGATGTGAAAATTGGCGTAGTACTCGTTGATTTCGCCCTGCAACAGCTGGATGCGGTGTTGTGCGCGCTGCAGGCGTTTGTTGGTACGTACGATGCCGACATAGTCCCACATGAAATGGCGCAATTCCGCCCAGTTATGCGAAATCACGATCTGTTCATCTGCATCTGTCACCCGGCTTTCGTCCCAAGCCGGTAGCGCGGGCGATGTCTGGTGCGGCTTGTCGAGAATGTCGCGCACGGCGGCGTCGGCGAACACCAGGCATTCCAGCAGCGAATTGCTGGCCAGCCGGTTGGCACCGTGCAGCCCGGTGTAGGCTGTTTCACCCACAGCGTAGAGGCAGTCCACGTCGGTGCGTGCCCGCAGGTCGGTCACGATGCCGCCACAGGTGTAGTGCGCGGCCGGAACCACCGGAATCGGCTCCCTGCTGATGTTGATCCCCAACGAAAGGCAGCGCGCATAGATGTTCGGGAAATGTTCCTGCAGAAACTCGACCGACTGATGCGAGATGTCCAGATAAACGCAATCCAGGCCGCGCTTTTTCATTTCGAAGTCGATCGCGCGCGCCACAATGTCGCGCGGGGCGAGTTCGGCGCGTTCGTCGTGCCAGGGCATGAAGCGCGTGCCATCGGGCAGCTTAAGGATGCCACCCTCGCCGCGTACGGCCTCGCTGATCAGGAACGACTTGGCGTGGGGGTGGTACAGGCAGGTCGGGTGAAACTGGATGAACTCCATGTTGGCGACCCGGCAACCGGCGCGCCACGCCATCGCAATGCCGTCACCGGTCGCAGTATCCGGATTGGTGGTGTAGAGATAAACCTTGCCGGTGCCGCCGGTGGCCAGGATGGTATTCTGGGCCGCGATGGTGATGACCTCGTCGCTCAGACAGTTCAGCGCGTAGACGCCATGACAGCGATTGTCGGGCAGCCCGAGCTTCCGGCCGGTGATCAGGTCGACCGACATATGGTTTTCCAGCACGGTGATGTTCGGATGGCGCAATACGCGCGTAACCAAGGTTTCCTGCACGGCATGTCCGGTGGCATCGGCAGCATGGATGATGCGCCGTCGGCTGTGGCCGCCTTCGCGGGTCAGGTGGTAGCTCTTGTCGTTGCCGCTCTCGCGCGTGAACGGCACGCCCTGGTTGATCAGCCAATCAATTGCGGCTTTGCCATGCTCGACCACGTATCGCGTGGCGGTTTCGTCACACAGGCCGGCGCCGGCGGTAAGGGTATCCTGGATATGCGCATCCAGCGAGTCATCTTCGGACAATACGGCGGCGATGCCGCCTTGCGCCCAGCCGCTTGCCCCATCCAGCAAGGATCTCTTGGTGATCAGACCGACTTTCTGGTGATCTGCCAGCTTGATGGCCAGCGTCAACCCGGCGAGGCCGCTGCCGATAATGAGAGTGTCGAATTGCAGCAATTGAAATCCCGGTAGCTTATTTGTCCAAACTGGAACTATAGCAAAATGGCGCAGATAGACCCTATCTTAACCTCAACCGGCGCAAGAAAGGAGTGAAAATTGCAGCGAAATCATTTTCTCCGGTGCGCCGACAGGTGGTTTTGCGCGCCAAGAGAGTGGTTGGATCGTATTTCCGACCAAACTTGTGGAACAATATTGAACTAATTGGCCATGAATGACTCGGAATACACAGACGCAAAGCCTTGCTGACGTAAACAAAGAGTAGCGGTTATACTTCTGCTCTGTGAAAATTAGAACAGTCAAAAAGATGGAATAGCGGGGAATGGGAGAGAAGGAAGTCGATCAACAGTTGGTTGAGCGCGTACAGCGCGGCGATAAGCATGCCTTTAATCTGCTGGTAACCAAGTACCAGCGGAAACTGGGGCGGCTGATTTCCCGTTTCGTGCGAGATCCCGCGGAAGCCGAGGATGTCACGCAGGACGCATTTATCAAGGCGTATCGTGCATTGCCCAGTTTTCGTGGTGAAAGTGCCTTCTATACCTGGCTGTACCGGATTGGGATTAATACGGCGAAGAACCACTTGCTGGCAAACAAGCGGCGGGCGCCGACCAATACGCCCTTTGACACGGATGATGCAGAATCCTTTGAAGACGCCGAGCAATTGCATGAAGTTACGACGCCGGAAAATGAACTCATGAGCAAACAAGTTGTCAACGTCGTGCAGACATCGTTACAACAGTTGCCGGAAGATTTGCGAAGCGCATTGACCCTGCGTGAAATCGAGGGCTTGAGTTATGAGGAAATCGCCAACGTGATGAATTGCCCGGTCGGCACGGTGCGGTCAAGAATTTTTCGGGCACGAGAAGCGATAGCGGAGAATCTCCGGCCGCTATTGGAAACCAGTAAGGGTACAAGGTGGTAAAAAAATGAAAAAAGAAATTTCTGCAATGATGGACGGCGAGCTGTTCGAGGATGAAGCAGAGGTGCTGCTTGAACAGTTCAAACAGGATTCCACATTCGACAAGGATTGGGCGGTCTATCATCTGATCGGTGACGTCCTGCGCCAGCCCGAACACATCCATAGCGATGTGAGTGCGGGAGTGCGCAAGCGCATGCAGGATGAACCGACCGTGCTGGCGCCACGGGGGCATGCAGTAAAACAGAAAATTCGCACCTTTGCGCTGTCGGCGGCGGCTTCTCTTGGGGCGGTAGGCGTGGTTGCCTGGATGTCCATCCAGGTTCCGGCGGTAACGGCGACCCAAGTAGCGATGCGGCAGCCGGCTGTAGCAGCACACCCGGCCAACGTGCAGATCCGGCCCAAGGCCAATGATTACCTGATGGCGCATCAGGAATTTTCGCCTGGAATGGATATGAATAATATCCGCACGGTTTCTTATAGCCTGGACGAGAAGTAACGCCGAAGAAACTGAATGACACACAGGAAAATCGCGGTGAGATCAAGCATCGTATTTTGTGGCTTGCTGCTGGCTGCTGCCAGTGCGTGCGCCGAAGAAAGCCGGGTCAATCTTGACTGGCTCAAGCTCATGACCAATGCTTCGCACCAGACTAACTACAGTGGTGTCTTCGTTTATCAGTACGACGATCGCGTCAAGACTTCCCGCATTACGCATGTGGTTGAACCGGATAGCGAGTATGAGCGGCTGGAAAGCCTGGATGGTCCCAAGCGCGAGATCATCCGTCATCATGGTCAGGCCTGGAGCTATAGCAACCACAAGGTTGTGCCGATGGACGGTCCGCGCGGGCGAAACCGGTTCCCCTCGTTGTTGCCGGAACAATTGTCTGCACTGAGTGAAAATTACCAGATCAAGGAAATCGGAACGGAGCGTGTGGCCGGTTACAACGCTCAGGTGGTGTTGTTTCACCCGCATGATAGCTTGCGCTACGCCCATAAAATCTGGCTGCACGCCGATACCGGCTTGCTGCTGAGAGCGGTGGTGCTGAACGACCGGAATCAAACCATTGAACAATATACCTTTACCCAGTTGCAGGTTGGCGGGGATATCGATCGCAGCTGGATCAAACAAGCTGCGGCCCTCACGCGGAATGCAGGTGCAGCCGATTCAACGGATAAAGCCAAGGAGGTGACGCCCGTCAATAGCGGCTGGGTGGTTGATTCCTTGCCGTCAGGCTTCAAGAAGACCATGGAAATCCAGCGTCCGAGTCGCGACCGGCATGTTCCGATTACCCAGTTGGTGTTCTCGGATGGATTGAGTGCGATTTCGGTGTTTATCGAGAATGCCGATGCCGATGAGGATGATGCAGAGGGGCTGTCAAGTCGCGGGGCGCTGAATTTGTATCGCAAGGTGATGGATCTGCATGTGGTTACCGTGGTCGGGGAAGTTCCGCCGCGCACCGTAATGCAGGTGCTTGATTCGGTACGTTACAACGGCAAGCGCGAACGCGGTAGCAATCCGCTTTCCATTTTTGGTCTTTGGTAACGCTGCTTTCAGTTCGTGCCGATGGTTTGTTTATGCCGGGCAGTCCCGCTATTGCCGCTGGCTAATGCCAAGTTTTATATGTGTCCCGGCATATTTCCTTTTCATACAGTTGCGCTTTACGCGTTGCCTCACCGGTGCTTGCGGTTGGCGGGTGATGAGTAATTGAGCGCCCAGCCGCATCTATGCGGCCGCTTTTTCAATCTTAACTTGGTATCGGAATAATCATGCTGGAAACACGTGCCATCGTTGTGCAAGTCGAGGGGCAGCATGCCCAGGTACAGGCCAATCAGGGAAATGGTTGTGGGCAATGCAATGGCAAGGGGTGCGGCACCGGCAAACTGTCGCAGCTTTTTTGCAGCAAGCCGCGTCAATTCCAGGTCGACAACCCGATCCGCGCCAAGGTCGGTGACGAAGTGATCGTTTCGATTCGCGACGGCGCAGTATTGCAGGGCATCGGCCTGGTTTATCTGTTGCCGCTTGCGCTTCTCGTAGCCGGCGCGCTACTGGGCAGCCTGTTGGCGGGTCAGCCTGGGCAGCAAGACAGTTACGGAGCCGCGGGTGCATTCATCGGGCTGGTTGCTGGCTTTGGTCTCGCCAAATGGCTTGCGGCGCGGCAAAACAGCCAGCAAAACCGGCCATATATAGCCCGGCTCTGGCATGAATAAGTAATACTGAAAGGCGCAGGATGCGCCAGGCAACATCTTGATTGTTAAATTTTTTTATTATGGAGGAATGCATGCTAAGAAAATTTTTTAATCTGCTGGTGTTAATGGTGGGGTTTGCCGGCGGCCTGTCGGCGCAGGCGAAGGAGTTGCCGGACTTCACCGAACTGGTCGAAAAGCAGGGGCCGGCAGTCGTCAACATCAGCACGACGCAGGTTATTCATAATAATGCTTCTCCTCATGCATTCCCCAATATTCCGGAAGATGATCCGATGCTGGAATTCTTCCGTCGCTTCATGCCACAGATGCCGAGCGAGCAGGAAACCCATTCCCTCGGTTCCGGTTTCATCATCAGCGCAGACGGCTACATCATGACCAATGCGCATGTCGTGGATAGTGCGGAGAAAGTTACCGTGCGCCTGACCGACAAGCGCGAATTTCGCGCCCGGGTGATTGGCGCCGATCGGCGTACCGACGTGGCCTTGCTGAAAATCGAAGCGACTGGCCTGCCCAAGGTCAATATGGGCGATCCAAACAAGCTGAAGGTGGGCGAATGGGTGTTGGCCATCGGTTCGCCCTTCGGGTTCGATAACAGCGTGACAGCGGGTATCGTCAGCGCCAAGGGACGCTCGTTGCCCAATGATAACTTCGTGCCGTTTATCCAGACCGATGTGGCGATCAATCCCGGCAATTCCGGCGGGCCGTTGTTCAACATGAACGGCGAGGTAGTCGGCATTAATTCGCAAATCTATACCCGTTCCGGCGGTTCGATGGGATTGTCCTTTGCCATTCCGATCGATGTGGCATCGCAAGTGGTGGAACAATTGCGCACCACCGGCAAGGTAACCCGCGGGCGCATAGGCGTGACGATTCAGGAACTGACCAGGGAACTGGCAGAGTCGTTCGGCTTGAGTACGCCAACTGGCGCACTGGTCAGTAGTGTGGAAAAGAATGGGCCGGCGGACAAGGCAGGGATTGAGGCCAGCGATGTGATCCTCAAGGTGAATGACAGGCCGGTGAACAATTCCGGCGAGTTGCCGCGCATTATTGCAGCCATCAAACCAGGCACCAAAGTGGATGTAGAACTGTGGCGCAGGGGGGCTACCAAACACGTCGGCGTGGTCGTGGCCGCGATGCCGGAAGACGGCAAGCCGGTGCAGCTGGCCAGGAAACAGTCAGAAGCCTCGGGCGAAGAGGTCGGGCGTATGGGTATCGCAGTCAGTGAATTGACCAAGGAGCAGCAGCAGGAACTGCAAATCAATGGCGGCCTGGTTGTCACGGATGTCAAGAGCGCCACGGCGCGTGCGGCCGGCTTGCGCCCTGGTGACGTGTTGCTGGCAATCGGCAACATCCAGATCCGGTCATTGCGCGAGTTCAATGAAATTCTCAAACAGGCTCCGAAGGGGCGCAATGTCGCGCTGTTGGTGCGGCGCGGCGATTTCGCCCTCTATGTTGCGCTCAAACTGGACGAGCAGTAATCCGTAACAGCGGAACCGGGCGAAATCGGCTAAAATCCACGCTTTGTGAAAAGCGCTGCTTCCCCGGTTCCTCACCTCGCTCTTTTTCCCCTTTTCTGCATCACACGAGAGGGGGGAGCGATAGCTCTTCTTCTATCGAGAGTGGCACTTGGCGACGGATTCTTCCGCGCCAGAACCGCCTGATGCCGGGTGATGTAGCGCAGAACTTATATTTGGAACCCCATGCAGCAGATCCGAAATTTCTCCATCATCGCCCACATCGATCACGGTAAATCCACGCTGGCCGATCGCATCATCCAGCTTTGCGGCGGCTTGTCCGATCGCGAAATGGAAGCGCAGGTGCTCGATTCCATGGACCTGGAGCGCGAACGCGGCATTACCATCAAGGCGCAGACTGCCGCGCTGCGATACCAGGCACGCGATGGTCAGGTATACAACCTCAATCTGATCGACACGCCGGGGCATGTGGACTTCTCCTATGAGGTGTCCCGTTCCCTCTCGGCCTGCGAAGGTGCGCTGCTGGTGGTGGATGCCTCGCAGGGCGTGGAAGCGCAGACCGTGGCAAACTGCTACACCGCGCTCGACTTGGGCGTGGAAGTGGTGCCGGTGCTGAACAAGATCGACCTGCCCTCGGCCAACCCGGACAATGCGATCGAGGAAATCGAAGAGGTGATCGGGATCGATGCGCACGATGCGGTGCGCTGTTCGGCCAAGACCGGCGAGGGGGTGCAGGATGTGCTGGAGGCCCTGATCGCGAAAGTGCCGCCGCCCAAGGGTGATCGCGATGCGCCGTTGCAGGCATTGATCATCGACTCATGGTTCGACAACTACGTCGGCGTGGTGATGCTGGTGCGCGTGATGAACGGCACGCTCAAGCCCAAGGACAAGATTCTGTTCATGGCGACCGGCGCGCAGCACCTGACCGAGCATATCGGCGTGTTCACGCCCAAGTCGCAGCCGCGCGAAACGCTGTCGGCGGGACAGGTGGGTTTCATCATCGCCGGCGTCAAGGAACTGAAGGACGCCAAGGTCGGCGACACCATCACCCATGTAGCCAAGCCGGCCGCGCAGCCGTTGCCGGGTTTCAAGGAAGTGCAGCCGCAGGTGTTTGCCGGGCTGTTTCCGGTGGAGTCGAACCAGTATGAAGCGTTGCGCGACTCGCTGGAAAAACTCAAACTGAACGATGCATCCTTGCATTTCGAGCCGGAAGTGTCGCAGGCGCTCGGCTTCGGCTTCCGCTGCGGCTTCCTCGGCCTCTTGCACATGGAAATCGTGCAGGAGCGGCTCGAGCGCGAGTTCGACATGGACCTCATCACGACCGCGCCCACGGTGATTTACCAGGTGGTGCAGCGCGATGGCACGGTGTTGATGGTGGACAATCCGTCCAAAATGCCCGATCCGTCCAAGATCGAGGAGATCCGCGAACCGATCGTGACGGTGAACCTTTACATGCCGCAGGAATACGTGGGCTCGGTCATCACGCTGTGCACCCAGAAGCGCGGCGTGCAGATCAACATGACCTACCACGGCAAGCAGGTGATGCTGGTATACGAAATGCCGATGGCGGAGATCGTTCTGGATTTCTTTGACAAGCTGAAATCCGTGTCGCGCGGCTATGCGTCGATGGACTACGAGTTCAAGGAATATCGTGCGGCGGATGTGGTCAAGGTGGACATGCTGATCAACGGCGACAAGGTGGACGCGCTCGCGGTGATTGTGCACCGTGCCAACAGCCAGCATCGCGGCCGCGAAGTCGCGGCCAAGATGCGCGAGCTGATTCCGCGCCAGATGTACGACGTGGCGATTCAGGCAACCATCGGCGCGAACATCATTGCGCGCGAGAACGTCAAGGCGATGCGCAAGAACGTTCTGGCCAAGTGCTACGGCGGCGACATTACGCGCAAGAAGAAACTGCTGGAAAAGCAGAAGGCCGGCAAGAAGCGCATGAAGCAGGTGGGCACGGTGGAGATTCCGCAGGAGGCCTTCCTGGCGATCCTGCGTGTGGAAGAATAATCAAGGAACAACGATGGATTTTGCTCTGATTCTGTTTGTATTGCTGCTGATCACCGGCGCGGTCTGGTTGCTGGATAACCTGGTTTTTGCAGCCAAGCGCGGCCGCGGGGTGGCCGAGCCGTGGTGGGTGGAGTATTCCAAAAGCTTTTTCCCGGTGATTCTGGTGGTATTCGTTATCCGTTCCTTTCTGGTGGAGCCATTTAAGATTCCTTCGAGCTCGATGCGTCCCACGCTGGTAGTGGGCGATTTCATTCTGGTTAACAAATTTACCTATGGCCTGCGCCTGCCCATCATCAATAAGAAAATTGTGCAAATCAACGATCCGCAGCGCGGTGACGTGATGGTATTCCATTACCCGGAAGATCCGGCGGTGGATTTCATCAAGCGTGTAGTCGCATTGCCCGGCGATACCGTCGAATACCGCAACAAGCGCTTGTTTATCAATGGTGCCGAGCAACCGCAACAGGCAGATGGCGAATACAATTATGTTGAGGGCCTGAATATCATCAATACCGAGCAGCGTCAGGAAGTGCTGGGTGGCCATAAACACGCCGTGCTGATAAATCCCGAGATGCCCGACGTGCATTTGGGAGGGGTTATTGATTTTCCCGGGCGTGAAAATTGCAGTTATGATGAGAACAGGATGCGCTGCAAGGTACCGGCGGGGCATTATTTCATGATGGGTGACAATCGCGACAACAGCCGCGACAGCCGTTACTGGGGGTTTGTGCCGGACTATCAGATTGTGGGCAAGGCGTTCTTTGTCTGGATGAACTTTTCTGACTTGCAACGGGTGGGGACGTCTATTAACCGGTAGCCAGGATAAGGAGAACAAAATGAGAACAGCAATGCGGGCCAGGCAGTGTGGTTTGAGTTTCGTCGGATTTATCCTGGGGGCACTTCTCCTCGTGATTGTTGCCACATTTGGGCTGAAACTCATTCCGGCATATATTGAGAATGCGCAAATCAACAAGATCTTTACTGCGATCGCGAATGACCAGGAAATGCAAAGGGCTTCCATCCCCGATATTCGTGCTTCTTATATGAGGCGCGCCTCGATCGATAACGTCACCGCGATCAGGGCAGAGGATATCAAGATCGTCAATTACGGGAACAAACTGGTATTGAGTGCGGAATATGATGTGAAGCTTCCGCTGGCTGGCAATGTCAGCCTTTATCTGGAGTTCAAGCCAAGCAGTGCCAAATAGAAATAGCAATGTATTGTGCAAGCAGTTGGGGTATGATTTTGCACAGCCGCAGTTGTTGCAGCGTGCCCTGACTCATCGAAGCTTTGCACCGGACCACAATGAACGCCTGGAATTCCTGGGCGACAGCATTCTCGGCTGTGTGATTGCCAAATACCTGTACGAGAACTTCCCTCAGCTGAGCGAAGGCGAGTTGTCACGCTTGCGCTCCAATCTGGTTCGGGAAGAAACGCTGGCCCGACTCGCCCAGCAGCTCGATCTGGGCAGCCATCTGAAGCTCGGCGAAGGCGAGCGCAAGAGCGGAGGATTCCGGCGCCCGTCGATCCTTGCTGACGCGATGGAAGCCCTGTTTGGCGCGGTCTTCCTGGATGCAGGCTTCGCGGCAGCGGAACAGGCGGTGCTGAAGTTATTCGTCCCTTACCTGGAACAAGTCGATTTGCAGACGCTGGGCAAGGATGCCAAGACCTTGCTCCAGGAGCACCTGCAGGGCAAGCGCATTCCCTTGCCGGTTTATACTGTGGTTGCCACCGCGGGCGAGGCACATGCACAATCCTTTCAGGTGGAATGCGCCATCACCTCGCTCAGCATACTGACGCATGGCACCGGAACCAGCCGGCGCAATGCCGAACAGGAAGCGGCACAGGCAGCCTACCAACTAATTCGGAGTAAACCTGGAAAATGATCCGGGGCCAGATATGACAGAACCACAGCAACCAGAGGCCGGCGGCAGCGTTAACAGCCCGGCACAACCATTTCGCGCTGGCTTCATTGCCATCGTCGGCCGGCCCAATGTGGGCAAATCGACCTTGCTCAACCACCTGATCGGGCAAAAGATCAGCATCACTTCACGCAAGGCACAAACCACGCGCCATCGCATTCACGGCATCCTGACCGATGAACATGCGCAGTTTATATTTGTCGATACGCCGGGATTCCAGACCAAGCACATGAACGCACTGAATCGCGGCATGAATCGCGTCGTCACCAGCAGTCTGCGCGATGTGCAGGTGGTGATGTACGTGCTGGAGGCGCTGCACTATGACGAACGCGATCGCGAAGTGCTCAAGCTCCTGCCGGATAACCGTCCGGTGCTGCTGGTCATCAACAAGATCGACGAAGTCGCAGACAAGGGGCAATTGTTCGAATTTGCCGAGCGCGTCGCCCAGGATTTCAAGCAGGTCCTGAACCGTGCTGAAGGGTTTGCGGAAATCGTGCCGGTCAGCGCAAAGCAGGGCACCAAGCTGGACGAGTTGCTGGCAGCCTTGCGCCGTCACCTGCCCGAAGGCGAACTGATTTACGACAAGGACGACATCACCGATCGCAGTGAACGTTTTCTGGCCGCGGAAATCCTGCGCGAAAAAGTATTTCGCTTTACCGGCGATGAACTGCCTTATTCGACCAGCGTGGTGATCGAGCAATTCAAACTGGAAGGCAGGTTGCGCCGCATCCATGCCGCGATCCTTGTGGACCGCGAAGCGCACAAGGCGATGCTGATCGGAAAAAAGGGCGAAAAGCTCAAGGAAATTGCGACTCAGGCGCGGCTCGATATGGAAAAACTGTTCGACGGCAAGGTGTTCCTGGAAGTGTTCATCAAGCAACGCAGCGGCTGGGCCGACGATACACGGGTGCTGCGCACGCTGGGCTACGAATGACCTCACCTGGCCGTACCAGGCTGCAGGACGAGCCTGGGTTCGTGTTACACAGTTACCCGTTTCGCGAAACTAGTCTGCTTCTCGACGTATTCAGCCGCCACCATGGGCGACTTGCGGTGGTGGCGCGAGGTGCAAGGCGTCCGCACTCGGCGCTGCGCGGTGTCTTGATGAATTTCCAGCCGCTGCTGCTGTCGTGGTTCGGCAAAGGCGAAGTGCGCACTCTGCATGGTGCCGAATGGCAGGGCGGACAGCCGTATCTGCAGGGGCAGGCACTGATGTGCGGTTTCTATCTGAACGAGTTGCTGCTCAATCTGCTGGCGCGCGACGATCCACACGAACAATTGTTCGACTACTATCGCGCCACGTTGCTGCGACTGGCGCATGAGACCGAGCATGCGTCTGCATTGCGCGGCTTCGAAAAGCGCATGCTGCAGGAACTGGGTTATGCGCTGGTGCTGGAACGCGAGGCAGACAGCGGCAAGGCAGTCCACGCGGATGCCGGTTATCGTTATGTGGTGGAACGGGGCGTGTTGCCTGATACCGGGGACGAGGGCGACGCGCGGAACGGCTTTCCGGTGCTGGGAAAAACCCTGCTTGACATGGCGGCGGATGACTATACGGACCCGGTGACTGCGCAGCAGAGCAAACAACTGATGCGGGTGCTGCTCAATCACCATTTGGGCGGCAAGCAGTTGCATACCCGCGAATTGATTAAGGAGTTACAGAAACTATGATCAAACTCGGAGTCAATATCGACCATGTCGCCACGCTGCGCCAAGCCCGCGGGGCACGTTATCCGAATGTGGTGCGCGCAGCGCTGATCTGCGAGGAGGCGGGAGCGGATGCGATTACGCTGCATCTGCGCGAAGATCGGCGCCACATTCAGGATGCCGATGTGGACGTCTTGCGCGGCATGCTGCAGACGCGCATGAACCTTGAATGTGCGGTCACCGACGAGATGGTCGCCAATGCCTTGCGCGTCAAACCGCACGATATCTGTTTTGTGCCGGAACGACGCGAGGAGCTGACCACCGAAGGCGGCCTGGATGTGCTGCGCTATTTCGATAGCGTCAAGGCGGCGAGCGAGCGTTGTGCCGAAGCCGGTATTCGCGTGTCGCTGTTCATCGATCCCGACTTCCGGCAGATCGACGCGGCGCATCGCGTTGGCGCACCGGTAATTGAATTGCACACCGGCAAGTATGCCGATGCGGACAGCGTGCCCGAGCGTGCGCATGAACTCGAGCGCCTCCGCGCCGCTACGCAGCATGCCCACGCGCTGGGGCTGCAGGTCAACGCCGGCCATGGCCTTCATTACCACAACGTGCAGTCCATCGTTGCGATTCCCGACATCGTCGAACTCAACATCGGCCATGCGATCATCGCCGAGTCCCTGTTCATCGGGCTGGACGCGGCGGTGCGGAAAATGAAAGCGCTCCTGGCGGGGCGGCAGTGATTTTCGGCATCGGCACCGATATCGTCGAATATGCCCGCATCGAGGCGCTCTGGGAGCGCTTTGGTGACCGTTTCGCCGAGCGCGTGCTGAGCTCGCGCGAGCTGCCGGATTACCGGGCGGCCAAACAGCCGGCACGGTTGCTGGCCAAACGTTTCGCCGCGAAAGAAGCCTTTGCCAAAGCGGTCGGGAGCGGGCTGCGCCACCCGGTCAGCCTGCACCACATCAGCGTTACTCACGATGGCCTGGGCAAACCGGTATTGCTGTTCGAGGAAGTCTTGCGTACCTATCTCGCGCAGCTGGGAATCAACGGACATCACCTGTCCATCAGCGACGAGCGTGGCATGATCGTCGCGTTCGTGGTGCTGGAAAGCAATTAGCGGCTTAACATCCGCGCACTGGCATCATGTGCCGGTAATTCCTTTCATTAATCCACTCCAATACGTAAGCGTCTCCGCATCTGGCCAGCGGTCGGCAACATGGAATTTCGCGGACGCTACGCAATTTATCGTATTGCTTCCAGTCCCCGAGGCCGATAAGGTGACAACGAGTTTGCGGCCTTCAGTCTTGCGGTCGGTCACCGAAAAGCACGTATACAGGATCAAGGAGCACCAAGGTAAATGAATCCGATTTTTTAGGGGCAGCTTTTCGGTGGGTCGCAAATATCTGTCAGCAAAAGGAGCGCATCATGGGGGTAACCAACCAGCAGTCCGGAACTCGCATCGATGAAAT
>DASSQR010000120.1:0-11339 GCA_035702405.1 Gallionella sp. | reverse complement strand
CTGGTACAGGCGGTGAACGCCGGTCGTGGTTTCTTCCGTCACGCCCTTGATTGCGGCGAGGTTCTTCGAGTACCAACCCGGCTGCTCCGCGATCCGCTTCTTGATGGCGGCGAACAGCACCCGCTCTTCCTCGCTGCCCGGCTTGGCCAAGACGCTGACGTCCTTTTCGGCGCGCGCCCCAAGATGCAGCAGCAACGTGGCGTCGCCGCCGTCGTCCAAGATCATGTTGGAATAGCCGCCATCGGCCCATTCAAAAATGCGATGGGTGTAGTCCCAGTAGTCGGTCAGCGACTCGCCCTTGACGGCGAACACCGGCGTGCCGTTCGCGGCAATCGCAGCCGCGGCGTGATCCTGGGTCGAGAAGATGTTGCACGATGCCCAGCGCACTTGCGCGCCAAGTCCCTGCAGGGTTTCGATCAGCACCGCGGTCTGGATCGTCATGTGCAGGGAGCCCGTGATGCGCGCGCCCTTGAGCGGCTGGCTCTTGGCGAATTCCTCGCGGATCGCCATCAGGCCCGGCATTTCGGTTTCGGCGATGCGGATCTCCTTGCGGCCCCAATCGGCCAGGGACAGATCGGCGACGACGAAATCGGTGAATGCTTTTGTAGCAGAGTTCATAAGATTGCTCCATTCATAAAGTTAAATGAATGGGTGCAGTTGATACGTTGAACCACTGGCTCCGAGCCTGACGGGTGGATCAAGTCCAGCCACGCTGCAGCACCCCTCGGAGGGTGGGTAAGGCAAGTCGGCATGAGGTGCCGATCTGTTAAATTCTCGTAGGTCAGGCTTTACCTGACGTGTCTGGCGAAGCCCGACCTACGGTTACTTCTGTGTCAGATGTAGGTCGGGCTCTGCCCGACAGCCTTCTTATTAGTATTTTGGCTTCGGCCACCGCTACGCGGTTTAACTTGCTGCGCAAGTTAGCCTACGCCGAAACATGGATAAGCGCCGCAGGCGTGGCCTTACAGGCCAGCGTCAGCCCGCAGGGCTGCCGCCTTATCCGTGTTTTCCCAAGTAAACCCAGGCTCTTCGCGACCAAAGTGCCCATAGGCTGCGGTGTTTTCGTAAATCGGGCGCAGCAGGTCGAGCATTTGCACGATGCCCTTTGGACGCAGGTCGAAATGACGCAGCACCAGTTCGGTCAGTTTTTCGTTGGACAGCTTGCCGGTGCCGAAGGTGTCGACCATCACGCTGGTGGGCTTGGCCACGCCGATCGCATAGGACACCTGCACCAGGCACTTGCTGGCCAGTCCCGCCGCGACGATATTCTTCGCGACATAGCGGCCGGCATAAGCCGCCGAGCGGTCGACCTTGGACGGGTCCTTGCCGGAGAATGCGCCACCGCCATGCGGGGCTGCGCCACCGTAGGTGTCGACGATGATCTTGCGACCGGTCAGGCCGCAATCGCCTTGCGGGCCGCCGATGACGAAGCGCCCGGTCGGGTTGACCAGGTATTTGATGTCGCCCTTGATCAGTTCCTTGGGCAGGATCGGCTTGATGATTTCCTCGATCGCCGCTTCGCGGATGGCTTCCTGCGTCATTTCCGGAGCATGCTGCGTCGATAGCACTACCGTGTCGATTGCAAACGGCTTGCCGTCTACATAACGGATCGTCACTTGCGATTTCGCGTCCGGACGCAGCCAAGGCAGGCGGCCGTCGCGGCGCAGGTGCGCCTGGCGTTCGACCACGCGGTGTGCGAGGTAAATCGCGACCGGCATCAGCGTGGGAGTTTCGTCGCAGGCATAGCCAAACATCAGGCCCTGATCGCCGGCGCCCTGGTTCAGGTAATCGTCGGAAGCTCGGTCCACGCCTTGTGCGATGTCCGGACTTTGCTTGTCGTAGGCTACCAGCACCGCACACCCCTTATAGTCGATGCCGTAGTCGGTGTTGTCATAGCCGATGCGCTTGATGGTGTTGCGCGCAACCTGGATGTAGTCCACGTTTGCGCTGGTGGTGATTTCACCTGCCAGCACCACCAGTCCGGTGTTGGTAAGTGTTTCTGCGGCTACCCGTGCATAGGGGTCTTGCGCTAGAATTGCGTCGAGAATTGCATCAGAAATCTGATCAGCTACTTTGTCGGGATGGCCTTCGGATACGGATTCGGACGTAAACAGGAATTCGCTCATATTTTTTCGCTCGATCGGGAAAATAAAATAATAAAAAGGTGCGCAGTATACCAAATCCCGACGGCGCCCAATAATTTCCCGGAGAACTTCTTGCGCGACTTGTGCGCAGGTTCCAAGTAATATTCGTTTTACATGGCTGCTTTCCTCTTCAAATCCATCTTTCGGCTGCTTGCTCTATTGCCGTTGCGCGCGCTGCACGGTCTGGGCGCGCTGCTCGGTCGGCTGACGTATGCGTGGTCTGTGCAATATGCCGCACGCACGCGTGAAAATTTGCGTCAGGCCAATCTGACGCCTGATGAAGCGCAATACCGGCAGGTGCTGTCCGCCGCGATTGCCGAAGCGGGCAAAGGAATTGTGGAATTGGCCTGGATCTGGAGGCGGCCCTATGATGAGGTGATTGGCAAGGTCGAGCAGTGCATCGGCCTGGAACACATCGAAGCGGCGCAGGCGCGGGGCAAGGGGATTATCTTTCTCACACCGCATCTGGGCTGTTTCGAAATTTCCGCGCTTTATGCCGCGCAACGCATGCCGATCACCGTGCTGTACCGGCCGCCGCGCCTGCGCTGGCTCGAAGGTGTGATGCGCGATGGCCGCGAGCGCGGCCAAGCCAAACTGGCGAAGGCCGATGTCAGCGGCGTGCGTCTGCTGTTCAAGGCGCTCAAGCGCAACGAGGCGATCGGTCTGCTGCCCGACCAGGTGCCAAGCCAGGGCGAAGGCGAGTGGACAGATTTCTTTGGGCGTCCCGCCTATACCATGACACTGGTGGGGCGGCTGGCCCAGAGCAGCGAAGCCACCGTGCTCATTGCCTATTCCGAACGCTTGCCGCACGGCCGGGGCTATGTGATCCACGTCGAACCGCTGGCGCTGGATTTTTCCGCGCCGGTGCCGCGCCAGATCAACGCGGCGCTGGAGCGCGTGATCCGCGCCTGCCCCGGGCAATATTTGTGGAGTTACAACCGCTACAAGATTCCGCGGGGCGTTGCGGCGCCCGCTTCTTCAGCCTCCAGTTCCGGTGCTACACCGTGCTGACGCGCCTGGGCATCTTCATGATGTGGCTGCTGCACTTTTTGCCGTTGCCGCTGCTGGCCAAGATCGGCGACGGGCTGGGGCTGCTGTTGTGCTGGCTGGCGGGCGAACGTCGGCGCGTCGCCGCGACCAATTTGCGTTTGTGTTTTCCGGAGTTGACGGAGCGGGAGCGCGCAACGCTGGTCCGGCGCAATTTTCAGGCGTTCGCGCGCAGTTTTCTGGAGCGCGGCATCCTATGGTGGTCTGCGCCGCAACGCATTCAGCGTCTGGTGCGGGTGGTGGGGCACGAGCATCTGGAAGCCGTATCCGGTCAGCCGGTGATCCTGCTCGTGCCGCATTTCGTCGCGCTCGATGTCGGCTGGTCGTGGCTGACGCAGCGGGGTAATCTGGTCAGCGTGTATTCCAACCAGAAGAATCCCTATTTTGACAAGAAGCTGCTCCGGGCGCGCTTGCGTTTTGGCGCATCGCAGCTTTATTCGCGCCTGCAGGGACTGCGTCCCATCGTCAAGGCGATGCGCGCTGGTTTGCCGTTTTACTATTTGCCGGATCAGGATCTGGCAACCAAGGATGGCATCTTTGTGCCATTCTTCGGCGTTGCAGCCGCGACGCTGACCACCGTGCCGCGCCTTGCGGAAATGACCGGTGCCAAAGTCGTTCCGCTCATCATCCGGATGTTGCCGGGGGGCGCCGGCTACGAGGCGCGCTTTTATCCGGCCTGGGAAAATTATCCGACTGACGACTTGAGCGCCGACACGCGTCGCATGAACGAATTTATTGAGCAGCGCGTGCGTGAAATCCCGGAGCAATATTTCTGGTTGCACAAGCGTTTCAAGACTCGCCCCGAAGGTGAAGAAAAGTTCTATTGAAGCTACTGTGCTTGGCATAACTTTGTTGCTCAAGAACTCAAAATGCTCATTTACTTAAGTAAACTCCGCTTTTTCGTCCTTTCGCGTCGCGTTCTGCCTGCGCTCGCGACGCTTCAATAAAACTTTTGAAAGGTAACCTTATGCGCTATCACGATCTGCGCGACTTCATTACCCAGTTGGAAAAGCTCGGCGAACTCAAGCGCGTGAAAGCACCGGTTTCGCCCCATCTGGAAATGACTGAAATCTGCGACCGCGTATTGCGTGCGCAAGGTCCGGCGGTGCTGTTCGAGAAGCCGACCGGGCACACGATGCCGGTCCTGGCCAACCTGTTCGGTACGCCCCGTCGCGTGGCATTGGGCATGGGCGCAGAATCGACGACGGCGCTGCGCGAAGTCGGCAAGTTGCTTGCCTATCTTAAGGAACCCGAACCGCCCAAAGGCTTGCGCGATGCGTGGGAAAAATGGCCCGTGCTGAAACAGGTGCTGACCATGTCGCCCAAGGTCTTGTCGCGTGCGCCTTGCCAGGAAGTGGTGTGGGAGGGCGCGGACGTGGATCTTGCCAAGCTGCCGATCCAGCATTGCTGGCCGGGCGATGTCGCGCCGTTGATCACGTGGGGGCTGGTAGTTACGCGCGGTCCGAACAAGCCACGGCAGAATCTCGGCATCTACCGCCAGCAGGTCATCGCCCCGAACAAGGTCATTATGCGCTGGCTCGCCCATCGTGGTGGCGCGCTGGATTTTCGCGATCATTGCGAAAAAAATCCCGGCCAGCCGTTCTCGGTTGCAGTGGTGATCGGCGCCGACCCGGCAACCATTCTCGGCGCGGTAACGCCGGTGCCGGACGCTCTTTCCGAATATCAGTTTGCCGGCCTGCTGCGCGGCAGCAAGACCGAACTGGTGAAGTGTCTGGGCAACGACCTGCAGGTGCCGGCGTCCGCCGAGATTGTTCTGGAAGGAGTGATTCAGCCGGGCGAGACTGCACTGGAGGGGCCGTATGGCGACCACACCGGCTATTACAACGAACAGGACAAGTTTCCGGTGTTCACCATCGAGCGCATCACGATGCGGCGCGACCCGATCTACCACTCGACCTACACCGGCAAGCCGCCCGACGAGCCCGCAATGCTGGGCGTCGCACTGAATGAAGTGTTCGTCCCGCTGCTGCAGAAGCAGTTTCCCGAGATCGTGGACTTCTACCTGCCGCCTGAAGGCTGCAGCTACCGGCTCGCAGTGGTCGGCATCAAAAAACAGTATGCCGGTCACGCCAAACGCGTGATGTTCGGCATCTGGTCGTTTTTGCGCCAGTTCATGTACACCAAGTTCATCATCGTGGTGGATGACGACATCGACATCCGCAACTGGCAGGAAGTGATCTGGGCGATCACCACGCGTGTCGATCCGGTGCGCGACACGCTGCTGGTGGAAAATACACCGATTGATTATCTCGATTTCGCGAGCCCGGTGTCCGGCCTTGGCGGCAAAATGGGGCTGGATGCGACCAACAAATGGCCGGGCGAAACCCAGCGCGAATGGGGTACGCCGATCGTGATGGATGCCGCAGTGAAGCGCAAGGTGGACGCAATGTGGGGCGATCTGGGACTGTAGTTCTGTATTCGCAGGCACAAAAAAAGCCGGACCAGGTCCGGCTTTTTTTGAGCATCAGGTTCGGTTAGAACTTGATCATCGCGCTCAATGAATACAGGTTGGTGTCGCCCTTAGGGCCCAAAGGCTGGATTACGCCATAGCGATCCCAGCCGGCGCGAACCGCAAAGGTCGGGTTGATTTCCGCCTGTACATTGATTCCGTAAGTCGCGGCATTACGTTTGCCGATACCGCCGCCGGCCTGGTCATACTTGGAATGTGCAATGCCGAGCTTGCCGTTCAGCGAGAAAGTGGCATTCAGTGGCAGGGTGCCAATCACGCCGATATCCCATTCGCTCAACCTGGCGCTGCTGGCCAGCGTGTTGACCTTGCCGAGGTCAGTGTAGGCAAGCTCGAAGCCAAAATTCTGGTTGAATTTGACGCCGGCAAAAATGCCTGCTCCAGTGTCTTTGTTGCTGGTCAAGCCCGCGAGACTGGTATTGGTACGCCCCACTTTGAGCCCGACGTAAACTGGATCGGCGGCAAGTGCCGGGCTGGCAACGCAAACGGACAACAATGCGGCAAGAGCAATCTTCTTCATGGTTTCTTCGTCCTCCGGTTAGATATCAAACGACTGGGTGCAGGGCACATGAACAAAAATGCTCTCACGGGAAACAAGCTTAAACAATATGCCGAATTGCCTAGATAATTATTATGTAGCGTTCGGGAAGCCCCGTACCGCATTGGGAATACGCTCACTTGCCCAACTCTCGCCGGTTACTCTGATGCATAATGCAAGCGTCCCGATTGTGGCCATTACGATATGAATCTTTTCGCTTCAATCTCCCTGAAGGCCAGGCGTGGCCTGAACGACCTCTCTGCGCTGCTGGCTAGAAAATGGAAAGTAGAGTTTTATCTTTATCTGGCTGGGCTGTTCACGGTGCTGGCCGTGGCGGATACGGCTTACGTACATTTCTCCGCCAACATGAAGCAGGGCGCGTTCGACATGATGGTGCGTTACCGGCTGATCGTGCCCAAGCCGGATCCAAATATCGTCATCGTCGACATCAACGAAGCAAGCCTCGCTGCGATGGCCAAGGAATACGGCCGCTGGCCCTGGCCGCGCCAGGTGCTCGGCGAGTTCGTCGAAAAGATCGAAGAACAGAAACCACAGGCCATCGTATTCGATATCCTTTTCAGCGATCCGGATGTCTACAATCCGGACAGCGACGCCTATTTCAATCAGGCAATCGCTGCAACCAATAATACTTTTTTCCCGCTGCTGCGGCTCGACCCTGCGGATGATGCGCTGAGTCAGGTCAAGCCCGGCATGATTCCGGGCGTGGTGCCGCTGGCAGACGCACAACCCAACGCCACGGTTGCAGTCGTTGTTCCCTACTTCAAGGCGGCGGTCGAGGGCGGCAGGTTAGGCCTGCACAACATTGATCCGGACAAGGACGGGATTGTGCGCCAGTACCCTGTGTACCGCGACGAATACGGCTGGAAAATTCCATCGCTGCCGCTGCGCATCGCGCAAGAGCTGAAATTCCCTCAACCTGAGGCAAAAGAGGTACTGCTCAACTGGCGCGGTCCGCCCTTCACCTACCGCTCGGTAAGTTTCAGTGATGTTTTCACCGACCTGACCAGCCAGCACAAGAAACGTCCGCCGAATGAATTCACCGGCAAGATCGTGATCATCGGCTCAACTGCGCCAAGCCTGTTCGACATCAAGGCCACGCCGCTCAGCCGCATACATCCCGGAGTGGAAATCCTCGCCACTGCCATCGACAACATCAAGCATGACGACTTTCTGCGCGTGCCGGATTTGCCGGTCACTTATTTGCTGCTGGCGCTGGCAGTCATCTGGGCTACCGCCTGGGGCTTTTACCGCAATACCGGGCGCGACAAGATCGACCGGGTGTTCGGCTCGTCGCAGTTCATCCTGGTCGGCATCTCGTATGCCAGCATCAATTTCACCGATACCTATATCAATCTCACCGGCCCGGTCACGCTGGGACTCGCGTACTTTACCGTTGCCCGGCTCTACGACCTGTTTACCACCAAGACACTGGAACAAAGCACTGTGCGCGCCTCGCAGCAGCTGCACGGCCAGATGCGCGGGGTACTGCTGCTGATTCGCCTGGGCGCGCATAACCTGCTGAATGACCGTATGCGCGAAAAAATCCGGCGCGACATGGAAAGAGTCGGCAGCAAGAACATGAGCGTGGAAATTCTCAAGGGCAACCAGAAAGGGCTGTGGGCGCTGTTCGAGGACACCCTCGCGATTTCCTGGCTGTGCCCGGCGGATGACGAGAAAGAGCGAGCCCGCATCGACCGCGACATCGAGGCGGCGCAGCAGGCGGTGGAGCCGCTATTGCGCAAACACGCCGCAATTCCGGATAATGACATCGAGTGGTTCGTCCATGAAGGAATCATCGCCGGCGGCGCAGAAGCCCGCGCGAGCTGGCGGGCGCTGTTTGGCGAAACGTTATTGCGCTGGGATCAGGCGAAAAGGGAAAAATCATGATGAACACGATACGCTGTTGCTTCCTGGCAACATTGCTGGTGATATTGCCGGCAGCTCATGCGGCCGAGAGCGGTGCGACCGTCAAGGCCGACGACCTGAAGGCGCAACCTTTCAGTGACGCCAAAACCGTTGCACGGTTGCCGGCCGGCGAAAAGGTCGAAATCCTGACGAAGAACGGCGGCTGGCTGCAGGTGAAAACCGCAAAAGGCAGCGGCTGGATGCGCATGCTCAGCATCCGCAAGGGCGAGGCGCGCAAGGCCTCCGGCGGCGCTGAGATGGCCGGTCTGGCCGGGCTCGCATCGGGACGCGCGGGCACCGGCAAGGTGGTGGCCACCACCGGTATCCGCGGCCTGAATGAAGAGCAACTTAAAGAAGCCAAATTCAATGAGGCCGAGCTGAAGCGCGCGGAATCCTATCTGACCAGCCGGGCTGACGCGCAGAAGTTCGCCGCCAAGGGCAAACTGAAGGCACGCCAGCTGGACTACCTGCCTGAACCTGCCACCGGAGGCGCGCAATGAAGCACACCACGATCAAACTGCTGGCAGGACTGGGACTGGCCTTGTGCGTGGTGTCGGCGCATGGCTTCGATTTGCAGCAGGAGCTGAGGAATGCCGCGAAAGAGTTGAAGAAATCCGGCGGCAAGCCTTCGGAAATCGGCGGCTACAGCGAAGAAGAGGAAACCGCCATCGGCCGGCAGATCGCGGGCAACCTGCTCGGTGCCGCGCCGCTGGTAAAGGACGACAAGCTGCAGAAATACGTCAATAACGTCGGCCGCTGGGTTGCGAGCCAGAGCGAGCGGCCCGACCTCGCGTGGCATTTCGGCGTGATCGAGTCGGATGACATCAACGCGTTTGCGGCGCCCGGCGGCTATATCTTCGTCACCAAAGGGCTCTACAAAAAGCTCCAGAATGAGGCCGAACTGGCAGGCGTATTGGCGCACGAAGTCGGCCATGTGATCCGCAAGCACCACCTGAAACTGCTGCAGCAAAGCAAGCTCGTCGACCTCGGCGGCAAGCTGCTCGCGAAGCAGGCGGGCGAAAATGAAAAAATCCGCAACCTGATCGGCAGCGGGGCGGAAATCGTCGCGCGCTCGCTCGACAAGGGCGCCGAATTCGAAGCCGACCGCATCGGCGTCGTGCTGGCCGCGCGCGCTGGATATGACGCCTACGGCTTGCCCGAGGTGCTGCAGGACATCGGCCATGTCAGCGCCAATGATTCCAGCGTCGCGCTGCTGTTCAAGACCCACCCGCATCCCGATGAACGCCTCGCCAAGCTTGGCGACGCGATGGATGATCGCTTCGACAACATCAAGGGGCTCGATCTGACCAGCCGGTTCTATCGCATCAAATAGGCGATGCACCGGGCGGTGGGGTGCGTGGCGCGTTGGTCGGACGCGAGTATGATCCGTTCGTGTTGAGCTTGTCGAAACATGAACGGCTATGGCCTTCGACGGGCTCAGGCCGAACGGAGCAGAAACTATATGCATACCGAGTTAATAGGCGCTGCCGTCAGCTTTATTCGCGCCGGTCCATACAATGGTCATTCCGGGTCTGACTCGGAATCCGGCGATGATTAACACTGGCACGCGCCTTGCGCGTCACTGGATACCGGCCTGCGCCGGTATGACGCTGTAACCATTTGCAGGCCTGGTCAATCGCTCCAAATACTGCTCACGTCTGCTGGCGTTTTGATGTTGCGGTCACTCGTGGATACAGTATGCTCAACGTCATACCGGAAGAGGAGAACGGCGATGGCAATCACGACGAAGGACGGCACTCCCGCAAAATTCGATGAGGACGGCTTCCTGGTCGACCCAGCCCAGTGGGACCAGGAACTCGCGCAACAGATCGCCAGCCAGGACGGCGTCGGCAAACTAAGTGAGGCGCACTGGGCGATCATTCGACAGCTGCGCGAGCACTACCTCAAATCCGGGGCGCTTGTGCCGGCCAGCCATGCGTGCCATATGAACCACCAGAACCTCGATTGCGTAGACGGACTTTTTCATAACCAGCGGGAAGCCTGGCGTATCGCTGGGCTTCCCAATCCGGGCGAAGAGGCCAAGAGCTACATGTAATGCAGTGCAAACGACTGGATATGCGAATCCAAAGTTATGTTACCTTGCGCATCCCGTGTTTGGATTTTAGCTAAAGCGCATGTCAGATAGTCGCCAAATCGGTGGTTAGAACATATTACTTAATTGCCGGTAGTGAATGTCTGCTCCTTTAGATTAATCCAGACTTTCTGATGAATCTCGCCATCGAACAAAGTCATTTTCACCGAATGAAAAGAATCTCCTTTCTTTGCTCCACAGCCTATATGGCGGAGCTAGGGACTTGTCATATTGATCCCACCGTACAGAGAAGAAAAGATGTCCAACGCGTTTATGCCAATAGCCCGGTTTATCAAAAGATGGCGTTTCGCTTTTTGTGCTCAGCGTCTCTGAAATACATTGCACAAAAGCTCTGGCGAAATCCTCCAAATCCGAGGTCACACTGGCATCACGAGATTGTTGAGTAAGTTTCGCTAATGGGTGATTGCGGTTTGCAGTTGGGTATGGTGTTTGTGCGGAAAGTAAATAACCGGCATTGCCAGAATAATCAATCAGAAACATGCTAACACGCATTGAAGTAACATATGCGAACGGTGCAAGAAAAACATCTGAACGCGAAGGGGGCAATGGAGTAATTACCACTCTCCCATCTCGCACATCAAGGCAACTCGTCAGCAAAGTGATCGAATTCATGCGCCAAGCAAGATGCGGCCTCTCCTTACCTTGTTGCTCCCACGTGGTAAGAGCAGAATCGGGACTCACCCTTCGTCCCCGCGAATCGCTAAGGACGAAACCATTTTCGCTGGCGGATATTGATAACTCTCCAAGTTCGCGGATGAGATGCCAAGAGGTAGTCCCATCTGCGTCTATGAGGGATATAGATAGTGTTTCCCAAAGCTTATTACTGGGAATCCATTCAACAGGTATGCCGTGTATAACAGAAAGCTTCCAAAATATTTCAGGAGATAACCCTTGAGAGATGTAATCGGTTAGTTTGCTCCACAGCAGTCCAAGTCCTTTCTTGAACGCATTGTCTAGACGACGCCAACCTGGCGGGAGATTTATCCCAAAGTTTTCGGGAGGTGTTCTGCTAGGTGTTATTTCTGGTTTCAAGTCAGATCGCGCATCTATCAGGGCTGGCGAGGATGAATAGATTTGGGAATT
>DASSQR010000119.1:0-33685 GCA_035702405.1 Gallionella sp. | reverse complement strand
TCGTCCAGGACAGTGAACGCAAACGAAAACGGCACGACCTCAACCCGCGCCGTCCTTCCGGCAAAACGCATCAGCCGGGGCGATGCCCAGCTGTTCTGCTTGAGCAGATGGTTCAGCGCTGCGGCAGAAGGCTGGGCGAACACGATGATGGCTTAATGGAGAGTGGTTTGTTGAATACCCGCCAGCAGCCACACCGATTTGTCATCCTTCAGGTTCTTTTGCACGTGCCAGATTTCGTCGATGTTTTCCGACGCGCCATTGTTTTCGGACAGCTGACCGGTGAAACGCACGCTGGCAATTGCGAGATCGCCTTCCTGCGTGACTTCCAGCACCTCGGCATTGATCGCAACTACATCCGTCTTCTGTGGAGTGTTATCACGCTCCCGCATTTGCATCGAGATTTCCGCAAACATTTCCGGCGTGGTGTATTCGCGGATGTCGTTCAGGTCCTTGCGGTCATTGGCCGCCTGCAGGCGGATGAAAGACGTCTTGGCACTGCGCAGGAAGCTTTCCACCGGGAAGTCAGCCGGGATGTTCGCGCCTGCTGGGGCGGGCGCGGTGCTGTTGGCGACCCCGCTTCCCAAGTGAGGCTGTGCAGCGGGTGGTTCATGGTAGGGCGCACCGGCGCCGGCATATTGCATTGCGGGCTGCTGCGGCTTGCGGAATCTGGAGAGCACGAACATGATCAGGCCGACTGCGAGCATCACGAGCAAAATCGTGCCCATGCTGCCGCCCAAGCCGCTGCCTGCCAGAAGTGCGCCCAAGCCAGCGCCGATGGCCAAGCCGGCCAAGGGGCCGAGCCATTTATTGCCGCCGGCTGCGGGAGCCGCAGCCGGCGCTGCACCAGGTGCCGGAGCCGGTGCGGCCGCCGGTGCCTTGGGCGCTTCTTGTGGCGCCATGGTGCGTTGTTTGCCGAAACTGCCGCCGCCGCCTAACCGTTTTGCTTCTGCGGTCGCAGCAAACAAGCTCAGGCAAGTCAAAGTTACGGTCAACAGTGTCAGGAATCGTTTCATGTGATCCTCATTGGGTGAATAAAAAGTGGGCCGGATTATAGCACTCGCGGCCATTGTAAACGGGGATGCCCCCGTGTTCATCGGGGTGACATTCCGGCCTGAAGCAAAATCAGCATGTAGCTCACACGACGGTGCCGAACAGTGCGCCGACGCCCGTAGTGATTGCCATTGCCAGCAGGCCCCAGAAGGTGACGCGCGCCGCGGCAACCACCGCCGGTGCCCGCCCGGCATAAGCCGCCACGCCGCCCAGCAGCGCGAGGAACAACAGGGATGTGATTGCCACGAAAGGAATTACGCTGGCCAGTGGAGACAGGAACGTGACCAGCAGCGGCAATGCAGCACCTACTGCAAAACTGGCTGCCGAGGCGAGTGCGGCCTGCAGCGGGCGCGCAGTGTGAACTTCGGTGATGCCGAGTTCGTCGCGGGCGTGCGCGCCGAGTGCATCGTGCGCCATCAACTGGTCGGCTACCTGCCGCGCGAGTGCCGGGTCGAGGCCGCGTGCGACATATATCCCGGCCAGCTCCCGGTGCTCGCCAGTAACGTCGGTCAGCAGTTCCAGTTTTTCGCGTTCCAGGTCGGCCTTCTCGGTATCCGCCTGCGAATGCACTGAAACATATTCACCTGCGGCCATCGACATCGCGCCGGCAACCAGGCCGGCGACTCCGGCGGTCAGGATGCCGGCATGAGTGGCATGCGCGGCGGCCACGCCCAATACCAGGCTTGCCGTAGAGACGATACCGTCGTTGGCGCCCAGCACGGCGGCGCGCAGCCAGCCGATGTGCTCGGTACGATGTCGTTCCAGGTGATGTCGCCGCATGATGAAACTCCTGTCGGAATTACCGATTTAACGGTAACTGCTGAACAATCCCATGTCCAGTTTTCTTACGCGTACTTGACTTCAGAACCGCGCATCGCACGCCAAGTCGAGCAGCTTAGTGCTGAGCGGGTGGCTGAAACTCAGGAACTGTGCGTGCAGTAGCAAGCGCGGTGCAAAGCAACAAGTGGCGCCCCCGTACAACGCATCACCCAGAATCGGGTGGCCGATGGCAGACAGATGCACGCGCAGTTGGTGCGTACGGCCGGTGACCGGTTCCAGTTCAACGCGGCTGCAGTTGCCGACGGTGTCGTACGAAAGCAGGCGATAGCGCGTCAGCGACGGCTTGCCCATTTGCACGTCGATTTTTTGCATTGGCCGGTTCGGCCAGTCCGCGGCAATCGGAAAATTCACTTCGCCCGCGGCAGGCTCGAGTTTGCCTGCGACTACGGCAACGTAGCGTTTGGTGACTTGGCGCTCCTCGAACATCCGGGCCAGCCGGCGTTGTATGGTGATCCCACGCGCGAACACCATCAGACCGGAAGTCGCCATGTCCAAGCGGTGCACCACCAGCGCATCGGGGAAATCCCTCTGGATGCGCGTCGACAGACAGTCCTGCTTGTCCGCGCCGCGGCCCGGCACGGCGAGCATACCGGCCTGCTTGTTTACGACCAACAAGAACTCATCGTGATAAATCAGTTCTGGCGCAAGGTGCGGCGCTGCATTACCAGCCTGCAGCAGGGCCGGCACATCAAGACTTGCGTTCATCGCCGGCCGGACTTTGGGCGGCGGAACCGGCTGGCTGTTTCTTCGGTCGGTTCTTGCTGTCGTCCGCAAAGCGGAAGCGCCCGGACAGGACGCAGCCCTTCATGCCGATGTCGCACGGCAGATTGTTAATCCGCTGGCACTTGCCATCGACTTCGTGCGGACAACCCCAGCCGCTCATAACTCAAGCCTTCTTGACGAATTCCGACTTCAGCGACATTGCGCCGATGCCGTCGATCTTGCAGTCGATGTCGTGGTCGCCCTCGACTAGGCGGATATTCTTTACCTTGGTGCCGACCTTGACCACCGCCGACGAGCCCTTGATCTTCAGGTCCTTGATCACGGTGACGCTGTCACCATCGTTCAGCACATTGCCGAACGCATCCTTGACCACGCGCTTTTCGTCTGCGCCCGCGGCGGGGGCATCCTTGCTCCATTCATGGGCGCACTCCGGGCAGACGTAGTTGCTGCCATCCTCGTAGGTGAATTCGGAACCGCACTGGGGACACTTGGGCAAACTGCTCACAAACATAACTCCATAAAAATTCGATAACGCGCTAGCGGGATTTTACTGCCGCCTGCTCCTGC
Organism: Gallionella sp.; assembly: GCA_035702405.1. GTDB lineage: Bacteria > Pseudomonadota > Gammaproteobacteria > Burkholderiales > Gallionellaceae > Gallionella. The sequence continues at coordinate 30,505 of DASSQR010000119.1, read as the reverse complement.
GCAATGATACTCTTCAATTCGTCCGTCAGCGCCCTGACGTGCGGCGCGAGGCGCGCCTGGCTCTCGCTGGTCAGCGCGCGCGACAGTCCGGCCAGTGCTGACTGTTGGGCGGCGACATCCTTCCTGCCGACCGGCGACTGGTAATAGGCGAGTATCTGGTCCAGTTCGCTGTCGGACAAATTTCTGCCATAGTTTTTTGTCCAGACCGCCAGCAAGTCGTCAGCCGTCCACAGGTTGGCGGCCTTGTCGCTGAAGCGCCTGAAGGCAGCCTCAAATTTCGGGTTGCTGCGTGCGTTGGCAGCATTCAGGTCATTCAGAATTTTGCGATAAGACTCGTCCAGAAACTTGTTGGTGGAAACCTTCGACTGCTGAATGAGATCATCGAATTGCTGGTAAACCCCCTGTGCCTTGATGATCTCGGCGATCTTCTGGTTGCGCGCCGTGTCATCGGCCAACGCGGTTCCGGAAATCAGCGCGAACAAAATAAAGCTCACCGCAAGTTTCATATTGCTTCTCCAACACATAACCAATAACGCGACAAGTCGCGTTGCTTAATTTGTCCTACGCAGGCTGTTCAAATACCGCAAAGGCCGACACAGTCTGTTCCTGCCAATGCATTACTTATCTGTTCAATGTACGGATTGAAATCCTTGGGCACACCTGCCTGCCCCGAGCCTGATTTTGCAAGATCGCGTAATTGCCGGCGGGATGCAGGTTGAAGGGCGGAAGAGTAGGCCGGTGCAGAGTCCGACACGGCTTGAAGCAGCTTGAGGCGGTACGATTCATTATATGCAGGGTTGTAAGCATCCCGCAAAATGGTGGTGAGGTCACGCATTATTCCACCTCGCATCTGTTCAAACCCGGCGCGCCGTTTTTCGGTAAATTTGTGCGGTGGAAGCCCAGTTATAAAATCATTTAGCAGGGGAATTGCCTTACCCATGCAGCGGATCTGAAACGGCTGTAATTGCTCCAGTTCACCCTGGAAAGTCTGAATGTTCTTTTCCGTCAGCCTTGAAAGCTCAAGGGCAACCTGATTGCTCCTGGGATCAATTTTCCTGAAATCAAAAAGAACATAGGACATTACCGCTGCCTTTGATTTTTCACAAATATCCATCAGGGCATCCACATCCTGAACATAATATGTGGGCGACTTCAGAAACCGTTCACTGTCGGACAATACAGCAATAAGTCCGGCAACCTTTTTGTCTTCAATCCGGGGCATTTTGCCAACGGATTGCGATTGGGCGACCATGCCTTCGAATTCCTTGCTTGCATCAAGATATGCCTTCGCCTCATGCGCGACGGCTGATGCATTTGCGGTAAGAAATACGCAGAACAGAAAAAATTTCATTATCGTTTTCATAACTTATATCCTCGGAAGGTCGCGGTTCGTAGGTTGGGTGGAGCGGTAGCGATACCCAACAATTCAACGATGGGTATCGCGTTGCTCAACCCATCCCACGAGGGCTGCAACTCTCATATTGTTTCTCCAAACTCATACCTATTCAAATTCGTCACTCCCGCGAAGGCGGGAGTCCAGTCAATTCAAAAAGCTGGATGCCCGTCTTCGCGGGCATGACGACTTATTCAGCGGTTCCCTAACAGTAATCGTCTTCCCGCTGATGCCGCACGGCCAGGATGGTCACCGTTTTCTGGTCTTCGATTTCGAACAGCGCCACATAGCCCGCATTGCCAAACGAGATCACCAGTTCCCGCAGAAAAGTGTTGTCCGGAACGGCTTTCCTGCATGTGAACGGAAATTGCTGCAATAGTTCAATACTTGCAGCGATGGTCTTGCGCGCACGTTTTGCCGCCTGAGGGTCTTGTTCCGCCAAAAAGGCGAACAGCCGCAGCAAGTCTTCCCTGGCACCTTGCGTGAAGCGAACCTTGTAGCTCACTTGCGCGTTTTCTTTTTGGCGCCGGCGAGAATGTCATCCAGCTCCTGCAAGACCTCGTCTGATGAAAAGTATGTGCCGGATTCCCTGGCGGCATCGCGCGAAGCCAGCCCGCGCGCAATGAATTCCTGCTGGGCTCGCCGCAACGCGACATTGCGCCGCAACGAATCTTCCACGAACGCCGACAGCGTCTCACCCGGCCTCAACATCTCCTCGGCGGCCTGACGCAGTTCCGGCTGCACGCGCAGTGGGGGCATGGTGGCGGTTTTCATGAAATACCTCGTGCATTGCAAATGTGATGCGCATCATCGTCGAAGTTGGAGGAAGATGCAAGGGCGACGCGGTTCGTAGGCCGGGAGGAGCGGTAGTAGCCGTAGGTTGGGTGGAGCAACGCGATACCCAACAATTCAACGATGGGTATCGCGTTGCTCAACCCATCCTACGCAGGCTACCGAAACCTCAGTAGGCCCATAAAATGACGATTAGCGCTCCTCTATTGAAGCAGGAAGAATTGTGGCCAATTCTCCCTCGACGTCTAGACCGTGTGAGGCAGCAAGCCTTGCAATGTGAATACCAAAGACGCCCCTTAATTCGCCCACTGCACCGTTAAATATCCAACTTGCATAGTGGCCGTGGCTGGCGCCGAACTGAATGATACGGCGGTCATCGGCTTCAACGGTAGTGAGAAATTTCCGACATGCGGCGCGCATTGCGCGGAGACTGAGAGCAAGTTCTCCTTCGGGATTCAAAGCGCTCAACTCTTTGGTAAGGAACTCTCGAATGCGGAGAACTGATTCCACGCAATGCTGAGGCACCTCCATTTCGGATGGTACAAAGAGTACCCGTCGGTCTTCCAAGAACGTTAGTACGCGGCGGGCCACGGCACACTCAGGCTCGGGCGGATTCCATTGGAGGCCAAAGATTGGGACGCTTAGACCGGTAACGCGGGACACGACTTCGCGGAACTTCATACCTCCTCCAAGCGATAACATAATAGGGTGGTGGCAGGAGTATTCTGGCGCTTTGTGGAATCAGGCGACGAACACGGTTTTAAAGCTTATATCCCCGATGCACCGCCACCACCCCGCCGGTCAGGTTGAAGTATTCAACCCGGTTCAACCCCGCTTCTTCCATCATCTTCTTCAGCTCTTCCTGCCCCGGGTGCATGCGGATCGATTCGGCCAGGTAGCGGTAGCTGTCGGGGTCGTTGGCGATCAGTTTGCCCATTGTCGGCAGTACCTTGAAAGAATACAGGTCATACACTTTTTCCAGCGGCTTCGCGACCTTGGAAAATTCCAGCACAATCACGCGCCCGCCCGGCTTGAGCACGCGGCACATTTCGCGCAGCGCGGCGTCCTTGTGGGTGACGTTGCGCAGGCCGAAGCCGATGCTGACGCAGTCGAAATAATTGTCGGGGAAGGGCAGGTGTTCGGCGTCGCATTGCGCGGACGGCGTCGGCATCCCTTCGTCGAGCAGGCGGTCGCGGCCCACGCTCAGCATCGCATTGTTGATGTCGGTCAGCACGACCTGACCGGTGCTGCCCACCGCCTTGAGGAACAGGCGCGACAGGTCGCCAGAGCCGCCCGCGACATCCAGTACGCGCTGTCCGGTGCGTACGCCGCTGACGCCGACGGCGAAGCGTTTCCACAGGCGGTGCAGCCCCGCCGACATCAGATCGTTCATTACGTCGTACTTGCTCGCAACCGAGGTGAATACGCCCGCGACGCGCTTCGCCTTTTCTTCCTCGCGCACGGTTTCAAAACCGAAATGTGTGTCAGCCATGTCTTTGCTCCAATTTAGCCGGGCGATTCATCGCCGGCTTCGAGGGCACTACACCCTCAGGTTGATTCCAAAAAAAGCAGTTGCCACCCCGCTCATGCTTCGATACACCTTGCTGCGCAAGGCACTCAGCACGAACGGGGTGGTCACCAATTTGGCGCGGGGCCGTTCGCCCTGAGTAGCCCGCGTGGCGGGCGTATCGAAGGGTTAATTTCATCAGGCCGGATCGCGCGACGCGCCTGCCTGTTCCAGCCGCTGCAGGTAATTCTGCCAGAGCTTGTCCTGGTCGCGCCCGATGTCATACAGATAGTCCCAGGAATACAGCCCGCTGTCGTGTCCGTCGTCGAACACGATCTTGATCGCGTATTGGCCGACCGGCACGATTTCCGTCACGTTCACGTTGCGTTTGCCGACCTGCAGCGTTTCCTGGCCGGGCCCGTGGCCGCGCACTTCGGCAGAGGGCGAATAGACGCGCAAAAATTCGAACGGGAAGGTAAAGCGCGCACCATTGTCGAACGCGACTTCCAGCGTTTTCGACTTCTGGTGCAGGGTGATTTCAGTAGGTTGGGGCAGCGTGGTCATAGCGCGCGGATCTTCTTCAGTAATGCGGTGGTGGAACGTTCATGCAAAAACGGGATGCTGTGTATTGTACCGCCCCAGCCCTGTACTTCGCGCGCACCAACGATTTTTTCGACCGGCCAGTCGCCGCCTTTAACCAGGATGTCTGGATGGCAGGCGAGGATCAGCTTCAGCGGCGTGTCCTCGTCGAACGGCACCACCAGATTGACTGATTCCAGCGCGGCGAGCACCATCATTCGGTCGTGTTCCGGATTGATCGGCCGGTCCGACCCCTTGCCCTGCCGCTTGACCGATGCATCGCTGTTCACGCCCACCACGAGTGCGGCGCCGAGTGCCCGTGCCTGGGCGAGGTAGGTCACATGACCGCGATGCAGCACGTCGAAGCAGCCGTTGGTGAATACCAGCGGGCGCGGCAGCACCGCGACCCGGTTGGCCAGTGCCTCAGACGAGCACAGTTTGTGCTCGAAGGTGGGGACGGGATACATCTAGTCCAGGTATTCGAACAGCTTGACCACCCGCTTGACGCCGCTGGTGGCGCTCGCAATCTCGGTAGCAGCATCCGCTTCCGCGTGCGTGACGATGCCCATCAGGAACACAGTGCCGTATTCCGTGACCACTTTGACATGCTCAGCGGCGAGGCGCTTGTCGCGCACAAAGCCCAGCTTCACATTTGAAGTAATCAGGGTATCACTGCTGCGTGAGGTCAGCGAGCTCACACCGGCAACGATCAGTTCATTATTCACGTTGCGCACGTTTTCGATGCCGTACACCAGCTTGGCGATATCGCTCTTGACCTGTTCGCTTGGCACTTCGCCGCTCAGCAGCACGCTGCGGTTGTAGCTGGTGACATTGACGTGCACGTTTTCCTTGAAACGTTTATCGATGGCGTCAGCGGCCTTGAGTTCGATGCTTTGATCTTCCACGATTGTGCCGCTGGTGCGACGGTCCTGGACCATCACGGCTCCGGTACCGACCCCGGCGACCACCACCGGGGCGCAACCCTGCAGCGATCCGGCCAGCAATGCAAGCAATAACAGAGAAACGATGCGCATAATTATTCTCCCAATAATAAGTAATCGATTACATCGCAAAGGCAATGGAGAGCCAGCAGGTGCACCTCCTGAATCCGCGCGGTGCTCTTGGCGTCCACGCAGATTAACACGTCGTTATCGCGCAACGCGCCTGCCATTTCGCCCCCATCGCGTCCGGTCAGCGCGACCACCCGCATATTGCGTTCATGCGCGGCGTGAATCGCGGCGACCACATTTGGCGAGTTGCCGCTGGTGGAAATCGCCAGCAGGCTGTCGCCCGGCAGCCCCAGCGCCCGCACCTGCTTGGAAAAAACCAGGTTGTACTCGTAATCGTTGGCGATCGAGGTGAGCACAGAGCTGTCTGTAGTCAATGCGACAGCGGCGAGGCCCGGACGTTCCTTTTCGAAGCGATTCAGCAGTTCTGCCGCAAAATGCTGGGCATCGGCCGCCGAGCCGCCATTGCCGCAGGCCAGAATCTTGCCGTCAGTGGTGACGCAGTCAAAAAAAATCTGCGCACCTTCGGCAATCGGGCCGGCTAGCGTGTCTTTTACCTTCAGCTTGAGTTCGGCACTGTCCTTGAAGTGTTTGATGATGCGTTTATCGATATCCATGTTGATCGTGCACTTTCTTGATGAGCGCGAATAGTAACCGAATCAGGCATCGAACGCATTTTTGAGCCACTGCAGGTTATGTCCCTCGGCATCATCCATCAACACTGCATCGAAGCGGCAAGGGGGCGGGCGGCCAAGGCCGGCAAGATACTGCTGCGCAGTATGAATGATGCGCTGCTGCTTGCGCGCGTCGATGCTCGCTGCGGCACCGCCAAATGCGGCATGGCGGCGCAAACGCACTTCGATGAACACCAGGGTCGCGCCGTCCTGCATGATCAGGTCGATTTCGCCGAAGCGGCAGCGATAATTCTGTGCCAGCAGTTGCAGTCCCTGTTGCTGCAGATAGCGCATGACCCACTGCTCGGCACGCGCTCCGGGGGTCATGGCTTGGTCGCAGGCGGGGCCGAGACAGCGAGCGGAGCCGAGGTGGCCGGCGGCGCCGGGAACATCGACGGCGCGGGTTCGAGCGGCGTGCCCGGCAGGTGCGCGCGGCCATGCACGAACTGCGCCTCCAGCGCGGTGCGCCGGAACGTATGGCCCCGTAGGTAGATCTGGCCGGTTACGCCATCGAGCGGCGTGGCCGCGGCAACGTCGTCAGCGAGCAGCAGCTGAATCAGCCGGAAAGCGTCGATACCCAGGGCGTAAAACCGGTCCAGATCGACGGGCAATGGTGGATTGGCGCGCGGATGGGACACGACCGCAGGATCGTCGGCCTGCAGCAGCCAGGGCATGTCGACAAAGTGGATGCCATCCAGATCGTAGTTGGCCAGGGTAGCGTTGTTGCCGCCAAAGATTTGCGACGTGGCATAGACCGGTAGCTGGCCGGGCAGGTAGGGGCGAATCAGGCGCGCTTGCTCGATATCCGCAGCGAGAAATACCATCGTGTCCGGCCTCGTGCCGAGATCCGCCAGTGCCGCGGGATTATCGTTAAACTGGAACTCGCGCTGGATCGTACCGCCGGCACTATGCCATTCTTCTTCAAAGGCGAATTGCAGTCGCTGGGACAGCGGCGCGGCAGTGGCGATCACGATGGCTTGCTGCAAGCCTTGCTGCCGGGCAAGGCGCGCGATCAGGCGAGCTTCCGCTTCCGCCTCCATGCCGAACAAGTAGAGCTGCCCGTTCGTCTCACGTTCGATGTTGTTCAGCGCAAGTGTCGGCACCGAAACCCGTTCTGCTGCCAGCGCCATGACGCCGTTGCGCGTGAGCGGCCCGACCACGGCCCGCGCACCCTCGGCAATCGCCTGGCGGTACAGGGCTGAAACTTCACGACTTTCATCCGCGTAGCCATAAACTCGTACCGGCAATTTGCCTGGCGTGCCGGCGGGTTCCAGATTGGCTGCCGCAAGAAAACCTTGCTGGACCGCTTGCGCCGCGGGTGCAAAGGGCGTGGACTTCAGCGGCAGCAACAGCGCGATATGTGGCACCGGCTTGCTTTCACCTGCCAGCGCGGGGCCGTCAGTGGCGCAAGCAAAACCGCTCACGTATAGTGCCGCCAGCGCCGCGAGCCAGGTTAAAAAGAAGGAGAACAGACGTTGCATAACGCACGACCGCAAAAATTGGAAGCCGCATTATATGTAGTTGCCACGCCGATTGGGAATTTGCGCGACATCACGCTGCGCGCCCTCGACGTGCTGGCATCGGCGGACGTGATCGCGGCGGAAGACAAGCGCAACACGGCGCATTTGCTGACCCAGCACGGCATCAGTGCGCACCGGATGATTGCGGTGCATCAGCACAACGAGCGAGGCGCGGCAGAGAAGGTTATTGAACTGTTGCGGGCCGGGCAAAGTGTCGCCTATGTCAGCGATGCGGGGACGCCCGCGGTGAGCGACCCGGGCGCGGTGCTCGTGCATGAAGTCCTCGCGGCTGGTTTGCGCGTCATCCCGATTCCCGGTGCCAATGCGGCGGTGACGGCGCTGTCCGCAGCAGGACTGACTGAACCGCATTTCCTGTTTTACGGTTTTTTGCCGAACAAGGCCGCGGCGCGGCGCACTGCACTGCAAACCCTGAGCAGTCTGGAGTGCACGCTGGTGTTCTATGAAGCGCCGCATCGTATCGTCGAATGTATCGCCGACATGAACACGGTACTTGGGGCATCGCGTCAGGTCGTGCTCGCGCGCGAGGTTACCAAGCTGTTCGAGACCATTCACGCCTGCGCGCTCGGTGAGGCAGAAGCATGGCTGCAGTCCGACAGCAACCAGCAACGCGGCGAGTTCGTGGTGCTGGTTTCCGGTGCGCCGCCGCAGGAAGGAATATCGGCCGATACCCGGCGCACCTTGGCGCTGCTGCTCGACGAATTGCCGCTCAAGCAGGCCGCGCAGCTCGCGGCGAGCATCACCGGCGCCAACCGCAGCGAGTTATACCAGCTCGCGTTGCAGATGAAGAACGCCACCTGATGACTATGCCGCCCGTCACCGCAGCGCAATCAAATGCGGCGCACCTGCCGCCGCTGATTCGCGCGCTGCTGGAACCGGGTCGCTATCCTCATCCCGTGGCGCAGGTACAACTGGCGGAGACGCATATCTCGTGGGTATTGCTGACTGGGGATTATGCCTACAAGATCAAAAAGCCCGTCGATCTGGGGTTTCTCGATTTCAGCACCCTGGAGAAGCGGCAGCAGGCGTGCGCTGATGAGGTGCGGCTGAATCGCCGCCTCGAGCCGGACATCTATCTAGGCGTGGTGGCGATTACGGGCAGTCCGGAGGCCCCCGGGTTCGACGGGTCGGGCGAGGTCTTTGAATACGCTGTGAAGATGCGCCAGTTTCCCGCTGGTGACACGCTGGACTTGCTCGACGAACGTGGCGCGCTCGGCACGGTACAGATCGACCAGCTGGCTACGCGCGTGGCCCACTTTCACCTGAATGATTGCCCGGTTGCCTCGCAAGACAGTCCGTGGGGCGAGCCCGACGCGATCGCCCGGCCAGCCGCGGAAAACTTCGAGCTGCTGTTTGCGCGGGTGGCTGACCCGGCCCAACGCGAACTGCTGACCACCTTGCAGGACTGGAGCAATGCCGAGCACCAGCGCCTTGCTCCGCTGATGCGGGAGCGCAAACGGCTGGGCAGGGTGCGCGAGTGCCACGGCGATCTGCATCTTGGCAACCTCGCGTGGGTGGACGGGCGGCTCGTGATTTTCGATTGCATCGAATTCAGCGCAGCGCTGCGCTGGATCGATGTGATTTCGGAGGTGGCGTTCTGCTATATGGACTTGTTGCATCGCGAGCGCCGCGAACTGGCGATGCGTTTCCTGAATGCTTGGCTGGAAGCCACCGGTGACTATGCCGGCATGGCGTTGTTGCGCTATTACGCGGTGTATCGTGCCATGGTGCGCGCGAAGGTGGCCGCGTTGCGCGCCGGCCAGATCGAGGAGGGCCAACGCGAAGCAAGCAATGCCGAAGCCAGCGTGTGTCTGTGCCTCGCCGCAGAGTTGACCCGGGTGCCACCGCTGGAACTCTGGATTACTCACGGCCTGTCCGGTTGCGGCAAGACCACGCTCAGCCAGTCATGGCTGCAGCAATACGGCATGATCCGCTTGCGCTCCGATGTCGAGCGCAAGCGTCTCGCAGGTCTCGACCCGCTGGCACGCTCTGGCGCGGAAACCGGGGAAGGGCTATATACCCTCGAATTCAATCGCCGCACCTACGAACAATTGGCGCGATTGGCGGAAGGCTTGCTCGGTGCGGGCTGGCCGGTACTGGTGGACGCCGCTTTTCTTTCACGCTGGGAGCGCGACCTGTTCCATGATTTGGCACGGAAAAGTAATGCCTTCTTCCGCATTCTTGATATCTACGCCGAAGCGAAGACTCTGCGCGAGCGCATCAGTCGGCGTGAGGCAGCCGGAACGGATGCTTCGGAGGCTGACCTCCAAGTGCTGCAGTTGCAGATTGACCACGAGCAGCCGCTGGCAGCGGAGGAATTGGACGTGACTACCCGCATCGTCAATACCTTGCCATTGACCAGCCCGGATTAAACTGCACACAGACTCTTTGCCCGGTTACCGGCTGTAACCGGGCAATCATCACGACATTTACGTGGGAGCCGGGGGCTCCCAACAACTACGCTTCGAACCGAATTATTCGACGACTCGCCACGATCCATCCGGCTGGCGGCATGCAGTCCCGTATGCTCTTTCCTTCTTGCCACTTACGGTCACGGTCGTCTGGTATTCGCGGCAATTTTCCCCGCTGCGCGAGACATAGGTGCGGGTCGGTTCGGTGGAGACTTCGGCGCCCGTGTTCGGGTTATGCCAGGAGCTTGCCTGATTGTCGCGGTTGTATTCGAGGGCAGATTGGGCTTTGCGATTATCGCTTTCGTCCATGTAGCGGCCCATTTCCTTACCGGCATACGCACCGAGAATTGTGCCGGCAATGATGGCAACCGTGCGGCCGGAACCTTGACCCACTTGTGAGCCCAGCGCACCGCCCAGTACACCGCCCAAAACGGCGCCGCCCTGTTCCTTGGTCTGGCACGCCAGCAAAGTCAGCGACATGAGAACGACCATGAACATCGTGAGAACTTTTTGCATGATGACACCTCCTGTATGAGTTACATCTGTTACGCCAGTAACCTGCATCCCCATCCCGAGATTCTTCCCACTATTTATGTCAGGCATTCTAGATAGCATCGAACCGAAAACGCAAGTAGCAGAAGCCTGCAATACGTTGGAAACGTCGACCTTTACACGTTTTCCTGCTCCATCTCATTTTGTTACAAACTCATCACTTTACTTTCAAACAGCTGTTTGATACGCTCGTTCAATTACACACACCAGCCATCGACACGGTCGTCTGAGTGATGGCGGTGCCCCGGGGCGGAATACGCGACCGGCGGGCGTGGCGGTGTGCCACAAGTCAGTAGCGGGCGCAGGACAGCAATTGTTTTTTCATTTACGGAAATTCACATGACTACATTTACCAGGCCGTTTGTTCCGACATTACTCTTGATTACTTTGCTGACCGCCTGTGGCGGTGGCGGAAAACCGGGTGCAGGCGGACCTGGTGGAGCCGGGCCGGGTGCAGGCGGCATGCCGCCCCCTGAGGTCGATGTGATTACCGTTGCGCCGGGCAACGCGACGCTGACGCAGGATTTGCCCGGCCGCATTCAGGCTTATCGCACTGCGCAGGTGCGGGCCCGGGTGGAAGGAATCGTGGAAAAGCGGCTGTTCAACGAAGGCAGCGATGTGAAGGCGGGTACCACGCTGTTCCAGATCGATGCGCGCACCTACCGCGCGGCTGCCGAAGCCGCCCAGGCCGACCTCGCGATCGCACGCCAGACGGTTGAGCGCTATAAGCCCCTGCTGGAAATCAAGGCAGTCAGCCAGCAGGAATTCGATCTGGCCAATGCCAAGCTGAAGCAGGCAGATGCGGCGCTGATTCGCGCAACTGAAGATCTGGAAAATGCCAGTGTGCCGGCCCCAATTTCTGGCCGCATCGGCCGCGCGATGGTCACCGAGGGTGCCTTGGTTGGCAAGGGCGATGCGACCCAGCTCGCCACCATCGAACAGCTCGACCCGATCTATGCCAACTTCACCCAGTCCGGCGCCGACCTGTTGCGCCTGCGCCATGCGGTCAGCAGCGGCAAGCTGAAGCGCGCCGACTCGGTCAAGGTGGAATTGCTGCTCGAAGACGGCAGCATCTACCCGCACAGCGGCAGGATCTTCTTTACCGATATGGCGGTCGACCCCAGCACCGGCGCGGTTTCGCTGCGGGCCGAGTTCCCCAATCCAAAACGTGATTTGTTGCCGGGCATGTTCGTCCGCATCCGGTTCCCCGAGGCGGTCGCGGAGAATGCGATTCGCATCCCGCAGCGCGCAGTGCAGGCTGGACCGCAAGGCCAGTTCGTGACGGTGGTCGGCGCAGATGGCAAGGCAACGCCGCAGCCGGTGAAGACCGGCGGCATGGCCGGCCCTGATTTCATCATCGCCGAAGGACTGAAGGGCGGCGAGCAGGTGATCGTGAATGGCCTGCAGAAGGCGCGGCCGGGCACGGTGGTGAAGCCGGTTCCAGCCGGTGCCGCCAAGGGGACACCCGCACCAGCTGCTGCACCCGCACCCGCTGCCGCTAATCCGGCCGGCAACAAGTAGAGGCGAACATGCTGGCCAAATTTTTTATCGATCGTCCGATCTTCGCGTGGGTCATCGCGCTGATCATCCTGCTGGGCGGCATGCTGGCACTGCGCAATTTGCCGGTCGCGCAATATCCTTCAGTGGCACCGCCTGCGCTGTCTGTCACCATCAACTACCCGGGCGCGTCAGCGCAGGTCATTGAGGAAACCACGACTGCGCTGCTTGAGCAGGAGATGAACGGCATCGAGCACCTGCTCTACATGGAATCCGCTTCAGAACTCGGCAGCGGCAGCATTACGCTGACCTTCGATGCGGGCACCAACCTCGACTTGGCTTCGGTGGAAACGCAGAACCGCATCAAGCGGGTCGAAGCGCGGCTGCCCGAAGAAGTGCGCCGCCTCGGGGTCACGGTGGCGAAGTCGGCGCGCAACTACGTGATGATTGTCGCGTTGCTGTCGCCGGACAAGAGCATGGACAGCATCGCGCTGGGCAGCTACGCCGCGGCCAACGTGCTGGATCCTCTGCGCCGCGTGCCCGGCGTGGGTGAGGCGCTGCTGTTCGGCACCGAATACTCGATGCGCCTGTGGCTCAAGCCGGATAAATTACATGCCTACGGTGTGACTTCGGCCGATGTATCGCGTGCGGTGCGTGCACAGAACGCGCAGCTTGCTACCGGTGAAATGGGCCAGTTGCCGGCCGCACCGGGACAGGAACTCAATGCGGTGATTGTTACCCGAAGCCGGCTTTCGACACCGGAGGAATTTGGCAACATTATCGTGCGCACCAACCCGGACGGCTCGACGTTGCGGGTGAAGGACGTGGCGCGCGTGGAACTGGGCGCGCAGGACTACGCGCGCAGCGCACGCATCGACGGCCAGCCGACTGCCGCCGTGGCGATCCGTCTGACGCCGGAAGCGAATGCGCTCGAAACGGTCAAGGCGGTCAAGGCGCGCATGACCGAGCTCGCGCAGTTCTTCCCCAAAGGCGTGACCTGGATCGTGCCATATGACACCTCGAAGTTCATCGACATCTCCATCAAGGAAGTGCTGAAGAGTCTGGGCGAGGCGCTGCTGCTGGTCTTCCTCGTGATGTACCTGTTCCTCGGCAACCTGCGCGCGACCGTGATTCCGACCATCGTGATTCCGGTCGCGCTGGTTGGCGCACTGGTCGGGCTGTACCTGCTCGGCTATTCGATCAACGTGCTGACACTGTTCGCGATGGTGCTTGCGATCGGTATCGTGGTGGACGATGCCATTGTGGTGGTCGAAAACGTCGAGCGCATCATGACCACCGAAGGGCTGTCGCCACGCGATGCGACGCGCAAGGCGATGGACCAGATCATCGGCGCGATCATTGCGATCACGCTGGTGCTGTCGGCGGTGTTCATCCCGATGGCCTTCTTCCCCGGTTCGACGGGTGCAATTTATCGCCAGTTCGCGGTCACGCTGGTGCTCACGATGGCGTTCTCGGCCCTGATGGCGCTCACACTGACGCCGGCACTGTGTGCGACGATGCTCAAGCATGAGCCGGGCAAGGACGACGTGCTGCCGTCGACCGGTTTCCTCGGCTGGTTCAACCGCCTGTTCATGCGCACCACGCAAGGCTATACCGGCACGATCGCGAAGATCACGCGGAAGGTGGCGCGCTACCTGCTGGTCTATGCGGTAATCGTGGTTGCGATGGGCTGGCTGTTCACCAAAGTGCCGGGCAGCTTCCTGCCGGAAGAAGACCAGGGCTATTTCGTCAATATCATCCAGTTGCCAGCCGGCGCGACCCAGGAACGCACGCTCGAAGTGTTGTCACAGGTCGAGCAGTTCTACCTCGGCCAGAAAGAGGTCGAGCACGTGGTCGGGGTGGCGGGCTTCTCGTTCTTTGGCCGCGGCCAGAATGCCGCGATTGCGTTCGTGCGCCTGAAGGATTGGGGCGAACGCCCGGGCGCGGACAGCTCCGCTACCGCGCTGGTGCGCAAGGCCAACATGTGGGCGTTCCGCATCAAGCAGGCGATGATTTTTGCGATCAATCCGCCGCCGATTCCCGAACTGGCGGCCGCGGGCGGCTTTGACTTCCGGCTGGAAGATCGCGGTGGCCTCGGACGCGAAAAACTGCTCGAGGCGCGCAACATGGCGCTGGGCATGGCGATGCAGAATCCGGTGCTGGCCGGCGTGCGTCCGGAAGGGCAGGAAGCCGGGCCGCAGCTGTATCTCGACATCGATCGTCTGAAGGCGGAATCACTGGGTGTCTCCATTACCGACCTCAACGAGACCCTGCAAACGCTGCTGGGTACCGCTTACATCAACGATTTCGTGCGACAGGGGCGCGTGCTGCGCGTGCAGATGCAGGCGGAAGCCGATACGCGGCGCACGCCGGAGGACATCATGAAGGTGACCGTGCGCAACAACAAGGGCGGCATGGTACCGCTGTCGGAGCTGGCCACACCGCGCTGGATTGCCGGTTCGCCCAAGCTGGATCGCTACAACGGCCTGCCTTCGATGAAGATCGCGGGCGGTCCAGCGCCGGGCCACAGTTCCGGCGAGGCAATGGCCGCGATGCAGCAGATTGCCGCGAAGCTGCCGCCGGGCTTCGGCTTCGAGTGGTCCGGTACCTCGCGCGAAGAAATGTTGTCGGGTGCGCAGGCACCGCTGCTGTTCGGACTGTCGCTGATCGTGGTGTTCCTGTGTCTGGCGGCGCTGTATGAAAGCTGGTCGATTCCGTTCGCAGTGCTGCTGGTGGTGCCGCTGGGTGTGTTCGGCGCAGTGCTCGCAGTGAGCCTGCGCGGCCTGCCCAACGACATCTATTTCAAGGTGGGTCTGATCGCGATCATCGGCCTGTCGTCGAAGAACGCGATCCTGATTATCGAATTCGCGCGGCGGCTGCAGGATGACGGCATGAAGCTGATTGATGCGACGCTGGAAGCGTGCCGCCTGCGCTTCCGTCCGATTCTGATGACCTCGATCGCGTTCATCGCCGGCGTCTTCCCGCTTGCGGTGTCCACCGGTGCGGGCGCGCAGAGCCGCCATGCGATCGGTACCGGCGTGATGGGCGGGATGATCGCCGCGACCCTGCTGGCCGTGTTCCTGGTGCCGGTGTTTTTCGTAGTGGTGCGGCGCATCTTCCCGGGGCATGCGCGCAAGCATGTCGAGCATGAGGAGGCGCAACATGAATAAGCAGATCAGTAAAATTTCGGTAGTGGTGCTGGCTGCGCTGCTGGGCGGCTGC
Organism: Gallionella sp.; assembly: GCA_035702405.1. Lineage (GTDB taxonomy): Bacteria > Pseudomonadota > Gammaproteobacteria > Burkholderiales > Gallionellaceae > Gallionella. The sequence continues at coordinate 15,333 of DASSQR010000119.1, read as the reverse complement.
TCCATGATGCCCGCCTACCAGCGCCCTGCATCGCCGGTTCCGGCGGCATGGCCGCAGGACGCCAAACCGGGCGGCAAGCGGCAAATCGCCACGACCGAATGGCAGAGCTATTTCCCGGATCCGCGCCTGCAGGCGCTGATTAACGTCGCGCTGGAAAACAATCGCGACCTGCGCATCGCCACCGCGCGCATTGCCGAAGCACGCGGGCAATATGGCATCCAGCGCGCCGACCGGTTGCCAAATCTCAACCTGAATGCCGGGCGCAATGCGTCACTGACGCCGGCCAGTGCGTCGTTCACCGGCACCACGCTGCACTCGCAGCGCTACGACGTGAACGTCAGCCTGGTGTCGTTCGAGCTGGATTTCTGGGGGCGTGTCGCGAGCCTGACCGAAGCTGCGCGGGCAAGCTACCTGTCGACAGAGGCCGCGCAAAGCGCCTTCCGCTTGTCGCTGATTGCCGGTGTCGCGGACGCCTACCTGTCGGTGCTGGAACTGCGCGAACGCACCCAGCTTACCGGCGAGACCGTCCGGACGCGTGCCACCTCCCGGGATTTGACCAAGGCACGGCGTGACGTCGGCGTGGCGAGCGAACTCGATTTCCTGTTGGCAGACGGTGCCTACCAGGCCGCGCTAGCTGAGCGCGCAAATCTGGAACGCCAACTGGCCGCGGCGGAGCACTTTCTCGATGCGCTGCTGGGACAGGCGGTATCGGGCATCAAGGACCTGCCGGCGGAACGCCGTCTCGGCGAACTGGGCATCGTCGGTGACCTGATTGCCGACTTGCCGGCCGACGTGCTTTTGCAGCGGCCGGACGTGGTGGCGGCGGAGGAGCGGCTGATGGCCGCCAACGCCAACATCGGCGCTGCGCGTGCGGCGTTCTTCCCGCGCATCTCGCTGACGGGCAGCGTTGGCACGGCCAGCCGTACGCTTGGCGGGCTGTTCAAGGCCGGCGGCGATGCGTGGAGCTTTCAGCCCGCGCTGACCTTGCCGCTGTTCGATGCGGGACGCAACGCGGCCAATCTCGATGTTGCCCAAGCGCGCAAGGTCGTGGCCGTGGCCGACTACGAAAAGACCATCCAGCAGGCGTTCCGAGAAGTGGCGGATCTGCTGAGCGCGCGCGAAAAACTGGCCGAGCAACTCGCGGCGCAGGAGGCGAATTCCAAAGTGCAGGACCAGCGCCTCAAGCTGGTGCAGGCGCGGGACAAGGCTGGCGTCGCGAACAGCCTTGAAGTGCTGGATGCGGAGCGCGAATCCTACGCCGCGCAGCAGGGCGCGGTGCAGGTGCGGCGCAGCCTGTTGTCGGCCTACGCCCAGCTGTACAAGGCGCTGGCCGGGCAGAACAGCCAGGGCATGCAACCCGGGGCGGCGAAGTAATGACGGAAACCCGGACTGCCAGCGAACAGACTCGCGCGCGGCTGCTCGATGCGGCGCGCGAGGTGTTTGCGGAATACGGCTTCCAGGGCGCGACGGTGCGCGAGATCTGCCGCCGCGCCGACGCGAATGTCGCGGCGGTGAATTATCACTTCGGCAGCAAGGACGACCTCCTCGCCGAGGCGCTGAATTTCAGTCGGCTCAAGGCCTTGCAGGTCGCCAACGCCAAGGCCAGCAAGAACCCGAAGACGCGCCTGCGCCTGTTCATCCACGACTTCATGCTGACGCTGCTGGGCGAGACCAATGCCTCCGGGCAATGCCAGATCATGGCGCGCGAACTGGCTGACCCGACGCCGGTGCTGGACGAGATTGTGCGCCAGGCCATCGGCCCGTTGCACGAGTTTCTCGGCAAGCTGGTGCGCGAAATTGTCGGCGACAAGGTCAGTGAAGCGGATCTGCTGCGCTGCGTGCACAGCATCATCGGGCAATGCTCGTTCTACTACCACTCGCGCCCGGTGATGCAGCGGCTGCACCCGGAGCTGCGCTTTGACCACAAGGAAATCGAAGCGATCGCGCAGCACATCGCCGACTTTTCGCTGAACGGACTCAGCCACTACAGCGGGAAATCCTGACCGCCTGGATTCGGACAGGCGCGGGCGGTCGGCGAAGCCAGCGCGGGTGTGTTTGATTTACAATCCCGCTCATTTATCCAGCCGGACCACATCATGCAGCAACTCACCCTTACCCGACCCGACGACTGGCACCTGCACTTGCGCGATGATGCGGCACTGCGCTCGGTGCTGCCCGACAGTGCGCGCCAGCTCGCGCGTGCCATCGTGATGCCCAACCTGCGCCCGCCGGTGACGACCACCGCGCAGGCGCTGGCGTACCGCGAGCGCATCCTCACTGCCTTGCCTCAAGGCATGAGGTTCGAGCCGCTGATGACGCTGTACCTCACCGATAACACCAGCGCGGAAGAAATCCGTACCGCCAAAGCGAGCGGCATGGTGCACGCGGTGAAGCTCTATCCGGCCGGCGCGACCACCAATTCCGATGCGGGCGTGACCGATTTGCGCAAGACCTACGCCGCGCTGGAAGAAATGCAGCGCTGCGGCATGCCGCTCCTGGTGCACGGCGAGGTCACCGACTCGGCGGTGGACATCTTCGACCGCGAGGCGGTGTTCATCGAACGTGTGCTGCAACCGCTGCTGAAGGATTTGCCCGGCCTGCGCGTGGTATTCGAGCACATCACCACCCGGGACGCTGCGCAATTTGTCATAGATGCACCGGACAACATCGCCGCGACCCTGACCGCGCACCACCTGCTGTACAACCGCAACGCGATGCTGGTCGGCGGCATCCGTCCGCATTACTACTGCCTGCCGATCCTGAAGCGCGAGGCACATCGTGAAGCATTAGTTGCAGCGGCCACCAGCGGCAGCAAAAAATTCTTCCTCGGCACCGACAGTGCCCCGCATGCACAGCACACCAAGGAAACCGCCTGCGGCTGCGCCGGCTGCTACACCGCGCACGCCGCCATCGAGCTGTATGCCGAAGCGTTCGAACTTGCCGGCGCGCTGGACAAGCTGGAGGGCTTCGCCAGTTTCCACGGCCCGGACTTCTATGGCCTGCCGCGCAACACGCAGCAGATCACGCTGCGCAAGGAGGAATGGCAGGTGCCGGCAACGGTCGCATTCGGCGAGCAGCGGCTGGTGCCGCTCAGGGCGGGGGAACGCGTGAAATGGAAATTAGTGGAGTGATGTCGAAGTTGGGTTTGATGCACCCTGAAATAAAGAAGCATTTTGCGGTTGCCGCGATGGCGAGTGGTTTTCTGCTGCTGATAACGGCATTCAGGTGGCTATTCCTAGCCAATACGCTTCTGTCATTGCTTTATATTCCACTGATCGCAACTGCATGGTTATTGTGGGCCGGAGCAATAACTTTTGGCGTTACTTGCCTGTCTAGGTATCGAACCGCTGGCTTATACGTATTTGCACCATTAGCCATTTCTGTATTCGGCATGGTGTTGGTTAAAGTTGTTCCCTTTACCGAAATGTGGTTGAAAACGGACTATTCTTGGTACAAGAACGACCGAGCGGAGATTGTTAACAAGATACTTCGCGGCGAACTCAAATCAAATGTTAGTCATAACGCAAGACTCATTGCGTTGGGAGAACACTACCCGTTAGTTTCGAAGGGCGGCAACGAAGTTGTTGTAGAAGAACATGATGGCGCTAAATATGTTCTGTTCTTCACGGAACGGGGAATATTTGGTTATTACGAAGGATTCCTTTATGTTTCAAAAGAGGGTGATCCCATTAAATATGGCGACCTTTCTGAAAAGGATCGTACCGAGATTCAGCCCCTTGAAGTTGGTTGGTATTACGTTTTGCATCGCTAGGGGTTCAAAGCCCGCCAACTATTGACCACGCAGGAAATAGTAAACCATCATACCGGCGCAAGCCGGTATCCAGCCCGCATAGGATGGGTTGAGCGAGGCGATACCCATCGCGGATTTGTTGGGTATCGCTGTGCTCAACCCAACCTACTGCCGACTCATTCCACTTCTCAATCTCGCGGGATGTACATACCCACGCTGCTCCCGGCATTTCTGATTGACTGCGGGCAGTGAATTGCCTACGCTTCAGCCTTTTGTACGGAAGGAAACACCATGGATAAGTACGATCCGGAAATAGCGCCCAACCCAGCCGAGTGGCTCGCGGTGGAGGAAATGGAACGGGTGAAGCTGGTCGAGGCCTATCACCAGGCAGCGAAAATCGAAACGCCGAATCCTGCGGCGCACGCCGCGATGCACGTCATCGTGGAAACACTGATTGCGCAACAGCAGGGGAACGTTGCCCAAGTCCTGGCGGGCCATCAACAGGGCGGGATGACGCGCCATGAGGCGGTGCACGCGATTGCCAAAGTGATCGCCACCAGCATGGTTGAAGCGCAGCACGCGCAGGCCGCTGCACAGGCTGCGCAGCCCACACAGGGGTAATCACGCGCATTGCGCGGCAGACATCCTCGCAAAAAACATGGACTACGCTTTCGTCCCCCCTGCTGTCGCTACGCTGCCGATTGCCGGCAGCCCCGCCCGGTTTCCGGTGCGCCGCGTCTATTGCGTCGGCCGCAACTACGCCGATCATGCCCGCGAGATGGGGGCTGCGGACCATGCCGAAGGACGCGAGCCGCCGTTCTTTTTCAGCAAGCCGGCCGATGCCCTGGTTCCCTGCGTTTGTACCAGCCACGCCGAGGTAGTCTATCCGACGCTGACCGCCAATTTGCAGCATGAGGTCGAGCTGGTGGTGGCACTCGGCCCCGGCTTGCCCAACGCTGGTTCCGACATTCCCGTCGGGCAGGCGCTGCAGGGGGTGTTCGGATATGCGGTCGGCATCGACCTGACCCGGCGCGATTTGCAGGCGCAGGCCAAGACCAAGGGTCATCCGTGGGACATGAGCAAGGGCTTCGACCAGTCGGCGCCGGTGGGCGAAATCCATCCGGTTGCTCGCACGGGTCACCCCGCTGATGGGCGCATCTGGCTGACGGTCAACGGTGCGCCGCGCCAGAGCGGTGACCTGGCCGAGATGATCTGGAACGTGGCCGAAGTGATTGCCCAGTTGTCGCGCTTCGTGCGACTGGCACCGGGCGACCTGATTTTCACCGGTACGCCGGCCGGGGTTTCGACCGTGGTAGCCGGCGATGTCATGACCTGCGGCATCGATGGCTTGGGTGAGTTTACCTGCCGGCTCTGCTATCAGCAGTGACTAGCGAGGCCGGATTCGAACCAGATTTCCAACTTTCCGCACGAACGATCATGGCTCTATCCTCGTACCGAAATATCACGCCCGTCATCGGTGACCGGGTTTACCTTCATCCTTCCTGCCAGGTCATCGGCGAGGTCACCATCGGCGACGACAGCTCGGTCTGGTGCAATGCGGTGTTGCGCGGCGACGTGAACCGCATCGTGATCGGACGCGGGAGCAATGTGCAGGATCTGACCATGGGCCACACGACGCACAAGTCGGCCGGCAAGCCGGAGGGTTCGCCGCTGATCATCGGCGATTACGTGACCATCGGTCATACGGTGATCCTGCATGGCTGTATCATCGGAAATGAATGCCTGATCGGCATGGGCGCGATCGTGATGGATGACGTCATCATTCCCGACCGCGTGATCATCGGCGCCGGCAGCCTGGTGTCGCCGGGCAAGCAGTTGGAAAGCGGCATGCTCTACATGGGCCGCCCGGCCAAGCCGGTGCGCGCGCTGACCGAAGCAGAGATCGCACATTTCCGCTATTCGGCCGAGCATTACATGCGGCTCAAGGACGATTACCTGGAGCAGGGTTAAGCAGATCATTCGCACGCCCTGAGAGAATGCTGGTGGTAGTGAGAGAAAAATTCAGGTGATGATGGCCGCGCGATGCGCCACAATATCGGTATCTTGAACCGCAGCTTTTTTCATGGAGGCAGGAGCGATGAAATACCAGAGTCCCGATGATTTTCTCAATTATGTGAAAGCGCGCGATCCGCATCAGCCCGAGTTCCATCAGGCGGTGCAGGAAGTGATGCAGAGCCTGTGGGGATTCCTGGCTGCCAATCCACACTACGAGGCTGCACTGCTCGAACGCCTGGTCGAGCCGGAACGGGTGATCCAGTTCCGGGTGTCATGGGTGGACGACAAGAATATTACCCAAACCAACCGCGCGTTCCGCATTCAGCACAATTCTGCAATCGGCCCTTTCAAGGGTGGGATGCGCTTTCATCCGTCGGTCAATCTTTCCATCCTCAAATTCCTCGCATTTGAACAGACCTTCAAGAATGCCTTGACCACGCTACCGATGGGCGGCGGCAAGGGTGGCTCGGATTTTGATCCGAAGGGCAAGAGCCGCAACGAGGTAATGCGTTTCTGTCAGGCGCTGATGATCGAACTGTATCGCCACCTCGGACCGGATACGGACGTGCCGGCCGGTGATATTGGCGTGGGTGGACGCGAAGTCGGTTTCATGGCCGGCATGATGAAAAAGCTCTCGAACAATGCCGCCTGCGTGTTCACCGGCAAGGCATTGTCCTTCGGCGGCAGCCTGATCCGTCCTGAAGCAACCGGCTACGGTCTGGTGTACTTCGTGCAGGAAATGCTGGCCACGAAGAATCAGTCGCTGGCGGGCATGCGCGTGTCGGTGTCGGGTTCCGGCAACGTGTCGCAGTACACCATTGAAAAGGCGATGGAGCTTGGCGCCAAGGTGGTTACGGCATCCGATTCCGGCGGCACGGTGTATGACGAAGCCGGGTTTACCCGCGAGAAGCTTGCGGTGCTGATGGACGTCAAGAATCATTACGGTCGTATCTCCGAATACGCCGAACGCGTCGGCATTCGCTACGATGCAGGCACGAAGCCGTGGGGCATTCCGGTTGATGTGGCATTGCCGTGCGCCACGCAAAATGAGCTGGATGAGAACGATGCGCGTGAACTGGTCAAGAACGGGGTGAAGTGTGTGGCCGAAGGTGCCAACATGCCTTCGACGCTGGGCGCGGTCAGGGTGTTCCACGATGCGGGCATTCTCTATGCACCCGGCAAGGCGTCGAATGCGGGCGGGGTGGCGACCTCCGGTCTGGAGATGACGCAGAACGCACAACGCCTGCCGTGGGGCAGGGAAGAGGTAGATGCCCGGTTGCGCATGATCATGAGCGAAATCCACGCCAACTGCGTGCAGTACGGCAAGGGCAGCGACGGCTCGATCAACTATGTCGATGGCGCAAACATTGCAGGCTTCGTGAAGGTGGCCGACGCGATGATGGCGCAGGGCATTTATTGAGCGAGGTGCTGCCAATGCTGGAAGGTGCAAGCAATTCCGGGACATGAATCTCTGCGAGCCAGGCAAAATGCGGCGATATCAGATTCTTGCCATCTCGGGCAGTTTGCGCGCCGCTTCGCTGAATAGCACCGTGCTGCGGGTGGCTTCATCCTTGCCTTTGCCAGAGGGGCAAATCCGGATCTACCAAGGGCTTGCCGATTTGCCGCATTTCAATCCGGATATGGAAGGGAAAGAGCCTGCTTCCGTGCTTGATTTGCGCGGGCAGCTCCAGCAGGCCGATGGAGTGCTGATCGCATGCCCGGAGTATGCCCATGGCGTGCCGGGAGCCTTCAAGAACGCACTGGACTGGGTGGTGGCGAGCGGCGAATTCGTGAACAAGCCGGTCGCGCTGATCAACCTGTTTGCGCGCTCGATCTGGGCTCCTGCCCTGCTCAAAGAAACCTTGAGCATGATGACCGCAACGGTCATCGAACCCGCCTCGATTACCTTGCAACTTCCCGGCAATAAGGTGAGTGAGGACTTTATTGCAGCGGATGCTAGAATTGCATCGGCTATGCGGTCTTCGCTAGCCGCTTTTGTACATGCAATCAAGGAACACAAAGCTGCATCATGACGACCCACAATCTGCAGGAACTTTATCGGGCCAAGCTGAATAACGAAACCGCGCGCATTCCGTGGAAGGAACTGCAGCGCTTTTTCGCCAGCGGCGCCACGCTCGCGGTGAGCGCCGAGCTCGACCTAGTCGAGGTCGCTTTCCATATCTCCGAAGATAATCAGGCGCAGGTCATACAGTGGGTTAACGTGGGCCTGCTGAACAAAGTGACCGACGCGCAGGCGCTGGAGTGGTATGACGCGGATGCCGAGGTGTGGGCGGTCGTGGTCAGCCCTTACGTGCTGGTGCAGTCGATCGAAAGGAACTTGCAGTAAGTAGCTTGCTGGCGGCGATTGCTGAAAAAGAAAAACGGGGGCCGAGGCCCCCGTTTGTTTTTGCGCTTAGTTGAAAGGTTGCGGACGCGGTGTCGTGTCACCTGAGGGCGGCAGCAGCGGCAGCTTGAACGATGGCTGTTCGCCGGTCAGCGTCTTCAGGAACGCGACGATCTTGCGGTTCTCGTCGTCGGTGAATTTCTTGCCCAGCTGAATGCGGCCCATGGTATTGACCGCATCCTTGAGGGTGGCAGCTTCACCGTCATGGAAGTACGGATAGGTCAGTTCCACGTTGCGCAGCGTCGGCACCTTGAAGTAGAACCGGTCGGCATCCTTGCCGGTCACCGCGAAGCGACCCTGCGACGGATTGTTGGTCTTGTACGGCTCGACGACGCCGAATTTCTGGAACGAATTGCCGCCTACTGCGGGGCCATTGTGGCAGGCCGTGCAGCCGCTGCTCTTGAACAGCTGATAGCCTTCCAGTTCATCTGCGGTCAATGCCTTCTTGTCGCCCTTGAGCCACTTGTCAAAGCGCGAGTTTGGGGTCACCAGCGTTTCTTCAAACGCGGCGATCGCGTGGGTCACCTTGTCGATGTCGATCTTGTCCGTGCCAAATACCTTCTTGAATTCCGCTACGTAGCCGGGGATGGATTGGAGGACGCCGACGGCGAGCTCATGGGTAAACGCCATCTCGCCGGGATTGGCGATCGGGCCGCCGGCCTGCGCCTTGAGGTTGGGAGCACGGCCGTCCCAGAACTGGGCGACGTTCATGCTGGAGTTCAGCACGGTCGGTGCATTGATCGGCCCCTGCGTCCAGTTGTGGCCGACCGAGGTCTTCAGGTTGTCGGTGCCACCCATGGACAGGTTGTGGCAGGAGTTGCAGGAGATGAAACCGGACTTCGACAAACGGGGATCGAAGAACAGCTGCCTGCCGAGATCCACGAGTGCGGGATCCTGTGCCTTTGCCGGGGCGATCGGCTGGATAGGCTCATTCTTGGCGGGCGTTTGGGCGAGGGCGGTGCCGGCCAGCAAGGCGCCAAGAGTAAGTGACAATAGACGGAGTTTAGTCATATTCTTTTCCTTTCATGGTTAGTGACAAACTGTGTATAACGTTGCCGTGACCTCTGTGATCGAGGCCAGATGCTCGGAATAATGCCGGAGTAACTAAGTCGGGTTTTGAAGTATATACCCGATAAAGTTACACCACTATTAATTTTTTTGATGCGGCTATTATTTTTTCAAAGCGGCTTCGATGTGCTGGCACAGCGTCTTGAGAATCTTGATGCGGGCAAAGTACTTGTCATTGGCTTCGACCAGGGTCCACGGGGCGATCTCGGTACTGGTCCGGTCCACCATGTCGCACACGGCGGTCTCGTACTGGCTCCACTTCTTGCGATTGCGCCAGTCTTCCTCGGTGATCTTGAAGCGTTTGAAGCCGATTTTTTCGCGCTCCTTGAATCGGCGTAGCTGTTCGTCCCGGGTGATCGCCAGCCAGAATTTCACCAGCACGGTGCCGTGCCCGATCAGTTGCTCCTCGAAGTCGTTGATCTCGCTGTACGCGCGCATCCAGTCTGCTTCGGAGCAGAATTTTTCGACCCGCTCCACCAGCACGCGTCCATACCAGGAACGGTCGAAGACCGTCACCTTGCCGGTGCGCGGGATATGCCGCCAGAAGCGCCACAGATAGGGCTGCGCGCGTTCTTCATCGGTGGGTGCCGCGATCGGGACGATATGGTAAGCACGCACGTCCAGCGCTCCGGCCACGCGCCGGATCGCACCTCCCTTGCCGGCGGCATCAAACCCCTCGAACACGACGATCACGGAGATATTGGAGAACTTCTTGTCACGCGTGAGCAGGTTGAGCCGGCCCTGATATTCTTCGAGCTCGCGGTCGAATTTCTTCTTGGTGAGCTGTTGTGTCATGTCCAGTTTGTCGAACACGTCCAGGCGATCGAGTTGGTGCTGCAGCGGCGCGACGGCAGCTGACGGTGGAGCAACGGGATGATCCAGTCTCCGCCGCATCGCTTCCAGCAGGAACCTGCCGGCCGTCAGGCCGCGATAATGGGGATCGGTGCCTTCAATGACCGTCCAGGGCGCCTCGGCAGTACTGGTCGCGCGCAACACGCGCTCGGAAACTTTGCGGAACTTGTCATACAACTTGAAGCGCTCCCAGTCCAGCGCGGTGACGCGCCAGCGGGTTTTGGGGTCTTTCTCCAGGCTCTTGAGCCGCTTGTGCTGTACCTCCTTGGAGAGATGGAACCAGAACTTGATCAGCAGCGCACCTTCATTGGTCAGCATGGTTTCGAAATGATTGATTTCGTCGACGTACTGATTGAGCCGGGCGGCCTTCAGCTTGCCCGTCGCGCGCTGCACGATGGGCGCGGTGTACCACGAGCCGAAAAACATGCCGATGCGGCCCTTGGGTGGCAGCGTGCGCCAGAAGCGCCACATTGGCGGACGCTCACGCTCCTCGTCCGAGGGCTCGCCCATGGCGTGCACGTGAATGAAGCGCGGGTCCATCCATTCGTTGAGCAGGTTGATGGTTTCGCTCTTGCCTGCGCCATCCACCCCGCCGACCAGGATGATCACGGGGAAGCCGGCCTTTTGCGCCAGATCGAATTGTGCGTTGAGCAATTCTTCGCGCAATGCTGGTACTTCGGCATCGTAGGTGGCTTTGTCGATTTTGTGGCCAAGTTCAGCGGATTCAAACATGAGGACACCTCCATAAATCCATTTTGCGGTCGAATCCACCCGCAAGGGGTAGGCCGATGGGCGCCCCGCCGCGGTGCGGCGACCCTATCGCTCGCGGCGTCACGTGTTGGTCCATGATGCTGTTTCGGTAAGCAGCTACAGGAATTCCGGTGAGATGACCAAGCGCAGGGTGAGTTGTGCCGAGTCCTCGCGTTCGCGCAGGCTGAACCACCATAGCGCGCCTTTTTTGATGCTCAGGGATTCTTCCTTGCTGCCCAGCAACTGGGCGGCGACGGCGCCCAAGGTTGGCTGATGTCCGACCACCAGTACGGTTCCGCCGGCACTGGGCCAGCGCGCAGCCTGAAGCACGGCATGCGCAGAGGCGCCAAGACCGATTGTGGGAGCGAGAGTATAATGTTCCGTAAGCGCGTCGGCGGTCTGCCGCGCGCGAGTGGCGGGGCTGACCAGGATCCGGCTTTCGTCGGGTAAATGCTGGCGCAGGAAGGACGCGACCTTGTCGGCCTGTTTGACCCCTTTGGGGGTAAGTTCACGGGCGTCGTCGGGCGCGCCGTCTACTGCTTCTGCATGCCGCCACAGAATCAGATCCATTATGACCTCCAAGATTTTGTTTTACCTGCAAGCCGATACCGGATACACTGATTATGCCACTTTAAATCTGAAGGGGAAATCATGACAACGACCAAGACTGTTTCAACCTCTGCAAGAGCTGGAAAACAGGTATCAATGAAATCTTCAGTAAGAAAAATGCCGGCGCGCAAGGCACCGACAGCAAAAGCGGCAGCAAGGCCAATGGTCAAAGCAGGGGCTGCCGGTGCGGCCAAATCAGCCGTGAGGCGGCCAAAGCGGGAATTCCAGGCCAAAGTCGTGCGCGACAGTTTCACGATGCCGCAGAATGAGTACCAGAAGATCGCGGAGATCAAGGAGACTTGCCTGAAAGCCGGGTTGCCCGTCAAGAAGAGCGAAGTTCTGCGCGCCGGCCTGAAAGCGCTTGCCGACCTGAAAACTACGCAACTGAGACGAGCGCTCGCCGAAGTCGAAAAGATCAAGACCGGCCGGCCGAAAAAGCACTAGGCGCTAGGCGTATTCCTTTGGCGGCGGACTGGCGAGTTGCCCGAGCAACTCGCTCTGGGCGCACTTTTGCGCGTTTTTTCTGGCTTGTTTGCGGCGATAGTGGCCTTCGCCGTCCATCTCCCATGCCTGGCAATTGTCGCGCAGATAGATCTTCAGGCCTTCCTCGATCACGCGCTGCTTGAGTTTTTTGTCGAGCAGCGGGAAGCAGACTTCGATGCGGCGGAAGAAGTTGCGATCCATCCAGTCGGCACTGGCGAGATAGACGTCGTGCTTCAGGCTGTTGCGGAAATAGAAGATGCGGGTATGTTCAAGAAACCGGCCGATCACGGAGCGCACCCGGATGTTCTCGGAGAGCCCGCGCACGCCGGGGCGTAGCGCGCAGACTCCGCGCACGATCAGGTCCACCTTTACCCCCGCACTGGAGGCTTCATACAGCGCGGTGATGGTTTCCGGTTCCAGCAACGCGTTCATCTTGGCGATGATGTGGGCGCGCTGGCCGGCTTTTGCGAGCTCCGTTTCATTCCGGATTGCGCGGAGCACCTCGCTGTGCAGCGAAAAGGGCGATTGCCACAAGTGGTACAGGCTGCGCGCCTTGCCGAGACTGGTGAGCTGGCTGAAGACCTCGTTCACGTCCGCGCAGATTTCTTCATTGCAGGTAAACAGGCCGAAGTCGGTATAGAACCGGGCGGTACGCGGATGGTAGTTGCCCGTGCCGAGATGGATGTAGCGGCGTAGCCGACCCTCCTCGCGGCGCACCACCATCAGCATCTTGGCGTGCGTCTTGTGCCCGACCACGCCGTAGACTACATGCGCGCCGACTTCTTCCAGTCGGTTAGCCCAGTTGATGTTGGCTTCCTCATCGAAACGCGCCAGCAGCTCCACCACGACAGTGACCTCCTTGCCGCGCTTGGCTGCGCCGAGCAGGGCTTCCATCAACGCCGAGTCCGCGCCGGTACGGTAGACGGTCTGTTTGATGGCGACCACCGCGGGATCACGGGTTGCCTGCTGGATAAAATCGATCACCGATTTGAAGGACTGGAACGGATGGTGCAGCAGCACATCGCCTTTGCGGATTGCCTTGAACATGTCCGCCCCCTTTTTCTGCAGCACGCACGGCACTCCAGCGCTAAATGGCGGGAATTTCAGATCCTCGCGTGCCACCAGATTGGGAATTTCCATTAGCCGTACCAGATTCACCGGGCCATTCACCCGGTATAAATCCTCGGGCGCGAGGTTGAATTCACGGAGCAGCCGCTCAGCAATCTCGGGCGAGCAGCTATTGGCGATTTCGAGGCGCACCGCATCACCGAAATGCCGCTGCGGCAATTCGCCCTGCAGACTGAGCCGCAGATTCTTGACTTCCTCGTCGTCGACAAAGAGGTCGCTGTTGCGGGTGACCCGGAACTGGTAGCACCCGAGTACTTCCATGCCCGTGAACAGTTCGCCGACATGGGCGTGCAGGATCGAGGAGAGGAATACGAAGCCGTATTCGCAGCCGCTGATTTCCGGCGGCATCAGGATGGTGCGCGGCAAAACCCGTGGGGCTTGCACTATCGCGCGCGCGGTGTTGCGGCCAAAAGCGTCCTTGCCCTGCAGTTCCACCGCAAAGTTCAGGCTTTTGTTGAGTACACGCGGGAATGGATGCGCCGGATCGAGGCCGATCGGGGTCAGCACCGGCATGACCTCACGCAGAAAAAATTCCCTGATCCAGGCTCGTTGAGCTTCGTTCCAGTGGGTGCGGCGCAGGAACCTGATTCCCTGCGCGGCCAGCGCAGGCGTAATGGCGGTATTGAATAGTTGGTACTGTTGCTCGATCAGCTGGTGCGCCTGTTCCCGCACCCGCTTGAGCGTCTGCCGGGGAGTCAGTCCATCAACACCGGCAGTGACGCTGCCGGCCTTGACTTGTTCCATCAGGCCGGCCACGCGGATTTCGAAAAATTCGTCCAGATTGCTGCTGACGATGCACAGATAGTTCAGTCGTTCCAGTAGCGGGATGGACGTATCTTCTGCCTGCGCCAGCACGCGCCGATTGAACTCGAGCTGTCCGAGTTCGCGGTTCAGGAACTGTTGCGGAGCGAATTTTCTAGCCAAGCCGGTAAACCTTTACAGTAACCTCAAGCTAAGCGCAAACGCAGCGCTTCAGCAGTTTCAAAAAAACGAAATTCCGAGTATCTGATTCCTTTATTACAAATAGATTACAAAACGAATCTGGTGTGTCCCGGTTGGATTATTTTTGGGGCGGCACATAGCCTTCCGGCATTTGCGAACCCGCACCGAAGAAATAATTTTCCATCTGGGTTGCGAGATATTTGCGTGCCTGCGGATCGGCGAGGTTGAGGCGGTTCTCGTTCACCAGCATCGTCTGGAACCGGATCCAGCCCTGCCATGCCTCCTTCGAGACGTTTTCATAAATCCGCTGGCCCAGCGCACCGGGATAGGGTGGACGATCCAGGCCTTCCGCTTCGCGTCCCAGTTTTACGCAATTCACCATTCTTGCCATGTTGTAACTCTCCGAGTGTGTGATTGAACGGCGCGATTATGACATCGCACGCGATTTTTTGCGCGCACCCGCGCAGGCCTGTAACGGTGCGGCGTGCGGCAATATGCCGCAGGGGTGCGCACAGAAAGTTCTATAAAATCGCAATTTACAATTTGTAACAAATTGTACAGAACAATATATCAAGTATCCAAATAAAAAGAAGAAGGGAGAGCAGATATGAAGTTAAGGCGTATTACCGTTTGTGTGGCACTGGCATTTTCTCCGGTCGCTTTTGCCGAGGATCCGGTTACCCTGCCGGAAGTCAAGGTTACTGCAGAAAAGCTGCAGCCCTTGCCATCGTCGAACACGGTCGGGCTGGACCAGAACGGGCTCGCGCGACAGCGCGCGAATACCAGCGATGCCGCCAGAATGCTGGAGGGCCAGCCCGGGGTCAGCATGTATGGCGCCGGCGGGGTGTCCAGCCTTCCTGTAGTGCATGGCATGGCAGATGACCGCGTGCGGGTCAAACTGGATGGCATGGATTTGATCCCGGCCTGCCCCAATCACATGAATTCGCCGCTTTCCTACATCGACCCGAGCAGCGTGAGCAAGGTCAAGGTATTTGCCGGTATCGCGCCGGTCAGCATGGGCGGCGATAGTATCGGTGGATCAATTGTGGTTGATTCGGCCATGCCGGAATTTGCCCAAACCGGTGCTGCTCCGCTGGCCAAGGGCGAGGTCGGCGCCTTCTTCCGCAGCAACGGTAACGGCAAGGGCGCCAATGTGGCGGCCACCCTCGCGAACGAACACCAGAACCTCTCCTATACCGCCTCGACTGCGTTTTCAGGCAATTACCATGCAGGCGGAAATTTCAAGGCCGCGAGCGCTGCGGCAACGGACAAGCTGACGCTCTGGGTACCCGGAGACGTGGTTGCTTCCACCCGCTACAAATCGGAAAAC
>DASSQR010000118.1:0-5045 GCA_035702405.1 Gallionella sp. | reverse complement strand
CACAAGCTGATCATTTTCGCCGACGAGATTTACGACAAGATGCTGTATGACGGCGCGACGCATACCTCGATTGCCTCGCTCGCCGACGACGTGCTGTTCCTCACGCTGAACGGCTTGTCGAAGAATTACCGCGCCTGCGGCTATCGCGTCGGCTGGATGGTGGTGTCCGGCATGAAAAAACATGCGCAGGATTACATCAACGGCCTGAATATTCTGGCATCGATGCGCCTGTGTTCCAACGTGCCCGGCCAGTTTGCGATCCAGACCGCACTGGGCGGTTACCAGAGCATCAACGACCTGGTCGCACCGGGCGGGCGCCTGTGCCGCCAGCGCGATCTCGCTTACAAGCTGATTACCGACATGCCGGGCGTGACCTGCGTCAAGCCCAAAGCCGGCCTGTATTTGTTCCCGCGATTCGATCCAAAAATCTATCCGATCGAGGATGACCAGAAGTTCATCCTGGAATTACTGGAAGCCGAGAAAGTGCTGGTGGTGCAGGGTACCGGGTTCAACTGGCCGACGCCCGACCACATGCGCATCGTGTTCCTGCCGAGCGCCGACGATCTGAATGATGCATTCGGGCGTGTTGCACGCTTCCTGGAGACTTACCGGAAGCGGCACGGTACATGAGGATCGTCGAGGTGTTTGCGCAAGGCGGGGAGGTCGTGGGGGCGGAGTGGTTGTCGCGCGCCGAGCCGGTGCATCGCCAGTTGCGCACACACCTGCCGGTCGACTACGCGGCCAAGATGACGCGCGTGCTGGATAGTGCTCGTATGGCATTGGCGACCGACGGTGAAGCGGTGCTGGGGCTGGCGGTTTACCGCTGGCACGAAAACACTTTCGACGGGGTGAAGTTCTACATCGACGACCTGGTCACCGACGAGGCGTATCGTTCCAGTGGCGTCGGCCATGCGTTGATCGCTCATCTCGGCACGGTCGCCCGGGGTCTGGGCGCCAGCGGGCTGGTGCTGGATTCCGGCACACAGCGCACCCGAGCACACAAGTTCTATTTTCGCGAGGGATTTGTAATTCCCTCGTTTAACTTCAAGAAATCATTCTCATGAAAGCTATCAACGTAGGTCTACTCGGTATCGGCACCGTCGGCGGCGGCACCTTCACGGTATTGCAGCGCAACGCGGAAGAAATCACCCGCCGTGCCGGCCGGCCCATTCGCATCACTGTCGTGGCGGACAAAAATCTGGAGCTGGCGAAGCAAGTTACCGGCGGTGCGTGCCGCGTTACCGACGACGCGTTTGCGGTGGTGGCCGATCCGGAAGTGGACATCGTCGTCGAGCTGATCGGTGGCTATGGCGTGGCCAAGGAGCTGGTGCTGAAGGCCATCGCCAATGGCAAGCACGTCGTCACCGCCAACAAGGCGCTGCTGGCGGCGCATGGCAACGAAATTTTCAAGGCGGCCCAGGATAAGGGCGTGATGGTCGCGTTCGAGGCGGCGGTAGCGGGCGGTATCCCGATCATCAAGGCCGTGCGCGAAGGCCTGACCGCGAATCGCATCCAGTGGATCGCGGGCATCATCAACGGCACGACTAACTTTATCCTGTCCGAGATGCGTGACAAGGGCCTGAGTTTCGACACCGTGCTGAAGGAAGCGCAGCGGCTCGGTTATGCCGAGGCCGACCCGACCTTCGACATCGAAGGCGTGGATGCGGCGCACAAGATCACCATCCTGGCTTCGCTCGCGTTCGGTATTCCGATGCAGTTCGACAAGGCCTACATCGAAGGCATTTCGAAGCTGCAGGCCGAAGACATCCGGTATGCCGAGCAGTTGGGTTACCGCATCAAGTTGCTCGGCATCACCAAGCGTACGCCGGAAGGCGTGGAACTGCGCGTGCATCCGACGCTGATTCCGGCCAAGCGCCTGATTGCCAATGTCGAAGGCGCGATGAATGCGGTGCTGGTGCAGGGTGATGCGGTCGGCTCGACCCTGTATTACGGCAAGGGCGCGGGCGCGGAACCGACCGCGAGCTCGGTGATCGCCGATCTGGTCGATGTCACGCGCATGCACACTGCCGATCCGCAGAACCGCGTGCCGCATCTGGCGTTCCAGCCAAACGCGATGGCTGACCTGACGGTGCTGCCGATGGACGAAGTGCAGACCAGTTACTACCTACGCCTGCGCGTCGAAGACAAGCCGGGCGTGCTGGCTGACATCACGCGCATTCTTGCGGACGAGCAGATTTCGATCGACGCGGTGATCCAGAAGGAGCCCGGCGAAGGCGAAGTGCAGACCGATCTGATCCTGCTGACGCACCAGACGCGCGAGAAGCGCATCAACGCGGCCATCGCCAAAGTGGAAGCGTTACCCGTGGTGGCCAGCAAGGTGACGCGCCTGCGGCTGGAGCAGCTCGGCTGATAATGCCTTTGCACTTCGCGAGCGGGATTGGTGGAACAGTATCGGGTGTTGTTTGAAACGCTGGAGTGGCAGAACTCCTTGCCCGGCGCGCGCTTCAAGGCGTATCGAAGCGGCGGAAAACAGGTGCGCCTGCTCGAATTTACCCGCGAGTTCGTTGAACCGGACTGGTGCGAAAAGGGGCATGTCGGCCTGGTGATCGAGGGCGAGCTCGAAATTGATTTTCACGGCAATCTGGTGCGCTACCCGCAAGGAGCGGCGCTGGTCATTCCGGCCGGAGCGGCAAGCGGGCACAAGGCGCGTTCCATTGCGCCGCGCACGCAACTTTTTCTGGTCGAGGATATTTAGTCTTCCCCATTTTTTGAATACAAGTGAGTAACACGATGAAATATACGAGTACCCGCGGCGGCATGTCGCCCAAATCCTTTACCGACATTCTGCTTGGCGGTCTTGCTACCGATGGCGGTCTGGCGGTGCCTGACCACTATCCGCGATTGAGCTCGGATGATCTTGCCCGGATGCGCGGCATGAATTACCGCGAACTTGCTTTCGAGGTCATCAACCGATTTGCGTCCGACATTCCGGCGGCCGACCTCAAGGCGCTCATCGACAAGACCTACACCGCCCAGGTATTCGGCAGTGATGAAATCACGCCGGTCAAGACCCTTGAACCGGGGCTGCATATTCTCGGCCTGTCCTACGGTCCGACGCTCGCCTTCAAGGACGTGGCGATGCAGTTGCTCGGCAGCCTGTTCGAATACGCGCTGGCCAAAGACCATGCCGAACTGAATATCCTCGGCGGCACTTCCGGTGATACCGGTTCCGCGGCCGAATATGCGATGCGCGGTCGCCGCGGCATCCGCGTGTTCATGCTGTCGCCGCTGGGCAAGATGAGCCCGTTCCAGACCGCGCAGATGTATTCGCTGCAGGACCCGAACATCTTCAACATCGCCGTCACTGCACCGTTCGATGCCTGCCAGGATATGGTCAAGGCGGTGTCCAACGATCTCGCATTCAAGGAAAAATACCGCATCGGCACGGTCAATTCGATCAACTGGGCGCGCGTTACGGCGCAGATCGTCTACTACTTCCAGACCTATTTTGCGCTGACTAAGGCCAATGATGAACAGGTTTCGTTCGCGGTGCCGTCGGGTAATTTCGGCAACGTGTGTGCCGGCCATATCGCGCGCCAGATGGGCCTGCCGATCCGCAAGCTGATCGTCGCGACCAACGAAAACGACGTGCTCGACGAATTCTTCAAGACTGGTGTTTACCGTCCGCGTCCGGAAACAAAACACACGACCAGCCCGTCGATGGACATTACCAAGGCGTCCAACTTCGAGCGTTTCGTGTACGACCTCGTCGGGCGCGATCCGCAGATTCTCAAGGGCTTGTGGCAGCAACTGGAAACGCAGGGCTACTTCGACCTCAGCCAGACGCCATATTTCGCCAAGGTGCAGGACTTCGGCCTGGCCTCGGGTTCGAGCTGTCACGCCGACCGCATTGCGACCATCCGCCGCGTGCACGAGCAGTACGGCGTGGTGATCGACCCGCATACCGCCGACGGCATGAAGGCGGCACTGCCCTACCGCGAAGCCGGTATTCCGCTGGTCTGCCTGGAAACCGCGCTGCCGGCCAAGTTCGAGGAAACCATCCGCGAAGCGCTGGGCCAAGACCCGCAGCGTCCGGCCGGTTACGAGAACATCGAAAGCCTGCCACAGCGCTTTGAGGTGCTGCCGCCAGATGTCGAGAAGCTCAAGGCTTTCATCGCGGCGCACGTGCCGCAGTAGTTTGTCTGTCCGGCGACGGGAATCAGTCAGTAAAGGAAGTCCCGCGCAAGCGGGACAATTCTCACTGGCTTTGTCCGCTACGCGGAGTTGGTGCAAATTGCTGGATTCCCGCCTGCGCGGGAATGACGGGTGTTTTCTTGTCCGAGGTATCGATGCCAACGCAGCCTTGCGTCTACATTCTCGCCAGCCAACGCAACGGAACACTGTATGTCGGTGTGACCAGTGATCTGGTGAAACGTGCCTGGGAGCACAAGAACGATGTCGTCGAAGGATTCACCAGAAAATATGGCGTACACCTTCTGGTTTATTTCGAACCTTGCGCGGATATGATGAGTGCGATTGTCCGCGAGAAACAGATCAAGAAGTGGGAGCGAGCCTGGAAGATAAAGTTGATCGAATCGACCAATCCGGAGTGGCGGGATCTCTGGGAAGAAATTCTGTGAACGCAGAACAGAGGCATGTCATTCCCGCGCAGGCGGGAATCCAGCAGAAACAGAAAGCTCCGCGAAGCGGACAAATCTTGGCCGCTTTGTCTCGGTTATGACCAACCTCCTGCTCCTCATCCTCTGCTTTATCGCCGGCATGCTGCTGCGCCACTTCAAGCGCATGCCGGACAATGCGCCGGCGACGCTGAACAGCTTCATCATCCATGTCTCTCTGCCGGCGCTGACGCTGCTGTACATTCACCAGCTCAAGCTGTCCGGCGATGTGCTGCTGACCGGGCTGATGGCATGGCTGGTGTTCGGTTTGTCAGCGGGTTTCTTCTGGCTGGCGGGACGTTCCCTGCGCCTGCCGCGTGCGACGACCGGGGCGCTGACGCTGCTTGGCGGGCTCGGCAACACCTCGTTCTTCGGGCTGCCGATGGTGGAAGCGTATTACGGTAATGC
>DASSQR010000117.1:0-15270 GCA_035702405.1 Gallionella sp. | reverse complement strand
CCGCATCCTGGTTCCAGTCAATTTAAGGAGGGTAACTCTCATGAACCGCTTTATTGAATTTCTGCGTGAAGAAGATGGAGCCACGGCGATCGAGTATGCTTTGATCGCCGCGTTGATTGCGGTGGTCATTGCTGTAGCTCTCTCGCCTCTTGGAATACAACTCAGAACTATCTTCGAAAAGATTACCACGTGTCTTTCGACTGGTACTTGTACTTAAGCAATTGGCGACGAGGCCGAAGGAGAGGAACTGGCTTTGCATCGCTCATTGCAGTGAGGTGAAGTCCTCGTTTATCCGGCTGCGGGTACGATACCGGGTATGATCGAGAGGATCATTCTGGTCCTCTGGGCTCTTGCGGCAGCGGGATATGACGCACGACGGCGCCGGTTGCCGAATTGGCTGACGTTGGGTGGTCTGGCTGTCGGTGCAGTTTACGCTTTTCTGACCGGTACATCTCTGTTGGGAGGTGACGCGGTGTCGGCATTGTTGGCGGCTGTGGTCGGGCTTGCAGCCCTTTTCCCGGCGTATCTCGCCGGCTGGATGGGGGCAGGAGATGTCAAGCTATTCGCGGCGATGGGAATGCTGGGCGGGGGCAAGGTATTGTTGCCGACCCTGCTGGCAGGCAGCCTCATCACCGGCTTCGGCGCGCTGGTACTGATATGGCTGAACCGGGGAATAGTGCCGAGGAAACGGCTGCTTCCCTTCGGAGTCGGACTGGCTGCAGGATTTGTGCTGTCCGTGCTGGACCTGTTACCGATACTCGCTTGGAAAGGGTAGAAGGCCCATGTATGCAACGAGGTCATCAAGGTTGAAATGCGCCGGCCAAGTGTCGCTTCGCCATGCCTGCCGGGGCGCAGTAGCGATCGAATTTGCCCTTGTTTTCCTGCTTTTTTTTGCGGTGTTTTACGCCATTGTGGCCTATGGTCTGGCGTTCACCCTGAAGCAATCCGTGACGATGGCGGCCGAGGAAGGCGCTCGTGCGGCAGTGCAGGACGCACCTGACGAAGCGACCCGCCTTTCGCGCGCGCAGACCATGGCAAACAATGTTCTGAGCTGGTTGCCCGGTGGTGGGATCACGGTGAATACCACTGCAGCCAACTGTGTGGCGAATGCGGCGACCCGGTGTATTACCGTAACGGTGAATTATGATTATGCCGGCCATCCCCTCGTGCCCTCATTACCCTTGTTCGGGATTGCGATTCCGGCTAATCTGGGCGCAACTGCGACAGTACAAATCGGATAATAATATTGTTTAGCTATTTTTATCTTTGACTGACGATACGACAAAGTAGACGGAAATCATGGGAAGAGTTCAACAATTGATCGCAGTTTTAATGGTGCTCATATCCCTGGCACTGGGGTGGTATGCCTGGGTTTTGGCCACTCGCTCGATGGCAGAAAAACCCGTAGAAATCACGGCGCAAAAACTCAGCGTGGTCGTGGCGGCCAAGCCGATCCAGGCCGGCGTTCCGATCCCGCCGGATGCCATCAGGGTAGAGTCGATGACGGTGCGACCGGACGGTGCATTTGACAATATTGCCGCAGTTGAAGGCAAGGTTCCCGCAGAAAACTTTGTGATCGGTGAGCCCATTCTTGCACAGCGCATGTTTGGCGTCGAACGAGGCATCGCATCGGTCATTCGCCCCGGTGAACGCGCCATAGCGCTGAAAGTGGATGAAGTGGTCGGTGTCGGCAACCGTCTCAATCCGCATGACGTGGTGGACGTGTTTGTCACGATGCGGCGCAACAATGATGAAATTGGTGAAACTCAAAGCAAACTGTTGCTGGCCGGGGTCACGGTGCTCGCGGTCGGTAATCGAACGGTGCAGGGCCGCGACGTCAAGCAAGCCGAGGCTGTCCGTCCTGGGGGAGCGACCGAAGCACCGCGCACAGTGGTGCTGGCGGTGCCGTTTACCGATGTCAACCGGGTCGCGCTCGCAGGAGAAACGGGCAGAGTTCTGCTGGCTTTGCGTAACCCTCTCGATAAGATGCCTCCACTTGCCGAGCCGGTTCCGGCCGCCGAGGAGGCCGGAAAAGTTACACTGCGACAGGTAGCCACCGGCGGCAGCATTGCGCCGGCGGTAACAAAAGGCAAGACCGGTGGCGCGCGAGCCGATACTGGCGTCGAAGTCATTCGTGGCTTGCGGCGGCAACAGGTCGGCGGAAGCAGGATGGAATAGAAAGGACGGGCGAGACGATGAGGTGGTTTCCATGGGCGTTAGTACTGTTTTTTCTGGCAACTCCTGCACTGGCTGCTGAGCCTAAAGAATGGGATGTCATCCGTGTGATGGCGGGAGGACAGCTGGATTTCAAGACTCCAACGACGGTGCAGCGGGTAGCCGTGGGCGACGCATCGATTGCCGACGTATCGGTGCTTGGTAAGCGCAACCTGTTGGTTCTGGGCAAGAAGACGGGGGTGACCACGCTGTTGCTTTGGCAAAAGAAAACGGATCAGCCCAGAATGTACCGGATTCAGGTGGATCAGGCAGTACCGGGCAAGACCCCGGTGACCGGCGCGGCGGCCCATCTGACAGCAGAAGGAGCCCCGGTGATCGTCCACGGCGAAATGCAGGACGCGCTGCACCACCAGATGGCACTCCGGATGGCCGAACAGGCGGTTGGTGAGAAAGGCGCGGTGATTGACCGGAGCACGATTCCGCTGAGCGGTCAGGTGATGGTAGACGTGCGCTTTGTCGAACTGAGCAAGAAAGTGCTTAAGGAGGCAGGGATCAATCTGATCACGCATCCCAACCATAATATTTCCTTTGGCGTGTTTTCCCCTGGCTCATTGACTTCAATATCCAAGCCGGCTACAACAAGCCCCGGGGGGGCGGTCGATATTCCGACTGGATTCAGCGTTCCCATGTTGAATGCACTGCACCTGGTGCTGGGTTCGACCACTAACAGTGCGCTCGGCTTGCTCTCGTTGCTGGAAGAAAACGGTCTGGCCCGTACCTTGGCGCAGCCGAGCATGACGGTAGTCAGCGGCCAGACCGCGAGCTTCATGGCCGGCGGAGAATATCCGATTCCGGTGGCACAGAGCCTGGGGCAGGTGACGATCACCTATAAACCGTACGGTATCCGCCTTGCGCTGACCCCGACGGTGTTCAGCAAAGATCGCATTGCGATCAAACTGGCGCCCGAAGTGAGCGAACTCGATTTCACCAATACCGTCACCTTGGCTGGCTTGAGTGTGCCAGGTGTTCTCACCCGACGCGCGGAAACCACGATCGAACTGGGTGATGGCGAAAGCTTTGTGATCGCTGGCCTGATCAGCCGCACGTTTGTCGATGCCGTGGACAAGGTGCCGGGGTTGGGTGATGTACCGGTGCTGGGCGCGTTTTTCAAGAGCACGCGTTTCACGCGTGAAGACAAGGAGCTGGTCATCATTGCGACGCCGAAATTGGTGCGACCGATCGCGGCCAAGGCTGAGGTGCCGCCGCTGCCCGGCGCCGAATATGACCAGTACAATCCATCCGTGATGAAGCGGTTATTTTATGGCGGCTATGCGCCTGACGAAGAATCGGTCGGGCTTTCCCAATAAGCAATAAGGAGCGAGACAGGATGGATAACCGCTTCGTACTGGTGACTGCACGGCAGGAGCTGTTCAACTGGTTAAGCGAGGCGCTGACCGGTATCGGCGTCATCATCTGGGACAAGGGCGACAAGGATACGTTGATCGAATTGATCGGCTCGATTGGCGTGCGGGTGGTATTTCTGGATTTCAATGCCGAGGCAACCGAACGCTCGGCGGCCTTGGCCGAAGATCTGCTCAAGGTGTTTCCCAGCTTGTGGCTGGTCGGCGTCGGCAAGCTGGATTCCGGTGATAACATCCTAACTGCGATGCGCTCGGGTGCGCGTGAGTTCATCGAGGATAATGTCGAAGCGGAACGCGTGCGCGACAGCGTCCAGAAACTGCTGGTCAAGGCCCCGCCGTTGCCGGCTTCACCACGCGGCAAGATGATTGCGCTGATCAGCGGCCGCCCCTGCATGGGCACTTCGATGGCGGCTGTGCATCTTGCGCTGACACTCAAGTCCGAGTTCCGCAATGCCGAGGAAGTATTACTGCTCGACTTCGGTTATCCGCAGGGCGATGCGTCGCTCTATCTGGATACCAAGATGTCCTACACCCTGGCGGATGCGATTCGTTCGGTGCGTCGGCTGGACCACGCACTGATCAAGGCTGCGTTTGTCCGCCACAAGAGCGGCGTGGCGGTGCTGCCGTTGCCGCAGAATATGGCTGAACTGCAGGAAGCGTCACCCGCTGAAATCATGAACCTTCTGGCGCTGCTGAAATTCTTTTTCAAGTACATCGTGGTCGATCTCGGCGGTTTCATGGGTACCGATTTTTTGCTGCATGTGCTGGGGGTGGCAGACAAAATGCTGCTGCTGTGCGAACAGACCGTCCCTGCCTGCCGTTCGGCGCACCAGTTACTGCAGCGCATGGAAAACAAGGGATTTGACCGCAAGCGGGTCGGGCTGGTGATCGCCAAGCACGACCCCAAGAGTGGCGTGTCGCCGCGTCAGGTGGCAAAAATGCTGGAGCTGGAAGAACAGGCCATCCTGCCTTATCGCCACTATCCGTTACTCGAATGCGCCAACGAAGGGCGCTCGTTGCTGGAAGTCAGTCCGCGTGATCCTTATCTGCAGTACATCCGGCAGATTGCACAGGATTTTGATCAGTCCGCCGAGCTTATTTCGCCCGCACCTTTGGGGCTGTCCAGTCTGATCGGCTCGTTTGCGGGTCGTGCAAAAAAGGCTGAGTCATGAAGGAGACGGATTTTGATTTCACCTTCGTTGCGGAAGATCGCCCCTTCCACGAGACGGACGAATATCAGAAGCTCAAGCAGGTGTTTCACGAACATCTGGTCGACCGGGTCGGGGAAATCGGTGCCGATTATGCAAAATGGTCCCAGGAAGCGGTGGCGCAGTTCATCAGCCGCGAACTGGATGAATATCTCAGGAAGAAGCCGGTTCCGATCAACGCCGCAGAGATCCAGCGCCTGGTCCGGGAGCTGACTCACGAAATGACCGGCCTTGGCCCGCTGGAAGACCTGTTGCGGGACGATGCCATTGAGGACATTTTCATCAACGGCTATGACGAGGTCTATATTACGCGCCATGGCCGGCTGGAACGTTGCAATATCCGCTTTATCGATGACCGGCATGTGATCCGCATCGTCCACCGCATTCTGGCGCCGTTGGGACGCCGCCTCGATGAGAGCAGTCCGATGGTGGATGCGCGTTTGCACGATGGCAGCCGGATCAACGCGATCATTCCTCCACTGGCGATCGACGGTCCGGCGGTTTCGATCCGCAAATTCCGCCGCGATCCTCTCAAGGCGGGTGACCTGCTCGCCTACGGCACGTTGACACAGGAGATGCTGGACTTTCTCCAGTCCGCGGTGAATGTCCGCTGCAACATTCTGATCAGCGGCGGTACCGGCGCGGGCAAAACGACCTTGCTTAATATCCTCGCGCAATATATCGGCGAAAACGAGCGGGTGGTGACCATCGAGGATGCAGCCGAATTGCACCTGCACCACGAGCACGTCGTGCGCCTGGAGACCAGGCCGGGTCTGGAAAACCAGAGCGAGGTTGCGGCGCGCGACCTGGTGCGCAATTCCTTGCGCATGCGTCCTGACCGGATCATCCTGGGCGAAGTGCGCGGCGTGGAAGCAGTCGAATTGTTGCAGGCCATGAACACCGGTCACGATGGTTCGATGAGCACGATCCACTCCAACTCGCCGCGCGAGTGCCTGCATCGCCTGCAGTTGCTGCTCAATTTCGGTGGTTTCATGGGGAGTGAGCTCAATCTCAGCCGACAGATCGCTGGCGCGATCGATATTATCGTCCAGATCTCGCGCCTGCCGTCAGGCACGCGGCGCATTACCTCGATCAGCGAAGTAACAGGCGTACTCGACGAAGTCATCACCATGCAGGAGCTGTTTCATTTCGAGCGGAACACCACACCGGGGTCGGCAGTTGAGGGCCAATGGATATGCAACCGGATGGTGCCGCACAATCCGAAACTTGCCGGCGTCCGGGTGTCCTGGGCATGAACGCGGCCATAGTGGTAGCCCTGATTGCTGCCGTGCTGATGGCCGGCGGCGCGGTGCTGCTGTGGATGGGCGCACCGAAGCAGGATCGGCGCAGCCGAGTCAGTGAACGTCTTGAAGCATGGGCCAGCCTGCACCCGCACGAAGCCGAACGCCGCCTCGCCGGGCGCACCGGCTTGGCACGCATTGCCTGGCTTGCCCCGCTGCTGCAGCGCAGCGGACTCAGTCTTACCCCGAAACTCCAGGCCATCCTCGCCGTAATCCCATTGGTGGGCGTGCCTTTCCTGGCGATATTCCTCGGTACCTGGGTGGTGGTTGGCTTTTTGCTGCTTTATCCCCTGGCACTCTATGGCGCGCTGAGGTGGAAAATCCGCCAATTTTCCCGGGCACTGGTAGCCCAGTTGCCCGGCTATCTGGATGGCGTCGCGCGATCTCTTGCGGTCGGCAACAGTATGCCGATTGCACTCCGGCTGTCGATGGAGCAAAGCATCGAACCGATTCCCCAGGTGTTCCGGCAGGTGGTGCAGCGTCAGGAATTGGGCGTATCCATCGAGAATGCGCTGGAGCAGGTTGCCGCAATTTACCACGTGCGGGAGTTGACGTTGCTGGCCTCGGCGATCACCGTCAACAGTCGTTATGGCGGCAAACTGGAGGCAGTGCTAAGCAATATTGCCAATTCCATTCGTGAATACGATCGTGCGCAACGGGAATTGATTGCGATGACCGCGGAGACCCGGCTCAGCGCGTTGATTCTGTCGGCATTGCCGATATTGATCGCTCTCATGATGAGCACTGCCAATCCTGGCTATATCCGAGGCATGTGGCTCGACGCAAGCGGACGCTGGCTGTTGATCGGGGCGTTTTCGCTTGATCTGATTGGCACCGTGATTTTGCTACGCATGGCTCGCGTTTAGGGAA
Source organism: Gallionella sp. (assembly GCA_035702405.1). Lineage (GTDB taxonomy): Bacteria > Pseudomonadota > Gammaproteobacteria > Burkholderiales > Gallionellaceae > Gallionella. The sequence goes on along the minus strand of DASSQR010000117.1, from coordinate 8,295 downwards.
TTTATCCATATGGATTTGGCACGTCAATTTCCGTTGATTCTGGCGCTGGCGGTAATGCTGTTCAGCCTTGGCCTGCTTTGGCTGATTGTGGCGGCATTCGAACGGATGCGCGGGGTGAGGAGCAGCACCCAGTTGATGTTGCGGCATAGCGAAAATGTTCCGATCAGCGGCAAACTGAGCGATCTGCTCGGCGAGGGCGACACGCTTTTGGAACGCCTGATCCGCCGCATGGCTCGGATGATGCTGGAAGAAGAGCCCGAAGACGATGTTTACCGGGAAGAACGCACCTGGCTGATGCAGGCTGGTTTTCGCGGCACGCGTGCAGTCATCGTATTTTCGACGCTGCGCATCGGGCTTCCCATTACCGGCGTTATCATCCTGTCGCTGAGCTGGATCGGTTCGACCCTGCAGGTGATGTTCTTCATTTACGCGTATACCGTTTTTTTTATCGGGTACATGTTGCCAAAATATCTTGTCAAAATGCTGGCGAAACGGCGTATGAGGAAATTTGTCGAAGAGTTACCCCTGTTCGTCGATTTCTTGCGCATGTTGCAGGGCGTGGGGTTGAACCTGGAGCAAAGCCTGATGGTGATGACCGATATTCATTTCAGCGCGCTGCCGACCATGACTACCGAAATCAGTGAAGTAACGCGCCAGATTGCCACGGGCCGGTCGCGTAGCCAGGCATTCGAGAAACTGGCCAATCAACTGCGCCTGGTGGAGTTGCGCGAGCTGGTCGCGATCCTGGTGCAGGCCGACCGCTACGGCGGCTCGTTGCAGGAACCGCTGCTGCAGTTTTCCAAACAATTGGTCGAGCGGCGGCACTTCGAGTTGCAGGCCGAGATTGGCAAGACAGCGACCAAGATGACGGTGGTGATGGTGTTGTTCCTGTTTCCGGCGCTGCTGATTGTTACGGCAGGCCCCGGTCTCATCGCCATTTACAAGATGCTAGGACGCTAGGAAAAGCAGATGTACATTACAACAAGCCGACTTCTTTGGTTTATTCTCGCGGTTCTCTGCCTGGGAGCAGGCATCACCATGCCGGCGCGGGCGGCGGTGAGCCCGTTTGCCGAGTTGCCGAACAAGCCGCAGATGGTGGGTGACGCCGAACTTAACGAACAAACTCTGGCACAAAAACCGGATGTCTATTTGCAGCTTATCAGCGGCATGCAGCAACGCGGACTGTACTATGCGGCGCTGGCACACCTTGATGCATTCGAAGCACGCTGGCCCAATCGTCCAGAAGCAATGCTGCTGCGTGCCAATGCTCAACGGGAGACCGGGCAAACAGAGGCAGCCAAAGCCTCATATGGCAAGTTGCTCGACGGCCGGCTCGCGGCTCGCGCTTATCATGGTCTGGGCCTGATTGCGGTGCGCGCCGGCAATCTCGACGAGGGCAGTACCGCGCTGAACCGTGCCGCTGCACTGGCACCAACGGATGCGGGCATCCTGGGCGACCAGGGATATGCATTCCTGATGCTGGGCAAAATCGATGAAGCACGCCTGGCCTTGTTCAAGGCAGCGGAGCTGGATGAAGGCAACAAGCGCATCGGCGCCAACCTGGTCATGTTGCTGATGCTGAGCGGAAAAATCGAACAGGCGCATGATCTGATGCAGCGCTATAACCTCGCGCCGCATGCGCGCGAGGAGATTCTGGCCCGTGTTGCCGAGGTCAGGACAGGGCAAAAAAATACCAAGGAGCTTACGCCATGAATCATGACATGAAGAAATATTTCAGTATTGCGATTTTCCTCTGGATCGGTTTTCCGCTTGGCGCGTTTGCCGCCGAAACGGCTGCAAGTGGTGGTGAGAGTGCTCCGCCGGCAGCGGCCAGTGAAGTGGGGGCTCCTGTAGCGGCAGGCACCGGCGGGAACGCAGCAACCGCGGCCGGAGCCGCTGAGAATACAGCACCGGCCGGAGGTGCCGCTTCAGCTACGGCGAGCACCGGCGAAAGCGCTGCGGCTACAGCGGAGGGTGGTAAACGCACCAAAGTAGAGGTCGGCGCCCGTACCTCACAATGGCTGGACAGTCAGCGCGAAGGTCGCGGCGCAGGCAACTTGCTGCCTATCCCCGGTGCGGAGGCCGGCCTCAGCTACCGGCGCTACATTGATTCCTTCGGCAAGCCGATCCCCGAGCAGCTGGGTTACACGATGTCAGCGGGAGGGGCGTCAAGTACTGGAGGTACCTCGAGATAAGTTGAAACCACCGGGTCAGGAGTGGGTATGATTATCGAGCCGATGAAATTGCGACGACAACAAGGTGTCATCAGTGTCATGGCTGCGGTGACGCTGACTGTTGCGGTGGTTGTCGCAGCACTGGCGTTGGACTTGGGACGCATCTACTGGATCAAACGCGATTTGCAGAAGGCGGCGGATCTGGCCAGTCTTTCCGCGGTTACAGAAATACCCCAGGCGACGACCGTCGCACAGAATATCGCGCTGGCGAATGGCTTCGATTATCAGAAGGTGGCAACGGCTAACAGCATGACCGTAACCACCGGTATGTACAATTGGACAACTCGAGTTTTTACCCCGGGCGGTGATCCCGACACGCTCGATGCCGTACAGGTGATCGTGGCCACAACGATCCCGTATTATTTTATGCCCGGTAGCCTTCGGCTCGAGGCGAGTGCCATTTCGGTCCGCGACCCCGTTGCCGGTTTTTCCCTCGGTTCGTTCATCGCCCGGCTCGATACCACTCAATCAGCCCTGCTCAACAGTGTGTTGGGAGGCCTGCTGGGCGGTGCCATCAATCTGGATATCGGTAGTTACAAGGGCTTGGCGGCGGGCACCGTTTCGCTGGCCGGGCTGCAACTTGCGCTGGGGCTCGGCACGGTGGATGAGGTGCTGAACGCCAACCTGTCTCTTGCCGGTCTGCTCGATGCCACCATTACCGCGCTGAACAACAAGGGCGATGCTGCCAGCGTCAATGCAGCCAGTATTCTCGGGACGGTGCGCACGTCAGTGGCATCCAACAGGTCATTGCGCGTCGGTGATCTGCTCAATGTGGATACCAGCAATCCCCAGGCGGCGGCAAATACCGAAGTGAATGTGATGCAATTGCTCCAGACGGGCGCGCAAATTGCCAATGGCAGCCATTTCGTCGACATTCCTAACCTCGGGGTCTCTGTCGGCAGTCTCGCCAATGTCGGGCTCGGGCTGTCGGTGATCGAACCGCCGACCATCGCCATCGGCCCGGCACGAAAAAATAGTAACGGCCAATGGATGACCCGCGCCCATGCAGCGCAAATTCGGCTGAAGCTGGGGCTTAAACTGGACTTGGCCGTGTTACAGGTCAACCTGCCGCTATACATCGAATCCGGCGCGGCGGATGCGTCATTGACTAAAATTGTGTGCAAGCTGCCGAGGGATGATAGCGAGGTGACGATCGAGGCCACGCCGCAGTTGGTGGCAGCCTATATTGGCAATGTGGACAATGCGGTGATGGAGAACCATGCCCAGCCGGTCACCCCGACGACCGCGACCCTGGTGAATGTGCTCGGCTTAATCACCATCAAGGGCTATGCCAAGGTCGTGGTGGGGGGGGGGCAGCCTCGTGACTTGGTGTTCAACGGGCCATTCGATCAGTACAACACGACAGCTACCGCCAGTCTGGGCATCGGCAGTGCCCTTGGTACCGCACTCCAACAACCCGGAAATATGGACACGAAAGTGGAATTGGACTTGCTCGGCCTGTTGAAGATAGACGCTGGCCCGATTATCGCCGCGATCATTGCCGTTCTCAATTCCGTGCTGGATGCCTTGCTCGACCCACTGTTGTCCCTGCTTGGCGTCAGTCTGGGCGGCGCCGATGTGACAGCGTTCTACCTTAACTGTGGGGTGCCGCAACTGGTACATTGACCAGCGACCGATGCGGCATCGAAGGATCGGGCTTTCTCTGCGCCCGCCTGCCGCAATGCCGGCAAGGATGATAAGATGCGCGCACGATGACTAGATACTCCGCATACAGTTTTGCACAGTCCCTGCACCTGCGCTTGCTTGGATTGACGCTGGGTATTGCCTTGCTGTTCTTTCTGGTGGCCGGTGTCATGGTTTTCTTCAGCCAGAAAGATGCCGATGAGAAGTCATTCATCGAAACCGGGCAACAACGCGCCGAGGCGGTGGCTGCTCTGGTCAGCCAGTCCCGCGATTCGCTCGAGGCGGTTGCGTCGGCGGCGGCGACCCAGCCCGACGTGCTGGAGGTGACTTTTCATACGGCCAATGGGAAGGCGATTGCCCGGCATGTGCAACCAAACCCGGGAAATGTGCCGCAGCGGGCGTTTCGGGTGCCGATCCGGTATTTTTCCGGTGATGAGGGCATGCTGGAATTGCGCCTGGCTCATCCCAAAGAAGCTGCCGGGGCCGGGTGGATCTTCTGGTTCTTCGCAGTCATGGCTATCCTGTGCGCCGGAATCCTGTTTTTGTTCCTGAATCGCATGGTGATTATCCCGCTCGAAAAGCTGCAGCAGCAGGCACGCGAACTTGGCGACGAGCGCGCACTGGATGCGCCGATCATCCTGAAAGTCAAAGGCTACCCGCAGTTGAGAGAGCTTGCCGATATTTTGAATTCCATGAGCCGGCGCGTCTTTGACGTCAAGCAGCAGATGGAGGACAAGGTAAACCACGCCAATGCCGCGCTGGTATCGACCGTAGGTCAGCTGCAATCGCGCTCGGCCGAACTCCGGGACCGCACCCAGGAGCTCGAAATTGCGCTGGAGGCGATCCGGCGCATGGCCACCACCGACAGCCTGACCGGGGTGCACAACCGGCGTTATTTCGACGAACGTCTGGGAGATGCGCTGGCGCGTTTGCAACGCTCGCAACTGCCGCTTTCCATCATCCTGTTCGATATCGACAAGTTCAAGCATATCAACGACACCCTGGGCCATGCGGCCGGTGATGTCGTGCTGGAACATCTGGCACGCTTGATCAAGGCACGCACTCGCGCGAGCGATGTGTTCGCGCGTCTGGGCGGAGATGAGTTTGCGTTCATCATGGAAGATACGAATCTGCAGGAAGCTCAGAAACTCGGCAACGACTTGTTGACTTCGGTCAGGGCCTACCAGTTTACTTATGATGGGCGCAGTATTCCGGTTACCCTGAGTATCGGCATTGCGCACTTTGATCATCCGCCACGTGATGAAGAAATCATCTACAAGGTTACTGACGATGCGCTGTACGACGCCAAGCGTGGCGGCCGGAACCAGGTGGTTGCCTATTCGTTCGATGCCAACGGCAATCGTCTCTGAAAAAAGTGACGTGCAAGGTGAGTGTACTGACCGGCAATAAGGCTCACGCCGGAACTCTTTCGATACGTGCAAGCGTACGCCGGTAAACCGTGACGCCCGTAAAAACGGCATAACTAAGCAGGATTCCCTGCAGCAGCAATCCCGGTATGACCAACCAGCCTGCAACATTCCAGAATGGCTGCAGCAGCGCCGCAAGCAGAGTGCTGCCGTGCAGCATCAGATGACGCCACATCCATGGTTCCGGGATGATTTCCTTCATGTTTGGAATGCGGGTATTTGATCCGCCGCGAAACAGGTGAAACCAGACCAGAAAGGGAATGATCTTGTAAAGCATGCCGTGGATTAGCGACATGGCGAAACCCAGCAGGAATACGAGGGCCGCGAGCATCCTTAAAAGCTCGGTTGCCGGCATGAGCAAGGACATCATTGAGAGCAGGGCAGAGCACAGTAACGAGAACATGCCAAGCCTGAAAAAAGTCAGCGTAGCATCCGCGACCCGGCGCCTGCGCTGATTTTGCAGCCGCAGTGTTACCACGGCAAAGGTGGTTGACCATAACCAGAACAGACTTTCTGCCACTATTTCGGCCCAGCGCGGCGCGGCTTCGGGCAGAAGCACCAGCAGGTTCAACAGCAGGGAGCCAGATATCGCCGGGGCCAGGCTGGCCATCAGCCATTTCGGATAGTTGGGGGTAAGCTGGAACATCGGCACCACCTGGTAGGACACGCCGATGATCAGCAGCATTACCCAGCCACCCAGTGCCATGCTGACGTGTGCGGTTGCCAGCTTTGCGTAGGGAAGTGCCAAACCGGTCGCGTAACCTCGGGCCAGCAGCACGCCGCAGGTCACCGCCCCGGCGAGCGCAAGGATGGACAGGAGGATTGCAGTTTTGCTCGCGTTCTGTGCTGGTGCGTGCGCCAGACTGATCAGACTGCTGCCGATGAAGACCAGAAAGGCCACCGCCAGGAGCGGCCAGGCAAAATTGAAAAGCTCCGGTTTACCCAGGCCAAAACCAAGGGGCAGCAATATTGCACCCGCCAACAGTGGCAGGAAGGTGAACCATGCTACTACCGCTGACGCCGGCACCTTGCTGCCGAGCACAACCGGCAGTATTTGCTGCGTGGCGCCCATCATGATCATCGTCATGAATCCCAGCGTGATGCAATGCACCGCGGCGAGTATTGCGGGAGAGCGTGCGGCCTCGAAAGAACTGTTGCCACCCGTTGCCAGCATCAGCGCAGCCAGCACCAGGAAGAGCGGCGCAACCGCAAAGAAACGCAGCGGCACGGAAATCGGCGGGGCCTGGTCCGTGCTGAGAGAAGCGATCTTCATGTGGGGCGGTCGATCAGAATGATGAAGCTGCCGTCCGCTTGCGCAGTGGTCTGCCATGCGTATCCGGAATTGTGCAGCGCATCGTAGAGCGGAAAGGGTTCACGGTGGATGTGAACCCGAAGGGTTGCGCCGGCAGGGAGAGATTGCAGCGCACCCATGATGGTTTCGAAAGGTTCGGGCGGCGGCAGACCGCGCACATCGAGTTCCACTATCAATTTTGGCGCGTCCGGTCAAACAGCCAGCATGCGGCCGAGGAATGTTTCATGGTCGGCAGCAAGCAGGCGATCTGCGATGGGGTAAAGAATTTGCTCTTCCTTGATATTGTGCTGCTGCATGACGACCAGAAGGGTTTCCGAAATACCGTCATATTTTTTCCCATCCCTGGCTGTTAGCGCTGCCGCCATTTGTCCCATCAGGTCGTTGATCTGGGAATGTTCCATATGCATCACCTGCACCGGCCCGGCAGGCCCGCCGGCGGCCACCAGCGCGGGGAAGAGCACCTCTTCTTCCAGGCGAAAATGATGTGCCATCCTGGTGCGGAAGCTGTTAAGGGCGTCACCGGCCTCGCCCCAATGGTCGTTCAGTGCCGCGTCTTCGGCGCGGGCAAATTCATAATCACAGGCTTTATGGCTCTTCGTCATGATCTCGGAAATCGTTGGCATGGCAATATCCTCATGGTTGGTTGGGAAAAATAATTTCTGACACTATACAATAAAACATGTATCATCGGTACATGTTTTATTGAGATCGCGCGATTCAGGGCACGGTCAGCGTGCGGCAGGGTGCCGCGTCTTTTATTTAACTGAGGAATCCGGAATGACACACGACTGCTCGAATATTTTTTCCCTTAACCAGAGCTACTCATTTGATGCGCGCGGCGTTGCCAAGCGCTTCCGCCATGCTGCCATTTTCGGCGCGCTCGACGCGCTCACACCAGGGGAGACGATGGCCTTTGTCAACGACCACGACCCGTTGCCCTTGCTTGCCCAGTTGACGGAGCGGTACGGTGACAATGTCGCGATAAATTATGTGTCCCGCGAACCGGGAAAAATTGCCATAAACTTCACGCGTAAATGAAATTTTTTCCCTTGTATCGTGGTCATGTTTCGGTATCCGGATTGGTAATGAAACAGCGATCCATAATTCGCCAGCGCAGTGGCATCCCTTGGTGATACCGTATTGCCTGGCCATTTGGAACCGCCGAATTTTTCGGTCTGAAATCTGAACATGAAACTTACCCAATATTCCGACCTCGGTTTGAGATTGCTGATGTACCTGGCTCACCGCTACGGCGAGGCAGCCACGATTCAGGAAGCGAGCGACCGGTTTGCGGTATCCAAGAATCATATGGTCAAGATATCCCACCAGTTGACCAAGGCCGGTCTGATTGAAAGCATTCGTGGCCGCAACGGTGGCGTGCGTCTGGCACGCTCGCCGGAGAGTATTACGGTCGAAGAGGCGTTGCGCGCAACAGAAGATAACTTCGACCTCGTCGAGTGTTTCAGCGGCACCCAGAATCGTTGTGTGATCTCCGGGGCATGCAAATTGAGTAAAGTTCTCGACGCTGCTCGTGCCGCTTTTTTTGCGGTACTGCGGGAAGTCTCGTTGGCTGATATGGTGAAAAACGGCAAGGCACTTGAACAGTATTTGTTGCCGTTTCCAGGTGAAGTGCCAGATCAATCCGGCAAACAGTCCACACGCGCACCAACGCGCGGGG
>DASSQR010000116.1:0-12711 GCA_035702405.1 Gallionella sp. | reverse complement strand
AATTCTTTTCCCAGAAGAGGGGCGGCCAGGCGTTCCAGCGATTAATATTCCATCCATGCAAACTCGCACCCCGTCCGCGTGGTCATAGTCCAACTTTCGGTCACCCGAGCAAAGCTGTAAGTGCCACTCTTTTTGTGTCGCTAGAACATTTCTCCCAATCCATTCTGCCTCTGCATTGGCTAAGCACGGCAACCCCGCGTTGTCGGCCAGAATGGCATCACGCACGAATCCATTTAATGAAGGTGAGACTTCTGAAAGGTCTTGTTCAAAACATATACGGCCATTCACCTGCGCGACTTCAAGCAGAGTTGGAATTTTCTCGTAACTAGCAGGAATAGACAGTGTTTCTCTGATTTCAGGTACAGTGCAGCTTGCATCAATAGGGAATTCTGTTGCGAGTGCATACCCTTTAAGTACGGTGCAAAGCATGATTTTGTCAGTCCAAGGATCAATAAACGATGGTCTTTGACGCGACACTATAGTTACTGTTGTGCCAATGGGCTGGTTTGCATCACCCTTTCGAACGACAAGAAGACCACTTAAACCGTAAATCTCGACAAGCAGCGGAGTACCCCATTCATGGCCAACCCCATAGTCACGACGAGTTTTGATTGTGATTCTGTCGCCGAGCATAAAACATGACATAAAACCAATGCCAAATTGCGAACAGGGATCGAAATTATTGCCTGATGCCTTAAGGCGGTTCATCTCCCGCTCGAATACTGGCGAACGGTAGAAGCTACGCCCAACTTTCACGAAATGGTTTCTGATAATTTCCTCATCCATCCCAGAGCCATTATCTTTGCACTCCAGAACTTCATTGCCGTCTTGATTTACAAAATGGCTGAATTCGACGCGACCTTCACTCCAGCTTGAACCCGCATCAGCAAACAGAGCCTTGCGATAACGTAAAGCATCCAATGAATTTTGAAGCAATTCCCTAATACACAAATGCTCACTTCCATAGAGCTTGTCGGTCATAAGAAGACGCACCACTTCGTCTCGCGAAAGACTGAATTCGAGGTCGTGAGCGCGGTAGCTCTCATCTAGAGGCCCAATTCGGCTACGATCAACATGTGTTGGAAGATTCAATTCGTAGCCGTTGATGTCTCTAGGTTGCTTACGGCATACATCCATGGCCGTGGAAAGCTCGCCATCAATCCAGTCCATGTATTTGCGCGTGGATGCCTCATATGCGGGATGAACGCATTTCACAGTGAAGCGAATCAGATCATGAGTAATTTCCCATCCGGCTACTGAGCGGTGCTTTTCCCATTCATGCAGACTGATGGGTGAGGTGAAATGAATGCTTTTGAGAAGGACTTCAGGCGTGCGATCACGATCAAAGTCTAGAATGTCGGCTAGACGTAGAACTACAGCAAGAAAAGGCATATTTATAGCGTAAGTGCCAAGGCGCTCGTCGTATTGAAATCCTCGCGAGGGATTCAACATGTCCCCGCTCAATGTATGTGATTCACATAGTTTCGCGAGGAGAGGAGCGAGATTCGCTTTTTGTATTTCAATGCGCTTATCGTGACCATAGGTCGAACGAATAAAATCTGCCACCCTATGCCCGTGTGTCACACGAACATAATCCGTTAATAGCGCCATATCTAATTCGGCGAGGTGTTTTGCGAGTTGGGATTTGCGTTCTGTTGTGAGTTCGGCCTTGCCTAATTGCGTGGCTGTTTCGCCATAATTGGGATGCTCAAGCAACCAATTGTTCTTAAAGAGTTGAAAGTCTTTATCTTCTGCTAAAGCGGCAAACTCACTCGCAGACAGAACCATTCCTTGATCGTGAAAAAAAGCGGACAGAATTAGCAGTGATAGCTCAACAGCGTTAAGTCTCTCTACTTGATCTCCCAGTATTAACCCCATCAACTCAGTGGTTCGGAGCAAGTGCTGGTCATCATGCAATGTGTATTGCGGCGCATATGCATACATCGCCTTCATACGATCAATGGCGTCTACGCAGAGCGATGCAACATTAGGGGCGAGTACTTGAGAATCCTCGCTTTTCTGTGCTGATAGCGCCAACCATAATCTAGTTTCCCGTATATTTGTTACCCTTGAGATGCGCGTCATGCTTTTTCCTTGCCGAAGATTAATAGGCTGGCGAAAATTATTTTTTCGGGGAGTATATCTGCGTAGCGGGCAAAATGACCCATTTGAAACCGGGCAGAGCGGGCACTCCGAAATGAAATTTCTCAGCCTGTTTCCACCGACCTCTTTGGCCGACCATCTGAAAACACCGTGTTAAACCGGGTCGAGACGATAATTTCCCAACAACGGCTAATGCTCGCGCCGCCAGATCAGCGCACCGTTTTTCCATACCTCTTTCACGCGGTGATAGGGGATGGTGTGCACCACACCCGTGTCATCGGTCAGGTCGAAACAGAAATGGCTGTCCGGGTCCGGATGCACTTCGCGGAGCGGTACGTGCACCAGTTCATGGCGCACCTTGTCGAGATAGCCGAGCACGAATTCGTCGCGCCCGAATTCGGGGTCCCAGTGGATGCGGCTTAGCAATTCGTGCAGCGGGATCATGCGCTCTCCAGAATAACGGGACAAGCCTGTCCTGAGTGCAATCGAAGGGCTCAGGACGAACGGAATCCAAACTTGATCTGGCCGGTTCAATAGTAGGTCGGGCTGTGCCCGCCGAACCGGGATTGTCGGGCACAGCCCGACCTACTAGTTATTTCCCAGTCGGCAGCTCACTTGCCGAACAAACTTTTCATCGCCATACCTGCCCCCACTGCCACACCACCCACGCCGGTGACCACGGCGGTCTTGGCCAGTGCGAGCGCGAGCTTGGCATTGAGTTCGGCGATGATGGCCCGGGCGACCTGCGCGGATGTAGCGCCGCCGCTCTTCTTGCCGATGTTGTGCAATTCGATGTCCGGCAGTGACAAATCTACCACATCGTTGTAGTTGACCTTGGCGTTGCGGATCACGAACGAATCGATGATGAATTTCTTGCTCTTGCCGCTTTCGTCCTTTTTGCCCTTGCCGGCGCCCAGGTAGGCCTCGACATTGTGCTGAATCGCATCGAAGTTGGTGCCTTGGTCACCTTTCTCATAGATGATATTCGGCGCATCGATCACGACCTTGTGCAGCACGATTACGTCCTCGGTGATGCTGGCGGGTTCGAGCGCGATTTCGATCGCGTCCGCCTTGAGCGCATGGTCAGTCTTGAATCCCTTTGGGTTGCCAATCATGAGTCCGCTCAGTTTGCCTGCACCGTCGCTGGTGGAGATATGAACGCTGCTCACGCGCACGTCGGCCTGCAGCATGTCAGGGCCGAAACTTTCGATGCCGAGCTTGACCAGACGGCCGAGCGGGTTGCTTAACGTGAAATAGGCGATCACCGCGGCGACCACCAGTACGCCGACAATGCCCAGGATTTTTTTCATGAAAGACCTCTATTCTGTTACCAGTGTTACCGTCGTTTCAGCGGTGGTTTTATTGATGTCGAGCCGTACCTCGCAATACTCGGCGCTTTCGCTGGCAGTGGTGGGATCGCCGGCGCAACTGCAACCGCCCAACACGCCTTGATAAAAAATGCCCGCGGTAACCAGGATCGCGTGATCTGTTTCTGCCACCCGGTTGATCACCACCGTGAGCGGCGCGCTGGCGACATAGTTGCCGTTCGTCAGCCCCTGCTGGAGCGGCAGCTGTGCGGCGCCCAGTTGCGCGATTTCCTGTTTGAGGATGGCCTCGAAATCGGGCGTGCCCCACGCGTTCAATGCTTGGCTCAGTCGTATCATCTCATCTGATTACAAAAGTATTACCGTAAAACACGGGTAAGGCAATGCGGCACGCCCGTGGGCGAGGGCGCGCATTTTACTGCTTCTACTGGATAAATTGACATCGCTTCATGCACCTACGATAATCCAGCCCATGAAATTCCTCACCATCACCATTCGCCCAACCCGAGCCCTGCCGGTCGTGCATATGCGCGCGGTGTGGCGCTTTGCGCAGAGTGGCCAGGAGAGTCAGCAGTAGTTCAGTATCAGTCGTAACGATTTTCCAAAGGCCACAGACAAACTGCTGTGGCCTTTTTGTTTTTTTACCGTTCGCTTTTTGGACTCGTGCGGACGGCGTATTGATGAGTCCGGGAGATAACGATGTCAGTACCCGTTGCGTTCGTTTCGGTGATCCTGATCTGGTCCACCACGCCGCTCGCCATCAAGTGGAGTGCGCTCGGCATCAGCTTCAGTTTTGCGGTGTTTGTGCGCATGGCCATCGGTGCGCTGCTGTGTGGCGCGCTGCTGGCATTGTTGCGCATCCGCTTTCCGTTGCATCGCAAGGCGCGTCTGACCTATTTCGCCTCCGGGCTCAGCATGTTCGGCACCATGGTACTGACCTACTGGTCGGCACAGTTCGTAAGCTCCGGCATGATCGCGGTACTGTTCGGCTTGTCGCCGCTCATCACTAGCCTCGGCGCGCAGGTGTGGCTGAAGGAAGAATCGCTTACGCCGGGCAAACTCGCGGGGATGCTGCTGGGAATCTTCGGTTTGGTGCTGGTGTTCCGCGGCGGCCTGAGCTTGGGCGCGGGTGCCGGCCCGGGATTGATGGCCCTGTTGTGCGCGGTCGCGTTGCAGTCGCTGGGGCTGGTATGGATCAAGCGTATCGGCGATGACAGTCCGCCCCTCGCGACGACTCAGGGCACGCTGATCGTCGCGCTGCCGCTGTTCTGTGCGGCCTGGTGGCTGCTGGATGGCCAGATGCCTGCGGCGCTGCCCGATCAGGCCTTCGCAGCAACGGTGTATCTGGGTACGTTTGGTTCGGTGCTGGGATTCGCGCTGTATTACTACCTGATCAAGCACATGGATACCGGACGCGTGGCGCTGATTAACCTGGTTACCCCGGTGCTCGCGCTGTTGGCCGGTCACCAGCTGAATCACGAGGCCGTGCTGCCGCAGGTCTGGCTCGGCGCTGCATGCATCACGGCGGGATTGTGCCTGCATCAGTGGGGTGTGCGCGGGCGGCCTGCCTTGTTGGCACGTCGTGGAAGTTGAAGTTGGCTATAATCTCCGGCGGCTGAAATCGGCCGCCATTCAATAATAACTGCAGGGTATTGAAAAACGTAGCGAGGACGGCCAGATGCAAGGCGCACGGAACGGAGCGACGAGACATATCTCTGAGATAGGCGAAGAAGCGAGTACCGCGCAACGCAGCAGATGGCTGCCGGAGTAATTTTTCAACACCCTGCTAACGATCCGAGGAATATAAAAAATGAACAAGATCATCATCGCTGCACTGGTTTCTTTCTTCGCTGCCAACACCGCTTTCGCCGCGGCTTCCTGTGACGCGCAAGCTGCCGAGAAGAAACTGGCCGGCGCTGCCAAAAACAGTTTCATCACCAAGTGTGAAAAGGATGCCAAGGCCGCAGTCCCGGCCGCTGCGCCTTCCTGTGAGGAACAGGCTGCAGCCAAGAAACTGGCTGGTGCAGCCAAGAACAGTTTCGTGAAGAAGTGCGAGAAGGATACCCAGGCTGCGGCTCCGGCCGCTGCGCCCTCCTGCGCCGACAAGGCTGCCGAGAAGAAGCTGGCCGGCGCAGCCAAGAACAGCTTCATGAAGAAGTGTGAGGCTGACGCGAAGGCAGGCAAATAAGCGGCCGTTTCGTCGAGCGCCGGCAGCGGTGACCGCTGCCGGCGCTTTTTTTTACCGGTTTCACTGTATTGAGGCAGATTCCTTGAACGAGGTAGCATGGTCACCTTCCGTCCGGTGGAGCTCATGCCATGCTGCGTATCCTCCTGATTTTTCTCTCGCTCGCCCTGCTGCCTGCAGGGGCCGGGGCGCAGACGGCCCTCGACGCCGAACTCCAGCCCTATCTAGCGAAGTACGAGCTTCCGGCTATCGCAGCAGCTGTGGTCAAAAACGGCAAGCTCGTGGCGAGCGGCGCCGTGGGTGTCCGCAGGATCGGCACAACCATTCCGGCGAGCCTTAATGATCGGTTTCACCTCGGCTCCGACACCAAGGCGATGACTGCGCTCCTCGCGGCAATGTATGTGGAGGCGGGCAAGCTGCGCTGGAATTCCACGCCGGCCGAGGTGTTCCCGGAACTGGCGGACAAGATGGATCCCGGGTTCCGGCGGATCACGCTGGAACAGCTGTTATCGCACACCAGCGGCCTGCCCAGCGATAACGAAGCATTCGGAGAACTGCTCGAAAAGACCGTGCTGCAGGATGGCAATCTGGACGAAATGCGCTATTTCATGCTGAAAGAGGCGAGTGCCCGGCCGCTGGAGGCTGCTCCGGGCAGCCGGTTTGCCTATTCCAATCTGGGCTATACGCTGGTGGGTGCGATGATCGAGCGAGTGGGCGGAAAGACCTGGGACGAGCTCATTACCGAACGCGTGTTTGGTCCGTTATGCCTCAAGACTGCCGGCCTCGGCGCACAAGCCACCCTGGGCCGGATCGATGCGCCACTGGGGCATATGATGGTGGATGGCAAGGTCAAGGCCTTCCTGGCTGGGCCGAATGGCGACAATCCGCCGGTCATCGGTCCCGCCGGCATTGCGCACATGTCGGTGGTCGACTTTGCCCACTGGGCGGCATGGAATGCGGGCGAGGGTAAGCGCGGCCCGGCGCTGGTATCTGCCGCGACTCTGAAAAAGCTCCACACGCCCGTGATTACGATGCCGCTCAAGAAGGACGCGCCGCCGGGTACGCCCCAGCGCGGACAATATGCCCTGGGCTGGGGCTTGCTCGAAGTGGGCTGGGCACCCCGTCCGCTGATCTACCACGGCGGCTCCAATGAAAAAAACCTCGCCCACATCTGGCTCGACCCGCAGCGCGACTTTGCCATGGTCATCGTCACCAACATCGGGGGAAACAAGGCGAATGATGCCCTGATGGATCTTGCACCGCGGCTGTACAAACAGTTTGCGGAAGCGGGTCCGGAGCCAGAGCCAACGAAACACTGAGGTCGATTCCACCCATCTCAAATATCTTCGTAGGGCGGGCTCTGCGTGTATTGTGGGGCTTCAGCCCCTTGCAACCATGGCGTACCCCTTGCGGGTGTTGCCCACCGGATTGAGTTGTCAGGCAGAGCCCGACCTACTGAGGCATCCGGTCAGGCCGGTGCCGTGGCAAGTGCCTCCAGTGCCGCCTTGAGCAATTGCCAGCAGCGCCCGACCGATTCGATTTCGACACGCTCGCCCGGGGCATGCGCGCCGCGAATGTCGGGGCCGAATGAGATCATGTCCAGCTGCGGATGGCTGGCCGCGAGCAGGCCGCATTCGAGACCGGCATGAATCACCTGCAGGCTGGCGGGCCGGCCGAACTGGGCGGTATAGACGCGTTGGCAGAGTGCGAGCAGGCGTGAAGACGGATTCGGCGTCCAGCCCGGGTAGCCGCCTTCCGTCCATGCCCGCAGGCCGTGACTCGTCGCATGTTCGACCAGTTCCGCAGCGACCGACTTGCCGCGCGCATCATGCAAGGAGCGCACCTTGAAGGTGGTGCGGAATTCTCCGTGTTTCAGGCTCATCACGCCGAGGTTGCTGGAGGTGTCCACCACGCCGGGGAAGGCCTCGCTCATCAGTGCGACGCCGTTAAACGCGCTCGCGAGGAAGTTGAGCAGTTGCGCGCGCTCGGTTCCCGCAATCGCCCGGGATGCGTGTTCTCGAGGCAGGGGCTGCGCCATCAAGGTGACATTCGGGTCAATTGCGGCAAAGCGTGCACGCCATTCGGCATGCTTCTGCTGTACCCACGCAGCTACCTGGGCGTCATCCTGTCCGGACAGTGCCACTACCGCATAGGCCTCGCGCGGAATCGCGTTGCGCGCGGTGCCGCCGTGCAGCTCGATCAGGTGCAGATCGCCGCGCTCGGCCAGGCCGTGCAGGACCTCAGCCAGCAGCTTGATCGCATTGCCGCGTCCGAGGTTGATGTCGATGCCGGAATGTCCGCCGCACAAGCCGCTGACATCGAGACGCCAGAGCGTGCAACCGGCGGGCACTTCCTCCTGCGTGCAGCCGTGATGCACTTCCACATCCACACCGCCCGCGCAGCCGAGATAAAAATGCCCCCACTCTTCGGTGTCGAGATTGATCAGCTGTGTGCCGCGCAACGTGGCGGGCGCAAGTTCACGCACGCCGTCCATGCCAGATTCCTCGTTGACCGTGAGCAGTACTTCCAGCGGCGGGTGTCTCAGGCCCGGTTCTTCCAGCGCGGCCAGTGCGAGCGCCACCCCGATGCCGTTGTCCGCGCCGAGTGTGGTGTTCTCCGCGACCACCCAGCCGTCGCGCACGACCGCATTGATCGGATCGCGTTCGAAATTGTGCTGCGTGCCCGCGTTGGCCTGGCATACCATGTCGAGATGCCCCTGCAAAACCACGCCGGGCAGTGATTCACAGCCAGGGCTGGCGGCCCGCCTCAGGATCAGGTTGCCCGTTTCGTCCACAGCAGTCTCGATGCCGCGCATTTCAGCCCATTTAATCAAATGGTCGCGCAGCGCCGCTTCATGCAGCGACGGGCGCGGAATCGAGCACAGCGTTGCGAAATGTCTCCATACCGAGCCGGGTTGCAGGTCTGTCAGATTGTTGGTCGTCGTCATTGAAGAATATCCCAGTGAATGTTCCGCGGTGGCCGGAATTGTCATACGGATTGCATTCTATCTCAGCCGTTCTGGAAAACACCGGCTAAACTTTATGTATCGTTTTAACGGTGCGACTTGGCCGGCCAACTCCGTTTGCCCGGAATGGCTGACCTTGATTCATGACGAACAAAGTGTCCTGTCAGAGTCTTCGCCATACCGGGATGTGTTCCTTGCGTGCGACATAGCAGACAGCGGCAACGTAGCTCAAATCAAAGAACAGAATGGTGAGAACCAGGTACTGGAGCACGGCAGAGTGTTGCAGTAGCGGAACAAACAGGTAAGCCGACACGCTGTACAGTGCAGTACCGATCATCTTGGCCAGTGCGATGTACACTGATTGTCCGAGCAGTGAATTGCGTTGGAACAGCATGATCATGAACAGGATCGACATCAGAAAGTTTTGTCCATACGCGGAATATGCACCGCAGTGGTCAAATTCAACCGCCATCGTATAAATCAGGCCGAAGCTTGCCAGTAGCGCGGAAATCGTGAAGGGATAGAACACCACCTTGTCCAGCTTGGGAAAGTCACTGCGCCAGAATAACAGCAACTGGCCCAGAATAAAGAGGTCGAGCAGCAGCCAGCCGGCATTGATGTAGCTTTGCGGCCGCTCGTGGGGGATCAGAAAAGTAAAGATGAACTCCCAGGAAATGTTGACGCAGACCGCGACAAGCGGCATGCCATAGCTGCGATCGAGATAGCCGCGGCGAATGATGAGGGCGTAGGCGATGATCCAGCATGTTCCGGAGGCGAGGCTCATGACCTCAAATGCGGTCGAGTGCAAATGTTGCGGCGGAACCAGAGCGGCCATGCAGGACATCTGCGTTCTCCTTTTGTATTGCGACGTCGATCGACCCCGGAAAATTGCTTCGTTGCCCGAGTGATCGCAATGCATTCATCCCGGTCGGCAGGGAAACAGCATGCATCATTTCGCGCCGAAATTGGCGCGTTTTGTTCCTGGCCGGCCCAAGCCGGAGGTCTTAATCGGGATCCAGCGTGCCGACTTTCTTGTATAGCCAGCCGCCGAGATACAGGCTGGCGCCAAGTACCAGCAGGCTCGCGATACGGATCAGTGGCGCGGCCTGGGCGATGTCGTACAGCAGTGCCTTGAAGACGGATGCTGCAAAGATCATCAACGACGACTGCCCCAGCGTCTTGCTGCGGACTTGCAGGGACAGGAATAGACTGCCCACGGCGAGCGTACCCCAGACCAGCGAGACGACAAAGCGGTTATCGAAGACCTGGAGCGCCCAAGCCATCACGGCAACATGGCCGGCATACAGGGCGACCATGCCGATGTCGCGCAGCTCATGATTTTTGCGCAGGAAATAATAGGCAAGATAAAGCTCGGCTGCGTAGCACAGCCCCAACAGGTCATAAGCCGGAATCGTGATCGTGAGGTTGCGCCAGGCAAAGATTGTCAGGTAATTGGCGATAAATACCAGTATGGCAGCAATCCACAGTGGCGCGCCGGGAGCCTTGATGTCCTGCCGCAGGGTCGCGTAGAGACTGATGAGCGGGATGGCGATGAGCCCCACCCAGGGTGCCCATTCATCAGGCACCGACTCGATATAGCCGGCGTGTACCAGCACCAGTGCAACATATGCGCTCAGCAGCATCCGGCCGCCGCCCAATTCGCGGTTGAGCACGTGATGGACGATGAAATAGCTCACCAGTAAAACCGCGGCGCTGACGACCGCAATCCAGGGTGCCCATTCGGGAATGTTCTCGTGAAGTATGTGGTACTGCACGAAATAGAACAGCACCAGGGCCGGGGCATGCTTGAGCGCGGTCTCTTGCGACATCGGCTCGACCCGGATGCTGAACACCGCGGCCGCCGCGACGAAGATCAGGAAATGGATCGTCTGGAAAATCAGCGCCTCGACCCATGCATCCGGCATGGACTCATGCCACTTCAGATCGAAGATCACAAATGCGAGATACATCGCGAGAATGTAGACATTCCGCTTTTGCACCCAGATCGAGAAAACGGAAAACACCACGCTCCAGCAGGCGAAGTAGATGATCAGATCCGCGATGGAGTAGCTCGTGTCGCCGAGAAAGAGCGGCGCAGTGTATGAGCCTACGACGGCAAACAGCGCATACAGTTCGCTCAGGAACAGGCGGTTCAGCCACAGCGATAACACGCAAACCGCGACAATGCCGCTGGTGGCGAAAGTCGTGCTGATCAGGTGATAGTAATTGTGCGCGCCGTAGATCGAGAGAAACAGGATCACGATGCCGGCCGCGGGCAGCAAGCTGGCATAGTGCATGTCCTTGCGGCGCAGCAGGATGCCCGTGCCGATGCAGACAAAACCGCCCAGCATGGCCAGAATGATCTGGCGCGCCGGTGTCAGCCAGCCGGCGTCGATTGCCAGCCGCACGAGATAGATTGAAGCCAGCACCAGTGCCGTGGCACCGGCCCATCCCAGAATATTGGTCACGGGATAGGCATGTGCCTGATGCGATTTGCCTGAAACCAACGGGCGGGACAACGGGGCTTGGGGAACGGGCGGCGTGACGGTCGGAGAAGTGGTGGCCTCGGGCCGATTGGGTGCGACTGGCTTGCCCGCCGGCATCTGAAGCATGAGTTCGATCGCATCCAGCCGCGCTTCGATCCGGGACAAACGTTCTTCCGAATTCATGATCAATCTCCTTGATACCCGAGTTCGTACGTTATTTTTTCAGACCTTGGGCATTGCTCTGCCGTCTGATCACGGCGGTGTCGCTGCCGATTGTAAAATATTTCGCTGCAATCAAGCGCCCGATTGGCGCCTCGGAAGCATGCAAGTCCGCCTAGCGAAACACCGAATAAGGATAAATTCGTCACTCCCGCGAAGGCGGGAGTCCAGTTGATTCAACAGCTGGATGCCCGCCTGCGCGGGCATGACAACTTAGTTCGGCGTCTTCCTAGTTTTCTTCGAGTCTCGCCTTGTCCAGTTGCGCTTTCATCGACTGCACGTCCGAGAGGAAATTTTCGGCGGAAATCGGCCGGACGAGCATGCTTGAGGCCGGTTTCAGCGCGGTGGGGTAGCTGAGGCTGGTATCGAAACGAGTGTCGTCGAGGTATTCGGCAAACAGCGTGATTCCCAGCAGACTGCCCACGACCAGAGATGAGGTGATGGCACCGGCTTTGCGCCTGAGTTGTGTCGCAAAGTGCAAATGGCCATACAGCAGCAGCCCTCCCGCCAGCGCGAGCGCCGCATATTCGATCAGGCTGGCGGAGGTGTAAGCCGAGAAGGCGAAACTGTAATATTCCGTCACATAATCCAGACCGAACAGTGCCAGCAGGCACAGCAGCACCATGCTGGCGTGTGCACGATAAGCGGCGCGATGCACCAGAATGCGCCCGACAAATGCCCAGATGCCGGACCAGACCAGCACCATTGCGGTGGTCGCGAGTGGCAGCATGACCAGTTCCTGGTATTTGATTTTCTGGAATGTCACCAGATATTGCTCCAGTACCGACAGGCCGGCCACGGTCAGCAGCAATAGCGCAAACACGGGGCCGTTTGCCAGCAGATCAGCTAGGGTCTGCTGCCGGCGGCTGTTATGCACGGTGGGCGCAACCGCGAAATCGGTACGCCGCAGGCGCAGATGCGTATGGCCCACCAACAGTTGCGTGTCGGTCAGGAGCGGCAAGGCGGTGACGGGCTTGCGTGACCGCCACTGGTAAATGCCATTTTCGCTGTCCAGATCGATGACCTGCAATTCGTCTTGGTCATTGCGCTCGATGCAGAGATGATGCGGTGAGACCGCCTCATCGTCCAGAATGATGTCGTTGTCGTAGGCGCGCCCCAGCTTTACCGGAAAACTGCCCAGGCGCACGCGCTCGCGCACCTTGCCGGATTTTTCCAGGATTTCGAGGACGATTACTTCTTCCATGCGATGTTTTCCAGATATTTGCGCGCAAAGAGCAGGGCGTTGGCATAGCTTACGCCGCCCAGTTCCACGGTGGAGAGCACGCCGCGATTGTCATCGCGCAAGGTGGCCACTTTCAGCACCGCATCGTAGAGTTCGGGCAATTTCCGGTAGGAGCGCAGGCACAACACCGCGCGCATGGTCAGGTCGGCCTGCTTCACGAAGTCGGTCTGGCAGCGGAATTTGGT
>DASSQR010000115.1:0-22287 GCA_035702405.1 Gallionella sp. | reverse complement strand
CAAATCAGTATTACTTGTATGACAGCCTGCGGCTGTTTTTCGACAACGGCGGTGGTGACTGCTACATCGTGTCAGTCGGCGCCTACAAAACCAGCTCTCCCTACATCGACAGTACCGAATTGATTGCGGGAGTTGATGCAGTCGCCAAGTACGACGAACCCACCATCCTGCTATTTCCCGATGCCGCCGGTCTGTCCAGCGCCGATTCGCTTGCTACCGTGCAGCAGAAAGCGCTGAGCCAGTGCGGCAAACTTGGGGATCGCGTTGCGGTGCTCGATACCCTGAAGAATGACGCGCTCGGCGAGTCCTTCCGCGACAAGATCGGCATCAATAACCTGAAATATGGCGCGGCCTATACGCCATGGCTCAACCTCAACTACAGGAAGAACTTTGGTTACGCCGACATCAACGGCAAAATCAGGAAGGGCAGCCTCACCGGTCTGCAGGTCAGCGCACTGGCCAGCGACAAGGACACGCTCGATCTGATCAAGAAGATCGACCAGGTCATCACTGACGGGGCAACGCTGAAATCTCGTATCAACACTCTTGTCGGTGCCGACGGCACGATCGCCAACCAGTTTGCCAAACTGGTCGCCAACTACAAGACACAGGCGGTCGCCAACAAGAAAGACAACCTGCGCGCCCTGTTTGGCAAGCTCTATGATCTGGCTCACCTGGTCGATGGCTTGGTCACTGGCACACCGCTGACCAATCCAGACCTGATCGGCGTCACCGGCGACCCGACCAAGAAGGGCGATATCGACGCCACCATCCGTGGCGTGCTGAAACCGGCCTACCTCGATCTCATCAAGCTGGAAACCGAAGTTCACAACGACATTGCCAGTTATGGCGCAACGATCTGGAACGTCGACCCGGATCCGTCGGCCGCCGGATGGGATGGATTATTTACCGGAGCGGCACCGGCTACGTTGCTGGACGTCATTCCGGCGGTTGGCGGCAGTGTCACGGAAGAAAACCAGCTCGATGCGGCGCTGCCCTGCATTCTGAAGGCATTTTCCGTCGTCAGCGGCGGTATCGACTCGCTCGTCAGCGCAGTGGGAAACTATCCCAAAGTTTACGAGCAAAGCCTGTACAACAATTTTGCGCCGTTCCGCAATATCGTCAACGGCATCAACAACACCTTGACCGTATGCCCGCCAAGCGGCGCGATAGCCGGCATTTATGCGCTGGTGGATAACACGCGCGGGGTGTGGAAAGCACCGGCCAACGTCAGCCTGAACAGCGTGGTCTCGCCGATCCAGGCCTTTGCCCTCAGTGAAACCGACGCACTGAATGTTGACCCCACCGCCGGCAAGTCCATCAATGCCATTCGCGCCTTTTCCGGCAAAGGAACGCTGGTCTGGGGCGCACGCACCCTGGCAGGGAATGACAACGAGTGGCGTTATGTTTCAGTGCGCCGATTCTTCAATATGGTCGAGGAATCGGTAAAGAAATCGACCTATTGGGCAGTGTTCGAACCAAATGACGCCAACACCTGGGTCAAGGTGCGCGGCATGATCGAGAACTACCTCACGCAAAAATGGCGCGAGGGCGCGCTTGCCGGAGCCACGACCAAGGAAGCCTTCTTCGTGCGCTGCGGCCTGGGGGTAACGATGAACGCACAGGACATCCTGGAAGGTCGCATGAATGTCGAAATCGGCATGGCGGTCGTGCGTCCGGCCGAGTTCATCATTCTGAAGTTCTCGCACAAGCTGCAAACCTCCTGAGGACATCAACTGAAGAACGGCTATTACCTGAACCCATTCTGGAGAAACCAACATCATGCCATCACAATATCCATTGCCCGTCTTTCATTTCACCGTCCAGTGGGGCGGTACCCGCATTGGCTTTTCTGAAGTGTCCGGCCTTACCCAAGAAAACCAGGCCATCGAATACCGCGACGGTTCCTTCCCGGAATACTCGTCCATCAAGATGCCGGGGCTGCGCAAGTTCAACAACATCACCCTCAAGCGCGGCGTGATCAAGAGCGACAACGATTTTTTCAAGTGGCTCTCGACCGTCAAGCTCAACACGGTCGAACGGCGCGACCTCGTCATCAGCCTGCTGAACGAAAACCATGAACCGGTGATGACCTGGAAGGCGCACAACGCTTTCCCAGTCAAGGTTGAAGGACCGCAACTGAAGGCTTCCGGCAATGAGGTAGCGATCGAGTCGATCGAGGTCGCCCACGAAGGACTCGAAGTGCAGAACGACTGATGGCGAACTATTACCCTCCGGTCGGGTTCCATTTCAAGGTCGAGGTGCTCGGATTGCCGCCCAACGACTTCGACGTACGCTTTACCGAGGTCAGCGGGCTGTCGGTCGAGATGGTCACCGAGGAAGTTGCCGAAGGCGGTGAAAATCGCTTTATCCAGAAATATCCGACGCGTGCCAAATATCCTGAACTGGCGCTAAAGCGCGGCCTGCTGCGCAATTCGGAGGTCTGGAACTGGACCCGCCGCTGCATCGAGGATTACCGTATCGAGCCAAAGAACGTGGACATCAAGCTGCTCAATGAGGCGCACGAGCCGCTGATGACCTGGCACGTGGTTGGCGCGTATCCGACGAAGTGGTCGATCAGCGATCTCAATGCTTCAAACAATGCCGTCGTAATTGAGTCGCTCCAGTTGTTTTACCAGTACTTTACCGTTGATAAGTCCTGATCATGCCCATTATCGTTGATGAGGTAGTAATCTCCGTGGAAGTCAGCAACCAGACTGCAGGCGGCAGCAGCACGCCCGCATCGGAAACCGACAGCAAGCAGGCACTGGTCGCGGAGTGCGTCGAACGTGTCCTCGAAATCCTGCGCCAGCAGGAGGAGCGCTGAACATGGCGGCAGACCGCGGCGAACTCGAAAAGCTGATGATCCTGGCGTACACCACGCCGGACTATTCCGGCACGCCGGCATGCAGCTTCGAGTCGTATATCAATCCGAACGAAATCACGTTGTCATACGAGATGGAATATGACGCGGCACAGGGTTCGGGTACGACCAACAGCCGCATGAACTTCAAGAAGATGAAGCCGGGTGATCTCGCCCTGACGTTCTTCATTGACGGTACCGGCGCCAACGGTTATCTGGTCGATGTGCAGCAGAAAATCGAGGAATTCCAGACTGTCACGGGCTACAACGGTGACATCCACCGGCCGAACTACCTGAAAGTAACCTGGGGTACATTGCAGGTGAAGCGCTGCGTGCTCAAAAGCGCCTCAATCGTCTACAAGTTGTTCCAGCCTGACGGTGTACCGCTGCGAGCCATTATCAGCGCAAATTTCAGCGACAATTCCGATGACCAGACCCGTGTTGCCCTCGCCCAGGACCAGTCGCCCGACCTCACACACCGGCGCGTGTTCAAGGCCGGCGACAACCTGCCGCTCCTGTGCCACCAGATCTACGGGAATCCGCGGCTTTATCTGCGGGTCGCAGAAGCAAACGGTATTGACGATTTCCGCCGCATTGCGCCTGGCACGCCGCTCTTCTTTCCGCCACTGGAAAAATAAACCGTGCCCGACACCCGTACCCTGCCCATCGCTGCCACGCACCGCGAATTTACCGTCAAGGCGGGCGGTCAACCCGTGCCGCGCACGAACCAATTATTGTCGGTCAGTATCAGCCTGGTGGCCAATCGCATCGCCAGCGCCCGCCTCGCGTACCTCGATGGTTCCGCTGCCAGCAGCGACTTTCCGTTAAGCAATAGTGATTTGTTCAAGCCCGGCCAAACCGTGGACATTCTGGCGGGCTCGGGTGACAACCCGGAGCTGCTGTTCAAGGGAATTGTCGTCCGCCACAGTATCCGCATGCGTGACAGCAGCGCACCGCAGCTCGTGGTCGAATGCCGCCATGTCGCGATGAAACTTGATGCAACACGCAAGAACGCAAATTATTTTGATCAGTCCGACAGCGAAATCATCGAGTCCCTGCTCGATGGCGCGGGAATCAGTGGCGACGTCGAGACTACCACGCTGAAGCACAAGCAAATGGTTCAGTTCCACACCAGTGACTGGGATTTCCTTCTGGCCCGAGCCCATGCCAATGGCAAGCTGGTATGGCCGGATGCCGACCGGCTGGTGGTAAAGGCACCGAGGGCAGACGGTTCATCCCGTTGCACCCTGCAATTCGGCGCCATCCTGATCGAGTTCGATGCCGAAATCGATGCGCGCACCCAGTATCAGGCGGTGCGCGGCATCAGCTGGGATCCCGCCCAGCAGGCGGTGCAAGAAGTGGCTGGCAACACGCCTTCCTTTACTAATCCCGGCAATCTCACGGCAGACGATCTCGCTACGGTCGCTGCCGCAAATGGCCTGGAACTGCGCCACACCACGCTGGCACAAGCGGAGGCCCAGGCTTGGGCGGACGGCACCTGGCTGCGTCACCGTGCCAACATGGTCAGCGGACGTGGCAAATGCGAAGGGATCGGCAACGTTAAACCGGGGGACATCGTCACTCTGGCCGGTCTCGGCGGACGATTCAATGGCAACGCATTTGTCAGCGCCGTGCGCCAGGAGTTCGATCTGGTGCAGGGCTGGAAGACCCACCTTCAGTTTGGCGGGATTGCCGAAGCGCTGCCGGCGAACATCTCGGGTCCCGCCGCCGGCGACTTGCTGGCGCGTGTGGCAGGGTTGCAGATCGGGGTGGTGGTAAGCAACGAAGATCCGGACGGCGAACATCGGGTGCGCATCCGCCTGCCCATGGTAAATCAGGAGGACGATGGCATCTGGGCACGCGTGGCAAGCCTGGATGCAGGTAATGATCGCGGTTTCTTCTTCCGGCCGGAAATCGGTGACGAGGTCATCGCTGGCTTTCTTGACGAGGATCCACGCCATGCGGTCATTCTCGGCATGCTCCACAGCAGCGCCAAGGCTGCGCCATTGCAGGGCTCCGACGACAACCATGAAAAGCTGTTCAAGAGCCGGGCGGGCATGCGAGTCTACTTCAACGACGACAAGAAAATCCTGCAGATTGACACGCCTGCCGGCAACAGCATCACGCTCAGCGAAGACGATAAATCGATCGTACTGGCGGACCAGAACAGTAACAAGATCACGATGAACGCCGATGGCATCAGCGTTGAAAGCGCGAAGGCGCTCAAGCTCAAGGCGGGCACCGAAGTGACGATGGAGTCCGGCACGTCGTTCTCCGCCAAGGGTGGAACCGAACTCAAACTGGAAGGCAGCACCCAGGCGGAGCTTTCGAGCGGGGCAATGACCAAAGTGTCAGGCAGCATGGTGCAAATCAACTAACGAGCGAGGACAGCAATGCCAGCAGCAGCACGGGTCGGAGATATCAGCAACCACGGTGGCACCATCACCGGACCTGGGGTAGCCACGGTGTTGATCGGCGGCATGCCCGCCGCAGTGGTGGGAGACCTGCACACGTGTGCACTGCCGCCATCGGGGCACCAACCCACGGTCAGCCCGTTCCCTGCCGGCAGCGCTACCGTCCTTATCGGCGGCCGCCCGGCCGTTCGCATTACGGATGCCTGCATCTGCGGCGCCATGGCCGTCGTGGGTGCTCCCACGGTCATGATCGGATAGGAAAGAGCATGAATAACAAGGACAACCCGGACAGCAACACTTCCTTTCTCGGAACGGGATGGAGCTTTCCGCCGTCATTCAGCGACAGCGGAGTAAACATGAGCTCGGACGAAGCCGACATTCACGAAAGTCTGCTGATCCTGTTCGGCACGACGATCGGGGAGCGATTCCTGCAACCGAAATACGGGCTGGATATGCACGAACTCATGTTCGAGCCGATCAGCACGACCTTGCGCACCTTCCTGATCGACCGTATCCGCACCGAAATCCTGATCTTCGAACCACGCATCAAGGTGGTGAACTTGAGCATAGATACGCCCCATGCTACGGAAGGTACGCTGAACATTGTGCTCGAGTATGAAGTGCGAGCCACCAACTCGCGCTTCAATCTGGTATATCCGTTCTACCGTTTCGACGGCAACGAAGTCAGCGCCCAGGTGGCCGGCACAATACGACGGGGATAGCGCATGGCTGAACAGGACATCATCCAGAACATGATCTCCCGTCTTGGCCAAAGCCAGGACGAGCGCTCGCCGCCGGAACTGGAGCCCGCTTTCGTCAACGTGGATGAACGCTCCGGTGCCGACCTGCTCGCAGAGGCACGGGCACTGGCAGGGAAACTGCGCTTTTATCGTCACACGCCCGAATTCAGCAATGAAAACTGGAGCGCATTTTTTCCGGAGGGCGACGACACTGCCCTGCTGGCGCGCGATGATGGGCAGGTCCCGCCGCACCTCGGATTGTTCGCCGCCTTTCTGCAGCTGTATCAGCACCCGCAACAGGTCATCAACACCATCACGGACCGCCACCTCGATTTCCAGTTTCGCGACGTCTTGCGCTTTGAGCCCAAACCGGCACAACCGGACCGCGCACATGTGCTGCTCGAACTGAAGAAAGGAACTGCTCCGATTGCAGTTACGCCAAAGCAGGTGTTTACGGCGGGCAAGGATGCCGGGGGGATTGAGCTGCTGTATCAACCGGTGCGCGATACCGTCATCGGTCACGGCAAGGTCACGGCATTGCACAGCGTATTCCGTAATGAGGCCGGCGTGTTCTTCGCACCAATCGCAAATTCTGCGGACGGTCTGGGCGGGGCGCTCGACCCCACCCAGCCGAAATGGCACGCCTTTGGTGACGCGGACCTGCCCCCCGCGCAGATTGGTTGCGCTTTTGCAGCGCCGGTATTGCGCATGGCGGAAGGCACGCGCGATATACGGCTGGAGATGCGCCTTGCCAATCTGGATGCGACGAAACACACGGGAGCGGCGCTCGCCAGCGCATTCGAAGCATACCTGAGCGGTCCGAAGGGCTGGCTGGGTCCGTTCACGCCGACGGGTAGCCTGGCAGGCGACCGCCTGTCACTTTCGCTGATCCTGCAGCCAACCGATCCTGCCGTGGTCGACTATGATGCCACCATTCATGGCCACGCCTTTTCCGTACCGGCCACGCCGCTGTTGCAGCTTATTCTCAAGCCGGGCGCAAGTCTGCATTATGCCGACCTGGAGGGAGTCGAACTCCGCGCCGCGCGCATCCAGGTTGAAGTCGAAGGAGTGCATGCGCTGGTACTGGAAAACGACAACGGCAGCCTCAATCCAAAGAAGGCCTTCCAGCCGTTCGGTGCCCAGCCGGTCAAAGGTTCGCGTTTCATGATCGGATGTGAGGAGGCACTTTCCAAGAACCTGCTGGACGTAAACGTTCGGCTCGTATGGCAAGGCGCACCCGGCAATCTGTATAACTGGTACAGCGGCTACAGCAAACGCGGCACGATGAACAATGGCGTCACCGCCACTCTGGTCTACCAGGATCGCAGCGGGCAAACCAAGTCGGTGGCGCAGGACTTGATGGCCCGTGACAGCACCGGCGCCTCCACCCTGAGCCCGAGTGCCCCGCCTCCCGCCCCGGCCGCACGGTCTGCCGGTTCCAGGCTGTTTGCGTTGCGCTTCGCCGGCAACATCCTCGGTCGTTGGCTGGGGGAACGTTTCGCACTGGCGCAGCCGATCCACCAGCTTGGCGCCGTGTCCCCGCCCGCTTCGCGCAACGGGTATCTCACCGTCGCGCTCAACGAGGACTTTCTGCATGCCGACTACCGCAAGGAAATGCTACAGCATGCACTCGCCCAGGATGGCGTGGTACTGAATGAACCCTACACCCCGGTAGTACAGGAGATCAGCCTGAGCTACACGGCCCGGTCTGACGAAATCGACATCGGCGCCGCCGGTCTGGACAGCTTCACCAGCCTCGACCTGCAGTTTTTCCACGTCGGATGCTTCGGTCAGCGGCGCGAACATGCCTTCCAGCGCCAGCAACTCGATTATGTTGCGGACAAACAGGTAAGCCTGCTGCCGGACTACCGCGATGAAGGCGAATTCCTCGTCGGCATCAGCGGCATCGCCGCCAGTGACGGTGTCAGCCTGCTCCTCCAGGTCGCGGAGGGCAGCGCCGACCCCGATCTGCCTGCACAGAAACTGGGGTGGTCCGTGCTATGCGACAACTACTGGAAAACGCTCACTCCCCAGGAGCTGACACTTAACACCAGCAATGATCTGCGCACGAGCGGCATCGTTGCCGTGACCTTGCCGCGTGAGACGACGACCGATCACACCTGGCTGCCCGCCGGGCAGGTATGGCTGCGTGCCTCCGTCGCCAGCGACAGCGGCGCTGCCTGCCAGCTCATTGACGTCGCCGCGAATGCGGTTGAAGTGCGCTTCTTCGATTCGGGCAATGATCCGGCTCACCTGGCAAACGTACTTCCCGCGGGCAGCATTTCCAAATTGAAGACACCGCTGGCGGCCGTGAAAAAGATCAGTCAACCCTACGCCAGTTTCGGTGGGGCACAGCGGGAGACAGACCGCATGCTGGTGCGCCGTGCCGCCGAGCGCCTGCGTCATCGTGACCGCTGCATTACCCCATGGGACTATGAGCGGATGCTGCTCGAGGTTTTCCCGAATGTGCACAAGGTCAAGTGTATTCCGCATGCCAGCGAAAATTCATGGCTTGCGCCAGGGCATGTCATGCTGGTGGTCATTGCTGATTTGCATAACTGCAATGCGGTCGACCAACTGCGCCCCCGCGTCGATATCGACACGCTCACCCGCATGCAGGATTACGCGCAACGGCATGCCGGAGCGCAAGTCCGCATCAAGGTCAAAAATCCGCGCTACCAGGCGGTTCGCCTCGATTTCAAGGTACGCTTTTATCCGCAATATCCTTTCAATTACTACCGCCAGGAACTGGAGCAGGCACTGATTCGCGCATTGACTCCCTGGGCCTATGACAAGACCCGCAATATCGAATTCGGCGGGCGCATTTATCGTTCAGTCTTGCTCGACGTTGTCGAACACCTGCCCTACGTGGACTTTGTCACCGATTTCAGGATGCGGCGAGTGAGCCCGGATGGTACGCCTCTCAAGGACGTGGCGGAGATCGGCGCCGATACGCCCGATACCATTCTGGTGTCGGACCTGACCCACGCCATCGACGAAGTAACCGATCGCTAGGACCAGACCATCATGCTGCTGACCAACAAAATTTCCAACGCCCCCGGAACCGATCCCGCCCTTGATCAGCAGCAGCTTTACTGCATCGGGCTGGATCACATACGTCGGCTTTCCCGCCGGCTGTGGACCGACCACAACATCCACGATCCCGGCATCACGATTCTGGAACTGCTGTGTTACGCGCTCACCGACCTGGGTTATCGCGCCCGCTTCCCTATCGAGGACCTGCTTGCATCGTCAACCGACAATGCCGCCACGATGGCCGCACAGTTCTTTACACCGCGCCAGATTCTGCCCAATCGTCCGCTTACGGTGCGCGACTACCGCAAATTGTTGATCGATCTGCCGGGCGTCAAGAATGCGTGGATCCAGCCGGCAGCGCTGAGTTATTACGCCGACACGATCAAAAGTGTGCTGTTACCCGCCGATCCGCATCTGCCCTGCTCACACGAAGTGGCCATCCATGGACTCTATCGCGTGCTGCTGGAATTCATGGACGAAGTAACTACCCAGGATGAACGCGACAAAGTTGTCACTGCTGCACACGCGTTACTGCATGCCAACCGGAACTTGTGTGAAGACTTCGTCGCGATCGACCAGGTGGAAAATCAGGACTACTCGCTGTGTGCAGAGCTGGAATTGATGCCGGATGCCAATCAGGAAATGGTTGCGGCGCAGATGCGCTTCGCGGTCGAACGCTATCTGGCACCGCCGGTATACAACAACACGCTTGAAGAAATGCTGGCGCGGGTGCATGACGATGGCTCTTCCTACACGGTCGCGGAGATTTTCGAAGGGCCTCTGCTGGTCAATGGCTTCATCAGCGACGCCGATCTGGACCAGGCCGAATTGCGCACCGAAATCCGGCTATCGGACATCATCAGCATAATCATGAATATCAGCGGCGTGCTCGCCGTGCGTGATATCGTGGTCAATCAGTTGCACCAGGATGGGACGCCGATCGCACCGCCGAACAAGTGGTACCTGACCGTGCCAACGGGCAAACAACCGCGTCTTTCTGCCGACCACGGCCGGCTG
This sequence comes from Gallionella sp., assembly GCA_035702405.1. Lineage (GTDB taxonomy): Bacteria > Pseudomonadota > Gammaproteobacteria > Burkholderiales > Gallionellaceae > Gallionella. Next base: position 12,217 of record DASSQR010000115.1, on the reverse strand, counting down.
GTCTTCTACAAGCGGAATGTCCCGGTCACCGCCGATCTCGCCAGAGTGCAAGCCACCCTCACCTCCCTGGAAGAAGCGGAACGCGCCAAACTGGAAACCCCGAATGCGGAAGACCTGCCGATCCCGCTCGGACGTTTCCGAAACGCTGCCAGTTACTACTCGTTCCAGCATCACTTCCCGGCGCTGTATGGCCTGTCAGACCAAGGCCTCCCCGCCACCGCGGACGCGGAGCGGCACGCACAGGCGCTGCAGCTCAAGGCCTACCTGTTGTTTTTCGACCAGGTCATGGCCAACTACCTGGCGCAACTTGCCAATGTGCGCGCACTTTTCACGCGCGAGTCAGGTCCGTCACAAAGCTATTTTGCGCAGACCGTAGACAGCTTCCGCGACGCCGACAGGATCTATCCGGAATATATCACTGCCGAAAATCTTGCCGCACTGCTGGAAAACGGCGACCAGGCATTGGCACGCCGTAACCGCTTCCTTGACCATTTACTGGCGCGCTGCGCGGAAGACTTTCACCACTATGTCGGCATCATGCGCTCATCCTTCGGCATGAGTGCGGCCGGCGCGGCCGCAACCAAGTGCGCCTTCCTGGACGACTATCCGCGGATCGGTGCCGAGCGCAGCCTGGCTTACAACTACACGCTGCAGAGCCCCGACGCACTCTGGAACACGGCCAACATCTCCGGGCTGGAACGGCGCCTTGCGCGTTTGCTGGGCATAGCCAACTTCACCCGACGCAACCTGAGCGAAGTGTCCTATGACAGCTACACCGAGATTGACAGCACGCCCGGCGACGAATACCGCTGGCGCATCAAGCATCCGGTCACCAGCAAGATCCTGCTTTCCAGCAGTGCTCATTACGTCACGCAAGACGAAGCGCACGTCGAAATGGAACTTGCCATCGAGCGCGCGCAATTGCCGGAAGGCTTTGAACGCAAAATCACGGTCGACGGCAAACATTATTTCAATATCATCGGAACCGGCGGCAATGTAATCGCGCGGCGCATCGAATACTTCACCAGCGGCGCCGCAATGGAAGATGCCATCGAGACCCTGATGACGGTGCTGCGCGAGTACTACAGCGGCGAAGGGATGTATGTAATCGAAAACATCCTGCTGCGCCCGCAGCTGAAGGGCGATCCCTTCATGCCGATCTGTGTCGACCACGCCTGCACCGACTGTGCCGAAGCGGATCCCTATTCTTACCGGCTGCATTTCATTTTGCCGGCCTATGCCGGCCGTTTCCGCAACATGGACTTCCGGCATTTTGTCGAGGAAACCATCCGTCAGGAAACGCCGTCCCACATTCTGCCCAAGGTATGCTGGATCGATACGGCGGACATGGCCAGGCTGGAATCCGCCTACCGTGACTGGGTGTCGCTGCAGGCCGGCGCCGTCACCGCCAATCGGACCAGCAAGCTGCAGGCGCTGATCGATGCCCTTTACAGCGTCAAGAACGTCTATCCGCCGCAACCGCTGCGTGACTGCGGTTGCTCTGCCGACACGCCGCCCTTCATTCTCGGGCTTAACTCGTTGGGCAGCCAATCCCCTTCGCCGGATCATTAAGGAGCTAGCACCATGACCGACCCACTGAAAATTGTCTTCAGCCTCAACACTGTTTCCAGCGGATATACCGTATTCGAAAAAGACCAGGTGCTGACGGAGAAACAGCTCAATGAGCTCACGAGCTACCTCGACGACCAGAATCGTCTGACGCGCGTCACCCTGCTGGGGGTTGGCATCGTCGGCGGCTTGCGCGTGGCGGTGGCCGGCAACAAGGTCAACGTCAGCAAGGGAGTCGGTATCACCACTGACGGGGATCTGCTGATGCTTTCCGCGGACACGACTTATGACCGCGTCAAGCTCTATGATGCTTCGGCGCCGGTCTACCCGCCGTTCTATAAGGGTGAAACCATGCTCACCCTTTACGAACTGATCGCAGAAGGGGAAAGCGACGTCCGCGCACAATCCATGGACACCCTGCCGGGTGCGCTCGCAGGATATGTCGTGCTGATGCTGATGGAAAGCTACCAGAAACATCCGGATCTATGCTCCGGAACCGATTGCGACAATCTCGGTCAGGACGTCGTCAATACCGTGCGCCTGTTACTCGTCGCACCCAAGGACGCGGCCTCATTACTCGCATCGCTCGCGTGCTCCAGCAACACTGCCCTTGGCCTGCCGGAACTGTTTGCCGACCGCCCCCAGCTCGGAAGTTCGATTACCGGCACCAATGCATTGGCCGCACAATACCGCAACGCCTGCAACAACATTCACGCCAGTCTGGCTGCCAATCTTGGCTTGCTGTATGCCCGCCTGCCCCAACTGTTCGGAGGCCTGTTCAACAACGATCCCAGCCCCGGCTGGATCACACGGCTTAACGCGATCAAGGCGAGCTTTGCCAGCCGTAACGCCGGAATACAGTATTACTATAATTTCCTCAAGGACGTGGTGGAAACCTGGAACGCACTGCGCGAGATCCTGTTCGAGGATGACAGCGTGCTTTGCCCGGATTTCATGGCCTTTCCCAAACACCTGTTGCTGGGCAGCCTTGCCAATCCCGTCGAAATGCGCACCGGCCTGTATCCGTCACCGCTCACCGGCAACAGCAAAGGCATCCGCGAGCACGCGCGCTTCCTCGTCTGGAAACTGCACATCCTGATCAACACATTCAGCGACCCCAAGGATACTGCCATTACCATCACGCCCAGTCGCGGCGAATCGACCCCGCTGGAAGAGCGTGCGATTCCCTATTACTACGCAATACGCGGCGACCTGCCCATCCACCGCGGCTGGAATTATCGACTTGCCGCACGGGGTGCAGAAGGACGCAATCTGGGCTATCGCGCCGCCGAATACGGCGCGATGCCCGGGGCGTTGAGGCCATTCGGCAGCCAGATTGGTCGCTATGACTTTTTCCGCATCGAGGGCCACCTTGGACAGAATGTCGACGCGGTAACCACAGCACTCAAAAACGCCGTCGCTGCGAATAATCTCGGTATCGCCATCCGGGCAGTTCTGCTGCACACCGATCGCAGGCGCATCGTCATCCGGCCGCCATTCCGCTATACGCCCTTGCACGGATTGCATTATCTGCTGCGCAAGGACGTCGCCACCCAGCTCGAGGACGGCAAGACGTTCAACCTGTCCTTCCGCGACCGGATCAATGGAGCCGTGTCGCGGGAAGTGCCGGAGAAACTCAACGGCAAAAACACCACGGACGTCGTACGGGATCATTACGAAAAAGTCGATGCCGCCATCGCCAAGGCCAGCGCACCGCTGGGTGCCACCCGCTACAGCGAATACCGCAGCACACTCACCTCTGCCTCCGGCAACTGGAAGAGCGCTTACCGGGATACCGTCGACGCCGCAGGCACGTTCAAGCTCAATTTCGGTGCCATGGTCCGTACCGACTTTTCTACGCCTTTCGACTCGCTCATGACCAGCAACCACAGCTTCTGGCTGGACTGGCTGGACGAACTCATCGACCGCCATGATGCGCGCGAAGATGACAAGCTGTTGTTCCCCAACTTCATCGCGACCCACCCGGGGCTGGAACACTTCGGCGGCGCACCGGCCGGCGGCACCTTCGTTCTGGTTTACGACGACAGCTCGCAAGTAGTGGCCGATTTCATGCTGCCATACTTCGATGCGGAGGAAAGCGAAGCCGAGCCAGAAGAACCGCCGCTCAGCCGCCCGCCCTACAAACCGCCCATGGCCATCGACCACGGGTTCACGCTGCTGCCGCCGATCGACATCATGTTCACCAACCAGCTGGATGACTTCAAGAAGCGGATCCAGCCCGAATGGGAGAAGGAGATCAACATCCAGAAGGATTACCAGAGCTTCTTCGTGAAATCCCTGGACGCGTTCAACTCAATATTCACGGCCAAGAACGCGGGGGTCGGTATTGGTATCACCAATGCCGTAACCGGTGGTTATACCGATCCCATGCTCAACATCATGATGAGCGAGATTGCCAGCAAGCAGCAGCAGCTCGAGCAATTACAGCTGCTCATGATGCAGCCAGACACACCAGAAGCGGTTCGCGCCACCGCACAAGGCAGGATCGCCACTGTCCAACAGGACCTGGCGCGTTCGACCCTAGACTCGGCACAATATGTTGCCCAGCAAAAAGTTGATGTGTCCGCCGGTTCAGATGGCAGCCGGGCACTGACCTTTGCTGCCGCGGCGATGGGAAAGGTCAATGATGCGGCTGCCAAAGCCAACCTGAAAACCGGACTGGACAAGCTGGCCAACATTGCCACCGGAGAACCACAAAAGGCTGCCATCAACAACATGATCCGGATGACCGGCTTCTAGCCAGACATGAGCGCATCTTTGCCGCACCGCATCCGTCGCCAATGCTGGAGGGTGAAAGCGCCTTCACAGGAGGCGGCCTTCGCCCTGCGCCAGCAGCTGCATTCCCAGTGGGAAACGGCACTGCTTCCCGCTTTCGAACAGGCTTTCAATGCGCTTGGCACGGGTGACGAGGTGGTGCGCATCCCGCGCCTGGAACTCAATCTCAAATTGGCCCCGACTGAAGATTTCATTGGCGCATTGACCAATGAACTGCGTACGCGGCTGGCAGAAGTCCTGCAGGAGGTGGTCGTCGATCACCCCGGGCAAGCCGGGGTGGATCGGCGATCCGCGTACATCACGCGGCGCCAGACGTTATTGCACTACCTCGCCACCGGCCAACTCGAGTGGCACGCCCATGGCGCCGACCCGGAAAGCGTGGCGCGAGCGCTGCACGCAGAAGCGAGCCAGTTTAGCAGCGATGGTCAGGCGCTGGTTGCATCCATCGCGGGTCCATGGCCGCACCGTATTGCGGCGGCGTTTCGCTTCCTGCAATTATTCCCGGCCGATGCGCGGCACAAGCTGTTGCCGCTTGCCGTATTTCAACCGCCTCCTTCATTGTCGGATACGCCGCCGGAAACTGCCGCACAGGCCATGGCCCTGATCCCCGCGATCCTGCGCCACTTCGTCATGGCCAACGGGCTCAGCGAGCACCTTCGGTTGCGCGTACAGGCTGCACTGCTGGCACTGCGCGAGGAAGACCTCATCGCATCCCGGGAATCGCAGCTGCTCGCCCTGCTGCATGAATGCCAGCAACAGACAGCAGGCGGAACGTTATCAATAATACTTGATGCAGTGCTGCATGCGCTGACGCACCAAGCCACGCTTGCTTCATCGCCGGTCGCAGGGAGTGCCGTGATACCTGGCCGTACTCCTGCCTCCGCTCCGCCCCACCTTTCCCGACGGGAACTGGGTGCGCCGCCAGAGCGTCCCGTAGCAGCAGCATCCCTTTCGCCGGAGAACAGTGCAGCCCCACCATCAAATGCTGTTACGCCGGGGAGCGTTGCATTCAGCAGCAGCGCAGCCATCGCTTCGCCTGGCGAAAACATGCTGAACGAAAGGAACACTGGATACCCGGCCGGCAATGCCGGCTTGGCACTCCTGCATCCCTTCCTGTCCCGTCTGTTCGACGCCACAGGCATCGCGCCAGCAAACTCGTGCATTCTGCCAGCAGCCGCACTGCCCCGCGCCGCGGCCATGCTGCACTGGCTGGCTACCGGCCGGGAAGAGATATATGAGTTTGAACTGACCACCATCAAAGTGATGCTCGGGCTGACACCTGAAGACGTGCTGCTGACCGGCGCCAGCCTGCTCAGCGAAGCTGACCGGCTCGAAGCCGATACCCTGCTCGCGGCAGCCATTGCACACTGGGGTGCATTGGGCAATTCCGGCGCGTCGGCGCTGCGCGTCTCTTTCCTGCAGCGGCAAGGCCTGTTGCGCGACATCGGCACCGGTTGGCAACTGCAGTTGGAATCAGAATCGTTCGACCTGTTACTGGGCAAGTTGCCCTGGGGAATCAGCATTGTGAGGTTGCCATGGATGACCAGACCGATTTTCACCGAATGGCCGATGCCTTAAACGGCAACGCAAGGGACTTGAGTGCCGACCTGGAGTGGCTGGCACAGAGCCTGCAGACGCGTCTGACTGATTATTTCGCTACGCCGTCGCGCAGCCCGCTGTTGCCGCTGGAGATGCTCCCGCCGCCGGACTTGGCCCTCAGCGACTCCCCATATGCGGCTTTCACCCGGAAACACGGCCTGTCGGCCGCCGAGCGCCTCGTGCTGCTGCTTGCACTTGCCCCGACGTTGCGCCCGCAGTTGCTGGATATTCTCCTGACCCGCAATGAATCCACGCAGCGCGGCTTCACCGAATTTGGCGGGATTCAGGCAAGCGCGAGTGCCGCATTCCTGCCGACCGTTGAGACCGCCTGCTTTCTGCTGGCAGGCGACGATCTCGCCGGACGCATGACTGCCATGCAACTCCTCAGTCGTGCACAAGCTCCGGGACATACCGGCATCATCGACCTGATTCCGGCAAGTCCGGCAGAATCGTTTTTTACCGCCGCATTGCAACCCTCCCGCCGGGTTCTGGAACTGATACTGCAGAGCCGCAATCACGATGCCGCATTGCAGGCCAATCTCCCGGCGCAGCGGATGCTGACACAACTGGACTGGAATGATCTGGTGCTGCCGGCGAACACGCTGGAACAACTCGACGAAATCCGGGTATGGCTTACCCACGGTTCCGTCTTGCTGCACGAGTGGGGAATGAGCAGCAAGCTGCGCGCCGGCTATACCAGTCTGTTCCATGGCCCACCGGGCACCGGCAAGACCCTTGCGGCAAGCCTGTTGGGGAAGCTTTGTGGCTGCGAGGTCTACAAAATCGATCTGTCCATGGTGGTCTCCAAATACATCGGCGAAACCGAAAAAAATCTGGCGCGCATTTTCGACCAGGCCGAAGGCCATGGCTGGATTCTTTTTTTCGACGAAGCCGATGCGCTGTTCGGCAAGCGTACACGTGTGGATAACGCCCATGATCGCTACGCGAACCAGGAAGTGAGCTTCCTGCTGCAACGAATCGAAGAATATTCCGGCGTCGCCATCCTGGCCTCGAACCTGAAAAACAATATTGACGATGCCTTTCTGCGGCGTTTCCAGTCAGTCATTCACTTTCCTCTGCCGCGTGCGCCAGAGCGCCTGAGAATATGGCGCGAAGCCTTTCCGGGAAAAGCCTCACTCGAAGATGGCCTGGATTTGTCGCGCATCGCCGAGCAACATGAACTTTCCGGCGGTGCCATCGTAAACGTCGTGCGCTTCGCCTCGCTCAAAGCCCTGGCGCGCGGCGATCACGTCATCCGCACACGCGATGTGGACGACGGCATCCAGCGCGAATTACTCAAAGAGGGGCGGGCCTTTTAGGCCGCATCCGGCATGCAGGCGGCCACGCAAAAAATCGTCAACCGCCCGTCCTCGCCGGTGCTTGCCCGGCAGCCCGTGCGGGTGCGCAGCGTACCCGCAGCGGTGCAGGCCAATTCGCTGAAAGTCTCCAATCCAGCCGATGCCGCTGAACACGAGGCAGAGCAGACCGCGCAACGTGTCGTGCACATGCCCCTGCCGCAGGCCGAAAGCACCGTAACGGCAAGGTGTTCGCCCCACGCGGCGCGCTTCGCCGGCGCAATCAGGCAGCGTGACTCGCAGCAGCTGGCACGCCAGGCACAGGCAAATGCGGCAGCGGCTCCCCGTTTGACGGCGGAAGTCAACACCAGCCGGTCTTCCGGCGAGCCGCTGCCGCCGGGCGTGCGCCAATTCATGGAGCCGCGTTTCAATGCAGACTTCAGCCAGGTGCGCATCCATGCCGGTGAACAGGCGGCCCAGCTCAACCGCCAGGTTGGCGCGCGCGCCTTCACGGTCGGCAACCAGATCTATTTCAGCCGCGGTAGTTTTCAACCCGAAAGCAGTGAAGGGCGCGAACTGATCGCACACGAGCTGACGCACACCATTCAGCAGGGCGCGATGATCCAGCGCAAGGAGGATACCAATGCGAGCAGGAATGGCCAGTTAGTTTCCGCCACCAGCGGCGGCACCATGCTCCAGCGCGAGTCGTGGTGGCGGCGTGCCGGGCGCGCGATCGGAGGCGCCGTCAGCAGTGTCATCGAATTCGGCGAAAGCGTCGGTTGGCGATTGCTGAACGAATACGCACCCGAACTGGTGCCGATCATCCAGCAAGGCCCCTTCGAATGGCTCAAGGAGAAAATTTCCAATGCCGTCGAAACGGGCTTCAACACCCTGGTGACTCCGGTTCGATCCCTGACAGGTGTCGCCTCTTCCCTGATCGGTCACTTTACCAACCTGGTGGCCTGGATCCGGCAGGCAGCAGCTCGCATCGCCAACGGCGACTGTGGTGCGGTCACCGAGGCGGCTGAAAAAATCCAGCAAGTGTTTGAAGGACTGGCAGCACCGGTCATCGACCGGATCAAGCAGCTCGCGGAACGCGTGAAGAGTTTCTTTAGCGGATTATGGCAACGCTTCGGCGCCCCTGTGTGGAGTTTTCTGGAACGCATCGGCGGCGCGGCTTGGGAGCGCGTCAAGCAACTGGGCCGCTGGATCTGGGAAAAGACTGCACCTATTCGTAGCTTGCTCAGCCGCGCTTGGACCTGGATCAAGAACAAACTTGGCATCGGCGAAGGTCCGGAGGGTCAGGACGGGATTCTGCAGTGGGTTAAACGCAAGGCGCAAACTATCTGGGACGAGCGGATCAAGCCGTTCTACGAACGCTTCCGGCGGCCGATTCTGGTGGTCGCCGGCGTCCTGGTCATGCTGTCCCCGGCCGGTCCGGTGATTGCCATCGGTGCCGCAATCGGCGGCCTTGCCGCCGGCATCCGCTGGATCCGCCAGAACCTGAGAAGCCGCGAGGCCGTTGTCCAGCAACGCGGCGTTCTGCAGGGCGTAATCATCCCGGGCATCCTCGGCGCTGTAAACCGGGTCTCGACCTTCCTGGTAGAAAAAGCACAGTTCATCTCCGGAAAGATCACCCAGGTTGTCACTGGGTTGAACCAGGCCGTCGGCGCGGTCGCCGGATCGATCCTGAGCTTTGCGGTGAGCATCCTGCAATGGATCGTGGCCCGCTTCCAGGAATTGGCGCGGTGGGCTGGCCAAGGCCTGATGGCCTTGGCCAACGGCGTCGCCAGCGCATTGCGCCAGCTGAGCGTCTACCTCCAACCGATCCTGGACGTGCTGCGCCAGATTGCGCAGGTGGTCGGCAACATCATGCGGCTGCCGCTGCTGCTCGCCGGCCGCCTGTGGAACCTCATCCCCGCCTGCATCCGCAACCCGTTCATCAACTTCTTCATTCCGCTGATCTTGCGCCAGATCGCCTTCTTCCGCGAACTCGCCGCTACTCCGGAAGCGTGGCAGCAAACCCGCGCCCAGGTGATGCAATTGATCCAACAAGTATTCCGCGACTTCGACCTGATCGGTGCGATCCGCACCGCATTCCGGATCGTCGTGCGCGCATTGCGCATTCCGGTCGAACTGATGGGGCAACTCCTGGACAAGGCTGCGAGCGCTTGGGATGCGGTCATCGCCGCACCGCTGCGTTTCATCGAGAATTCCATCAAGGCCATCCTGCAGGGCATGGGACGGTTCATGCGCAACATCCTGTCCCACCTCTGGTTTGGCGTGCAAGGCTGGCTGCTGAATGCGGTCAGTCAGAGTGGCGTTGCACCGCCCACGAGCTGGACCCCGCGGGCGATCTTCGGCTTCGTGCTGGATGTGCTGGGAATTTCCGTGGACCACGTCATTGACCTCATCGACCGCCGTGTTCCCGGTGCCGGTCGCCCGTTACGGGGTGCCGTGCATCTGCTCAGCGGCGCACTCGAATGGATCCGGATTGCGATCGATCAGGGTCCACGCGGCTTGTGGAACCATCTGGTCGACCGGCTCGGTAACCTCGGCACAATGGTGCTCGAATCGGCGGTCGGCTGGATCATGACCCGGGTCATTGTCATTGTAGGTGCACGCATTGCCGCGCTCGCCGCATCGGCAGGGCTGAGTGCGGTACTCGAAGCGGTCAAGGCGGTTTACAGCGCAATCCAGACGGCCATTGAATACATGCCGCGGATACTCGGCATCCTCATCCGCGTGTTTGACACCGTAGTCCAGATCGCAAGAGGCGTGATCGCCCCGGCCGCAGCAATGGTGGAAAGCGGCTTCCGCATGGCCATGCCGGTCGTGATCGGTTTTCTCGCCAACTATGCGGGCCTAGGCGGCATTGGCGGACGTATCCGGGAAATCATCCTGAATATTCGCACGCGAGTCGATAATGCCATCCTCGGACTGATCGACCGGGTGATCTCGGCGATTCGAAGGCTCTACGACATGCTGCGGCGGGGAGTGCAGGCGGTAACTCAATGGTGGCGCACACGGCGACGCTTTTCTACGCCGGACGGCCAATCGCACAGCGTATTGTTCCGTGGCGACCGCCGGAGCGCACGACTGTTTGTAGAGAGTGATCCGATCCCGTTTGAAACATTTGTTCAGAACGTTCCCTCTTCGAATCCGGCAAAAGCGCGTGCAGTGGCAATTGCCCGGCAAATGGATGACCTCCGAAACCGCGCCAGCACTACGGACGGAACCCTGAGCGATGCCGATCTCGCGCGGATGGAAGCGCTATGGGATCCGCTTTCGCGTGAATTGGCGCTGTGTTTCCCGGGGACGGCCTCGAGCCAGCCGCAATACGGGCCGGTTGCCAGCCCGTCTGGATGGGGCAGCGGAATGGTGATCGTCCGGCTCGCATCGGGCCTCACCGGTTCCAGCCCGTCAGTCACCAATCGGACATTCGAGGACCTCAACCTGCGGCGCCACGGCACCGCTTCATCGCCAGGAACCGCGAGTTACTATATCCTGGGGCATCTGTTGAACGAGCAACTCGGTGGCCCCGGAAACATTTGGAGCAACATCACGCCACTATCCCGCAGCGGCAATGCGCAACACGACCAACAGGTGGAAAGCCAACTCCGCGCACCGGTCCGCGCCGGACGTCAATTCAGGTACGAAGTGCAGGTACGTTATGGGCGCGGAACCAGCGGGCTGCTCGCAACCATTTCAGCCACTACCGCCGACCCGGTACTGCAAAACAAACGCAAGGTTCTGGCAGCCGAGCAATATGTCGCATCGAGTCTTCTCGTTCGTGCGGTGGAACTGCCGGTTCCCGGAAAACCAGCCCCGTCGATCAATCTGACCCGCGAGATATCCAATGCGGTCGATCAATCTTCCTTGAACGCATACGCCGTGCCTGGGCAGGCGGTACGCCGCCTCACCGTCCTCGCGCTGAATGATTCCGTCCGGAAGGCCGCTGCCACAGAGCATCGAGAGGCACTCATGCGCCTGCCCGGCATCGGGGCAGCCCGCATCAACGAACTGATCAGCCTGGGTCCATATGGTTCATGGGCGGCGGTATCCGAGCGGGTCAATGGCATCACGACAGCAACGGTTGCGGGCTGGCGAGCAGGTCTCGACGGTGGCGTCCAGGTCACCCTCAACGGGACGACGACGTGGGTCTAGGGGTATCGCAGGGACCTCATTGGCGACTCATCGTAAGCCAGACGCAGCCCACTCCAGTTCCACCCATTCGCAGTTGGCAATGGCGCCACGGGCAAACTGCTCAGGATCGGCAGTAGTCAACGCCTGTGCCGCGAGAATCGGATTCTCGTGGGACGCCGCCAGGACAACGCCCGCCGGATGACGCGCGGCGATCTCGTCGAGGAAGCTGCGCAGCCGCTCCATTTGCTCAACAAACGACTCGCCTCCCGTCGGCTTGACGCGCAACGGATCAGGACGCACCGCTTCCACAAATAACTCTACCGGAAGCCCGTCCATGCCGGTGTGACGCTCGTTGAGACGCGCATCGATCAGCAGCGGGCAGGCGTGATGACGCAGCAGGATTTCGGCGGTCTGTTTGGCGCGCAGGAATTCTGAAGCGTATGCCTGAGTAAAAGGCACGTCGCGCAAACGCCCGGCTGCTGCCTCGGCCTGCGCTCGGCCTCGCGGCGTGAGTGACACTGGCCGTAATGGATCGTCATTAATGATGTGAGCGATGTTCGCTTCGCTTTCGCCGTGACGGATCAGGAAGATTTTCATTCGATTGAGTTTGATCGCCAATCCGGAATCAGAGATTCCGCTGCTGCTTGATCAGGTCATAGGCAAGCTGAATTTCTTTCGCCTGCTCGGTGGCCATCGCCAGCATGTCTTCCGGCACGCCTTGTCCCATCAACTTGTCCGGATGATATTTGCTCATCAGCTTGCGGTATGCGCGTTTGATTTCAGCATCGGTGCTTTCCCTGCTCACGCCGAGC
>DASSQR010000114.1:0-27670 GCA_035702405.1 Gallionella sp. | reverse complement strand
GATACCGTAAATCGCCGGGGATTTTCATCGAGCAATTGCAGGAGCGCATCAACGACTGATGCATCATAGGTGCAGTCGCGTTTGCACTCCAGTTCTTCGATGGCGAGTTCCAGGCCCAGGGCGGGGCGATAGGGGCGGTGCGAGGACATGGCTTCGAATACGTCGGCCACTGCAACGATGCATACCTCGATGCAGATTTCCTCACCGGAAAGGCCATGGGGATAACCTGTGCCATCGAGTCTTTCATGGTGCTGCGAAATGATTTCCAGGATGGGCCAGGGAAAACAGATTTCCTTGAGGATGTCTGCACCGGCTTGGGGATGCGTCTGGATGACGCCATATTCCAGCTGGGTCAACCGGGCGGGTTTGACGAGCAGTTCCACCGGAATTGCCAGCTTGCCGATGTCGTGAACACTGGCTCCCAGGCGCAGTCCTTCGATGCGATAAGGGTCCAATCCCAGCTTTTCCGCAATGGCCACGGAGATATCCGCGACCCGTTGCTGGTGTCCGGCGGTGTACGGGTCGCGCGCCCACATCGCCTTGCTGACTGCGATTACTGTGCCGATCAGTGTATCCTTGGTTTCCTGGGCTCTTCTTTCGAGCTCCCGTTCGGCTCGCTTGAGCTCGGAAATGTCGATACCAGTACCCAGGAAACAGTGCTTGCCCCCGATGTTCAGCGGCACGCCGGTGAGCAGGTAGGGCGTCTTGCTGCCGTCCTTTTTGCGTACTTCCTCCTTGACCTCCACCCGTTTGCCCGTTGACAGGGTGGCCAGCCTATTCCTGACTTGCTCATGTTTGGATTCTTCGAAGAAATCGAGCACATATTTTCCTCTCAGCTCCTCTTCGGGATAGCCAAGCTCGTCAACATGCCGCTGGTTCCAGCGCATCAGGCGAAACTGGTCATCGTACAGATATAGCAGGCCGGGGATGCTGTTGATGACCGTATCGGAGAAGGCGCGTTCATGCTGTTCGCTGAGCTTTAGCGCCTCTTCCGTTTTGGTGAGCTCAAATTGTTCCCGCATCTGTTCCAGCGTGCGTGCAGAAAGGTCCTCATACATGTCCAGCAAGGTCTCGATGAATGTCGGGAGGGAACCGGACATTTCGCGGTCGGCGCGCTGTTTGGCATGCGCGAGATTCAGGCCGTTGTTTGCGGCGTGCCATACTTTGGCCATACGCATGTCATCATCCAGAATGTGGAGCGCGAGCCAATGAATCATGAATCGGAGTATGTGGTCGGACAGAGCCTCGCTCCGGCCGGATTTTGCTTTTTCCCTGAATTCGGCGATCCTGGAAATAAAGGTGCTGTGGGTTCCCTGATGGTTGAGCAGCCACTCGTCCTCGCGGAAGACCGGTTTCCAGATTGCCTCTTCCGCTTCGAAATGACTGGCGGCGTATGCGGACAGCTCATCAATCGTATGGCTCAATTCGGTCTTGCTGGAGCCGTACAACGGCATGATGGCGAGCCGGTTCAGCAAGCCGACCAGTTTTCTGTGTTGCCTGTCCAGAAGGGGAATGCCCGTCTTGAAGTTCCGCTTCCACGGGAATACATCAATCTGTTCAGTCTTGTTCCGCATAACACCTCCACTTCCCGGAACGCATCCGGATTCGTGTTCAGCTGCTTGCTTGTCGTATCCTGACAACCGTGTTGCCGGTCGATCGCGTACCACACGCATACGCATCGCCGGACAGGGGGGCACCAGGATTTCCGGGCTAATCGATCAGACTTCCCGGCGGTCCATCAAAGGGGATGGCGCCATTAACCTACAGAAAACAGGGGTATTGAGGCCCAGCTATGATACGCGAATTGGTCCGTTTGTCTTCTGTTTTATGGCGGTAACGTCGTCAGTGTGTTCAGGGCATGCCTTTTACATGGCGCGTTTCATTCAGTTTCGTAAGTTTGGCCTTGAGCTCCGGCAGGATTGCAGCGACCGCCTTTTCTCCTTCGAGCACGGCTTTGTTGCGTCCGCTCACGTCCGCCGAGGGCAGGCCGATGATCACCGGCCGGATGATGATGTCTGCGCTGGACTGTTCCTGGCGATTGATGGTCATGTCGTAAATGGTGAAAGTCTGCCACAGGATATCGGTCATGCTGGCCGTGCTCCGGTCTTGCGGGCGGTAGGAAATATCGACTGCGATGACGAAATCTGCCCCCAGATTGCGAGCGACACGGGCCGGTAGGGGTGCGACCAGTCCGCCGTCCACGTAGTCTTGGCCGTTGATGGTGACCGGCTGGAAAAACAGCGGCACGGATGAAGAGGCGCGCACGGCCATGCCGGTGTTGCCCGTGCGGAAGACCACCATTTCACCGCTGCCCAGGTTGGTTGCGACCGCCGCAAACGTTTTGTTGAGCTTCTCGATCGGTCGGTTACTGATATTACGGTTGATGAAATCCTGCAGCGCCTGTCCCTTGACGCAACCGCGCTTGTCCGAGACCATTGCCTCGGCGATGCAGCGGTAGATGCCTGAACCGTCGAGCACCTGGTCCTCATCCATGTTCATCGACAGTTCCTGGATCTGGAAGCCGTTAAGCCCGGCCGCATAAAGCGCGCCGACGACGGATCCGGCGCTGGTGCCGACGACGATGTCGGGCGAGATACCCTGTGCCTCCAGCGCCTTGATCACCCCGACATGCGCAAAACCGCGCGCGGCGCCGCCCCCAAGCGCGAGCGCGATCTTCGCGGGCGGCCGCTCCGCGGGTGTCGCTGGCGGCGGCGTAGTGGTGACGCAGCCGGTCGTGCCGAGGAGCAGCAGAAGGACAAATGCATACTTCTTCATGACTTCAAGTTTCTGGTGACGCGCGATAAAGACGCTAATGATACAGATAAGTAGCTAATGATACAGGCTGGTGACCTGCGGCCGGTTGAGCGCAATGACGGCGTCCCCGCTCCGGACGCCGTTCATCGAACTGCCCAGCCTGTGTTTTGCGTCTAGGGCTCCTCGCCGCTTATTTCCTGCAGCGTGGTTGTGGTGGATTTCATTTTTGACGACACGGTTGCTTTGCCTTCTTGCGCCTTCAAATCCATTTCAAAAGCAAGAGACAGCTTTTCCTGCAATTTTGTGTCGAGGTTGTACTCCATGGTGCCGCTTCCCGAACTGGTCATGTCGACTTTGGCGCCGATCATCGAGTCGACCTTGTTGAACGTCAGGGCGACATCAAAATATGCCATTTTTCCCTGAATTCGTTTAAGCGCGTACTTTGTGGTGAGCGTGAATTGCATTGGTTGTTGCCCGGCCATCGGAAGCGCGAAAGGGGAGTGTTTCTCGAAGCTATCGCCAATCTTGAGGGGGCCGACGGGAGCCTCCGAGAAGGCTGGGAGCTGCGAAGAAAAAGCCGCCTTGACGGCCTGTTCCTGGTCAGGCGGCAGCATTTTCCCGGTGATGCCCGCCAATCTCATTCCGAATTTGCGATTGAGTGCGCCGTTAACTCCCAAGCCAATGAAATCCTTCATCGGGTCGGGCATACTGATTTGCTTGCCATCCTTGTCCCTGGAACCGGAACTTGAATCCAGAAGTTTCTGAACGAATGGTATCGTTCCGTTATCATCGGCCTTGCCGGTCTTCAGGGTAAAAATCTTCTTTGAGTGACTGGAGATATTTAATGGAAAATTGATGCCGCGCTGGCGATTCATTTCGATGATCTTGTCGTCACCCTTTAAGTCCACCGCCATTTCCACTGCAGAGTCGATCGTCGACTTAACCACCCTGCCTGGTTGAATTCCCAAATCCAGATTGATGCCATCGTCGGCTCGGGCAAATTGACCCCATGCCAGAACACAAAACAAGAAAACCCAGCGAATCATCACAACAACCTTCCAGAACTATATGTGTAATTTTGACATATTCGCTGCAGATACATACAGCAAACCGCCGTGAGTTGGGCAGATGCCTTCGTTCGCCCCTTGGCGGTCAGAAGGCCATCTGAGCCAGCAATGGTATTGGTTCAGCAGCAGGTATTAAAGTTCCTCGTCATCCCCGATTATTTGCTGCCGAGTGATCGAACTGTTTTTTGCTCTGGATGATATGACCACCTCGCCCGCCTGCAATTTGACGCCGATGTTGAATTCCAGGGTCAGATTCTGCTCCAGTTTGGTATCCAGATTGTACTCCATGGTTCCATCACCTGAACTGGTGGCATCGAGTTGCACAACCGGGTCAGGATTGACCATGCTGAATGTCGTGTCGATGTCGAAATGGGCAATGTTTCCGAGGACTTTTTTGAGTGTATACGTGATGCTGCTGCTGACCTGAATCGGTTGCTGTCCAATGATTGGGACGGCAAAAGGGGTGCTCTGGGTAAAGCTGTCCCCAATCTTGAGCGGGCCGGTGGATTGCGGCGAGAACGCGCTGGCAGCCGAAGAAAAAACGGCTCGGATCAGCTGTTCCTTGTCAGCAGAGAGCTCCTTGCCGTTCATGCTGGTCAAGCTCATCCTCCCCTTTGCATCGAATGTGCCGCTGACTTCCAGACCGACCAATTCTCCCGCGCTGTCGGCAAGCTTGATCCGATTGCCTTTCTCATCCTCCGAGTAAGAGCTTGAATCCACAAAGGTGCGAGTGAAGGAGAAGGAACCATCCGCGCCAGATTTTCCGGTGGTGGTGGTAAAAACCTTGCTTCGGTACGTGGAGAGTCGCAACGGAACATTGATGCCACGCTGGCGATATTTTTCGATGGTCTCGGCGTCACCGGTTATATCCATCATCAATTCTGTTGCGGAATTCCGCAGGAGCTTGACCGATCGGTTCGGCTGGTCTCCCAGCACCACATGAATATGCTGCTCCGCACCCGCGAGTTGAGTCCAGGCCAACAGACTTGGCACGAGAAACCATCTGATTAACATAACCTGTTCTCCAAACTTATTTGAAAATGCGGTATCAGGGCATAGTTATGCGGCCAGACTGTTACGATATTATTACATTCTGTAATTTGTGTATTGATTAATGTAGTCGCTGGTTTGGCTCTTCGGCACCTTTTGCAGGGTGCGCAGAAATTCGTGCGGAATAGCGCTCATGCCATGTTGCTGCCTGAGATCTGACAGCATCCTGAGCCAAAGATGAGCCGTCATTTCAGCGTCGGCCAGGGCGCGGTGATGGCGCGCAGCGGAGGGGAGATTCAGATGGTCGACCAGCAGGCCGAGTTTATGGCTGGGTGCGGCGGGATAGATGCGGCGTGCCAGCAACATCGAACAGGCGAATTCCTGCTTCCGTTGCAGACTGATTCTTGACCACTCCGCGTCCAGAAATTTGCGATCGAACGATGCATTGTGCGCGACCAGCGGCACGTCGCCGATAAACTCCGCCAGATCAGTCATGACCCTGGCGGCAGGCGGTGCTGCACGTACCATGGCGTTGGTAATGCCAGTGAGGGATTCGATGAACGCGGGGACCCGCACGCGCGCATTCATCAGGCTCTGGTAACGATCGACAATTCTGCCATTGGCCACGATCACGGCCGCCACTTCGGTGGCCCGGTCTCCCATATCGGGAGAGAGCCCCGTAGTTTCAAAGTCGATGATCGCTACCGTATCCATAACCATTTCTTTTGCCAAGGCAATATATTACGCGATTGGTTATGCTCGGGCAGCAAAAGTTGGGCGGCCATGACGCGGTCAGTGACGACAATACGCGTCCGGAGACCTCAGCTTTTGAACGTGAACTTGTCTTCGCGAAACAGCTTCAGGCATGCATCCACCACGGCCGGGTCGTAAATGGTGCCCCGTCCGTGTTCGATCTGTTCAAGGGCTATATCGATGCCGAATGCGGGCCGGTAGGGCCGGTGTGACACCATTGACTCGACGACATCCGCAACCACCATGATGCGCGCCTCCATCAGGATGTCACCGTTCTTCAGCCCTCTGGGATACCCTGTGCCGTCAAGTTTTTCGTGGTGTTGCCAGACGATCTCTGCGATCGGCCAGGGGAAACTCACGTCCTTCAGAATGTCGTAACCGACCTCAGCATGAGTCTTGATGAGCATATACTCGATATCAGTGAGCCGGCCGGGCTTGGCCAGTATTTCCGAGGGGATGCGAATTTTCCCCAGATCGTGAATGGAGGCGGCGAGACGAATGCCGTGAACCTTTTCTTCCCGTAACCCCATTTTTTTAGCGATGGCGACTGCCAGTTCGCCCACGCGCCGTTCATGGCCCGCAGTATAGGGATCGCGTGCTTCCACGATATCGGCAATGGCCTGGATGGTTTGTTCCAGGCTTTGCTGCAGGATTTCGGCGTGGTGTGCATGTTCGTGCGCGATCCGGTCACGCTCGGTCCTGGCGCGCAACGAGGCGACGCCGAAAGCGATATTGCCTATCAGTTCCTCCAGCAATCTGATTTCATCCGCATCGAAGGCGTCCTTCTCCGTCGCGTAGATGCTCATGGCGCCGATGATTTTCCCCTCGACCCGCAAAGGAGCGGCAAATACCGCGGCATAGCCATATTTGCGTGCCAGTTCGCGCCAGATGGCCATGCGCGGATCCGTCAAGACGTCGTGGACAACCTGTGCCTCGCCGCTGCGAATTGCACGGCTATTCGGACCTTGTCCATGTTCAGTGTCGGCCCAGGTGACATGGAGCTGGTCGAGATAGTCCTTGACCACACCCGCCCAAGCCTTTGGCGTGACGGTTCTCTCCGGATTGTCGTCGGCGTAGCCGATCCAGGCCATGCGATAGCCGCCGATTTCCACGATGATGCGGCAGGCGGTCTGGAGCAACGTGAGTTCGTCGGTAGCTCTTACCAGTGCCATATGACCGGCACTTATGGTTTTCAGTGCGCGCATGGCGCGCGCAAGGGCCTGTTCATGGGTCTTGCGTTCGCTAATATCAATGAAACTCACGACCGCCCCCGCGGGTTTGCCGTCCGCATCACGCAGCGGCATGCCTCCATATTCGGCCGGAAAACTGGTACCGTCCCTGCGCCAGAACAGGTCCTCCCCGCGATAAACAACACCGTTCCGGTGGCATGCGTAAATGGAACATTCCTCCAGCGGGTATGATGTTCCGTCGGATTTCGTGTGGCTGTGCACCGAGTGGATGGATTGCCCGATCAGTTCTTCCGCCTTCCAGCGCAGCATGCGCGCCCCAGCAGGATTGACAAATGTCGTGCTTCCATTTTCGTCCAGGCCAATGATGCCTTCTACAGCCGAGTTTAGTATCTGGTTATTCTGCACGCACATCCGTTTGAGTTCCTCGTCTTGTTCCTTCGGTGCTGTGATATTGCGCGAAAAAATCGCAATGCCGTCGCCAACCCGCACGACCTGGTGCCGCAGCCAGTTTGCCTGGATCTCGGGTGCATCAATCCGGAACTCTTCTTCCAGTGGAATGCCCGTGGTTACCACCTTGGCATATTTGTCGAAGAAACCGCCGGTACGGTTTATCGGGACAAGCTCGCACAGCTTTTGCCCGATGATCCGTTCGCGCGGCATATCCAGCAATTTCGTTGCACGGTCATTGATATCGGTGAATTCGAAATCCACGATGGCCGCGTGTTCGTCACGCACGCTTTTCAGGATAAAGAGGGCGTCGAGGCTGGCTTCGGCCACAGCTTGAAAACGTTGTGCCCCGGCCAGTACTTCTTCCGTCATCTCGTCGAATGCGCGTGCAAGTTGGCCGATTTCGTCACCGGTATGCGCCAAACCGCTGCGCGCGCTGTGGTCTCCTGTGCCGAAACGGGTAGCAGCACGAGAGAGGGTCAAGAGTGGCTGCACGAGTAACCGGCTGCCTCCCCAGGCAATCAGTCCGAGCGCGACGAACAATGCAGTCAGTGCCGCCGTCAAGTCAATAGCAAGTTCACGCCTCGAAGGACCGAATACTGTTTCCTGCGGCACGGTCAGCCAGAGCGTCATGCGCCCGGAAATGGTATCCAATAGTGGCGTGAAGGCAACAAACCGGCTCACCCCATCCAGACCGACGCCCTCGGCCGTACCATCGCCGCCGGATGCCTGGATGGTTTTGAACAGTGGCAGGTTGGCGGCACTTTTGCCGACCCAGCCGCGCGGATCGGGATGACGTATCGCAACGGTACCCTCGCCATCCACGACGACCAGCCTCGTACCAGCTTGCAGTTTTACCTTGGCCAGTTCACCTTTCAGCCAGCTAAGGTTAAGCGAGAGGAACAGGATTCCGGTTACGCGGTTTTCTTTGTCCCGCATTGCCTTGCTGAACACAATAATTGGCTCCCCCGAAGTACGGCCGATCAGGACATTACTGGTGACCATCCGGTCGGACTGCAAGACTTTCGGAAACCAGGCACGGTCGGCGAAATTGAGCTTCTGTGGAGTCGGTACCGCCGCGCAGGTGACATCGCCATCAGGCAGAACCTTGCCGAGGTTGATGAATGCAGCTTCCTGCCTGAGCTCTGCCATAACTGTTTGCTGGCACTCCGTGCCCGAATGATTGGAGCGCAGTTCCGGACGCAACATCAGGCCGGTCAGGATCGCGTCGGCACGCTCAACAATGGCCTGCTGTCTTGCGGCAATCAACTTTGCGTCCGCAAGGAGTTGGCTGGTGGCGGTATCAACCCGCTCGGCACTGTGCCTGATTTCGTGCAGGATGCTGAGCGCGACCTGGATGGCAAATACCGCCAGCAACAGCAGAATGAGGTGGCCGCGCAGGCCGATGCGATGGGGAATCTGCATGGTCATGTTGTTTAACCGCAGAGAGGTTGCCGGACTGAAGTATCCATGGTTGTCACCTGTTCTTCATGCGCACACGGAAAAGCATACTCCTGAATGTATAGCCGGGGAATGCCTGCGGTCACTGATACCAACGCCCGTCACATCGGGCAAAGCGGCAAGAAGAGGGCGTCTTATGGAAACACTGGACAAGTCGAAATTCGTCACTCCGCGAAGGCGGTAGTCCGGTTAAGCAAAAAGCTGGATGCCTGCCTGGCGGGCGTGAAGACTTGTCAGTGTTCCCTGAGCAGTTCGAGGAGCACTACAGCATTGTTATGCGCTTCATCCTTGGCTCCGTAGAGCAAAGTCACCCGTTGGCGTGCGGCGGCTTTCCGCAATCGCTCTAGCGCGGCGGCGGCTGGTTCATGGTGCAATTCATCGAGGTAGCGGCGCTTGAACTCGGCCCACCGTTCCGGCTCATGTCCGAACCAGCGCCGCAACTCTGTCGAAGGAGAGGCATCGCGCACCCATTCATCGACGGCCGCGCTGTCCTTCGTGAGGCCGCGCGGCCAGAGCCGGTCGATGAGAATGCGGTAACCGTCAGTTGGCTCTGGGGCTTCGTAGACGCGCTTGATCTGGATTTTCATGGGAATGTCTGCTTTGAATTGGCGGCGGGAGATCAGCCGGTGCTCCAGCCACGCGGACGTTTCATGCCGGCGATCTTGCATGCCTGTTGCACGTAGCCATAGGGAAACAGTTCGAATATTCTATTGCGTGATTCGGGACCCAGTCGTTCCGCGAGATGCTTCATTACATGGCGTACGTCCGGCGCGATCTGGCGGTCCTCATAATACCGGCGCATGAAACTGATCGCATCCCAATGGTCTTCGGTGAGTTGGATGTTTTCCTGGCTGGCGAACTGCTCGGCGATCTCTTCACTCCAGGTGGATGGATCAATCAGATATCCCTCACCATCGAGGTTTGGCATCAGCATGTTATTCTCTCCGTTTCGGTCATTAGACCGCTCGCAGGTAATGACCGCAGTTCGTGGGACAGTTGCCACAATGCGAGCTTGCTATTGGGAAATATACCGTTTTTGTCGGAGAGCGGGCATACATGATTGACTGTATTTCGTGAACGATAGTTCTGTTCAAGGGGCTCCGCTTTGATTGGACATTTGTGTCGGTTGGGTTTGCCCGTACAATAGCGCGCGTATGATTGCCTACCTCATTCGCCGCATCCTGTATGCCATCCCGATTCTGATCGGGGTGAACCTGCTTACCTTTGCGCTGTTTTTTGTGGTTAATACGCCGGACGATATGGCGCGCATGCAGCTTGGCATCAAGCGTGTTACGCCGGAAGCGATCCAGCAGTGGAAACACCAGCACGGCTATGACAAGCCGATGCTCTTCAACCAGACAGCCGGCGGTGCCGGCAAAATCACCGATACGATTTTCTGGCAGAAGTCGGCGACCATGTTCGCATTCGATTTCGGTTATTCGGATGACGGGCGCAGCATAAGTCGCGAGATTGTGACCCGCATGGGGCCGAGCCTCGCGATTGCATTGCCAACCTTCGTCATCGGCCTGGTCGTCTACATCAGCTTTGCGCTGCTGATGGCGCTATTCCGCGCAACCGCGCTGGATCTCGCCGGGGTCGCGCTGTGCGTCTTCCTGATGTCGGTGTCGGGGCTGTTCTACATCATCGGAGGGCAGTTCGTGGTGAGCAAGCTCTGGCATCTGGTACCGATTTCCGGTTATGACGGCGGCTTGGCCGATTTCAAATTCGTGATCCTGCCGATCATGATCGGCATCGCCGGCAGCGTCGGTTCCAGCGGCCGCTGGTATCGCACCATCTTCCTCGAAGAAATCGGCAAGGATTACGTGCGCACCGCGCGCGCCAAAGGCCTGTCCGAACTGCGGGTAATGTTCCGCCATGTCCTCAAGAACGGGATGATCCCGATTCTCACCGGCGTGGTGGTGGTGATCCCGCTGCTGTTCCTGGGCAGCCTGCTGACCGAGTCGTTCTTCGGCATTCCCGGCTTGGGCAGCTACACCATCGATGCAATCAAGGCGCAGGATTTCAGCATCGTGCGCGCGATGGTGTTCTTTGGCTCGGTGCTGTATATCATCGGGCTGATCCTCACCGATATTTCGTATACGCTGGTAGATCCGCGGGTGCGCCTCTCATGAATAATACCCTGATAAATCGGCTGGGTAGCTCAGTCGCGACTTCCGGGAGTGTTTTGTGAACTTCATGCCCGTGATTCTCTGGAGCGATGCACTGGTGTTCCTGCTGCTGGCGACGGCAGGAGTCAGCGCGTGGTATGTCCGCCGCCACGAACATCTGCTGCTGCCCTGGCGGCGCGTGGGGCAGAGCGCAACGGCAATGGTCTCACTGCTACTTTTGTCGTTGTTCCTGTTGGTCGGGCTGCTGGATACGCTGCATTATCGTGCAGCTCTGCCGGAAAAGCAGGGCGCAGCGACGGTGTATTCGCCCGAGGTATTGAGCGTGTTTGACAAGCTGGTTGAACCGCTGCGAACCCACACCGAAAAAACCTACTCGGCGCCGCTCGCACTGACGCTGTATGCGAAGGAAAGCGTGACCGATGCGCAGGGACACGTTCTGCGCGAGTATCCGCGCCTGAAATACGGCGGCGCGCACGTGGCCGATATGTCGCAACGTGATAGTGATGTGTTGCAGCGCGCGCTGTTGGGGGCGCTGGGCGGGGCAGTCGCCGGGATCGTGCTGATCGCTCTCATCCTTCGGAGCAGGGCGCAGGGCCGGCCGCGCCGTGCGTTGGTTATCGCTGCACTCGTCATCGGCGCAGTGATCGGCATGACCTGGAGCCTTGCCACCGTCTACCATGTACTCGGTACCGACAAAGTCGGACAGGACGTGCTCTATCTGTCACTGAAGAGCATCCGTACCGGGCTGATCATCGGCACGGTGACGACGCTGGTGACGCTGCCGCTGGCGCTGCTGTTCGGCATTGCTGCTGGCTATTTTCGCGGGTGGGTGGACGATGTGATCCAGTACATCTATACCGTGCTCAGCTCCATTCCCAGCGTGTTGCTGATCGCGGCTGCCGTGCTGATGATGCAGGTCACGATCGAAATGCATCCGCACTGGTTTGATACGGCCGCGGCGCGCGCCGACTTGCGGCTGGTGTTCCTCTGCATGATCCTGGGCGTGACCAGCTGGACGAGCTTGTGCCGGCTGCTGCGGGGCGAGACGCTCAAGTTGCGCGAACTGGAATACATCCAGGCGGCGCAGGCATTCGGCGTTTCGTCCCTTCGTATCCTGACCCGCCACATTGTGCCGAACGTGATGCATATTGTGCTGATCTCGCTGGTGATTGATTTTTCCGGGCTGGTGCTTACCGAGGCGGTGTTGTCATACGTCGATGTCGGCGTCGATCCGACCATGATCAGCTTCGGCACCATGATCAATGCCGCACGCCTCGAACTCGGCCGCGAGCCGATGGTCTGGTGGTCGCTGGCGGCGGCGTTCAGCTTTATGCTTGCGCTGGTGCTGGCCGCCAACCTGTTTGCCGATGCGGTGCGTGATGCGTTTGATCCGCGGTTGAACCAGACCGAAGCTGCATGATCTGAGAGGTCTTAGCTGGTGGCCTCTTCCGCGTCAGGCCTCGTTTATGTGGTTTTGCTGCTTGTGCCAAGAGTCCGTCGGTCGGCTAACTATACATATCTTTTTCATTGACTTTCATTTCCTGGTTACGTTAGTGTAGCGGCGCATTTGTTTCCGCAGTTCGTGAGCTTTCAGTAAGGTGTGCCGAATGCGTCCAGACTTCTGGCTGGCGTAGCGGTTTCCCAGTTGATTAATCCGATACGGGGAGTGACGCAAATGAACGAGACGTACCGATCTATCCGGAAGGCGGCTTCGGGAATGCCAGTCGCCACGGCCGAAACGGGCAAGGCGAAAAGACAACGGCGCGGTTCGGCAATTCTGGCGGGCACGGTGGCCGCCGTTACCCTGGTTGGTGCGCCCGGAACGGCTCAGGCTGCGCTGGTCAGCGTCTGTACCGGTGTCAGTCTGCCACCGTCAACAATCACGACAATGTTGAACCCGCTGGTCACGCCCCTTGCTACTGCTTTGCCGTTGCTGGGGTTGGGGCCCATCTGGACTGGTATTGCTGCCGGTGCTCCGGTCCGGCTCAACGTTCTCGATACCGCCGGCAACCCAGTCTTGTCGACCGCGGTTTGCGATGCGACCGCCGACTCCTACGCACTCAACACCCCGAAGGGCATCTCGATCGGCGGCAACAAGATCACCGGTCTGGGCATTACAACCGTCGCCAATGCCGGGGAAACCGGGTCGATTGCGCTGGGCAACGGGGCGACTACCAACGCCGCCGCGACGAACTCGATTGCGCTGGGCACCAATGCATCGGTCGGCGCAGCGGGAGCGAACAGTGTGGCGCTCGGCGCCGGTTCGGCCGCCAACACCGGAGCGCAGGTCGCCTACGCGGCCTTTGGCCTGGCCACGCCACGCACCAGCGTAGGCGAAGTTTCGGTCGGTGCTACCGGCAGCTTGCGCAAGATCACAAACCTGGCGCCTGGCAGTGCGCTTACCGATGCCGTCAATGTCGAACAGCTGCAAGCCGTCGATAATTTGGCCGTCAAGTATGACAGTGGTCTCAAGTTGTCGGTCACGCTCGGCGGTGCGGGCGGCACGACAATACACAATGTTGCCCCGGGTGTTTTGCCCACCGATGCGGTCAACGTCAACCAGTTGCAAACCATTGCAACTACTCCCACCAAGTACTTCCATGCAAATTCCACAGGGGCGGATTCGCTGGCGAACGGTGCGGAAAGTATTTCGATCGGCCCGCGGTCACTGGCGTCCGCTACTAACTCGATCGCGGCTGGCAACGGTGCCACGGCGAGCGCCGTGAACTCGGTCGCCCTTGGCTCAAATTCCATTGCTGACCGGGCCAACACCGTTTCGGTCGGTTCGCCTGGAGCC
This sequence comes from Gallionella sp., assembly GCA_035702405.1. Lineage (GTDB taxonomy): Bacteria > Pseudomonadota > Gammaproteobacteria > Burkholderiales > Gallionellaceae > Gallionella. Next base: position 14,082 of record DASSQR010000114.1, on the reverse strand, counting down.
GAACGCCAGATCACCAACGTGGGGGACGCCACCGCCCCGACCGATGCGGTCAACCTGCGTCAGCTCAACGCTGCCATCGGCCAAACGAACCAGGACATTGCCAAAACGCAGCGTGATGCCAATGCGGGGACGGCGGCGGCACTGGCTGCGTCCACTCTGCCCCAGGCGACGATGGCGGGCAAGAGCATGGCGGTGGCCGGCGTGGCGACCTATCAGGGTCAGTCGGCACTGGCGGTCGGCATTTCCAGTCTTTCGGATAACGGGCGCTGGATAGTCAGGTTCAACGGCAGCACCACGACGCGCGGCAACGTCGGAGTCGGTGCCGGCGTCGGTTTCTACTTTTGACCGGTGGCGTCTTACAGCCTGTCACTCCGTCAGATCAAGTCGAAAGGAGATATAAGTCATGAAGCAATTCAAGTGGGTTGCGATTGCCGCCGCGGTTGCATTGATTGGCTGTTCAACGTCCGTCAGCCGCCTGTCGGACGACGGAAAGAGCGATGAGATTATTTTTCCGGACATCGCAAAACAGGCGTGGATCAAAGAGGGTATCTTCCCCAATATTGAAAACCTCCGGAAGGTGGCGCCGGGGATGACGAAGGATCAATTGTATGCATTGTTTGGTCCGCCCCACTTCCGCGAGGGCCTGGGGAAGGTGCGGGAATGGGATTACATCTTCAATTTCCGCAACGACGGTGGTAATGGCGTCGAGACCTGCCAGTACAAGGTGGTCTTCGCGCCCGACATGCGGGTTCGCAGTGTCCACTGGAAGCCCGAGAGCTGCGCCAACCGGCTGCAGCAGCCTGGCATCCCAACTCAAACGGTGATTGAGAAGCAGATCATTTCCGAACCGATGCGCATCCGGCTGGCCGGTGATGGCTTGTTCGAGTTCGACAAGTACGATCTCGCCGATTTACTTCCCGGCGGGATGGAAAAGCTGAACCAGGTGGCAGCCGACTTGCTCGCGGCCGGTGAAATCGAGCAGATCAAGATCGTGGGGCACACCGATCGGCTTGGTACCGAAGCATACAATCGGAGACTTTCCCTCAATCGGGCCAATACGATCCGCCAGTACTTGATCTCGAAGGGTATTCCGGCCGATCGCATCAAGGCCTCTGGTGCCGGCGAGTCGATGCCGCTGGTCGAATGCAAGCAGAAGAAACGTGACGCCGCGCTGATTCGCTGCTTGCAGCCGAACCGTCGATTCGAGATCGAAGCGTGGATGGCCCCTAAACAATAGGTCCGTACTCTGCCATCAAGCAGCCACCCGGTGAATCCGGGTGGCTTTTTTTATTGGAAAAAAGCTGCGGCATATAACCCGCACGCAGTCCGCAGCGCTGCAGGAAACTTGTCCTTTCTGGTTACGGCTGGGAGAACGAGTAAGTGCCCGCCGGAAACGGCACGCTGGCCATGCCGGAGCTGATTCTCCACTGTTCGCCTTCCTTGATGAGCGTCAACGCATAGCGGAACAGCGTTGCCGTTTCCTTCCCTTCGCTCTGAAAGGTGAGTGGCAGCTCGATGAGCACCGAGGCGAGTGTTGGCGCCGCGTCGATGTGGAGATTGCGGCGTTCGCCCCAGCGGATATTGGTCATGCTGTCGAAGTCCCGGGTGAATGCCGCGCGCATGTCGTCACTGGACTTGAACACCTCGTTGTCATTGGTGCCAAACATCAGGATCGGCTTTGAGGTTGCGATTGCCGACATGCATAGTTCAACACTTCGTTTCGCATAGCTGTCGAGGAATGTCATGACTGCATCCAGTACGGCTTGTTCATCACGGGTCATCATATGCTCCTTGGTCGTCGGTTAAAGAAATACCGTTAAACAATCGCGTGTTTCACATCCTGCTGCCCTGGATTGCCAGCCGGCTCAGGGATTTCGGGCCGCCTGCTCCAGGGCGGCAATATCGATCTTCGTCATTTTGAGCATGGCCTGCATCACGCGCTGCGCCTTGGCTTCATCGACGTCGCTCACCAGATCGCCGAGGATGCGCGGGACGATCTGCCACGAAACGCCGAACTTGTCGTGCAGCCACCCGCATTGATTCTGTTTTCCGCCGTCCGCGGCAAGTTTGTCCCAATATTCGTCCACTTCCGCTTGGGTGTCACAGTTCACCACGAACGAGATGGCCGGCGAAAAGGTGTAATGTGGCCCGCCGTTGAGCGCGACGAATTCCTGCCCGTCCAGGCTGAAGTGCACAGTCATCACGGAACCTTTCGGCCCAGGCGAGCCTTCCGGATAACGAGCGATCTTGATCAGACGCGGGTTCCTGAAAATGGAAAGATAGAAATTCACCGCTTCTTCGGCTTGATCGTTGAACCACAGAAATGGCGTGAGTTTCTGCATGACATGTTCTCCGTTAAAGACTGCCCGCCTTGCCGCAGCGAAGCTGGCCCTCAATCAAGTGTTGCCAGTGCCGCGTTCCATGATGCTGGCGATGACCAGTGCCTCACCCATCGCGATTGCCGCCCAGAACAGTAATTCCAGTGCGATCAGCGGGAGCGGCTCGCCGAACTGGTTGAACGGCGTGAAAAACTCCCAGAACAGAAACACCATGAAGAATAGCAAAGCGGCGAAACGTACCGCGCGCTGCATGACTCCGGGCGGCCAGGCCGCCGAGATTCCCTGGTAAACGAAGGCATGACCGATGCCGAACAGCACCAGCCCGGTGATCATCGGCGCCGGTTGGGCCACAATCAGCGGCAGCGGTTCCAGTTGCGTCCATACCGCGATCAGCTTGTGGCTCTGGAGTGGCGATGTCAACAGGATGCCGTGGCCATTCCAGCCAAAGCCAATGGCGCGAAACGTCAATAGCATGAGCAGGTTCATGGTGATGCCGCCTGCAATTCCCGCAATCAGCGATTTCAACATGGCCAAAACCTCTCTTGTTGCCGCATGTGCCAGTCAGGCTGGTGGATTTGACGAAGCATCAGGTGACCCTTCCACCAGGATCGAGAACACCAGCGCCCCGAGCGCGATGATCTGCAGAACGGCATGCGCCGCATGCGTGTATTCCCACTGATTACGCAAATTCTCCCAATCGGCCGGTAACGTGGCACGCGTCAATGGTGCGATTACGTCATTCACTGGTGCAACCCAGATCCACCAGGCCGCATGACCCGCCGCCAGGCAAAGAGCGCCCAGCAGTGTCCAGCCAAAGGCGAGTCGCCGTTTCTGGACGAGAATCGCCAGAATCGCTGCAGTCAGTACCGCAGAAACCTCAATAACGGCGCCAATCAACCCGAACGCGCCATAAAGCGTATGCTGCAGCATGAGCCACAGGGCCGCATCGTAAGTCATCTTTGCCGGCAGCTCCAGCAGATGACTGAAAGCCATTCCCATACTCAGCGCGGTGAACATGATCGTAATCAGCCGCCACGTTCTGACTGGCATGTTCACCTCCCCGATTACGTGTCGGTGCCGCTATTTTCCGCCCAGCGAATATTCAACCGCCGCCTCCGAATGTATCGCGGTCGTGTCGAAGACAGGGAGGCTGACATCCTGCTGTTTGATGAGGAGTGGAATCTCAGTACAGCCTAGGATGACTCCTTCCGCGCCATTGGCTTTGGCAAGCCGCTCGATAATCTGCAGGAACTGCTTTCGGGATTCCTCCCTGATCTGGCCGGCGCACAATTCATCGAAGATAACCTTGTTGATGTAATCGCGCTCTTGCTCATCGGGCGTAACCACCTTAATGCCGTATTTTTCCAGGCGCTCGCGATAGAAAGGTTGCTCCATGGTGTACTTGGTGCCGAGCAAGATAACGGTGCGGATTCCTTTTTCATGCACCTTCTTGCCGGTCGCGTCCGCGATATGGAGGACCGGGATGCCGACCCTTTTTTGTATCAAGTCGGCTTGCGAGTTCATGGTGTTGGAGGCGATCACGATGAAATCAGCACCTCCCCGTTTCAACCGCCGTGCCGCATCAAGCATGGTTTCGATCAGCGGAGTCCAGTTTCCCTGGTCTGCCAGACGCTCCTGTTTGGAAAATTCGCCGAACTCGATCGAATACATCAGGATTGGCGCCGAGTGCAGTCCGCCCAGTTTCGCGCCGACCATTTCATTCATCAGCCGGTAATATTCGGCCGAAGACACCCAGCTCATGCCACCAATGATTCCGATCGTCTTGAGATGCTGTCCGGAGACTGCCTGTTCCGTTTGCGTCTGTTCGTTACTGGCCGCAGCCGATGCGGAAACGCTGGCGCTCATTGCGACAAGCGTGAGCAGTGCGAGCAGCAGGAAGTTCTTTATGAGACTTGTATTCATCCTTTCACTCCTTTTGCAATGAAGGTTGAAGCCGCCACTTTTACCGAAGAATCTGCTTGAGCGATGAGCGCCGGGCAGGGATGGATGAGTGCGTCACTGAGAATGCGTCCAGTATTCTCTCCGGAAAAGCCAGAACTGTGCCTATTGTCCCACGATATCTGGATTAGTGGGAAATTGGCTCCGGGTGCTGGAGACGGCTAAGAAACGTAAAGGGTTGCGCGCTTTACGTAGTTCCGCCCGCAGGGTTGGGCAAGCCTTTCATGCGCCCTTGCTCCGAGACAAGATGGCGGGAACAAGGGGGGCTGGGAAAATAGTGCCCACGTCATCGGGATCATGCTTGAGCGTAGGGTTAGGCTAATGGTCAAGATAGCCTCTCGCTAAAAGAATAACAACCCAACACACAATTACGCCAATTATGGCGGGGCCTAAGGCAACACGATGTTTGTTACCTTCTGGGGTAAATTGACTGGGCATAAACAATAGGAAAGGCCCAAAGAAGTTTGCGTACTTGCCTGTTATGTTCGTTACAACATGATACATGTGATAAATCGCTTTGCCTGTAAACACGAATGCGCTAAGGAAGGCGATGAGTAACAACACTAGAACAATTGTCGACATTTTCGGGCCTAACGTGAAGTTGAGGCGCCTGCGCGGCTTTTCGCGCAGGTCGCCTCGAACGCAATGTTAGACCTCGAATCGGTCACCACTGAACCCTAGACATGCTCAAGGTATTCCAGAAATTGCGGGCCAGTCATCAAGACCTTCCCCCTCGGCTTCCATAGATCGTTAAATGCCGTGCGAAGGAACCCCTGCTCATTTGAGACAAGCACATCGCCTTGAAGAAGATGAGCCATGACGTTGAGATCCGCTTGTGCGTTTAAGTCTAGGACGGCATCTGGCTTCGTCATTGCGTAGAAGCTTAGGTAGAGCATGTCGTAAACGAACTCCGTAAAGTACGGGTAAAAGCGCTTGTTGCGGGACCAGCGATTACCTACCTCTCGCGGATTTCGAGTTTTGATAAGGGGCGAGATAAATGTTCGCCCAGCATGGTCCATCTCGGTGCGGACATAGGCTCCGAAATTCGGGAGCCCGTGCTTTTCAGGGCGGTAACCGATTGCCTTCTTCCAATCGACAGCTTCGGCGCGAATTTCTTTAGAGATTTGTCGTTGGGCGGCGCGCTTTGCGTCCTCAACATCACGTTCCGCCTTTGATGCGTGCCAAGCGTGCCACGTGCCATCTAGTGGAACACGCGGCAGCCGTTGTTTGAGACGCTCGTAATCCCGACGCCGCATGAACTTCCGCGCGTAGGGACCGCGCCCGCGTACAAGCTCTTCATGGAAGATGCCATTGAAGTCATTGCATATGCAATCGCATGTGGCAACAACAAAGGGAAGCCATCTATTAATAAGCTGATCTCGCTTCCCTGCGGAACCGTAGGCGCGAAGTGTTTCTTCAATGAACACATGGCCGTAGATTGGGGATATTCGACGTGCTGCAAACAATCGACGTAGCGGGCTCTTCTCCAGTGAATCAAAGTTCTCCACGGAGAATATGTTTGAGTCAAATACAACGCGAACTGGAGCCATCTGGTAAGCGAGGTCTAACGTGGAGCTAAGGGGCGCGCTGAAGGCGCGTCCCAGCGACCGAAGGGAGCGAACTTGAGCGTAGGGTTATGCGTCATGTGGCTCATTGCGGAGAATTGTTTGGCGGGTAGACGGTCCATGTGGATAGAAAATCAGGATTAACAACCACCTCACCTGTGCCTTTTAGCTTGTAGTTGCCAGGAGCCGCAGGCTCAAGACGAGACAAGTCAGGAGGTACCCAACGCTCTTCATCAGAACCGCTCAAGCGAAGGATGATACCTTCCTCACGACTGGCACGGATGACTTCACCGTGAAACTGCTCTATGCCTGTGACTTCGTCTTCGTGGTTTCGGTGCGTGACACCGACAAGAAGGTGTTTGCCAATAATAGTCTTCGCCTCCTCGTCATCGAAATGCGGTTCCCAATGTTTAGATGTGTATTCAGTCATGATGCATAACGTTAAGTAGCTATCCCATTTGATGCAAAACATTGCATCAAGGCGATGGCTAATAACTTTCTATTCATGCATAATGCGTTCATAGTCAATTCCTTATGTTTTTTTAGGCTATCCTAAAAATGCCAGAAGAACCATCGTCGGCATCATCTCCAAAATTGCTTGATCAAGTGCGAGGCAAGATTCGCCTGAAGCACTACAGCATTCGCACCGAGCAGTCTTACGTGGACTGGATTAAACGCTATATTCTGTTTCACGGCAAGCATCATCCCAAGGACATGGGCGCACAGCAAGTCGAGGCGTTTCTCACGCATCTGGCGGTGGCGGGTAGGGTTGCTGCCTCAACTCAGAATCAGGCCAAGAGCGCCTTGCTGTTTCTTTATAGAGAGGTGCTGGGGATTGAATTGCCGTGGCTGGATAACGTCGAGCGTGCGAAAGCGCCGAAGCGTTTGCCGGTAGTGTTGACGCGCGAGGAGGTGCAGGCGGTTTTGGCTCGGCTGGAAGGAACGCATTGGCTGATCGCAAGTTTGCTGTATGGCGCAGGGCTGCGCATTATGGAGGCGGTGCGGCTGCGCGTGAAGGATATTGAGTTTTCGCGCCGTGAACTATTGGTCCGGGATGGCAAGGGGTTCAAGGATCGGGTAACGATGCTGCCCGCAGCGGTGATTGCGCCACTCAAGGCGCATTTGGAACGGGTGCGGTTGTTGCATCAGCAGGATTTGGCAGCCGGTTTCGGCGAAGTGTACTTGCCTGATGCGCTGGACAGGAAATATCCCAGCGCAGGCCGGGATTGGTCCTGGCAATATGTCTTTCCTTCGGCCAATCGTTCGGTTGATCCGCGTTCCGGCGCAACACGCCGTCATCATATTCAGGATCAGGCCGTACAACGCGCCGTGAAGCAGGCGGTGCGCGATGCCGGGCTGTCCAAGCCCGCCACGCCGCACACTTTCCGCCATTCCTTTGCGACGCATCTTCTTGAAGGCGGCTACGATATCCGCACCGTGCAGGAGCTGCTCGGCCACTCGGATGTTTCCACCACGATGATTTACACTCATGTTTTGAACAAGGGCGGGCGCGGCGTGGTCAGTCCGCTGGATCGATAATGCAATGAACGAAACACTAATATCCTCTCCCCTAACCCCTTTGGATGGAACAACCAGCCATTCGACCAGGCTGCAAGAGGCCGCAGCCAAGTCGCTGGTTATCTCGCAAGCGGGAGAGGGGGACGCTTTATTTATGCGCGCAGCACTGGAACTTGCGCGCGAGGCGGCGCGAATGGGCGAGGTGCCGGTTGGCGCGGTGGTGGTAAAGAACGGCGAGATTGTCGGGCGCGGGTTCAATGCGCCGATTTCGCGCCATGATCCATCAGCGCACGCCGAGATGCTGGCGCTGCGCGATGCGGCGGAGCGACTGGGTAACTACCGGCTGGTGGATTGCGAGGTGTTCGTTACGCTGGAGCCGTGCCTGATGTGCGCCGGGGCGATCATGCATGCGCGCATTGCGCGGGTGGTGTATGGTGCGCGCGACCCCAAGACCGGGGTGTGCGGCAGCGTGCTGGATGCCTTTGCCGAGACGCGGTTGAATCATCACACAACAGTGACCGGCGGCGTGCTGGCCGACGAGTGCAGCGCGCAGCTCAGCGAATTTTTCGCGATGCGCCGCGCGCAACAAAAGGCCCGACCATAATGAAAATCAATGTCCATATCGCTACGCAGCAGCTCGAATTGCTCGATGACGCCGGCAACGTGCTGCGCCGCTATGCGATTTCCAGCGCGGCCAAGGGGGTGGGTGAGGTAACAGGCAGCTACTGCACGCCGCGCGGCAGGCACGTGATTCGCGCCAAGATCGGCGCGGGGTGTCCAGCCAACACCGTGTTCGTGCGCCGCCGGCCGACCGGTGAGTTCTATACGCCGGAGCTGGCCGAGCGGTTTCCCGAGCGCGACTGGATCCTCGCGCGCATCCTCTGGCTGTCCGGCTGCGAAGTGGGGTTCAACCGGCTGGGCGAGAACGATACCATGCGCCGTGCCATTTATATTCACGGCACGCCGGATTCGAAACCGATGGGGATTCCCGAATCACATGGCTGCATCCGCATGCGCAATGCCGATTTGATCGAGCTGTTTGATCTGGTGCCGGCCGGCACACCGGTTGAGATCATTGGCTGATTCCATGGGCCATCGGTTTACTGTCAGCCTGGTGTCCTGGCACGATGCCGAGCCGCTGCTGCGGGCAATCCGCGCGGCGGTGTTCATCCGCGAGCAGGGGGTGCCGGAGGAACTGGAATGGGATGGCCTGGATGAAATGTGCCGCCATGCGCTCGCATTGAGCAGCACGGGCAGCGCCATCGGCTGTGGCCGCATGCTGGCTGACGGACATATCGGGCGCATTGCGGTATTGCCGGAATGGCGCAAGCGCAAAGTCGGTACGGCGATCGTGGAAGCCCTGCTCGATTTCGCGCGCATCAATGGTTATCGGCAGGTGGAACTCGATGCGCAAACCTACGCGGTGCCGTTTTATCGTACTCTGGGGTTCATCGAAGAGGGCGAGGAATTTCTGGATGCGGGGTTGCCGCATATCAGAATGCGTCTGAAGCTACATTATTGATCCGGCACGTAAACAGTATTACCGTCATTCCGGGCTTGACCCGGAATCCAGCGAAGATAAACACCGGCGCGCTTTGCGCGCCACTGGACTCCCGCCTTCGCGGGAGTGACAAATCTGGACTTATTCAGGGTTACCTTGGCAGGATAGCCAGCTATTTCCCCTTCAAATAATCCTCATCGCTGAAGGTGGCAACGGCATCCGGCTTGAATGCTACGAACGACGTAATCAGCATGCCGGTGGTGAAGCCTTCCGCGAAGCAGATTACCGGCGTAAAGGCGAGATAGTCGTTGAACAGGACTGACCACTTGTAACTGCCAAAAATGGCCAGCAGTAAGGCGGTGGCCAGCACGACCAGCGCCATGGCCAAAATGGCGCAAAGAAAGCCGTTCCCGAGCACATAGATCATGAAGTGTTTGGGTAGCCTGTGCTGGCTGAAGCGCAATACCAGTTCGCTGAAAAACACGGGAAGTGCGATCAGCACCAGGCCATTGATGCCGAATGCGATCAAATCGGCGTGCGTGTACAGCATGCTGGCCAGCAGTACCAGGCTGAGCGAACAGATGGCAATCTCCCTGCCGAACATCAGCATCAGCAGGGTAGCGCCGAGCAGGTGGTGGTGCAGTCCCGGGCGGACGCCCGGGCTCAGCTGCCAGAACACGAAGGCGCCCAGTGTCAGGCCAACCACGGCATTGCTTTGTGCCGCACTGTGGTCCAGACGGCGCCATGGTGCGAACCAGATCGCGCGCGCCAGCAGGAAGATGAAGACGAGGTTACTGAGCCATAGCAGCGCGGGAGGGAAAATTTCCGGGGGCAGGCTCATGGCGGCGCGGCGTCAGGCAGCGGGAAGCGGGTAGGGCAGTTCGGAGAACTGCAAGGCCGCGCCTTGCAGCGTTTTCCAGTGCACGGTCTGTGTTTCCTTGCTGCTGATCTGGACCACCGCGAGCACGTCATAGCCACCCGACGGTGCGGGTGCCGCATTGACGATCATGCCGCTGGCCTGACCTTCCATCTCCGGGCTGACGAGTTCGTCGCCGGCCTGCGGGGCCTCGCCGGTTCCCGATTGCACCGTGATATCCAGGTGCGCGAGATACATGCGCCGTTTTGGCTTGCCAAGATATTGCATGCGCGCGACGATTTCCTGGCCGGGATAGCAGCCTTTCTTGAAGTTCACGCCGCCGATGACTTCGTAATTGACCATCTGTGCCACGAACTGCTCCTGCGTTCGCGGCAGAACCAGTGGAATGCCGGCGCGGATCGTGAGCCAGTCCCAGCAAACGCTCGCGGCGGGCTGGGCATGCGGCTGGAGCGATTTCCACAATGCCTGCGCCTGGGCGGCGCTGGTACTGAGCTGAAAACGCGTGTCGCTGAAAGCCAGGATGTTGACCTGCTCGATGCGGGTGACGGCCATAGGCTGCTGCGGCACCGGGATGGTCAGCTTGCCCAGGATTTCCCACGCCTGCGCACCGGATAATCCCAGCGTGACGACTTCATCGCTGATGTCCGCGATGGTCACCTTGGCACGCAGCACGTGCATGCTCAGTTTTTTGCGCATGGCTTCGACCAGCGCGCGCGGCACCTGCAACAGGTAGTCATTACTATCGCGCCAGACCAGGAAGGTTGCCAGCATGCGCCCCTTTGGGGTGTTCAGGCTGCTTAGCTGCGCGTGGTCGGCGCTGACCTCGCGGATGTCATTGCTCAGCATGCTTTGCAGAAAGGTTTGCGCATCGGCACCGGACACGCGCAAGGTGCCGAACTGGCTCAGGTCGCAGAGTACTGTGCCTTGGGTAGTCGCGGCGAGTTCGGCAGCGCGGTCGCCGAAATGTTGCACCACGCCGGCATCAATGACGGCGCCGTGTTGGGTCAAAAAATTCTGCCAGTCTGGATTCATGGTGGTTTGAGTTTTTCTTGCGGATTGGGTGGGACGGGATTGCAGCGTGCAGTGTTGTGCAAGCTGCGGTTCATGTCAACCTTTTACCATGACGCGCCAGACTGATTCCGCTACACTTTCGCGCCATGAAACGTCTCGTTTATTTCCTGTTGCCCCTGCTGCTTGCCGCCTGTGACGGCGGGCTGTGGAACAATCCGTACCCCGTGACGGATGACGGCAAGCCGATACTGTATACCGCGTTTACCGAGCGCCCCAAGCATCTCGACCCGGCGCAGGCCTACAGCGAGAACGAGTACGAGTTCCTCGCGCAGATTTACGCGCCGCCGCTGCAATACCACTACCTCAAGCGCCCCTACCAGCTGACGCCGCTGGCAGCCAGCGCGATGCCGGTGGTGCGTTATCTGGACAAGCAGCACCGGCCATTACCGGACACGGCGCCGGTGCAGGATATTGCGTATAGCATCTACGAAATCCATCTCAAGCCGAACATGCGCTACCAGCCGCATCCGGCCTTTGCGCGCAACGCACAGGGTGAGCTGGAATATGGGCATCTCGCGCCCGACGATCTGAGGGGGATCTATGCGGTCAGCGATTTTCCGCATACCGGCACGCGCGCCGTGACGGCCGCTGACTATGCCTACCAGATCAAGCGCCTCGCGCACCCGCAACTGCATCTGCCGATCTTCGGCGTGATGAGCCAGTACATCGTCGGCCTGAAAGAGTATGCGGCCACACTGCAACAGGTGCTGAAAAAGAACCCGGACGCCTACCTCGATCTGAACGCCTATCCGCTGCCGGGCGTGCAGGTGGTGGATGACCAGACCTACCGCATCGAGATCATCGGCAAGTATCCGCAGTTTGCCTACTGGCTGGCGATGCCGTTCTTTTCACCGATGCCACAGGAGGCCGAGCGCTTTTACGCACAGAAGGGCATGCGCGAGCGTAATCTGACGCTGGACTGGTGGCCGATTGGCAGCGGCCCGTATTACCTGTCCGAGAATAATCCCAACCAGCGCATGGTGCTGAGCCGAAATCCCTATTACGACAGCGAACGCTATCCCGCTGAAGGCGAGGCAGGCGATGCGGGAGCAGGTTTGCTCGCGGATGCGGGTCGGTCGTTGCCACTGATCGACAAGGTCGTGTTCAGCCTGGAAAAGGAAACCATCCCTTACTGGAACAAATTCCTGCAGGGCTACTACGACGCCTCCGGTATCAGCTCGGACAGTTTCGACCAGGCCGTTCAGATGAGCGTCGGCGGTGAGGCAACCGTGACCGACGAAATGAAGGCACAGGGCATCACGCTGGAGACCTCGGTGGCAACGTCCACGATGTATACCGGCTTCAATTGGCTGGATCCGGTGGTGGGAGGCAGCAGCGAACGGGCGCGCAAACTGCGGCAGGCGATTTCAATTGCGGTGGACTACGAAGAGTTTGTTTCCATTTTCGCCAACGGGCGCGGTATTGCCGCGCAGTCGCCGATCCCGCCGGGAATCTTCGGCTATCGCGAAGGTGAGGCCGGCATCAATCATTACGTATATGACTGGGTGAACGGGGCGCCGAAGCGCAAGTCCATCGAGGTGGCGCGGCAACTGCTTGCCGAGGCAGGTTATCCGAACGGCGTGGATGCGCAAACGCACCAGCCGCTGGTAATCAACCTGGATACTACGGCCGGCGGCGTGGGCAACAAGGCGCGTATCGACTGGATGCGCAAGCAGTTCGACAAGCTCAACGTGCAACTGGTGGTGCGCAGCACCGACTATAACCGCTTCCAGGACAAGATTCGCAAGGGCGACACCCAGATGTTCTACTTCGGCTGGAACGCCGATTATCCCGACCCAGAGAACTTCCTGTTCCTGCTGCACGGGGCGCAGGCCAAGGTGGGCAAGGACGGCGAGAATGCCGCCAATTACAGCAATCCCGAGTACGACCGCCTGTTCGAGCAGATGAAGAACATGGACAACGGCCCCGAACGCCAGGCGATCATCGACCAGATGCTGGAAATCCTGCGGCGCGATTCGCCGTGGCTCTGGGGCTTCCATCCGAAAAATTACGTGCTACAGCACGGCTGGCTGCATAACGTGAAGCCCAGTGTGATGGCCAACAACCGGCTCAAGTACTGGCGCGTGGATGCGCCGCAGCGTGACCGCCTGCGCCGCGAGTGGAACCAGCCCGTGAGGTGGCCGTTGTGGGTGGGGGCGGTGCTGCTGCTCGGATTCGGGCTGTGGTTGCGGTGGAGTTTGCGGCAGCGTGAAGAGGCGCGTTGAGTGTTGGCGTTTCTCATTGAGGACTAAATCGATTGAAAAATATTCAAGTTATTGATGGCGCAATAAATTGTGTTTACGATATTTTTGCTGCAACTGATGAAGAATTCGATCTGATATTTCCAGGCGATACCGACATTGCCTTTATTGATGAGGTGTATGCGCGTGGCGATGAAGCACCGCTGAATGAAGCATTCCAGAATATTTGGCAACGTCGCATCAAGAAATCCACAGCACATGGTATTCACGGGATACTCTTTTACCAGCTTGATGAGAAGAAGGTGTACTACCCAACGAGAAGGGACGAAGATGCCATCAATCCAAACGGCGGCAGTTGCGATAGCTAGATTGCGTTGAGACCCAATCTGCTTTGCCGCTCCAATACGTAGGCTGGGTTGAGCGCAGCGATACCCAGCTGCGAAAAATCAAAACCGCCGGGGGCAGCCCGGCAGCTGGTTACCTTTCTTGTCTTGCCAAGAAAGGTAACCCAAAGAAGTCGCCCCGGTTTGCCGCCCCTGCGGGGTACCCTGCGTTGCTCGGCTGGTCAGGCGGCTGCGGAACTCGCGCTGCGCGCTCAAACAGTCCTCGCCGACTACCCCTGACCAGCCTCCGCTACTCGGCGGCGCACAGGGGATGAAAAACAAAAGCGGTCAATGTTGGCGATTTTCTCGCCAACATTGAATGGTCGCGTTGACACGCGCCTCAATTGAAAATTGCAGCGCGACGCGAGCCGCTGTTTTTTCTTCCCTTCTGGAGCGCTGAGGGCAGGCGATAAAATTGGGGAGAAGGCGAGCACTGTTTGAGCACGTGGCCGCGTAGCGGATCGTGCGAGTTGCGCAGCCGCCCAATTTTATCGCTCGACCGAAGGAACCCGAAGGGCGCTCCGGCAGGGGCGCTTTTTCTTGGGTTACTTTCTTTTGGCGAAACAAAAGAAAGTGACTAGCTGCCGGGCCACCCCCGGCGGTTGTCGGTTTTGATGTTGGGTTACGCGCTGCGCGCTAACCCAACCTACACATCTTGGCACGAACCG
>DASSQR010000113.1:0-6460 GCA_035702405.1 Gallionella sp. | reverse complement strand
CTGCCCGCGAATCACTTTATCGCGGGCTGGGCCCGCTCCTGCACAAAACATAAGGAGCCAAACATGAATGGCACAGCAGAAGCAGTAATAACAAGCAGCGGCGAAATGTTTTTGGGCGAGCTGGCCAAGCAATTCCGCGCGCAGGACACCTACGGCACGTGGGACGGCAAGAACAACGAACAACTGCTCGCCGATTACATCATCGACAGGGAGAAGCGCAAGGAGATACCCATCATGGGCGACCCCGACCCCGAGACCTTGTGGCGCCTGGAATTGTTCTACAACGCCGTCGGTCTGTCGGTCGAACGCCAGACCGGCATCATGGTCTCGCCGATGATGAAGATGAGCCACGAAGGTTTCGGGCGCATGGTGCTCACCGCCGGGCGCCTCGTCGTCATCAATAAATACCTTCGCGACGTGCACCGCTTCGGCTTCAACGACATAAGCAAGCTGGCGGAAGAAGGCGGCAAGCTGGTGGACTCGGCGGTCGAAATGATCAACAAGTTTCCCGAAGTGGCGAAGTTCGGCTAGAGGTGGAGAAATGGAAGACATCGACACCCTCAAGGCCGAAATCAGGAAACTCAACGCACAGGCCACGCAATTGAAGATGGACCTGCACGACCTGTCGGAAGACTTGCCGACCGGATGGGAACGCATTCCGGAAGTCGCGACCAAGGCGCATCAGGCTTATGAAAAATTGACCGCCGCGCGCCAGAAGCTGGCAGCAAGCGGCGGTTAACTTTGTAGGTTGGGTTAGCGTTTTTTGTGTAACCCAACAATGCACGCATCGGGTTACGCGATGAATCTGCTAACCCGACCTACGAATACTACGAATACTGGCAGTAAGCAGTGCGTAAAGGAGAACGAAAATGTCATCAGTAGTCACCATCACGCTAGCCGACGGACGGAGCTGGATTCCGAAATTCGTCAGCAGCATCGACCAGGAGAAGTGCATCGGCTGCGGCCGCTGCTTCAAAGTCTGCGGCCGCGAAGTGCTGCAACTAGTCGGCATCGACGAAGACGGCGAAGTCATTCCACTAGAACTCGGCGAGGACGATGACGACGACGAATACGAAAAGAAAGTCATGACCGTCGCCAACGAAAGGAACTGCGTCGGCTGCGAAGCCTGCGCCAAAATATGCCCGAAGAAATGCTACACACACGTTGCGATGGCAGCTTGAATAACTGCGCACTGCCTGACTCCTGCAGCTTCAGTGCCTGGCATCTGCTCGGCCACACCGCCACGCGCGGCGATGTGCTGACGGAATCCTTCGCCCATGTCATCGCCACCTACTGCGATCCGCACTCCCGTCCGTTCGTCCCAGCGCTCGGGCTGAGTCACGCCGCATTCACCGAACTACTGCAAACGCGCCTGCCGCATTTCACCCCACCGGCGCATTGGCTGGATGCGCAACGGGCAGCCGTCGGCACTGCCGGGCCGCTGGGTGAATTTCCCGACCTGCTGCAATTGCTGCTCGATCACCGCGCAACCGCCGACGAACCGCATCGCTGCGTGGCCCACCTCGTTGCCTGCGCCTGCATGGGCAGCGACCACCTCTGGCAGGATCTCGGCCTGCCGGACCGAAAGGCGCTATCCGCCCTGCTTTCCCGCCATTTCCCAACGCTGGCCGCCAAGAACACCGGCGACATGAAATGGAAGAAATTCTTTTACAAACAGCTGTGCGAACGCGAAGGCATCAACGTCTGCAAATCGCCGAGCTGCGCGGCGTGTGCTGACTATAACAAGTGCTTCGGTTCGGAAGAATAACCATATATCGTCATTCCCGCGCAGGCGGGAATCCAGCATTCAAATGCCCGCGTAGCGGACAAGATCAAGCCTCTTGGAGTGAGTTTCTAGGAATGGCAAGACCAACATATCGTACCCGCTGTGCTGGATTTATTTACCAGCTGGATTCCCGCCTGCGCGGGAATGACGGTCGTTTTGCCGGCACAAAATAAACAACACAATGAACAAAATCCACTCGGCCACCCTGGCCGACATCCCGCAACTCTGCACCCTACTCGCCATCCTGTTCACCCAGGAAGCCGACTTCGAGCCGGATGCGGCCAAACAATCCGCCGCCATGTGCCAGATCATCGCGCATCCGGAAACAGGGCACATCCTGGTGTTGCGCGAAAGCACCGACATTATCGGCATGGTCAACCTGCTGTTCACCGTCAGCACCGCCTGCGGCGGCAAAGTTGCGCTGCTGGAAGACATGATTATCCATCCCGCGCACCGCCACGACGGTCTCGGCAGCAAACTGCTGCGAGCTGCGATTGAACTCGCCCGGAGCGAAAACTGCCTGCGCCTCACCCTGCTCACCGACCGCGCCAACGATGCCGCGATCCGTTTCTACCAGCGACATGGATTCGGAATATCGACGATGCTGCCGCTGCGGCTGACGCTGCCTGAATAGCCCGCACTACAATGTGCGCGAGGCCGCGGCAAAATGACCGCATTCACAACTCCTGTTATCCTAAAAACCGCAGTTGTTTGAGAGATGCGAACCCTTCGATACGCCCGCTACACGGGCTACTCAGGGCGAACGGTCTATCACCGGTGGTGACCACTCCGTTCGTGCTGAGTGCCTTGCGCAGCAAGGTGTATCGAAGCCGAGCGGGGTGGCAACTGCGGTTTATAGGGTTATTTCGGCATCATCGCTATGCGTGTATCGGTCTGGATTTTGCCATCGCGCACCCAAGCTTCCACCGCTTCGATGAACATGCCGGGACGAGCTGGATGCTTGCGCATCACGTGGAACTCGGCGTAACAACTGCCGTCGCAATGGAACAACAGGACTCCGTTGCGGTAATGGGGTGAAGCATAAAACGAGGCCATCAAGGTTTTCTGGCTGTTGTACAGATCATATTCCAATGTGCATTTGGCTGACTCGAACGCAGGAATAGTGATGGGTTCGCCCGGCAAGGCCAGCTTGGCGACTCTCTCGCGCAGTGCAGCAAGCAGCGCCACGCCGATGTCCGTGGCTGCCGCGATGCGCTGATGCAGTTCTGCTTCCATGTTCAGACTGGGCGATTGTCCGGAATACGGATCGGCCCCATTTCCTGCTTGCCTTGCTCGAAGCTGACCTCTGGGAACTTGCCCCTGAATTTCGCTGCCGCGTCGGCGATCTTGTCGAGCTTGGCGGCGGTGTCCAGTTTTTTCAGGTCGTTGCGCTCCAGTCCGATCAGGTCGAGCAGTTCGTTGTAGACCGTCGCTTCATCCAGCGGCAGCACGTTGAACGGAACGCCGCCGAGTGTGATGGCATATTTCTTGGAGATATCCACGTTGCCGGCGAATGCGAAATACTTGCCCTCAGGCTTGAGGAAATCGCCCAGCACTTCACGCAGGTTTTCCAGATAGGCCAGCGAATCCAGTTCGCAGGCAATGAAATCGAACTTGCCACCCGTCGCCGCGAACATGGTCTGGGACGCCGCGATCTCGGGTGGACGCGCTTCATCGGCCACCTGGGCGGCGAACTTCAGCGCGATTTCACCGCGAAAGCCTTCGCTGTCGGCTTTCTTCAATGCACCTTTGTAGACCGGCGAGAGCAGACGTTTTTGTGATTCGAGTGTGTTGATGACAGAGGTGCTCATGTTTATTCCTTAAGTTAATATTGTTGCAAACGGATCGTCATTCCCGCTTTCGCGGGAATGACAAATCAAAATCAGCCCCAGACTGCTGCGGGCACTTTCAGTCTTTCCACCGGCTGGTCGTTCAGCAGATGCTGTTCGATGATCGTGGCGACATCGCCCTTCTTCACGCCGCCGTACATCACGCCTTCGGGATACACCAGCACGCTCGGGCCGGTGCCGCAGGTGCCGATGCAGCCGCTGCTGGTCAGCGCGTAGCGCCCCCACAGGCCGCGCTTCTCGAACTGCTGCAGGAATTCCTGGAACACCTCCATGCTGCCGACGGGAGCGCACGAGCCGCGCGGATGTCCGAGCGGACGCGCCTGGGTGCAGACGAAAACGTGTTTGAGGGGTTTTGCCATTTGATACTCCTTAAGTTGTTAGTCTTTAGACATTAGTCGTTAGTCAGACCAGCCAGGTTAACTAATGGCCAGCGACTAACGTCTAACGACTGCTTTTACCCGAACTTGAACAGGATGCCGTAGCCGCCGCGCGGATACTCCCACGCGACATTCCTGAAATCGTCGCAGATGATCCGGCAGGTACCGCATTCCATGCAGCCGTCGGTGATCAGCGACACGCTGCCGTTGCCCTCGGCCTTGTAGCAGGCGGCCGGGCACACCTGGGTGCATTGCTGCGTGCGGCATTCCGAAGCGCACACGCGCGGCTCGATGATGCGGATGTGCGGACGGCCGTGGTCGACCTTGTAGCGGTTCTGGAACAGTTTTTCCTCGATGTTGATGTTCATCTGAAAGCCCTCCATAACTTGAACGCATCGCCGACCAGACCGGTGAGCGAACGGGTACGCGCGAAGCTTTTGAAAATTTCGCGTTCCTTGGTTTTCTTGTCGACGCCGTCCACGGTGAGCATCTGGTGCGCGGCCTTGTTGACCAGTTCGGGATAGCTGGTGAGGAACTGCGGATTGGCGTGAAACACGCCCGGCATGTCCTTGTACTTGGCGAGGTCCTTCATCACGAAGCTGTCGTCCAGTCGCGCGCGGTAAGCGGCCAAGTTCTTCCGGCTCAGTTCCTTGCCGTCCTGCTTCAGTTCGATCACCGTTTCGGCTGCGATGCGTCCAGTGGTCATCGCGAGATTGGAACCTTCGCGGTGCACCGCGTTCACGAACATGCCGGAGTCGCCGACGATCATCCAGCCGTTGCCGAAAATCTGCGGAATCGCCTTATAGCCGCCCTCGGGAATCAGGTGCGCGGTGTATTCCTTCATCTCGCCGCCCTCGATCAGCGGCCTGATGGCGGGGTGATTCTTCATCTGCTCCAGCAGGATATACGGCGACACCCCCTTCTTTTTCAGGTCATTCAGCATGCAGCCGACACCGATGGTGAGCGATTCACTGTTGGTGTAGAGGAAGCCGGTGCCCATCATGCCTTGCGTGATCTTGCCGACCATCTCGATCACCACGCCCTCGCCTTCCTTCACGTTGAAGCGGCTCTCGACGGTCTCCTGCGGCAGGAACAGTATTTCCTTTACCGCCAGCGCGACATCACCCGGATTCAGCTCGGGATGGAACCCGGCCTTCTTCGCCAGCAGCGAATTCACGCCGTCGGCGAGGATCACGACGTCGGCGAACAGGTCGCCATTCTCGCGGTCGGTACGCACGCCGACCACGCGGTCGCCGTCCATAATGAGATCGGTAACGGTGGTTTCGCAGATCACCAGTGCGCCGGTCTGGCTCACCTTCTCGGAGAACCACTTGTCGAACTGCGCGCGCAGGATGGTGTAACGGTTGTACGGAACCTTGTTGAACGCGTCGGAACGATAGTGCGTGCCGATGTAGGAATCGTCGTCCAGCACCCACATGCGCTGTTCGATGATGTGGCGCTCCAACGGCGCTTCGTCACGAAACTCGGGGATGATTTTTTCCAACGCGTCGGAATACAGGATCGCGCCCTGCACATTCTTCGAACCCGGATACTCGCCGCGCTCGATCTGAATCACGCTCAGCCCGGCCTTCGCCAGGGTGTATGCCGCGGCATTGCCGGAAGGTCCGGCGCCGACGACGATCGCATCAAATTTTTCCATTACTTTTCTCCTGAACCAAGTAGGTCGGGCTGCGCCCGACATGGTGGGCAGAGCCCACCCTACGTTACTTACACCGCCACCGCGTCCGGCCTTCTCGCCGCACGTTCCCTGCGGAACGCTTCGGTCAACGCCGGCAAAATCGTCATCGCGTTGCCGACGATGCCGTAGGTGGCGAAATCGAAAATCGGCGCGTTGGGATCGCTGTTGATCGCGACGATCACATCCGACGCATCCATGCCGACGCGATGCTGGATCGCGCCGGAAATACCGGCGGCGATGTAAAGCTTGGGCCGCACGGTCTTGCCGGTCTGGCCGACCTGGCGCGCGGCCTCGACCCAACCGGACTGCACCACCGGGCGTGTCGCGCCGACCTCGGCGCCGAGCACTGCGGCGAGGTCCCGGACCAGCTGGAAGCTCTCCTGCTTCTTGAGCCCCTTGCCGCCGGCCACGATGATGTCGGCGTAGGCAAGGTTGACCTTGTCGGTGTTTTCATCCGGGATGAAGTCCAGCACCTTCGTGACGATGTCGGTCTCCAGCATTGCAAGCTTGTGCTCGGTAATGTTGCCGCTGCGCGTAGTGTCGCGCTTCGGCATGGACATCACGCGCGGGCGCACGGTCGCCATCTGCGGCCGGTAGTTGAGCGTCTGGATGGTGCATAGCAGGCTGCCGCCGAAGGTCGGGCGCGTCGCGAGCAGGCTGCGGATGTCGACGTCGATGTTCAGTTCGGTGCAGTCCGCGGTCAGGCCGGTCTGCAACGTGGTCGCAACGCTGCCCGCCAGGTCACGCC
>DASSQR010000112.1:0-53900 GCA_035702405.1 Gallionella sp. | reverse complement strand
GAGCAAGGCCGTGAGCCAGACCGCCAAGGAATGGGTGACGGCGATGGATTGTTCCGGCAAGTTCACCTCCAAGGGTGAAATCCGGCTTCAGGCAGTGGACCCGGAGCACATGGCGGGCACCATCGCGATGACCACCAAGAGTGGCGACAAGGAAAATACCACCAAGAGCACGATGGAAGCAAAGTGGCTGGGTGCCGATTGCTCGGCGGTGACCAACAGTGCGTTGGCGAAAAAATATTGAGTTGAAGTTGTATTAACTTGCATCACGTCCGGCTGAGCCGGTCGGATGAAAAATGTGGTAGTCAAATTCAAAAAACAAGCTTACACGTCAGCATTGAGTTGTGGTAATCCGGTCGGACGCACGCAAACTGACATTCAGTTTGTTGTGGGGCAGATTTTGCGGTGCCCTGAATTACCAGACATTCGGTTTGCGCCATCAATCCCACCCCTGATGGCGTTTCCGTCCATCCTTCCTTCCGGTATAGAAAAGATTTGTTACTGACAGTAATCGCACGCTTCAAATGCTTGTCGATTGCACGCTAATACGTTACCAGATCGGTACGTTATTTTCATACAATATGACCAATTATTACAGTATGTAACCATGTCGCTACATTAATGTCATACAATATGACAAATATCTGACATTGCTAATATTGAACAACTTTCACCTCAAGCCAAGGACGCTCTCGGTGTGCTGGCGAAGTTGTCGGACAGACCGCGCATTTGAGGCAGAGTGATGTTTCTTTTCACCGTGCAACCTCCAGATCTGCACAACATCAGCAAGGTCAGGTAACAAATGGGGCAACTGTTCCCAATAACAAGAACAAAGAACAGGGCAAGGTCAGGGAGGAGAAGTAATGTCGTACATGACGGCGCTGTGCCGTTTCATGATGCTCGCGAGCGCGATTTTGCGCTGGCTATTCCATGTTGGAGATACGCCAACATCAGGCAAGGCATCTCATCGATCGCCTGGACCTAAACCATCTCCTTTCTTGCATTTCGGACTCTTGCGGGCTCTAACAGGCCTGTCAAGCGTCGGTATATGCGCAGCAGACAGCGGAGCCCGCATTCAATCAGATTACAACGCAAAAAAACTGGACAGCCAAAGTACGGCCGCCCATAACAAGAATTGCCGCTGTGGCAGAAACGGACGGCAATCGGTTTGCCTAGGGGGACGGGGTGCTTCGATGGAGGCAGCACGAGGACAAGTAGTTAAACCTCAACCTGCGGCCATCGACACACTACAGGAAGTGAACGATTAATTGACTCAGGAGGATATCGTGCAGATAGGTAGTGTCAATAAAATACTTATGGAATGGAGGCGCCGGTGGGCAGACAAGTGCGCTGTGGCAATGTTTGCCATGCTGGCCCTGTCGCTTGCCGGTATTGCGAATGCTGACGTGCCCGGGCGGGCTTTGCCGGGCGGTTCGGTGCCGAACCCCGGCACCCAGCAACAGGAGTTGACCAATATCACGTTCCCCGCGCAATGGAACGTGTTCGAATTCGTGGTGACCTGTGGTGCCTGCCATGCCGGCACCGTCGACCAGCACACTGCGCACTTCGGCAACTGGGCGGGCGGCAACATGGCCAGCGCGATGCGCGACCCGGTGTTCCGCGCCAACCAGGTGGGCGTGAACAGCGTGGTCAAGGCAGTCACCGGCCAGGATGGCGCGGGTAACGTGTGCATGCGCTGCCACAGCCCGAACGGCTGGCTGTCGGGACGCTTTGATCCCGTACTCGGCGGCGCGGCAGATGGCTCGACCACGATGAACAGCATCCTGTTGTCGACCGACGGCGAAGGCGTGATGTGCGAAACCTGCCACCGTGCGGCGGGCAGCGTGACGTACAAGCGTCCGGACGTGCTGAACAATGCTTCGACCGGTGTGCTCGACAAGGTGTGGAGCCTGCTGGCTGGCATGTTTGACTGGGAACACCAGGGGCATACGCCGAGTGACCAGGCTGGTGATCCCACCATTGCGGCGGGGTTGCCCTATGGCGACACCTCGTTGCAGTTCATCGATGGCATGACCTATATCGGTAAATACTCGGGCATGACCGATGTGTACTTCAGTGACGTGCCGCTGGGCGGTTCGTACACCGGCCAGATCTACGCGGTCTACCCGGACTGGTGGGCGGCGAGCGGCAACCCGATGAATCCGGTACCGGCAGGCATGCCGGCGCAGAACTCGGCCGGCCAGTACCTGGCCTACGCCGCGGACGGCACTCTGCCACCGGCGCTGGAAGTGCCGGTCAGCACCCCGATCAATGCCGTCACGGGTGTGAGTGACTATTATGCGCAGGCGTTCTCGATCGAACACCCGACCGTCGGTGGCGCCGGTCGCCGGACTTCGGCAACCGACACGCTGAACAACCTGTTGCCGGTATTGCCGTCCGGTTCCGGCGGCTCGGCCAGCCCGAACAACTTCATTCGTACTTCCGAGTTCTGCGGCTCCTGCCACGATCTCACGGTGCCGGTTTTGAACCACGGCATGCCGGAACAACGTACCTATACCGAATGGAAGTTCTCCGACTTCTCGAAGGCGACCAACGTCGGCTATGACCCGATCAAGCGTCAGGTCTGGAATGGTCAGCAGCGCTGTCAGGACTGCCACATGCCGGCGCTGAAGCACGAGTACACCGACCTGGATTCTGGCTCATACAACGCCGATCCGTTTCTGGTAGGTGGCTTCCCCTACGGCAAGAACCGTGCGGCCCAGGGCGGTACCTCCTTCCACAAGCTGGCCGGCGCCAACCGTGACCTGCCGCAGATGATGAAGGTGCTGTACCCGGAAGTCGACCTCGAAATCATCGGCGTCCCGACCGGCAAGGATCCGCGCCCCTTCCCGGGCATGCTGTCGGACCGCGGCCCGATGTGGGATCGCACCAAGAATAATACCGAAATCTCGATGCGCGACGCGCTCGACCTGAACATCATCCAGGCCCCGACCGAAGTGGCAGGACAGCCCGGTGTGTATGAAATGAAGGTCAAGGTGCTGAACCAGTCCGGTCACCGCATCCCCACCGGCTACCCGGATGGGCGCCGCCTGTGGCTGTCTGTAGCAGTTAAGGATTCCACCGGCGCCACCGTGTACCAGTCCGGTGTGTATGACGCCGCCCAGGCGACCTTGAGCACCAGCGCCACCGAAGCGTTCAAACGCGCTCAGAGCAACGTGATCGATGCGACCGTCGCGGGCAATAATGCCGTGATGGTGTACGAACGCGTTACGGGTACCTGCACCGATACCAACGGCGCGGCGATTTTCCCTGATCCGACCGCGGCCGTTCCGGCTGCGTGTGCGCCGTCGTCGGCTCTGACCAACAATTTCATTCTGTTCGACAACCGCATTCCGCCGAAGGGTTTCACCTATGCGGATTACCGTCAGGCCGGCGTGAAGTTCTGGAACTACAACGCCACGACCATCGTGCCGTATGAAGAAGGTGGGGCGGTAGCACAGCGCTATCCCGACGGGCAGAACTTCGATGTGGTGACTTATCGCTTCATGGCGCCTGCCGGCATCGTGCTGACCGCATCGGCCGAAGCCTACTGGCAGACGCATACGCGCGAATTCATGGAGCACCTGCGCGACCAGGATAATTCCATCGTGCGTCCGCAAGGTCCACCAAGCATCCTCGACCCCAACTACCCGGCGAACCCGAACTACCTGTCCAACTCGGTCAACGGCAAGCCGCTGGCGAGCATCACTGATCCGTTCAAGAACGCACCCTTGAACGACAACTGGGGTGGCGTGGCCTATGCGTCGTGGCTGGAAACCGGCAAGGGGGCACCGTTCCTGGTTGACCGTGACGACACGACGGTTGCCGCCGTGCCGGCTGCAACCACGGTGACGGCACGTGCGCTCAACGCAGCCGACCCGGATTACATTGATCCGGTCACGCTGGCACCGGACGTATTTGCTGCGAAGATCGAATGGACTCCGGTGGCCAACGCCGAGGGTTACACGATCTGGATCCGTTACGGCAAGAGCGATGCGACGGCCGACTGGGATCGTCTGACCGTGGTCGACAAGAACACCACATCGTTCACCGAGCACGTGCTGGGCGATTCCTCGCCGGCCAGCCCGGGCAAGACCTACGGCTTCAAGGTGGTGCCGTTCAACGGCAAGGGTGATGCACCGGACTCCAACGTCTACGTGCATACCGTTGCATCGTCACTGCCGGCCGCGCCGACGTTCCTGACTGCCAGCACTGCGGCGCCCGATTCGACGGCGACCGGCATCAAGCTGACCTGGCAGGATAATGCAACCAACGAAGCGTCGTTCGACGTCTGGCGCTACAGTGCCATCGTCAACGGTGTTGGTTCCGGCGTATTGACGATCCTGAACGCTCCGACCCAAACTGGCGGACCGACGGGCGGCGCTCCGACCACTGGCCTCAACACTTGGGTGGATAACAGCCCGAGCCTTGTCCCAGGCACCTGCTACTACTATCAAGTACGCTCGGCAACGGCGATTCCGGATGTGTCCACCTGGACTACCCCGCTGGTAATGGGGTGTACTGCAGGCGCCGGACCTACCGTTGGCTTGGCTGCGACCGTGACTGGCGGTTACCGCGTGGACCTGAACTGGACCACCAACGTGACCGGCGTTGCGAGCTACCAAGTGCTGCGTGACGGCGTGCTGCTGAATACCGTTACGACGACGAGCTATGCCGATACCACCGTGTTGCCGGGAAATACCTACAGCTATACGGTGAACGCGCTGGATGCGGCAAATGTGGTGCTGGCGACCGGTACTGCAACGGCTACGACCACGCCCGCACCATTGGCACCGAGCAATGTGCAGGCGCTGGTTACCGGCGTTGGCCAGGTCGCCATTACGTGGGTGGACAACGCCACCAATGAAAGCGGCTTCGTGGTCGAACGCGCGCCGGTAATCAACGGGGTGATTGGCGGCTACACGCCGGTGACGCCGCAAAACGGCTTTGCGCCGCCTGCAATCGGCAGCGGCACGACGCAGCAATTCATCGATACGACTGTGGCACCGAACGGTGTTTATGTGTACCGCGTGATGGCGATTCATCTGGTGAACGGCAACTCGCTATACGCAATGTCCAACCAGGTTGCCACCGGCGTGGCGCCACCGACGATCAATTCGGTGACGCTGGCGGTCGCGAGCGGTCCGTTTGCGACAAACAGCAGCGGTCCGTCCAACATCACTATTGCGTGGACTGACAACGCGGCAGCCGAAGGTGGTTATGAAATCCAGCGCTGCATCGGCGCAAACTGCGGTGCGACCAGCGTCGACTGGACTGCGCTTGGCGGCATCCTGCCGGCCAATAGCCTGCAGGCGATCGACAATACGCTGGTTGCGACCAACGTAAGCCAGACCGTTAGCTATCGCGTACGTGCGGTGCTGACCGGCACGACGCCGTCGGCTTGGGCCTACAGCACTGCAACAACGGTGCCGCCGTTGCCGGGTCAACCGGTGATCTCGTCGGTGATCTCGTCGGTGACCCCGGCGATCGACGCGACCAATGGCCAGCCCAGCGTAACGGTCACCTGGAGCAATGTCGCGGGTGAAACCGGCTATGTCATCGAACGCAGCACGAACGGTGTCAACTGGACGCAGGTGGCAACTCCGGCGCTGGACGCCACGAGCTTTGTCGATACATCCGCGACCGGGCTGGCCGTAGGCAACACCTACCAGTACCGCGTCACGGCCGTGGCTTACAGCGGCTGGAACAGCTCGGCAACGAGCAGCGTCACGCTGCTGGCGCCGCCGGCGGTGCAGTCAGTAACGCAGGCAGTGGCGGCAGGTCCGTTTGCGACCAACGGCAACGGTGGTACGCCGAATATTACCGTTATCTGGTCCGATAATTCCGCCAGCGAAGACGGCTATGAAGTCCAGCGCTGCATCGGGGCTTCCTGTGCGGCTGACAGCGTTAGCTGGACTGCACTGGGCGGGGTATTGCCGGCCAATAGCACGCAGACGCTTGACAATACCCTGGCCGCCCCTGTGGCGAACCAGAGCGTCAGCTACCGCGTGCGCGCGGTGAAGACCGGCACGGTTCCGTCGGTATGGGCGTACAGCACCACAGCGACAGTGGCACCGGCACCGGGTAAGCCAGCCATCGCATCCGCGATCGTTTCGTTTGACCCGAACAACGGCCAGCCTAGCGTAGCGCTGACCTGGACCAACGTCGCGGACGAGACCGGTTACGTCGTCGAACGCAGCACCGACGGTGTCGCCTGGACGCTGGCGGCAACGGCTGCCGCGGATGCGACCGGCCTGGTCGATGTCGGCGTGACGGTTGGCAACACCTACCAGTATCGCGCCACGGCTGTCGGCTTCAGCGGCTGGAACAGCTCGACGGCGAGCAGCATTGTTGTCCTTGCACCGCCGGCAGTTCAGTCGGTGACCCAGGCGGTGGCGACGGGTCCGTTTGCAACCAACGGCACCGGGACCTCCAGCATCACGCTGGTATGGGCTGACAATTCCGCCAGCGAAGACGGTTACGAAGTGCAACGCTGTATCGGTACTTCGTGTGCCCCCACCAGCGCGAGCTGGACCGCGTTGAGCGGCGTGCAGGCAGCCAACAGCACGCAAGTAGTCGACAACACGGTGACCGCGACTAGCGCGAGCCAGAACGTCAGCTATCGCGTGCGTGCCGTGAAGGCCGGCGCTACGCCGTCGGTCTGGGCTTACAGTACTGCGTTAACGGTACCGCCGTTGCCGGGCAAACCGGCGATCTCGTCGGTGGTTGCTTCGACCGATCCGACCCTGGCACTGCCGCAGGTCACCGTGACCTGGAGTAATGTAACGGACGAAATCGGATACGTCGTGGAACGCAGCACGAATGGTGTCAACTGGACGCAGGTGGCAACGCCGGCGCTGGATGCCACCAGCTTCGTGGATACGCCCGCAACCGGTCTCGCAGGTGGCGCCACCTACCAGTACCGCGTCACGGCGGTTGGCAATGGCAGCTGGAACAGCTCCGCCACGAGCAGCATCACGCTCGCGGCACCGACGGCTGCGCCCACCATCAGCTCGGTGGCGCCTCCGACCCAGTGTTTGTTTTTGTTCTGCGGTCCGGTAGCCAAACAGTTGAAGGTGACCTTCTCCGTGCCGACGGGTGCTACGGGTTGGTTGCTGGAACGCAGTGTGGCTGGTGCCAACGCCTGGGCGCAGATCACCAGCGGCACCGGAAGTGGCAACAACAAGACCTTCACGGACACGGGGCTGACGTCGGGTACGTCTTACAGCTATCGCCTGCGCACCTATAACAACGGAGGCTTCTCTGGCTGGTCTGCTCTCAAGACCGCCACGGCAAGATAAGTTGTGATGCCGGAACAGCGGGTAACCGTTGTTCCGGCGCCGGTGTTAGCAGTTCCATCCACCGCCGTTTTCCACCTCGGGAATTTTTCCGGGGAAAGGAGAACGGCGGTTTTTTTTGCGTGGCACAATAGTGGGAGAAAAATAATTGGAACACGAGACCGTCTCGTCGTCTGCCATCATTCTGGGCAGGCCGGGTTTCGATGGCATGACGAGGGCAGTAGCTTTTTGACAAAGGTCGGGAAAAACCATGGATTTGAAAGAAACACCTCTTGATTCAACGGTAATGTACGAAGGCAGTTTCATCCGCGTGCACAAGGACCGGGTGCGTTTGCCGGATGGCGCGGAAAGCAGCCGCGAATACATCAAACATCCCGGCGCGGTCGCGATCCTCGCGTTACTGGATAACGGCAATCTGCTGCTGGAACGCCAATTTCGCTACGCGGCGCAGCGCGAATTCATCGAGCTGCCGGCCGGCAAGATCGATCACGGCGAGGACATCCTGCTGACTGCCCAGCGCGAATTGCTGGAAGAAACCGGCTATGTCGCGCAAGAGTGGGAATACCTTACCACGGCTTGGCCATGCATCGGCTATGCCGATGAGCGGCTGGAATATTTTCTGGCGCGAGGCCTGAGGCATGAGGGGCGCAATCTCGACGACGGTGAATTTCTGGAGGTGTTCGACCTGTCAATGCCAGAGGCGATTGATTGGGTGCGACAGGGCAAGATCAATGACAGCAAGACCATTGTCGGGCTATTCTGGCTCGAGAAATATCTCAACGGCTGGGCGTCCGGATGAGCCTGCTTTGTCCTCCTCGTTGAGTCTCGTTCCTCGGGGGCGCTCACTGTCATGCTATGTGCCACCGGCATGCGTTCTTCTGTTGATCCACTCTCTCCGCTGCGCACTGTGCTGGTGCGCCGCCCGGTGCAACGCCGGGAATATGCACCACTTTGGTTTTTAAAATGGATCGCTGCGCTATGGCGGCGGTCCGGAAGTGTTCAGAAAAACATACGCTTGTAATATGTGGAACACATCTTGCGTGTTTCTTTCCGGTTTGCACCAAAGGAGAAATCAGTGGAAGACTTGAGAATCAGTAACGACGCCTTGTTCATTTTGCTTGGCGCAATCATGGTATTGGCCATGCACGCGGGCTTTGCCTTTCTGGAACTTGGCACGGTGCGCAAGAAGAACCAGGTCAATGCACTGGTCAAGATTCTCACGGATTTTGCGATGTCTACCCTGGCGTATTTCTTCGTTGGCTACGCGATCGCCTACGGGGTAAATTTCTTCACCGGCGCAGACCAGTTGGCGCAAAAGAGCGGCTACGAACTGGTGAAGTTCTTCTTCCTGCTGACTTTTGCCGCCGCGATTCCGGCGATCGTGTCAGGCGGGATCGCCGAGCGGGCCAAGTTCCATCCGCAGCTGGCGGCAACCTTCATGCTGGTCGGTTTCGTCTATCCGTTCTTTGAAGGGATCGCCTGGAATCGCCGCTTCGGGCTTCAAGACTGGCTCGCTGCCACGCTGGGTGCGCCATTCCATGATTTTGCGGGTTCGGTGGTGGTGCATGCAGTAGGCGGCTGGATCGGTCTCGCAGCGGTATTGCTGCTCGGCGCGCGCCGCGGCCGATATACCAAGGAAGGGCGCGTTTCGGCGCACCCGCCCTCAAGTATTCCATTCCTCGCATTGGGCGCATGGATTTTGACGGTAGGCTGGTTCGGCTTCAACGTGATGTCAGCACAGGAAATCAGCAAGATCAGCGGCCTCGTGGCGGTCAATTCGCTGATGGCGATGGTGGGCGGCACCATGGCCGCATTGTGGTTCGGCAAGAATGACCCGGGCTTTGTGCACAACGGCCCATTGGCCGGTTTGGTGGCGGTATGCGCCGGCTCCGACCTGATGCATCCGATCGGCGCACTGGTGGTGGGCGGCGTGGCAGGTGGTTTGTTTGTGGCCTTGTTCACGCTCACCCAAAACCGCTGGAAGATCGACGACGTGCTGGGGGTCTGGCCGCTGCATGGCCTGTGCGGCGCATGGGGCGGCATCGCGGCTGGCATCTTTGGCCAGAAGATATTTGGCGGCCTCGGTGGTGTGAGCTTCTGGGCGCAATTTTTCGGGACTGCGCTTGGAGTAATAATCGCCTTTTCCGGCGGCTTCGCGGTCTACGGCTTGCTGAAGAAACTGGTCGGCATCCGCCTCGATCACGAAGAAGAATTCAATGGCGCCGATCTTTCCATCCACCGGATTTCGGCGACGCCGGAGCGCGAATCCGGGTGGTGAAATGCCCCAGTTTCCGCTCTGAAGGACGCACGCGGATTTGCTCTACATAGTTCACCTTATTGATCCGGAATCATTAAGAACATCTAATCTGGTGCTCAATTTTGAGTGCTCAGATCAGCCAATGGCTTTTGGCGTACCATCCTGTCCGGTCGGCAGGAGTCCGCGTGAGTGCGCTGTTCTGTCCGGCGCATGGCAGCATGCAGGATCAGTTGAAGATATCTCGACCCTCCGTAACTGAATGGCCACAACCCAATATAGGAGACTCATCATGGCGATGCAGAAGGTGGAGTTCCAGTTCATCACCGGTTTAAAGCGTAATATTTTTCGCAATGCGCGTTTGCGCGGCAGCTGGGACAGTAGCGGGCGGTATTCCGATAACTGGACCGAAACCATGATGCAGGAGGGGATT
The DNA here is from genome assembly GCA_035702405.1 of Gallionella sp. Classification (GTDB taxonomy): domain Bacteria; phylum Pseudomonadota; class Gammaproteobacteria; order Burkholderiales; family Gallionellaceae; genus Gallionella. The sequence goes on along the minus strand of DASSQR010000112.1, from coordinate 43,918 downwards.
GGGGCCGACGGTTGTCCGACCTTCAAGGTCTCGGTGATGCTGGATCTCGCGGACCAGGACAAGACATTTTCCTGGGGCGTGGCGCTGGATGGTCCCGAGGGAAATAATATCTGGGGAATTCCAACCGAAGCACAGGATCCCAATTCCACGGAACGAAATCGCATGTTTCGGCTCATGAGCGGAGCAACCTCGCAAGTTGAGCGCTATTACTTTACCTATGCACGCCGCCTGGGGGCCAACAAACACTTCGCCGCAGGAAGCACCGCCCCGACCCTGAATTTTGGCGTCTGGGCGCCTAATGCGCAAAAGGTGGAGGTGGTGTTCGGGACTGCGGGCGGCTATATTGCCGACGATGGTGCAGGGATTGATTCGTCGCGGACCTTTGTACCTCTGATGCGCGGGCCTGATGGCATCTGGGAAGGTGGGCCAGCAGGGGATTTCGAATCCTACAAAAGTCTGCCGTACATGTACCGCATCATCAATGCACAGGGACACACGGTCTATCGCACCGATATTTTTTCACGCGGCCAGGCCGGCAAGGGCAACATCAATCCGGCCAGGGATATCTGGATGGGAACCGCGGATACACTGGATGGCTCGGTAAGTTGCAGCGTGGTCATTGATCCTGACGTAGTCCGCCGGGATTTCAGCTCCACTCCTCCGGGCAAGGCGCCGGATCTTATTTCCGCCGAGGAATTCTGGGCTTCGGAATTTTCATTTGAACAGCCGGTACCGACTCGGGTCGAGGATCTGGTCATTTACGAGTTGCATGTCGGATCACTGGGGTACGGCAAGCCCGGCCCGGGCGATTTGAGCGATGCGATTGCCTTCCTGGATCACCTGGTCGACCTTGGCGTGAACGCGGTGGAACTGCTGCCGATGGCGGAGTTTTCGGGGAACGTGGCCTGGGGTTATGGCGATACCCACCATCTGTGCATCGAAGCCAGTGCGGGCGGGCGCGACAAGTACCGTCATTTCGTGCGGGAGTGCCATCGCCGCGGCATCGCCGTGATTCAGGACGTCGTCTATAACCACTACGACCCTAATGCCGAGCGTGCCGAGTGGCAGTATGATTCAACCGCTCCCGACCAGAATATCTATTACTGGTACGAGGGACGTCCTGCCGATTATGCCTCGCCGGACGGCGGTTATCTCGATAATGGCTCGACCGGCTACACCCCGCGTTTCTGGGAGGAAGTGGTGCGCCAGCAATTCATCACCGCCGCGGCATTCCTGGTCGAGGAAATGCACGTCGACGGTCTTCGTGTCGACCTGACCCAGGCGATACACCGCGACAACCGGCTGCACGCGGATGGGCGCTCGATCGGTAATGCCAACATCTTTGGACAGAAGTTCCTGCGTGAATGGAGTCGCTCCCTGCGCATGGTTCACCCGAATGTCATGCTGGTTGCCGAAGACCATTCCGATTGGCCGCCAGTTACCCAACGACCGGCCAAGGGTGGTCTGGGATTCGATGCGAAATGGGCGGCGGAGTTTTACCATAATCTGATCGGCGACTCTTCGTCTGCCGGCGGCAAAGCGCGACTCCTGAAAAATGCCGGGTTCGGTGGCAACGAGCCGCTTGATATGGATCAGTTTGCCAGCGCACTGTATAACAGCCATGCGAAAGAGATTGTTTACCACGAGTCGCATGATGAGGCCGGTAATGACAGCGGTACCGAGCGGACCATCGTGACGGCCATCAATGGCGCTCCGCTGGATGACAACACGCGCCCTTGGGCAGAGGCGCGCTCCCGGCTTGGCTTTGGCATGTCACTGCTCTCGGCGGGCACCCCCATGTTTTTCATGGGAGAAGAAATCGGGGCGAAAAAGCAGTTCCGCTACGACAATTTCATTAATAACCGTGAAGACATCCTCGACGAGCGGACCAACAGCGGCAGGGAGATTTTCCGCTACTATCAGGATCTCATCACGCTCAGTCACCGGCTCCCCTCGATTCGCAGCCATAACATCGACATTCTCCATGAGTCGAATTCGGACCGGGTCATCGCGTTCAAGCGGTGGAACGAAGACGAAGAAGTGATTATCGCGGCGAGTCTTAACAATACTCCATTTGCCGACGGTTACACCATCGAGAAGGATCAGCTGGCCATCCCGGATGGCGAATGGAAGGAGATATTCAACAGTGACGCCGCCGTGTACGGGGGGCAGAACCTGGGAAATGAAGGTGCCACGATTACCTCGTCTTCCGGTCGCCTCAACACCAGGATCCCGGCCAACGGCTTTGTAATGCTCGCCAGGCAGTGACGACGGAGGCATCTAGCCTTCCCGGCGCAAAGGGAATGGCAGGTCGGGTATAAATGCCACGAGCGCGTATCCGCCAACAATTGGCGGATACGCGCTATGTGCTTAATCTACCCTGCGAAAGTTCTTCAGATTTGGCTTGTTTGAAGTCAAACCCGCTCCAGCACTGCCGCAAAGAATCCATCCGTGCCGTGCAGGTGCGGACGCAGTTCCAGGTAATCGCCCATCCCCAGCGGGATCTTCTGTTGCTGCAGCACTTCACCGGCAGGACGCAGCACGAAGTTGGGATGACTCGCGAGGAAGGCTTGCACGATCTGCTGATTTTCCTCGGGCAGGATGCTGCAAGTCGCATAGACCAGCCGTCCACCCGGTTTCAGCAAGCGGCTCGCGGAGGCAAGGATCGCGGCCTGTTTCTGCGTGAGTTCGGCAACACTCGCAGGCGACTGGCGGAATTTCAGGTCGGGATTGCGGCGCAGCGTGCCGAGGCCGCTGCACGGCGCGTCTACCAGCACGCGGTCGATCTTGCCGGCCAGGCGTTTCACCTTGAGGTCGTTCTCGTGCGCAATCAGCATCGGCTGGATATTGCTGGCACCGGAGCGCTTGAGGCGCGGCTTTAGGTTGGCGAGGCGCTTCTCGGACACGTCCATCGCGTACAGACGTCCCTGTGAATTCATCAGTGCCGCGAGCATTAGCGTCTTGCCGCCGGCACCCGCGCAGAAATCCACCACCATGTCGTTGCGCTTGGGCGCGAGCAGGTAGCCGAGCAGCTGGCTGCCTTCATCCTGCACTTCGACCTTGCCCTCGGTGAACAGTGCATCGCGATTAAGCGGAACCTTGTCCTTGAGGCGGATTCCGATCGGCGACCAGGGCGTCGCGGCGGCGTCGATCTGCTGGCTGTGCAACTGTTGCAGCACCTCATCGCGCTTGGCGAACAGCGTGTTTACGCGGACGTCCAGTGGCGCACCGTTCTGCATCGAAAGGCCGATGGTCAGGATGTCCGCGTCTGAATAATCTGCACGCATTTTTTCCACCAGCCAGTCCGGCAACTCGGCTTGCACGGACAATGGCAGGGTATCGGTCTTGATTCCTTTCACCGTGGCGAGCCATTCCTTTTCATCGTGCTTCAGTACCGGTTCGAGTTCGCGCAGGTTGTAGCCACCGAACCGGAACAGGTAGGAGAGCCCCATGCGACGAGCGGTGGGATTGCCGGCGCAGGCATGCTCCAGCAGCAAACGATGGCGCAAGACGCCGAATACGGTTTCGGCGACCAGGGCACGCTCCTTGGAACCGATGCGCTCATCCTGAAAAAAATAGCGCAGTGTGGTGTCGGCGGGATGCGCGAGCGGCAGGATCGCACGCAGCGCCTGGATGATGAGGTCAAGACGATACTCGGTGATCAGTGTGGATGACATTTGTGATGGAGCAGACTTTCTAATTTCAGGCGCGCAGTTTAACAGGGTTAGCAGGGTGTTGAAAAACGTAGCGAGGACGGCCAAGTGCAAGGCGCACGGAACGGAGCGACGAGACATATCAGTGAGATAGGTGAGGAAGCGAGTACCGCGCAACGCAGCAGTTGGCCGCCGCAGTAGTTTTTCAACACCCTGTTAGCGGTATAACACTTGTTCTCAGCATGGTTGTGCGTCGGCCTGGCTTGCGCAATATGTTAATATGTTATTGAAATAAAACATGAATAATTTATGCATGATTGAGCATGTCCTGCAGCAGGGCAGTAAGCATGTGATGTATCGTCCTGGCGACAAGGTGTTGCATGCGTGAACGAACAGTAATCCAGGTTGGTGGTTATCGCAGGGGGTGTGATGAGCTTGGCGTGGATGGAGCAGTGGAGCGTTGGCAACTCGATGATTGATTCCGATCACCGGAACCTGGTCGATCTGGTCAATAACGTGGAGCAGGCGCTCAGAGGGGGCGATCGGCTTGTTTTGTCGCAGGCATTCAAACAGCTGTGGAATAGCGTGGCATTGCATTGCGCGAATGAGGAAAGAATTGCGCAGGCAATCAATTTTCAAGTCGATAAACACAGACTTGCGCATCAGTATTTGCAGGACGAGCTGCAGTACATCAGGGAAGAACTGGAAGACAAATGCGGGGTCTGGTCAGAGGGAGCGATCGAACATTTCACGCGCTTTCTGGGGGACTGGCTGATCGAACATGTCACCAGGGAAGACGTGCAAATGAAGCCAGCGCTGCAAACCCTTCCTTATGATTTCGTGCCGGCCTGAGGTGCTTATTCGTCTGCCACCCGGATGTCGGCAATCACCATTTCGGCATCGACTTGGCCGGCCCGGTTAAAGTGACGGACTTTTACCGGCAGCAGCCGATATTCCAGCCCCAACCAGATATCCAGTCCTTCTTCCCCCATTGCGCGAACTTTGCGCAACGGCAACGCGCGCAGTTTGCCGAGTCGAGTCTGGATTTCCTCTTCTTCGCCAACGCTCAATTCATAGCGGATCAGCCTTTCGTTTCGGACGACATGCAGTTCCACCAAACCTTTGGCCAAGGGCAATTGCGATAGTTGATACAAATAGCTGACATCGTCCTGAGCCAGTTCGGGCAGCGCCGTTTCTTTGCCATTGGAAAAAGTCAGCGATCTTGTCTGCCAGTCGAATTTGGCCTCGGATACATCCTTGCTGCCACCGGAATTCCTGGTCACGCTGTATGCATCCGGGCGCAGGCCCTGGGCAGTCACGGTACCGCTGCTGCGCTGGATCATCTCATAAGACTTGAATAACCGCACCAGGCCGGTCGTGTTGGCGCCACCCGTGAGCGTGTAGCTCCGGTCGTCGGCGATATCCAGGCGATAGCGCGCCTCCGCAACTTCAAGGCCGGACGGCATGGTGGCGACGAAGGTAAGCTGCGCATGTTTGGGTAGCGGATGCGCCGGCTTGTTTTCTTCCGGCGCAGCGGCGACGACTGCCGAGGCCGCCTCCGGCATAGCGGCTGCCTCGGCAGCGCTTGGCGCCGGTTCGGCGGGTGGTGCTTCAACAGGTTGCGGTTCTGCCGGCGTGGAGGGTGCCGGAGCGGGCTCGGGGGCGGCGGGTTTCGGCTTTGGTTTTTTTACCGGCTTGGGTTTGGCCGCAACATTGGGCAACGGCTCCAGCTTGGCCATCAGTGGCGGCAACGGAGGTTCGCTGGGCTGCAGCCGGATCATCGGGGCGAACAGCATGATGGCGTGAACCAGCAGCGACAGCCCGATGGCGAGCGCAATTCTTCCGGCCGGAGTGCGTGGGAGTGCGATCACGATTACTTGATCTGGAGCCGGGTCAGCACCTGGGTTAGTTGTTCGCCATCCGAATTGGTGATGGTCATCTGGCAGGGCAGGTTATGGCGCTCGGTCGCCAGCCAGATCTCAGTGCGGGTCTCGCCTGCTTTGGGCTGGCTGTCGAGGTACAGCGTGGCAAATTCTCCGGCGGGTGTCTTGAGCTTCTGACCGGGCGCGATAGTGTAATGATAGTTGTCGAGCTTGCTGCCGTTGGTCATCGGAAAATCCAGCCTCGTGGCGGATTGCAACGACAGGAACATGAACTGGTACATCGCGCTGAGGCGATCCTGCGTATCGTCCGGCAGGGCAACGGCGGTACGCTGTCCCTGACGAATCAGGGTAAGCTGGCCGGTCTTCCAGTCGAATTCGGCGCCGCTGTCCTTGCTCGCGTCGCGTTCGCGCCGGTGGCTGAACTGCTCTGGCTGCAGCCCTTGTTTGCCGACCAAGCCGCTACTGGTGATCGTTACTTTCTCCGGTTTGAATACCGCCAGCAAACCGAGCGGAGTCGTGATGCTGGTCAGGGTGTAGCGATCCTGCTGACGTGTGTAGGTTTCGTCGATCCGGCCAATTTTGAGGCTATCGCGGTACACGTCGTAGCTGGCCTGCACGCTGTCTGGCAGCGCGGCAAATACCGGGAATGACAGGCACAGCATGAGCCATGCGACAACCTGCAAGACACGTTTCATGGTTACTCCAGACCGGGCGAAATTAACGCAGCGCTGATTTGCTTGCGATGCAGTAGTCTGACCTTGCCGGTTTCGCTTAGTTCGATCTGGCCGCAGCACAGCCAGCGCAGCGCCTGCGGATAAATGCGATGTTCTTCGTGCAACACCCGCGCGGCCAGGGTTTCTTCGGTGTCGCTGTGCATTACCGGCACCGCCGCCTGGATGATGATCGGGCCATGGTCGAGATCGGAAGTCACGAAATGCACCGTGCAGCCGTGGATTTTCACGCCATCCTGCAACGCCCGTGCATGCGTGTTCAGGCCGCCGTACGCCGGCAGCAGCGAGGGATGGATGTTGATCAGGCGGCCGTAATAGCGATCCACGAAACCGCCGGTCAGGATGCGCATGAAGCCGGCCAGCACCACGAAATCAGGCTGGTATTCGTCAATCTTCGCGGCCAGCGCGGCATCGAAACCCTCGCGATCCGAATAGTCGCGATGCGACAGAATCGCAGTGGGAATGCCACGCGCGCGCGCGATTTCCAGCCCTTCGGCATCGGCGCGATTGCTGATTACCGCAGCGATGCGGCAGGGCAGTTTCGCTTCCAGCAGCGCCTGCAGATTGCTGCCGCGGCCGGAAATGAGGATGACGACGTTTTTCAATGGTTATCCCAAAAATCAGTTGTCCGCAGGTTGCAGATTAAATCCCCCAATCCATTAAGAGCAGCATCCCCTCTCCCTGGCAGGGAGAGGGTTAGGGAGAGGGGGGAAACTTGGCCCTTGCCGCTTACCGCCATTCGGGCCTTGTACAATCTGCGTACGAACAAATGTTATCGAACCTGCGTCTGATGCTCGGCGCCGACGCGTGCGCGGATCGCACCGATTATTGTTGCCGTCTCGCCGGCGGCATTCAGCTGTGCCAGGGCAGCGTCTGCATCGTTCCGGCTCACGATCACCACCATGCCGATGCCGCAGTTGAAGGTGCGGTACATTTCCTGTTGCTCGACGCCACCCATCTGTTGCAGCCAGTCGAACAGCTTGGGTGTTTGCCATGCCTTGCCGTCCAGTTGGGCGACCACGTTTTCCGGCAGCACGCGCGGAATGTTTTCCAGCAGGCCGCCGCCGGTGATGTGCGCCATGCCCTTGACCGTGATGGACTGCATCAACGCCAGCAGCGGCTTCACGTAAATGCGCGTCGGCGCCATGATGCAATCGGCCAGCGTGCGGTCGCCGTCGAATTTTGCATCGAGGTCGGGCTTGCTGCGCTCGATGATCTTGCGCACCAGCGAATAGCCGTTGGAATGCGCGCCGTTGGAAGCGAGGCCGATGACCACATCGCCCGCGGAGATTTCTTTGCCGGTAATAATATTGGCTTTTTCCACTACACCGACCGCAAAGCCCGCGAGGTCGTATTCGCCAACCGGGTACATGCCGGGCATTTCGGCGGTTTCGCCGCCGATCAGCGCGCAGTTGGCCTGTTCGCAACCGGTCGCGATGCCCTTGATGACTTCGGTCGCCGCGTCCACATTCAGCTTGCCGCAGGCAAAGTAATCGAGGAAGAACAGCGGCTCTGCGCCCTGCACCAGGATGTCGTTCACGCTCATGCCGACGAGGTCGATGCCGACGGTATCGTGGCGGTTGAGTTCAAAGGCCAGCTTGAGCTTGGTGCCGACGCCATCGGTGCCGGACACCAGCACCGGTTCCTTGTATTTCTTGGAAATTTCCACCAGCGCGCCAAAGCCGCCGATGCCGCCCAGCACTTCCGGGCGCATAGTGCGCTTGGCATACGGTTTAATGTTTTCGACCAGACGGTCGCCCGCATCGATGTCCACGCCGGCGTCGCGGTAGGAAAGTCCGCTGGATGGAGATTGGCCTGTCGGGTTATTCAAGTTGAGTTCTCGCTTTCTTCAGGATAAAGTGCTGCACGTTTTATTTCCCGCGAATTTTACCCGAAATGACCCCAGCCCGCTTCGCCGCCTTGCAATGGCTTGCTTTTGCCATCGTCGCTGCTGCGTTGCTGTATCTGCTCCGCCCGATCCTGACGCCGTTCATCGCGGCGGGCATCCTGGCCTACATCTGCAATCCGCTGGTGAACCGCCTGTGCACCTGGAAAATCCCGCGCACGCTGGCCGTCGTGATGGTGATGAGCGGCAGTCTGCTGCTGCTCACGTTGCTGCTGCTGATCATGGTGCCCTTGCTGGAAAAGGAAGTCGGTCTGTTTCTGCAGCGGCTACCGGACTGGATCGAAGCCGCGCGCGTCAAGTTGTTGCCGCAATTGCAGCAGTGGTTTGGCGCCGAACTGCAGTGGGACAGCCAGGCGATCAAGGAGATGGTGCTGAGCCACCTGCAAAGTATGGGTGGCGGTGCGGGGAAGGTGCTGGCGTGGCTCGGCAGCAGCGGCGGTGCGATTATCGGCGCGCTGGGCGTATTGGTGCTGATCCCGGTGGTGATGTTCTACCTGCTCTGCGACTGGAACGTCTGGCTGGCGGGCCTCGATAATCTGATGCCGCGCCACCTGCATGACAAGGTCACCGCCGTGTTCGCCGAGGTGGATCGCGTGCTGGCGGAATTCCTGCGCGGCCAGATTTCCGTGATGCTGCTGATGAGCGTGTATTACGTGCTGGTGCTGTGGCTGGTCGGGCTGGAATTTGCGCTGCCGATCGGCATTGTCGCCGGCATGCTGGTATTTGTGCCTTACCTCGGCATGATCACCGGCCTCGTGCTCGCCACGCTCGCGGCTGCGATGCAGTTTCCGGATTTCAACGGTGTTCTGCTGGTATGGGCGGTATTTGGCGCGGGCCAGCTGATCGAGGGCATGGTGGTGACACCGCTGCTAGTCGGCAAACGAGTCGGCCTCCATCCGCTGGCGGTGATTTTCGCGCTGCTCGCCTTCGGGCAGGTGTTCGGGTTCTTCGGCGTGCTGCTGGCATTGCCGCTCGCGGCGATCCTGCTGGTGGCGCTGCGTTACGCCAAGGCGTGGTATCTTGGCAGTCAGATGTACCAGAAAACTGAACGCACATGAGCCAGCTGTTGCTTGATATTGGTCCCGAAATTAAGCCGACGTTCGACAATTTCGTCGCGGGGCGCAATGGGGAAGTGCTCGCGGCACTGCACCAGGCATTGGCCGGCGGCAGCGGAGAACGCTGTTTCTTCCTGTGGGGCGAGGGCGGCAGCGGCAAGAGCCATCTGCTGCAGGCCTGCGTCAGTGCGGCGCTGGAGCTGCAGCTCGACGCGGTCTATGAGCGCGGCTACGTTCCGCAGCCGGCCGACGTCGTGGCGGTGGATGATGCCGATTACCTGGATGATGCCGCGCAGATCGAGTTGTTCAATCTCTATAACCGGATGCGCGACAGCGGCGGCATGCTGCTCGTCAGCGGCGCGGCCGCGCCGGCGCATCTCGGGCTGCGCGATGATTTGCGCACGCGTCTCGGGTGGGGGCTGGTGTACCAGGTCCACGCACTGAATGATGCCGAAAAGGCTCAGGCACTCATTCAGCATGCGCACTTGCGCGGCTTCATGCTGCCGCAGGAAGTCACCCAATATTTGTTGCGGCATGGGCGGCGTGATCTGCCCAGTCTGATCGCGGCAGTGAATGCGCTGGACGAACATTCGCTGCGGCTGCATCGCGCGCCGACGGTGCCGCTGCTCAAGGAAGTTTTACAACACGAATTGGAATTGAAGTGAAGTTAGCTCTGTTTGACTTGGATAACACCCTGCTGGATGGCGACAGCGATTTCGAATGGTCGCAATTTCTCATCCGCATCGGCGTGCTTGACCGCGAACTGTTCGAGGTCAAGAACCTTGCGTTTTACGAACAATACAAGGCGGGCACGCTGGACATCCACGAGTTCCTGGATTTCCAGCTGAAGCCGCTATCGCGCCACTCGCGCAAGACTTTGGACACGTGGCATCAGCAGTTCATGCAGGAAAGCGTATTACCGATGATTACGCCGGCGTCACGCGCACTGGTCCAGCGCCATCGCGACGCGGGCGACATATGCGTCATCATCACGGCCACCAACAGCTTTGTGACCGCACCGATCGCGCGCGAATTCGGCGTTGAGAACCTGATTGCGACCGAGCCGGAGCGCGTCGACGGCGAATTCACCGGCCGCGTGGCCGATGTGCCCTGCTTCCGCGAAGGCAAGATCACCCGCCTCGAAAACTGGCTCGCGCAGCATGGCTGGAACTGGGACAGCTTCGCCGACAGCACGTTCTACAGTGATTCGCACAACGACCTGCCGCTGTTGGCCAAGGTGAAGCAACCGGTCGCGGTGAATCCCGATACTACCTTGCGTGCTCATGCCGAACAGCACGGCTGGCCGGTGCTGAATTTGCGGCACGCCGCGTAAAGGTGTGCGCGTTGGATAGGGCGTGAGGGCGTCTGGAGGTTAATCAGCAAGGCCGATCAAATTGATTCCGAAAATGTGTCAACTCTTCTCTTAGCGAGGCGTGCCATGAATTCCGACAGAGCGGATTTGGAAGCAAGATACAAGCTACTTTCGGATGATGAAATCAAGCGCTTTGTTGGATCCGGCAACCTGACGGAACTCGCGCAATCCGTTGCGATGGCAGAACTCAAACGCCGGGGTTGGCAATGGTCTCTGTTTGACAGACCGGACACTGAGTCGGCACAAATCGTCGAACACGTCAGGCATGATGCGGATATGAGCATTGTCGCGCGTCATCTCACGCCAACCGATGCCCATATTTTGCGCGAACTCCTGCAAGCTGAGGGAGTGCCCGCGGAAGTAGGGGATGCCAACGTCGTGCAAGTATTCTCAGGGATGTTGGCCTCTGGCGCATACATTCGGGTGCCGCGCGCACTTGTTCCCAAGGCAAACGAAGTAATTAGCGCTTTTGATCGCGGCGAATTTCGACTCGATGATTTTGATCTTGACGAGACTCAAGCCAATCCCGTCAAACGTTGAAACTATAGGAAGTGACTTCGAATCAATGGCGCGGGTCTTCATTGGTTTGTGCCTTACTGCGACCTTGATATTTCGCCTTGTTCGCGGCACGATGCGAAAATATTCATACTTTTCCTACAGGCTCGTTAGCTGCAACAAAAATGAAGCGATTCTTTCTTTTCATTCTTCTCCTCCCAAGCTTGGCCTTCGGCGGCGAGTTGTCGCCCTCTGTGAAGCAGGAAATAGCCTACCTCTTCAATCAGCTGAAAAGTTCCGGCTGCGAATTCAATCGCAACGGAACCTGGTATAGCGCTAGCGAGGCCGTGGATCACCTTAACAAGAAATATGAATATCTGGTCAGGAAAGGGCTGGTCTCGTCGGCAGAAGAATTCATTTCGCGCGCCGGCAGCGAGAGCAGCTTTAGCGGCAAGCCGTATCAGGTGAAATGTGGCGCCACTCAGCCGGTACAGAGCGCTACTTGGCTCAACGCAGAGCTCGCCAAGTATCGCAAAGGCAAAGGTTGATACCTTTAAATCATAGAGCGTAGCCCGAGTGAGCCGCATTGCGGCGCAGCTCGGGGATGAGTTTTCGCCATATCTTGTATTCGACACCCGGACACAATCTGCCGGGCTAGTAGACTGGCTCCCCGCCCCGCAAAATAAAAAACTGGTAGCATGAAGCCCGCCCGTTGAAGACGAAAAACCGGGGAAGGGGGCAACCTCACTCCTCAAACTTTGTGCTGAACAACAAGAGGGTACGCTGTGGGCACGAATCGACTGGAAGCGTTTAGTGATGGGGTTCTGGCCATCATCATCACCATCATGGTGCTGGAAATGAAGGTGCCGCACGGGAGCGATTTTGACGCGCTGAAGCCGCTTCTTCCCGTCTTTCTCAGTTACGTATTGAGCTTTGTCTACGTGGGCATTTACTGGAATAACCACCATCATCTGTTGCATGCAACAAAGCACGTGTCTGGCGGCATCCTGTGGGCAAATCTGAACCTGCTCTTCTGGCTTTCGCTGTTCCCCTTTGCAACCGGCTGGATGGGCGAGAACCACTTTGCACAGCTGCCGAGCGCTGTGTATGGTTTCGTCCTGCTGATGGCCGCGATTGCCTACTACCTGCTGCAAAGCCGCATCATTGCGGTCGAGGGCACCGAATCCATCCTCAGGCGGGCGATCGGATCGGACTGGAAAGGCAAGCTTTCCCCGATCATTTACATCGTAGCAATCGGTGCATCGTTTGCGATTCCATGGGTTGCACAATCTCTGTATGTCCTGGTGGCACTCATGTGGCTCATTCCGGATCGACGAATAGAGCGGGTGATCAGTCATCACGAAGGCGGCACAACATAAGGCGGGTCGCAGGCGTCAATGCAGCCGTCGCACTTCCGCTGACAGCAACGTTCACTGCTCCAGCCTGAACTCCTTCTCGCGGAACTGTCGGATACAGGCACCACGTCAGGGTAGTAATACACTCCGCGGTACTTGCTGATCTCGGCGAGCGCCGCGTCGAGGCCGAGCGACGGGCGATAGGGGTGGGACGTCATCGCTTCGGTCACGTCGGCCACGGTCAGGTGACGTGCCTCGAGCACGATCGCATCGTCTTTCGGACCATGTGGATAATCGCCGCCGTCCATACCCTCGTGATGCCGCACCTGTCCTGCGTATAGAAATCTCGGGTGGTATACCCGGGTCTTAGGCTCATCTTTTAGATGTCGTGGATAGCTTTTGCGGCCAATGATTCTGGACCACCTGGGCAAAAATACTATCAAACCAAAATACCCATGAACTTTCTTGTGTGATATAACCATCTGTAAGATATATGATTTTGTGGTCCGTCCGATTCCAAGCTCTCAAGGAGGTTCTGCAATGAAGACTCCATCGGTTAAATGTCGTCAGCGGGCAACATTCGTGATCCTCATTCCGGCTTTGTTAATCGCCGGGCTTTCTTTAATCAATTCACCGTCTGCTCACGCGGCCCCGCCCGACCCGGCGCGTGCAGCCTTCGTCAACCTGTTCATGTGGAAATGGAAGGATGTCGCCCGCGAGTGCGAGACCTACCTGGGGCCGAAGGGCTTCGCGGCGGTGCAGATATCCCCGCCTGAAGAGCACATCCAGGGCAGTTTCTGGTGGATACATTATCAGCCGGTGAGCTATCAGGTGGAGAGCGAACTTGGTACACGCACGGACTTTCAGGACATGGTCGCGCGCTGCAACAGTGCAGGCGTGAAGATTTACGCCGACGTCGTGATCAATCACATGGCGGCTGGCAGCGGCACCGGCTATGCCGGTAGCGCGTACTCCAACACTAATCACTGGTATACGTTCCCCGGCATCTACCAAGGTCAGGATTTTCACTGGAACGTTGCCGGCAGCCACAATTGCCAGAGCGACGTCAACAATTACGATAACCAGCACGCGGTCCAGGACTGTGAACTGCTCGGCCTGCCTGACCTGGCCACAGAGACGCCCTACGTGAACGGCCGCCTTGCCGACTACTTGGTTGACCTGTACAACCTTGGCGTGCGCGGCTTCCGCGTGGACGCAGCCAAGCACATTGATGCAGTCGACATTTCCACGATCCTTTCCAACTTCAAGAGCAAGATCGGCAACAAGAACGACTACTACGTGGTGCAGGAGGTCATCGATCCCGGCAATGAGGCCGTGAAGAAGGACTGGTATTATCCCAACGGCGACGTCAACGAGTTCCTGTATGGCAAGCTGCTCAAGCAGAAGTTCGTTGACCAGCGCATTGCGGACCTGAGCACGTTCGGTGCGACCTGGACCTTCGGCAGTAGCACGCTGGGTCCCGGCGACAAGATGGTGGTATTCCCCGACAATCACGATATGGAGCGCGGCGGCGACCGCGGCGATTATCTGCACTACAGGGATGACGGGCAGCGTTCCTACACGCTGGCGAACGTCTTCATGCTAGCCTGGCCCTACGGCTATCCGCAGGTGTATTCTGGCTACCAGTTCGATCCAAACACGCAGGCAGGGCGCGACCAGGGCAGACCTGCCGTGGACGTGTACGTGCCCAATTCCGGCATCCAGCCAACCAATTGCCAGTGGTCCGGTGGACCGTGGACTTGCGTGCATCACTGGCGCGAGATCGGCAATATGGTCGGCTTCCGAAACGCGGCCGGTAGCGATGCTGTAGCCAACTGGTGGGACAACGGCAACAACCAGATCGCCTTCGGACGCGGTAATAAAGGCTTCGTCGTCATCAATCATGAAAACGCCGTTCTGAATCGCGCCTTCCAGACGGGATTGCCGGCCGGCACCTATTGCGACATCATCGCCGGCGATTGGAATGGCAGTACCTGTTCTGACCGGACGCTTACGGTTGACGGCAGCGGCTTAGCTACTATCTCTGTACCGGCGAATTACGCTGCGGCCATTCATGTGGGGGCTAAACTGAGTGTCCTCAAGACAACGTCATCGCTTAATGTGAGCCACAACAGCCGGCACGTCAAACCTCTCAGCGGACATTCCCACACCCTGTCCCGCCATCCGACTAACAGTGGGGTGACGACAAATTGACTCAATTGGTTTGACAGGATGGCGTATTAATTGGTTCTGACCATTATGCTGCTTCCGCTGACAGCAATGTTTACTGCTCCAGCCTGAACCCCTTCTCTCGGAACAGCCGGATGCAAGCATCCACCACGTCAGGGTCGTAATAGATGCCGCGATACTTCTCGATCTCGGCGAGCGCCGCGTCGAGGCCGAGCGACGGGCGGTAGGGGCGGTGTGACATCATCGCTTCGGTTACGTCGGCGACGGTCAGGATGCGTGCTTCGAGCAGGATTTCGTCGCCCTTCAGGCCATGCGGATAACCGCTGCCGTCCACGCGCTCGTGATGCTGCAAAATCATTTCCGCGACCGGCCACGGCAGCTTCACGTCCTTCATGATGTCGTAGCCGACTTGGGGGTGAATCCTGATGAAATCACGCTCCATCTGGGTGAGTTCGCCGGGGCGGGTGAGAATTTCGGCGGGCACGTAAATCTTGCCGATGTCGTGAATGGTGGCGCCCAGTCGCAGCCCGGTGATGCGCTCCTCGGACAGGCCCAGTTCCATCGCGATGGCCACGCTCAGGTTCGCCACGCGGCGCTGGTGACCGGCGGTGTAGGGGTCGCGCTTTTCCACGGTGACCGCGATGGCCTGAATGGTGCCGGCCAGCGCCTGTCGCACGGTTTCATCGTGATGTAGCTGCTGTTCGTGCAGGTGATCGCGTTCCGCACGCAACCGCAGCATGCGAATGCCGAATGCGAGGTCGCCGGCCAGTTCCTGCAGCAACCTGATTTCGTCCGCATCGAACGCGTTCGGCTCCTTGCCGTACAGGTTCAGGACCCCGAATGGACGGTCATTGTTGTCGAACAGCGGCAGGGCAATGCTGCAGGCGTAGCCGCGGGCGGTGGCCTGTTCACGCCACGGCAGGAATTTCGGATCGTGCAGGATGTCCTGCGCCATCTGGAGCTGCCCGGTGCGAATTGCCGTGCCGGTCGGCCCCTGCCCCTCAGGGTTGTCGCTCCACGTGACCCGGATGTGATCGAGATAATCCGCCTGGGCGCCGGCCCGTGCCATCACGCGCACGTTCTTCTCTGCATCCTGTTCGGCGAAGCCAACCCAGGCCAGCGGGTACGTGCCGATCTCTACGAGGAGGTTGCAGATATCATTGAGCAACCACGCTTCGTCCGTGGCGCGTACCAGTGCCCCGTTGCAGGCGCTCAAGGCATGCAGCGCGCGATTGGATTTCTGCAGGTTCAGTTCGGCCAGACGCTGGGTGGTGATGTCCTGCACCGTGCCGATGGAGCGCAGCGGTTGTCCCGCTTCGCTGTAATGGGTTTCACACCGTTCATGCACGTACTTGATACGGCCGTCCGGCATCAGCAGGCGGTGCACGATATCGTAGGGCGTACGGTTTTTGACGGAATCGGTGTAGGCCTGATTGACCATATTCCGGTCGTCGGGGTGGATCCCATTCAGGAAGGCATCATAGGACGCGCCGAATTTTTTCGGATCCAGTTCGAAGATGCGATAGATTTCGTCGCTCCAGCTCAGCGCGTTGGTTGCGAGATCCAGTTCCCAGTTGCCGAGCAGTGCGATGCGCTGCGCTTCCTTGAGCCCCGCCTCGCTGTGGCGCAATTTCTGTTCGGCATGCCGCAGTTCGGTGACGTCGCGTGCGGCGGCAAACACGCCAGTCACCTGGCCCGCTTCATCGCGATACACCGCCGCGTTGTAGAGCACCGGCGTGGTGTAGCCGTCACGGTGCTGGATTTCCAGCGGATAGTCGCGCACGATGCCGTCGCGGAACACCTGCTGGTAGCCGGCGCGAGCGTGTTCTGGATAGGTGAAGTAATCGGAAAAGTCGGTGCCAATCAGTTCTTCGCGACTATGCCCGGTCACCTGTTCGGTGGCGCTGTTGACGTCCGTGATGCGCCCGTCCGGCCCGATAGTGACTAGCGGATCGGGGCTCGCTTCGATCAGCGAGCGGTTGTAGGCGTTCGCATGACGCAACGCCTCCTCGGCCTGTTTGCGTTGCGTGATGTCGCGGCCGATCGCCGATGCGCCCACCACCTGTCCGGCGGCATCATGCAATGGTGAAATCGTCAGCGACATAGGCACATGCACACCATCCTTGCGGCGGCGCACCGTCTCGTAGTGTTCGATGCGCTCGCCTTGCCGGATGCGTTCCAGCAGACCGGGAATTTCATCGGGGCGATCGGAAGGAGCCAGGCGTGATACCGGCCGGCCGATCATTTCGGCGGCGCTGTAGCCATACAGCCGCTCGGCGCCCGCATTCCAGCTCAGGATGGTGCCGTCCAGCGACTTGCTGATGATCGCATCGTCTGATGATGCCACGATCGCGGCGAGCAGGCGCAATTCCTGTTCCGCCTGTTTGCGTTCGCTGATGTCGCGCAGGATGCCGACCGCATACCGGCGCCCGTTGAGTTGCAGCGCGGAGATCGACAGCTCAACCGGAATTTCGTGGCCATCCTTGTGTAGCGCTTCGATCTCGATGGCCTTGCCGATCAATGCGCCTTGCCCGCTGCTGCGAAAGGTCTCGAAGCCCTGCATCGCCTGGCTGCGGTAGCGCTGCGGCGTGAGCAGCTGGTGCAACGGCTTGCCGAGCGCCTCGTCGGCGCGATACCCCAGAATGCGTTCGGCGGCGGGATTCCAGTACACCAGCGTGCCGGTATCGTCGACCATGATCAGCGCATCCAGCGCCGCGGCGCTAATGGCACGGAATTTTTCCTCGCTGGCTGCGAGCGCCTGCTGGCTCGCATCCCGTGCGGCGATTAACTGGCCGGTATAAGCATCGTGGTAGCTGCACAACACAATCGCCTTGGCAAGATTGGCCATCACCGGCTCAAAAAGTTGTGTGAGCGGCAGATCGGTATCTGGCAGGTGCGGCGCGAGCAGCACGACGACGCCTTGCCCGTCGATCGGCAACCGGAGATAGGCCAGGTAGCGGCGGCTTTTGCCGGGCAGCGCTGCGAGCAGGGCATCATCTTCGCCGCGCTCGGCCGCGCCGCGCAACAGGCGCGCCGGCAGACGCACCGGTTTTCCGACCAGCCCGGCCAGTTCATAGTCGCCCACGGCGGCGTTGATGTGCACCTCAACCATCCCGTCTGGCTCATCTGCCACCGGGAGGCTCAGGCAGACAAAGCCGGCGGGAAAGGAAGTGTGGTAGAGCAGGCGCTGCAGCATCCGGGTGAGCAATGGCCTGACGCTGACCTCGCTGCCGATGACCAGCGCCATTTCATACAGGATGCTCAGGATATAGCCATGCTCCATGCTCAACCCTTGTCGAGGCGCAGACCGACCAGCGTGGCGTTGTGGAACAGCGGATAGCCCCACTGCAGCGAACTGCCGATCTCGCCCAGCGACAGCGCGCCGGCGACCTGCCCGGCCCGGGTCATCGTACCAAACTGGTGCAGCTCATTCGTTCCAGCTTCCAGCCCGAGATGCAGTCGGCGGCCCGCGCAGTAAAACAGTAATACTTCGCTGCCAGCCAGCTCCCCATTGAGCTTGGTCAGCCCCTCCACCAGGGACTGCAGTGTGTGCACCGAGTCGACCTTCGGGGCTTCGAGCAGGGTCAGGACCGCATTCGCGGGCACCTCGCCGACACAGAACAGCGAGCCATCATCCTCCAGCGCGACCGGGATGCGCACCAGAATTTCGTGGTTGGCGCGGATGATGCCGAACGGAAAATGCACGGCAAGCTGATAGAAATTTTCCCGCGTGATTTCCACGCCATACTGGGTGCGCGCCAGTTCCTGGTACACCTCGAAGGCCGGGCGCCACTCGATTTGCCGGATGCGGTTGCCCTCGGTGGAGGTCGCCGAAATCATTTTCGGCGGCACGCCATAACCATGCGCGAGCATCGCGCCGGCGTGCGGCTGCAGCAGCATCAGCAGCACGCCGTTCTGGATGAGGCGCGTGTTGTCGAACAGGCAGGGCATCGGCTGGAACGTTTCGCTGCCCGCGTTCACCCCCGCGTAATGCACGCGATTGGCGAGCTGCAGGTACAGCTCGTCGAGCAGCGTGCCGATGTTGGGCACCAGCGCGTCGAACATCAGGAACAGCGTGACATCGGGATCGTCATCGAGCTCGGCGCGAATCTGGGTGCCGATTTCATCCGCCACGCGTGCTGCGCCGGCCGCGTCATGCGGGAGGTTTTCGTGCAGGGTGACAAACGGCATGGTGTCGAAGCGCAGGAGCCACAAACCATGCGTACGGAATTCGCCGCTTTCGACCAGCGCCGGAAAGATAGCGCCGGCTAGTTCGACCTTGTGCTGACCGCAGAGTGCCTGCAGCTGCGCCACGCCGCCTTGGTCAGCTTCGGCCAACAACGCAAGGACGCCCATCTGCGGACTGGCCGCATGCCAGGAGTCAAGTAACGCGCCAATGGCGGCGTCATCCAGCGTCGGGAAAAAGTGCATGCCTGGTAAATCCATCTTCGCCTCCTTGGCAAATGGTGGTGCGCAGCATACGGTTGACGGTCAAAACGTTCTTTCATCGGGCTGAATAATGCGTCAATCCAAAATAGCCCGTCATTCCCGCGCAGGCGGGAATCCAGCCGGACAAACATCCTGCGAAGCGGATAAAATTGCGATGTTGTCCCGCTTTGCGGGAGATTATTCAATCATCTGGATTCCTGCCTGCGCGGGAATGACGCAGTTTTGTGTCAACGGACAGTTCGGGTTAATGAAAGATATTTGCGGTTGATTGGCAGTCTACTGGCAGGCGAAAAATTTGGGTAGTGGAATCGGCTGGAACAGTTGTCCATCGAGCGCGTTATCGTCACCCCGCGCGGGTACTGGACGCCGGAACGACTGATGGTTTGCCAACAAATTCCAACATGTAGGTCGGGTTAGCGTGGCGTCTCATACCCGCCGGGGTGAACCCGACACAGTTACAGCAATGGTCGGGTTACGCGGCAATCCGCTAACCCGACCTAGCGACTTTATCGCACAGCGTCCAGTGGACCGCAGGCTTATGCCACATTTTGTTCATTGATGATCAGCACAGACACGCCATCACTTGGGCCGTTAATATCGAGTTCCATTGGTGGTCGGTCATTCAGAAATCGATCAAGTGCCCGAAGGTCAGTGTTGTTTCCAAATGCTTTTGCTGCCTTTGACCGCGCGTATGTAACCAACCACCGATGAGCACCTTCTGCTGGATTTAAAAATGCGCCTATCTGGTGAGCAAAAAGCGCCTGCAAGAACGCCTCTAGGGAAGACCGCGTAATGATTTCGCCATTGGAATAGCAATACTTTTCCAAGTACCCGTTGATAGACAACTTCGGATGTTTGACGGTCGGGTTGTGGCAGGAAATGCACTCGGCTACGGAGTGACTGACCTCAATAAGAGATCCGCGCTGATAGAACACCCCAAATGATCCAATGGCAGCAGATTCAAATGAAGAAAGGAGTGTAGTCGGAGGATGGAAGCTACCAACCCCTGCAATTAGCGGTCTGCGAGACAGTAGGTCCCACTGATTAAATTGACCATTGAAATCAAAATGCTCATTGCCCTTAGTTGAAGCAAGCCACTTCGACATATTTTGCTTCTTGGCTTGCCAAAATGTAGCTCTTAGCATCCCGTTGGGACCACACGAAACAATGAGTAGATCGGCTATCTCACAAGTTTCCGGATTCCCCGTAACCGATGTAAAGCTTACGTTGCAAACTTTTCCGCCATGGGTCTCATTGATGAACGTGGAGCAGGAGTGGGTGGCAATCGATTGGGCCAAGTTTCTGAACAGAGCAACCTCATCAGCTTTTGCAAAAGATGCTTTGGCGCGAAAGTCAGTAGCAATGGTCGGGATCAATCTGCGACCTCCGATAATCGGGTATAACGTGAAGCCAAGGGGCGGTCCGAAGGCGCGTCCGGGCGACCGGGGGGAACGAACTTGAGCGCAGGATTAGCACTCATATGCGCAGATGCTCCAAATAGCTATCTAGCCCAATAAATTTTGTTGCGACTTCCCGAAGCTCACGGGAGGCGTGGTTCCAGAAAACTACTTCAACCCTAAAACCATCCGCTTGGAGTTCCTTGATCGTAGGAACGTAATCGCTGTCGCCTGCAACCAATACAAAGGTATCTTCGCCCGGTTTTCCGTTTTTATACCCATCACTCTTGTACGCATCTTTCGTCAAAAGCGTTGCAATGCCAGTATCGATTTTCTTTTCTTTATTTGAGTAATTCCGATCTTCAAGGTGCAACTCAAAACCAGCGTTCTTTGCATATTGCCATATGCCATCATTGGGTGGTGGTCGTGAGCCGAAAAGTGCTGCACGCTTTATCGTCCGCTTATCGGTACCGCATAGGAATTCATGTAGCTTACCAAAGCTAATTGTGTAGGCATGATCTAGAATTCCATCATTCATAGCCTGAATAACATTGTCGGCCAGACCTTGTGTAACTGCACTGACTCGGCGTCCCTCTATGTAGAGATTCGAGTTGTCGACGTAGATATAATCCATGATTCTCCTTGAGTGCTAACGTAAAGCAGCCATCCTATTTGACGCAAAAAGATTGCATCGGTGTGATGGCTTAAAAAATGTTTCGTTCATGCACAACCTCTTCATAGTCAATCTGTTCCTGTAATTCAGGTTATCCTGAAATATTGGAAAAAGCATCATCGGCGTCTGCACCGAACTGTTCGATCAAGTGCGGTAAAAATTCGCCTGAAGCCTTCACCCGCAAGGGGTACGCCGCTGGGTACCCCGCACAATCGATGGGATCAGGTTCGATTGATTCCCAAATCTTCTTGTTTAAAGCGAATCAATCGAGTCTGACCCTTTTGATTCTGAGTCTGATCCCATTTGATTCTAAGGGGCGCGCCGAAGGCGCGTCCTTTTTGAATGCAGGGTTAGCCTAAAATCGCCTACTTTTCATTTCTGGGCGGCGGCGGGGGTGGCACTGGGGGAATGTAGCCTTCCGTCAACGGAACTGGACTGTCCCGTACTGGGGTTGGTGGTGGAGATGACGGGCGTGGAGGTTGTGGTGTCGGACGTGGAGGAATGGATGGTGTTTTCTTTTCGGTCATTTGGCCCTCTTTTATTTGGCAAGTTAGCTACAGCAAACACAGTGATACAGCAAACACCTGCAAGAAAAAGTATTGCACCAGTAGCATTCAATATTGCGGTTAGGCAAGCGAATGTTCCACCGGGGGACTGTTTATAAATCGTACCATTGTCGACCTGAGATATTGCGCGGCGCAATGCTAAGTGACTTAGGTAGTAAGAAGTAAGCACAGAAAATGTACTGAAAGCCCAAGCTAGCCATGCCGCTATAAGAAAGCCTTGCTGCACAATAGGCTGTGGGCCGATAACGTCTTTCAGGAAAACAAAAGAAATGCCTAATGCACCACCGGAAAGCGACAAGACCGTTTTGTCGAAATCTTCTTGTGATTTTTGTTCAGCTGCGACAAGTAATTTCCGATAATCAGCCAAATGCTCAGATTGTTTATTTTCTTCAGTCATAAAACATCATGGGCTAATAATTTCAGCAATTTGGGTCAGATCCTGCATTACACCTCCGCAATCCGTGCGGGTGCCTTTTCTGGACCGAATTAAACGCTATATCCCATTTTCATGCAATGGTTAATACAGCCGATGCCGGAACAGCCAGCTCGCGAGCGTCAGCGCAACCGCGCCGATCAGCGCCATCGGCCACAGCTGGCTGGTCAGCACCTCGAAGCCGGCACCTTCGAGGAACACCTTGCGCAGGATGATCAGAAAATAGCGCAGCGGGTCGATCAGCGTAATCGCCTGCACTGCCGGCGGCATGTTGGCGATGGGGGTGGCGAAGCCGGACAGGATTACCGCGGGCACCATGAACAGGAAGGCGCCCAGCAGGCCCTGTTGCTGGGTCACCGCGAGCGAGGAAATCAGCAGGCCGGCGCCGACGCCGGACAGCAGGAAGAAGGCGAGGCCGGCGTAGAGCGCGGGCAGGCTGCCGTGCAGCGGCACGCCGAACCACAGCGTGGCGATGAGCAGGATGACGGTCGCCTGCACGATGCCGATCAGAAAACCGGGCAGGGCCTTGCCCAGCAGGATTTCGGCGGGGCGCAGCGGCGTGACCAGCAACTGGTCGAAGGTACCCTGTTCGCGTTCGCGCGCGACGGTGAGCGCGGTCACCAGCATGGTCGTCACGAGAGTCAGGATGCCGACGATGCCCGGGATGAAGAACCAGCGGCTTTCCAGGTTCGGGTTGAACCACGCGCGCGTTTCGAGCCGGGCGGGCGGCGATTGCAGCCCGCGGGATTCGCTCCATTCGCGGTTGTAGCGTTCCACGATGGCACGCACGTAATTCAGCGCGACCAGCGCGGTGTTTGAGTTGCGTCCGTCGACGATGACTTGCAACTGCGCCGAGTTGCCGGACAGCAGGTCGGCGCTGAAGCGCGGGCCGATGTGGATCACCGCAAGCACGTCGCGCCGGTCTACCAGCGGCGCGATTTCTTCCTCGGCCTGCAACGTGGCCACGCGCCGGAACGCGGGCGCGCCGTCGAGCGCAGCCACGAGGTCGCGCGAGGCCGCGCCGCGGTCTTCGTTGTACAGCGCATAGGGAATGTCCTTCAGGTCGAAGGTGGCGGCATAGCCGAATACCAGCAGTTGGACCATCGGCGGCACGATGAGCACCATGCGGCTCTTGGGGTCCTTGAGCAGCGCGAGGAACTCCTTGTGGATTAGCGCGAGGATGCGAATCAGCATGGCGTCACTCCAGTCGCTTCTTCGACTTGAGCCAGGTCACGCCGAGGAAGAAGGCGGCCATGATGACCAGCGCCAGCGCGTTGGGCAGCACTACTGCCCAGACGTCGCCGGCCAGGAACAGGGTCTGCACGATGGCGACGAAATAGCGCGCGACGACGATGTGGGTGATGCCCTGCACGACGGCCGGCATGCTGTCGATGTCGAAGATAAATCCGGACAGCAGGAAGGCTGGCAGGAAGGTGCCGATGATGGCGATCTGGCCGGCGACGAACTGGTTGCGCGCGAGCGTGGAGATGGTCAGCCCCATGCCCAGCGCCGCGAGCAGGAACAGCGAGGCGCAGCTCCACAGCAGCCAGAACGAGCCGCGCAACGGCACATCGAACAGCCATACCGCGAGGCCCACGGTCAGCAGCATGCCGCCGGTGCCGAGCGTGAAGTAAGCGATGATCTTGCCCAGCAGCACTTCGGTCATGCTCGCGGGTGTCACCAGCAGGGCTTCCAGCGTGCCACGCTCCCATTCGCGCGACATCACCAGCGCGGTGAGCAGCGCGCCGATCAGCGTCATGATGATCGCGACCAGGCCCGGCACCAGAAAGTTGCGGCTCTTCACCTCGCTGTTGAACCACACGCGCTGTTCCAGTTGCACCGGCGTGGCGAGTTCCTGCCCCTGCGCGGCGGCATGGTGCGCGAGCCAGTTGCCCCAGACGCCTTCCACATAGCCCTGGGTGAGGCGCGCGGTGTTGGCGTCCACGCCGTTGACGATGACCTGGATCGGGGCGCCATCTGGCCGACGCAGTTGAGCGGCAAAGTTGGCGCGCAGGTGCACGATCGCATTCACCTTGCCCTCGCGCAGATGGCGCTCGGCCTCGGCCATGCTGAGGGCGCGCACCGGTGCGAAGTAATGGCTGCCTTCCAGGGCGGACATGAACTCCGCGGTGTCGGCCGATGGATTCTCGGCGACCAGCGCCACTGGCAGGCGGTCGGCATCCAGCGACACGCCATAGCCGAACAGTACCAGCAGGAAGAACGGCATCAGGAAGGCGATGGCGATGCTGCTCGGGTCGCGCACGATTTGCAGGAATTCCTTGCGCACCAAGCCCCTGAGGCGCATTGCGCTGCCGCCGCGCGGTGCGCCGTTCATCCTGAAAATCGTAGTTGCCTTTCCGCTCATGCTTCGATACACCTTGCTTCCCTCGATACGGCTACGCCTACTCGGGACGAACGGACCAAGGCACTCAGCACGAAGGGGCTGGTCACCAAGTTGGTTAGGGCCGTTCGCCCTGAGTAGCCCGCACGGCGGGCGTATCGAAGGGTTTGGCATGGTTCAGCTGCGGTCATTAGGTTCATGCAGCTTCCTTCGCAGCGTCGGCGGCTTCCACCAAGCGGATGAACGCATCCTCCATACTGGGCTCAGGATTTCCAGGCGTGCGTGCGTCGGCCTTGATGGCCGCCGGTTCGTCCATCGCGAGGAGGCGGCCGTTGGCCATGATGGCGAGGCGGTCGCAATATTCCGCTTCTTCCATGAAATGGGTCGTCACCATCACTGTCACGCCTGCGCGCGCGAGCGCATTGATGCGCTGCCAGAATTCGCGCCGCGCGAGAGGGTCGACCCCGGAGGTGGGTTCGTCCAGAAACAGTATATCGGGTTCATGCATCAGCGCGCAGGCCAGCGCGAGGCGCTGCTTGTAGCCGAGGGACAGTTCTCCGGAAAGCTGGTCGGCATATTTCTCCAGTTCAAATTCCTTCAGCGCCCAGTCCCGCCGCTGCTGGCGCGTCTGGCCGCTCAGTCCATATGCGCTGGCGAAAAAATCGAGGTTCTGGGCCACGCTCAGGTTGCCGTACAGGGAAAACTTTTGCGACATGTAGCCGATGCGCGCGCGCGCGGCAGACGCTGCGTGGCGCAGGTCCAGGCCGGCCACGCGCAGGCTGCCGCCGCTGGCGGGCAACAGGCCGCACAGCATGCGGAACGTGGTCGATTTACCCGCGCCGTTGGCGCCGAGCAGCCCGAAAATCTCGCCGCGGCGCACCTGGAAGGTTATGCCGTCCACCGCCCAGAAGTCGCCGAAGCGGCGCCGGAGTCCTTCGGCATGGATGATGGGTTCGTCTCCCGCCTTGCGCTCCGGCTGTGCCGTCACGCCACTGAGGACAGTCGCGGCGCGGCTGGCGATGCCGCTGCGGGTGCGCAGCAGGTCGATGAAACCGTCTTCGAAGCGTGGCGTTACCGGCCTGACCTGCGCATCGTTCAGTCCGGGCAACTGGCGCAGGTCTTCGGGAATGCTTGCGCGCTCAGTCACCAGGCGCACGTGGTCGCCTTGCACCAGTGCATCCACAATCCCGGGCTGGCCCGCCAGCCCTGCCTGCACCTCGCGGTGGCGCTGGCCCGCGACGGACACGGCCCAGGTACGGCCGGTCATCGCGTCGCTCATGGCGCCGGGCGCGCATTGCCGCAGCAGCTTGCCCTCGTGCAGCAGAACGACTTCCGCGCAGCGTTCCGCCTCGTCCAGATAGGCGGTGGAGAGCAGCACGCTCATGCCCTCGTCGCGTACCAGCCGGTCGATGATGTCCCACAGCTCGCGGCGCGACACCGGGTCGACGCCAACCGTGGGCTCATCCAGCAAAAGCAGGCGCGGCGCGCGCACCAGCGTGCAGGCGAGGCCGAGCTTCTGCTTCATGCCGCCGGACAGGCGTCCGGCGAGGCGGCGGGCGAACGGAGCGAGGCCGGTCATGTGCATCAGCTCGGCATAGCGCGCGGGGCGGTCTGGTTGCGGTACGCCCTGCAGGTCGGCATACAGGTCCAGGTTTTCCTGCACCGTGAGGTCTTCATAGAGCCCGAAGCGCTGCGGCATGTAACCCAGCGCGGCCTGCACCGCCAGCGATTCGCGCGTGGAATCCAGGCCCAGCGCGTGGATGGTGCCGGCGTCCGGCGCGAGCAGTCCGGCGGCGAGGCGCATCAAGGTGGTTTTGCCGGCGCCGTCCGGGCCGATCAGGCCGGTCACGACGCCATGGCGGATGGCAAAGCTCACACCGTCGAGCGCCTGGATGCGCCGCCCGCCTGCGGTGAAGCTCTTGGTCAGGTCAGTGGCGGCCAGCGCGGGCGCGTCATTCATCGCGGCGCGGTGCACCATTTGCCGGCGGGCAGAATGCCGCGGGCTGGGTCGAACTCACCTGTGCCGGTACGCTCTGGTCGAGCGCAATGCTCACGGTCGCGGGCATGCCGAGGCGCAACTCGTTGGCGCCTTCGCACACGAACACGCGAGCCTGGTACACCAGGCTCGCACGAATCTCGGCGGTTTCGACCGACTTGGGCGTGAACTCGGCGCTGGGCGAAACGTAGCCGACCCAAGCGCGGTAGCGCTTGTTCGGGTGGCTGTCGGTGGTCACCCAGGCTTGAGCGCCCACCGGCACCCGGCCGAGCTGTGCTTCGGGCAAATAGACGCGCACCCAGACTGGGTCGGTGAGCGCGAGCGTCAGCACGGGTTTCTGCGGTGAGGCCATGTCGCCGGGTTCGAGGATGCGGTTTTCGATGACGCCCGCGGAGGGCGCATGCAGGGTGCCTTCCTGCAAATCGCGCCGAATGACGGCCGCTGCGGCTTCACTGGCAGCGAGCGTGGCTTGTGCGGCCGCAAGGTCTTCCTTGCGTGGGCCGAGTTCGGCGAGGCGCAGCATTTCCTCCGCGGCTTTCAGTTGTTCTTGTGCCTTATCGAGCGCGAATTTCGCGCTGTCCGCCTGCTGGCGCGAGACGAAGTTGCGCGCCACCAGGTCAAGTTGGCGCCGATAATAAGCCTCCGCATCGGCGGCGGCAGCCTTGGCGGCATCGCGCTGAGCGCGCGCCTGGCGGATTTCCTCGGGGCGGGAACCGGCACGCAGGCGCGCCACGACCTGGCGCTGGGCCGCCGTCTGCGCTCCGGCCTGATTCAGCGACAGGCGCAGCCGCTCGGTATCCAGGCTGGCGAGTAGTTGTCCGGCCGTGACGCGGTCACCTTCCTGCACCAGGATTTTTTCGATGCGGCCGCTGGCATTGAAGGCGAGCTCGACTTGGCGGATGTCCACGTTGCCATGCAGCGTCAGTTCGTTCTGCACCGGCTTCACGTTGTGGCGCAGCCACGCTGCAGTGCCGGCCAGGCCGACGATAACAACGACGATAATCGCGATGATTTTTTTCTTCATGTTGTACCCTTCGTACCTGGCCGCCTTCGTGCTTTGTTCGAGGGAGGCATGCAGCTGCCACCGATCAGCCAACCGTCAGTTCATCGCTGCGAGTCTACTGGCAGCGGCGGAATTTGGGTAGTGACATCGTGCCGAAGGGGGAACGGACGAGCTGCGGTGACCATGCCGCATCGGGCATAATCAGCCATACGGTTTTTCTGAACGAAAGTGAGCGGACGGATGCAGGCAACGCTTGTACTTTACGGCACCACCGGCTGCCACCTGTGTGAGGAGGCGGAGGCGATTCTGCGCCGGCTTGGCATTACGGCAACGTATATCGATATCGCGGACGACGACCGCCTGTTGGAGCAGTACGGCGTGCGCATTCCGGTGCTGAAGCGTACCGACAACAATGCCGAACTCGGCTGGCCGTTTGATGCGGTAGCGGTCACGCGGTTTCTGGAGTGATCTGGCCCTGCATTGGCCGCTCACTTTGAGGTTTTCATAATCCCGATAATACGCAAACCAGCCACATCGTCATTCCGGCGAAGGCCGGAATCCAGCTGGTTATGCAGCTCCGCGCAGCGGACAAGGATGTATTTATGGGGTCGTCCCACTACGCGGGACATTTTTCGATTGCCTGGATTCCGGCCTTCGCCGGAATGACGGTTAGGTACTTCATGCGTCATGAACTAAAAAATGATCATGGTACTGCTGCCAGCCATAGCCGCAAACGTAACCCAATTTCGGTCGTGTAGCCGATTTCCACGAAGCGGATTTGTCCGTCCCGATCGATGACGAAGCTCGCCGGCACCGCATGGACGCCCCAAGCCGCGGCGATGCGGCCGTCCGGGTCATTCAGTACCGGGAAATTCAGTCCCTGCTGTCTGACGTATTTCTCGACTTCATCGCGGCTGCCACTCTGCATTGCCACGGTGATGACGGCGGGGGTGCCATGGGCGATGGCGTTGATGGTGCCCTGTTCCGTGCGGCAGACCGGGCACCAGGTGGCCCAGAAATGCACCAGCACGGGCTGCACCGGTCGGGTGGTCAGGGTGAAGGGTTGGCCATCCAGCAATGTGCCTGCGAGGGATGGGGCAGGGCCGCTGACGATGTCGCGCTGTTGCCATGCGCGGACGCCAACGACGACCGCGATAATCACCAGAGCTTCAATAATACGGCGCCGCCATGCATTGGGTCTCGGCAGTCTGGCGCTGGGCGTCGGTGAAGTTTGCATAATTAGCGATAACTGGAAAAACCAGCTACACCGTCATTCCGGCGGAGGCCGGAATCCAGGCAATTGAAGATACCCCACAGAGTGGACAACACCATAAATACATCCTTGTCCGCTGCGCGGAGCTGAATAACAAGCTGGATTCCGGCCTTCGCCGGAATGACGGTTCCACGGAAATTCAGGCGCCATGAATTATAAAAAGATCAAGAGTCGATACTTTTGAATTTCGAACTAGCGCACCAGCCCGGCCTCGACGTCCTTGCGCTTGGCAGTACCGGCCAGACGTTCCACGAGCGTGAGCGCGAAATCCATCGCGGTGCCGGGGCCGCGCGAGGTGATGAGTTTGCCGTCTTCTTCGACGGCGGTTGCCTGCGGGATGACCTTGGGGAAGTCATCCAGGGTTTCCGGATAACTCGTGGCGCGCTTTCCATCGAGCAAGCCGGCGCTGGCGAGCACTCCGGGCGCGGCGCAGATCGCGGCGACGTATTTGTCCTGTCGTGACATGTGCTGCAACAGGCTGGTGATGCGTTTGTCCGCCTTGAGATTGTTCGTGCCGGGTTGTCCCCCGGGCAGCACGATCATGTCGAAATCCTGCTGCAGGGCGAGGTCCAGCGTGGTGTCCGGCAACAGCATGACGCCGCGGCTTGCGAGTACCGGCAGATCGTTCAGGCCGGCACTGACCACTTCAATGCCGGCGCGCCGCAGGATGTCGATGATGGTGACGGCTTCGATCTCTTCGCAACCTTGGGCGAGGGGAACAAGGACTTTTGGCATGGTGGTCTCCTGAAAATCGGAATGGAAGGTAGGCAATAGGATGCGCTCCGGCACTCGGCGACGGCGCGGCCGCGAATTATGGCATGTTAACCGGGGAACTTTAAATACACCGGCCCGCTTCGAGCACGGAGGTGGAAGAAATTATGGGTGCCCGGATTTTTCGGTCGCCGCCTCGTAAGCTGCAAATGCTTCCAGCACGTGCTTGCGCAGATGATCTTCCGCAATGGGGTGGGTAAGAAGTTTTCCCGCGGTGCCACTATTGACGGCTTGGCTCAGCGTTGCGAGATTGTCGTCCTGGTCCGCCAGCAGGATGCGGATGCTGTGCGGATTGATTTCCCTGGCGCGGCTCAGGAAATCTGGCCCATCCATGCCGGGCGGGTGTTGCTTGACGAGGATGACCTGGGCCTGATTCAGTGCCAGCGATTCCAGGCCGGCGTGGCTGCCGTCGGCTGTGTGGATGCAGTAATCCTCGTCGTGCAGCGAGAGTTCTATGTCCTTGAGGATGTCCGGTTTGTCACTCACGATCAAAAGATGGCGCGCGGGACAGGTTTCTTCCGGGTTGGGCAAGGTCTTGCCGCTGCGCAGCAAATCCGCAAAATCCTGCGGCGTGAGCGGCGTGCTGAAGCGGTAACCCTGGATTTCGTCGCAGCCGTTTTCGCGCAGATAGGCCAGTTGCGCTTCGGTCTCCACGCCTTCAGCCACCACGCGCAATCCCATGCGGTGGGCGAGGCCGATGATCGCTGACGCGATTTCGGTCGCGTCGCGTTCGATGACAACGTTCCGGACGAACGACTGGTCGATCTTCAGGGTGTCGATCGGGAAGCGGCTCAGGTAGCTGAAGCTCGAATAGCCTGTGCCGAAATCGTCCAGCGAGATTTTCACGCCAATCTGCTTGAGTTTCTGCATGGTCGCGACGGCTTCGTCATGTTCATGCATCAACATGCTTTCAGTCAGTTCGAGTTCCAGATGCTGGGCGCTGATGTTGTATTTCTTGAGCGCCTGCGCCACCAGTTTGTCGAGGTTGCCGCTGCGGAACTGGCGCGCCGAGATGTTGATCGCCACGCGCACGTTGGCCAGTCCTTCGTCCAGCCATTTGCGGATTTGCATGCAGGCCTGGTTGATCACCCAGTTGCCGATCATCAGGATCACGCCGGATTTTTCGGACAACGGAATGAATTTGGTCGGCGAAATCCACTGGTTGTTCCCCTGGCGCCAGCGCGCCAGCGCTTCGGCGCCGCAGATCTTGCCGGTGCGCAGATCCACGATCGGCTGATAATGCAGCATCAATTCGTTTTGCAGCACTGCACGGCGCAAGTCGTTTTCCATCGTCAGCCGGCTGCGTGCATCCGCGTTCAGTTCCTTGCTGTAGAAGGAATACTGGTTGCGGCCACTTTCCTTGGCGAGATACATCGCGGCATCGGCGTTTTTCATGAGTTCGGACACGGTCTCGCCATCCTGCGGGAACAGGCTGATGCCGATGCTGCCGCCGATGAAAACCTCGTGGCCGTCCGGTAGCTGGAAGGGTGCGCTCAGGACGCTGATGAAATCGCGCGCCACAATGGCAGCATCCTGCGAGTCGCGCAATGGCGATACGAGCAGGATGAATTCGTCACCGCCGAGACGGCCCAGCGTATCGCCTTCGCGCAGGCGCGCATTGAGGCGGGTCGAGACGTCGCATAGCAGCTCGTCGCCAACGAGATGTCCAAAGCTGTCATTGACCAGCTTGAAACGATCGAGATCGATGAACAGCACGCCGACATGATGTTTGTGACGATGCGCGAGCTCGATTTCCTGCTTGAGCCGTTGTTCGACCAGGGAGCGGTTGGGCAACTTGGTCAGCGGGTCATGCAGGGCCATGAACTCGAGCTGTGCCTGATTTTCCTTGAGCTGGCTGATATCGGCGAAGACTCCGACATAGCGCATCGGAAGGTGTTGGTCGTCATACACCGTGCTGATGGTCAACAACTGCGGGTAGACTTCGCCACTCTTGCGGCGATTCCACACTTCACCTTGCCAGTGGCCGTCCCTTAGCAAGTTCTTCCAGATCGCGTCATGAAACGAAAGGTCCGAATGACCGGAACTGAACACCTTGGGATGCTGCCCGATTACTTCCGGCGCGCTATAGCCCGTGATGTCGGTGTAAGCGGCGTTGATCGCAATGATCTTCGGTGTGGCGTCGCAGATCACGACCCCTTCATGGGTGCTTTGCATCACTGCGGCCGCTTCGCGCAATTGTTCTTCGGTCTGCTTGCGTTCCGAGATGTCGCGCCCGATGATAACCAGGCCCTTGCGTTCATTTTCGGGACCAAACAGCGGTACCTTGCGCACTTCGAATTCACGTACGTGACCTGATTCGTCTGCGACGCGTTCTTCGAATAGTGACAGTTTTCCTGCCTCCCAAGCCTTCTCGTCGTCAATGCGGCAGCTTTCATGAGCGACACGGAATTCAGGGCGTGCGGCGGCGAGCTCCATTTCGGTCTTGCCCTGCCAGTCAAAGCCATGCAGGTGGAACAGTTTCTTGGCCGTCTCATTGGTGATCAGCCAGCGGCTTTCGCCGTCCTTGAAAAAAATCGCATCGGGGATCGCTTCGATCAACGCATTCAGTTGATCGTGAGATTCCTGGACCGCCCGCTCCGCCTCCTTGCGCGCAGTGATGTCCTGCTTGACGGCAACGAAATGGGTAATCTCCCTGTTTTCGTCCCTCACCGGCGTAATGGTCATCTCTTCCTGATAGAGCGTACCATCCTTGCGTTTATTGACGACTTCGCCTCGCCATACTTGTCCGCTGAGAATCGTCTTCCAGAGCGCCGCGTAAAACTCGCGGGTTTGCACTCCCGACCTGATCAGTTCGTTGGGATGCTTGCCGATTGCCTCGCTGGCGGAGTAGCCAGTCATGTCCGAGAACGCCTGGTTTGACCACTGGATGACGGCATTGCGGTCGGTCAGAACGATCGCATTGGCGGACGCATTCAGTGCGGCGAGTTGCAGCCGCAGCTGGGTTTCCTGCTGGCGCAGATTAGTGAGGTCGCGTGCGACCGCGACAACGTAATCATGATTATCCCGCTGGAGCAGGCGGGCATTCATTTCGACCGGAAACTCGCTGCCATCGCGCCGGCGCATCTGAGATTCGAAAATTTGTTGTCCGCTGGCGGAAAATCTGTGAAGAAAGGCGTGCCATTCCGAACCCGGACGCACGTGCGCCGAAACGTCGAAAATGCTGAGCTGAAGCAGCTCCTCGTGGCTATGCCCCAGGCTGACGCTGGCTTCATTGTTGGCATCGAGTATTCGGCCGGAATTGACGTCCACGACGTAAACCGCATCGTTGATCTGCTCCATAAGGCTACGCAGGAGTAACTGCTGGCGGGTCTGCTCGATGATGCTGTGCGCGTCCAGCAAATCACGCCGCTGCCGCTCCAGGGTCTCGTGCAGAAATTCGATACAGTGGCCCTGTGTCGCCTTGACGATATCGTGGTGAGTAACCAGGCCGGAGATGTTGCCATGCTCGATCACCACCAGTTGCCGGACGCCGGTTTCCTCCATCTTCTGGGCCGCCATTTTCAATGAGGTATCTGCCGGAATGGTTTGTACCGGTGCGTTCATCACACTGGTAAGGTTCACGGCCGACGGGGCGCCGATCTTCCGCGCCAGTGAGATCATGTCGTGCTCGGTCAGAACACCTGCCGGGAGGTCATCGCGCATGACGATCACGCTGTGAGCCTGCTGGCTGGCCATCAGATTGACCGCTTCCGACAATACTGCATCGGCCACGATGGTTTGTACGTTGCGCGTCATTACGTCGCCAACGGTCTTGAGTTCGATCAGGAACTCCAGGCCAAGCATATGAAGGAAATCGGTTTCGTTGATCACTCCTTCGAGACGTCCCGCGGCATCCACGACGATCAGATGGCGAAATCCTTTTTCGGAGATCAAGTGATAGGCGCTGCGGAAATCGGTATTACTGGTCGCGGTCAATGGCACGGTGTTCATCACGTCCGCCATCTTCAGTTCATGCACGATGGAGGTTTCCGCCATGAGTCGGATCACATCCTGGTCGGTGAAGATGCCTAAGGGACGGCGATCGTCATCGACTGCCACCATGCAACTAAGGTGCAATGACTCCATGCTCGTCAGCACCTCGGTCAACGGCGTGTCCGGCGCCACGGTAATTACCGTGGGAGAGAGGATCGCTTGTAACGTGAGATTCTGCATTTCGCCGGGTGCCGAAAATCGAACTTATAATAATATTTGGCCGTTAGGCGCATCATCGCATAAATCAAAACAAAAAAGGACATCCCGAAGATGTCCTTTTTTTAAGGTTGGCCCTGCCGGTTCGATTACTCGATCTTGGCCTTGGTGCGCAAGTCAGAAATCATTTTCTGGATTTCCATCTGTTGCAGCCGCTGTTGCAGTTGCGGCTTCAGTTCGTCGAGCGTCGGCACTTTCAGGTCACGGATGTCATCCAGCTTGATGACATGCCAGCCGAATTGCGTTTGCACCGGCTCCTTGGTGTAGTCGCCCTTCTTCAACTGCAGCAGCGCAGTGGCGAATTGCGGCACGAAACTGCCCGGCACCACCCAGCCTAGAGAGCCGCCATTGTCCTTGGAACCGGCATCCTTGGTTTTTTCGGAAGCCAGTTTTTCGAACTTGGCTTTCTTACCCAGCTGCGCAATGATGGACTTGGCTTCTTCTTCGCTCTCAACCAGAATGTGGCGGACGCTGTATTCCTTGTCGCCCAGCTTGGCTTTCAGCTTGTCATATTCCTGCTTGAGTTGTTCATCGGAGATCGGATGTTTCTTGGCGTATTCCTGCAGGTATGCACCTACCAGGATTTGCTGGCCGGCTAGCTGGGTTTGCTGAATGACGTCAGGATTCTTGTCCACGCCATCCTTGACGGCTGCCTGACGCAAAACTTCAACACTGATCAAATCGTCGCGAACCGCCTTGCGCAGATCCGGGGTGTCAGGCTGGCCTTGGGCGACTGCAGCCTTGACGCGCATATCGACGAGCGATTGTGGAATGGACACGCCATTCACCATGGCGGCAGATTTATCCTCGGCAAAAGCAGGGTTAATCGACAATGCGCACAAAATTGCCAATGCTGCAAATTTTCCAGTTTTCAACATGGTGCATCCTTATATTTAATTATGAAATCAAAGCCTGATTCGGTTATTGCCCGGAGATTGTTCTTATAGGTTCAGGGTGTGCAAGCCGTGCTTCGTCACCTTCGCTGAACGCGCAATATAGCATATGGCGGCATATAGTTGTGCATTTCACTAAGAGATTGGCATTGCCGCTCCACCCGTCGACCGGGCGTGGTTTGACCATTGTTTCCGTAAATAAGTTGCGTATTATTTTTACCGGTGCTTGTTTACTCAAGCAGGCAGCACTTTCCGGAACGGCTGTACGGTGACCTGCCGGTATACTCCGGCGGCGACATAAGGGTCGGCGTCGGCCCATTCCTGCGCTGCCTGCAACGAGGCGAACTCGGCGACGATCAGGCTGCCGGTGAAGCCCGCGGGACCGGGATCGACCGCATCGACGGCAGGGAAGGGGCCGGCGAGCAACAGTCTTCCCTCATCCTGTAACGCCTGCAGGCGAGCCAGATGCGCCGGGCGTGCGGCCATGCGTTGGTCCAGACTGCCAGGCACGTCCTGGCCGATGATTGCGTACCACATCAGTTGTGTTCCTTCTTTTCGTCCACGTACCTCGACAGCCACACGCCTTGTGCCAGGATAAAGACCAGCATCAGGGCGGTCGTACCGAATGCCTTGAACGTTACCCAGCTATCCGTCGGATAATTGAATGCGACGTACAGGTTGATGAAACCGAGTACCCCGAAGAACAGCCCCCAGCTCAAATTCAGGCGATTCCATGCATGCAGCGGCAACGCAATTTTTTCCTGGAGCAGGACGCGAATCAGGTTTTTGTTGAACACCCAGTTCGAAATCAGCAAGGTGGCGCAAAACAGCCAATACAGTACGGTGGGTTTCCACTTGATGAAGGTTTCATCGTGCAGCACCAGCGTGGCCCCGCCAAACACGCCGACGATGGCCAAGCTTACCCACAGCATGACATCCACCTTGCCATACCGGTACCTGGCCCAGATGATTTGCGCGATGGTGGCAATAATCGCGACTGCCGTGGCCGCGTAAATGCCGGCAAACTTGAAGGCGATAAAAAACAGGAGGATGGGAAATAAATCGAACAGCAGTTTCATGATGGCAGGGCGAGAAAATTATTTTTTGTCCAGCTTGAGCGCGGCAGAGTTGATGCAGTAGCGCAGACCGGTGGGTGGCGGGCCATCTGGAAACACGTGACCCAGATGGGCGCCGCATTGTTTGCATTTTACCTCAATGCGATGCATGCCATAGCTGGTGTCGTCATGTTCGGTGACACTGGCTGGGGCAAGGGGCTGCCAGAAACTGGGCCAGCCCGAGCCGGAGTCAAACTTGGTGTCCGAAGCGAATAGCGCATTGCCGCAACACACGCAGCGGTAAGTGCCGGCTTCATGGCAATCCCAGTATGCACCGGTGAAGGGCGGCTCGGTGCCGCACTGGCGGCACACCCGGTACTGCTCGGGCGTGAGTTCCGTTTGCCATTCGGCGTCGGATTTGTCGGCCGCAGAACTGGTCATATTGTCAGAGTACCTCGGCGGCGAAATCAGCGAGCCGTGACCGTTCACCGCGCATCAGAGTCACGTGGCCACCATGTGTCCAGCCCTTGAACCGGTCAACCACGTAGGTCAGGCCGGAACTGCCTTCGGTGAGATAAGGCGTATCGATCTGCGCGATGTTACCCATGCACACCACCTTGGTGCCGGGACCCGCGCGGGTGACCAGCGTCTTCATCTGCGCGGGCGTCAGGTTCTGCGCCTCGTCGATGATTACATACTTGCTGAGGAAGGTACGGCCGCGCATGAAGTTAAGTGACTTGACCTTGACGCGCGAGCGGATCAGGTCGCGGGTCGCAGCGCGACCCCAGTCGCCGCTCTCCTCGTCGGTCTTGTTAAGCACGTCGAGGTTGTCTTCGAGCGCGCCCATCCAGGGTGTCATCTTTTCTTCTTCGGTGCCGGGCAGGAAACCGATGTCTTCGCCGACGGGCACCGTGACACGGGTGATGATGATTTCCGAATACAACTTGCTTTCGAGGGTCTGCAACAGGCCTGCCGCCAAGGTCAGCAGGGTTTTGCCCGTGCCGGCCTGGCCGAGCAGGGTGATGAAATCAATCTCCGGATTCATCAGCAGGTTGAGCACGAAATTCTGTTCACGGTTGCGCGCGGTGATGCCCCAGACGCTGTTCTTGCCATGCGTGTAATCGGTCAGCGTGCGCAGCAGCGCGGTCTGGTCGTTCTGCTCCAGCACCACGGCGTAAAAGGGGGTGTCCTTTTCCAGATAGACGAACTGGTTGACGAAAAACGAGGCGCACATCGGGCCGTGAATCTGGTAATAAGTGTGGCCTTCCTTCTGCCAGGATTTCATGTCCTTGTCATGCCGTTCCCAGAAATCGTCCGGCAACTGCAGCACGCCGGTGTACAGCAGATCGGTGTCTTCCAGCACCTTGTCGTTGAAGTAGTCCTGTGCCTCCAGCTCCAGCGCACGCGCCTTGATGCGCATGTTGATGTCCTTGCTGACCAGGATCACCGTGCGCTGCGGATACTGCTTCTGCAGCGCGATGACGACACCGAGGATCGCGTTGTCCGCCTTGCCGAGGTCGAGATGTTGCGGCAGCTCGTGCTGAACGTAACTGGTTTGCAGGAAGAGTCGTCCCGTGCAGTTCTTGTGCATGGGCGAACTCAGCTCGATGCCTTCCTCCATTTTGTGCGGCGCATCGCTGACGATCTCGTCGAGGAAGCGGCTCGCCTGACGCGCGTTGCGCGCCACTTCGGTCATGCCCTTCTTCTTGTTGTCGAGTTCTTCCAGCACAAAAATCGGCAGGCAAATATCGTGTTCCTCAAAGCGGAACAAGCTGGTCGGGTCATGCAGCAGCACGTTGGTGTCCAGCACGAACAGTTTGGTCATGGTTTGCTTTGCCGCTTTTTTGCGTGGGGGCATGACGTTCCTTTTAGTTGAGGGTTGAAACGAAATCCAGCACTTCCTGTGCATGGCCGTCGGCCTTGAGTCCGCGCCATTCGCGGCGCAGCACGCCATCGCGGTCAATGACAAAGGTACTGCGCTCAATACCGCGCACGTCTTTGCCATACATCTTTTTTTGCTTGATCACACCGAACTGGTTGCATACCGTTTCTTCGGCATCGGACAGCAGCGCGAAGGGCAGGGTGAACCGGGTCTTGAAGGTTTCGTGCGACTTGATGCTGTCGCGCGAGATGCCCACTATCTCGCAATTCGCTTCCAGAAATTTTGGGTACAAGTCGCGGAACTGCTGTGCTTCGGTGGTGCAGCCGGGTGTGTTGTCCTTGGGGTAGAAATAAACCACCAGATGCTTGCCGCGTACTGCCGAAAGGGTGAAGGTCTGACCGCCGGTGGCGGGAAGGGAAAAATCTGCAACCGTGTTTTCTGTCATGAATGGGCTCGCTGAAAGATGGCATCATTCTTGTCAAAAAACGCACTAAAGGCAAGCGTTATGCAGAAGGACGGCGATATACGAAGTTCTTTACGTCTTCGAAGCTGCTGATGCACCGAAATGAGCGATCTCATTTCCTGTCAGTAGTCGTAGCAAGCCTGCACTCCGAGCACCGAGCATTACCGTGTGGAGAACTTGAAAACGGGCCATACGGTTTCGAGAAATCAGTCAAGCGCGCGATGCGGGCCCGTCACGCGGCCGCTGGATCAGCCTGGATGATTCCGAACCGAAGTCCGCCCGGCTCGGCACAGGTCGCGTACCAGCCGATTCCAGGAATCGGCAGCCTTGGTTCGACAACGCGCCCGCCGCTGGCCTGAATCTTTGTGATGGCTTCATCGAGATTGGCGACGGGGATGGTCAGCTGGGTTGCCGGTAGCCCGCCGGCAATCGGGGCGTCTTTCACGGCGCCGATTCCGCCATCAATTCCCGGCTCATTTTCCGGGCCGGCCTGAATACGGTAATACTCGTAGGGCATCGGGAATGGCTCGAAGCGCCAGTCGAAGACTGCTTCGAAGAACTTTCGCGCCTGATCGACAATCGTGGACCGTCAGATCGAAATACGCGGGTTTCATGTCAGGCCGGTTTCGGCGCTTGCTGGTTGCGCGGGATAGGTTGCAGCATGCTCACACGGTTGCCCTCGGTATCGAGGAACGAGACGTATTGCCCGACTCCGGGAATGTCCATCGGCTCGCCGAGTACCTTGCCGCCCGCTGCAGTTACTTTCTTCATGGATGCCTGGATGTCATCTACCGCGATTACGACGGACGGATGCTGCGCCGGCCAATCGGGTTTGTTCGGGTAGAAACCGCCATTGATCGAACCGGGTTTCGTCGGGCCGCTTTCGCCGGTTTCGATTGTCGTGGCGAGGACGTAATTGCCCATCTTCTCGCCCAGCATCTGCAACTTCCAGCCAAAGGTCGACTGGTAGAACTTGGCCATGCGTTCCTGATTGTCATACGGCATTTCAAAGTGAACGACCGGATCCATTGCTTTGGCCTCCCTGTCAGTTGAAGAGTAGTTCCACAAAAGTAGGGCAACCGCCCGACGAAGCAGTCGCTGAAGCGCTGCAGCGCTGCAGCAATCTAACACATTGATATCCGATGTGTGAATTGCGTGAGTGCGCCGAGCGGCTGGAGGCAGGTTATTCAGCTTTGGAGCCACGGCTGCAGTGCATGCTCGGTCCATTCCCACAGTTGCCGTGCGAGGTTCTGGTCTTCCACCAACGGTGCCGGGGGAACCGCCGTGCAGCGATCGAAGTACTTTCCTGTGATGCCTTTGACCTCGGGCGAGGTGGCCAGGTACACCGGTGTTTCGGCGCCAACCGAAACCGGATCGCCTCCCATGGTAAAGCCAGAGCGCAGCAGTTTGGTGTCAATCACGCCGGGATGCAGGCTGTTGGATGCGAGCCAGGGTTCGCGCCTGGCCAGCTCTCTGGCGAACAGCGCGACCGCGAGCTTGGAGTTGTCGTAGGCACGATGGCCATCAAACTGGAGTTCTCCATTCAGATTATCGAACTGAATCGCGCCCCTCCGGTGCGCGATGGAACTGACCGTCGCCACGCGCGGTTCCGCCGATTTTTTCAGCAATGGCAACAGCAAACGGGTCAACAGCCAGGGTACAAGATAGTTCACCACCAGCGTCATCTCGAAGCCGTCCTTTGAAAGCCTTCGCTCGTTCATATAGACGCCCGCATTGTTGATCAGCACGTCGAGGTGCGGCAGTTGGGCCGCAAGTTCCTGTGCCATGCACTGTACCGCGGCAAAATCGGACAGATCTGCGTGCGTGGTGTGCAGTATCGCATCGGGCGACGCGCTTTGGATGATTTCGCGGGTATGTTGCGCTTTTCCTTCGGTGCGGCCATGCAGCACGACCTCCTGGCCCAGCCGCGCCAGCGTTTTTGCGGTTTCCAGACCGATGCCGTCGGTCGCTCCGGTGACCAGGATGATGTTCATCGTTGGCGCAATATGGTCAGAATCATCAGCAGCATGAATCGCATGGCGATCTCTCCTTTCGGACGAACAAAACGTCGCGATAGGTAGTCTAATTTCGCTGCATCTGAGGTTGAAGTAGGGAAACTGCTACTTCTTCGGTGCTGCGCCGACCCGATAACGGAAGAAACGAGCCAGCGAGATATGGCGATGATGATGGCGTTCGCCAACCCGGCCGTCGCCGCGAGGGACAGCGGTGAAAGCAAGGCTTGAGGAACGACTATTTACTTCTTCCGCAATCCCAGGACGCACGACTTGGTATATTCGGCAGCATCATTCGCCGTCCAGTCACCCTTGGGCGTTTCGCTCATTTTCTCGCACCATTTCGGGGATCCGACTTCAGGCGCGCAGCCGGTCAGGGTGAACAGGATAAAGGCAAAGAGGGGGAGGGTTCTCATATGGATTACTTTCTTTCGTATCGTGGTAAACGTAGTAGCGGTAAATCGGAAATGGTAATTTCCTCCATCTCCATGCGGATCGTCAAGAAAATAATACGGTTTTTGCGGGTCAACAGTGCGTCGGAAAACATATTCCCTCTAACGTCTAAATTCGCCGGCCTGCGCAGCTTTTCGCGCGGGCCTGTTTGGAATGATGGATTGGGCGCTCATGAGTGAGATGCGGTACTGGAAAACAGATTGAGAACAACGACGCCAGCCACGATGAGCGACATGCCTATGATTGCAGGAAGGTCGAGAGACTGCCCATAGAGAATCCATGCAATCAACGCAATCAGGGCGACACCGGCGCCCGACCATATTGCGTAGGCCACTCCGACTGGAATGGTCTTGAGCGTAAGCGAGAGGAAGTAGAAGGCCGACGCGTAGCCAATAGCAACGATTGCCGAAGGCCACAGGCGCGAAAATCCTTCCGATGCCTTCAGGGCAGAAGTTCCGATAACTTCGCTAACAATTGCCACGGCAAGAAATATCCACTGCATTCCTGTGTTCCTCAGTATGGAGACGTCCAATGTAATTGGAAAGCTGACTCATGGATATGAAAATGCTGCCCATTTGCGGTTGCCCTGTCAACCCAAACCGTATGATCTATTTTATGACATTGTATTTTGCGGATTCAAATTTGAAGATTAATCGTCACTCCTTTTGTTTGGCTGGACTTCCATTTTTGGGCAACCTAGAATCCTACAGATGAATATTCAGGTTGTTTCTCGCGATTGTTCCAGACTGCTTGCCGAACGGTGGGGCGACAACTGCGTGCATGACCACGACATACTGGAACGTCAGCAGTGCAGGTGAAATCGTGAACGAAATTCTGTCCGTCAAATCGTTGACCACCTCGCTGCGTTCCGGCGTTCCCATCGTCGACGGGATTTCATTCGGCATTGCGGCGGGCGAGACTTATGCGCTGCTTGGCGAATCGGGCTGCGGCAAGTCCATGACGGCGCTGTCGCTGATGCGGCTGTTGCCGGACGGCGTGGCGCATGCGGGTGGTTCGGTGCGGCTGGGGGAGATCGAACTGTTCGACCTCCGCGAACGCGAGATGCGCACGGTGCGCGGCGGCACGATGGCGATGATTTTTCAGGAGCCGTCGCTGAGCCTGAATCCCGTGATGACGGCCGGGCAGCAGATCGCCGAGGCATTGGCGCTGCATCAGAATCTGCATGGCCAGGCAGCGCAGCAGCGTTGTATCGAGTTACTGAACCAAGTCGGCATTCACGATGCGGCGCGGCGCGTGACGGAATATCCGTTCCAGCTTTCCGGCGGCATGAAGCAGCGCGTGATGATCGCGATGGCGCTGGCGGGCCAGCCGAGGCTGCTGGTTGCGGATGAGCCGACCACTGCGCTGGATGTCACGATTCAGGCGCAGGTGCTCGAACTGCTGCGCGACACCCAGCGGCAGAATGGCATGGCCATGCTGCTGATCACGCACGACCTCGGCGTGGTCGCGGAAAATGCGCACCGCGTTGGCGTGATGTATGCCGGCCAGATCGTCGAACAGGCCAGCCGGGCGCAGCTGTTCGCGCAACCGCTGCATCCCTATACGCAAAAATTGTTTGCCGCCATGCCCAACGCGATTCGGCGCGGCCAGCCC
This sequence comes from Gallionella sp., assembly GCA_035702405.1. Classification (GTDB taxonomy): domain Bacteria; phylum Pseudomonadota; class Gammaproteobacteria; order Burkholderiales; family Gallionellaceae; genus Gallionella. Next base: position 1,795 of record DASSQR010000112.1, on the reverse strand, counting down.
TTGGCCGCGATTCCCGGCAACGTGCCGCCGCTGGGCAGCATCGCGCAGGGATGCCGCTTTGCCGCGCGCTGCGATCAGGCGTGGCAGCGCTGTAGCGAGCAGACGCCGGAGTGGGCCGTATTGTCTGATGGGCGCGGGGTGAGGTGTCATCTTTATCAGGAGCGAGGAGCGAGGAGCGAGGAACGAGAATTGGGTTCCCCTCTACCGCTTGCGGGAGAGGGGCTAGGGGAGAGGGCGCTTTCCCTCAACCCTCGATCCTCGATCCCCGATCCTCACGTCCCACTGCTGCAAGTTTTCGACTTGCGCGTCCATTTCCCGATCCGCAAAGGCCTGCTCCAACGCGTGGCCGGACAGGTGAAGGCGGTGGATGGCGTGTCGCTGGAAATTCCGCAGGGGCGTACGCTGGCGCTGGTGGGCGAGTCCGGCTGCGGCAAGACCACGTTGGGCAAGGCACTGCTGCAATTGGTCACTCCGACCGCGGGAAGTGTGCGCTTTGGCGGACAGGAGCTGACCGGACTCAAGGTGCCGGAATTGCGCGCAAAGCGCGCCGCGATGCAGATGGTGTTCCAGGACCCGTATGCGTCGCTGAATCCGAAATTGCGCGTCGCGGAAATTCTCGAAGAGGGGATGAGCGCACTGAATATCGGTCGCGACAGTGCGGCGCGGCAGGCACGCATCGATGAGTTGCTCGATCACGTCGGCTTGGCGCGCAACACGAAGTGGCGCTATCCGCATGAGTTCTCCGGCGGGCAGCGCCAGCGCATTGCGATTGCGCGCGCGCTGGCGGTGGCGCCGCAGTTGCTGATTTGCGACGAGCCTACCAGCGCGCTTGATGTGTCGGTGCAGGCGCAGATCCTCAACCTGCTGAAGTCGCTGCAACAGGAACTGAACCTGAGCTACCTGTTCATCACCCACAATCTCGCAGTGGTCGAATACCTCGCTCACGAAGTGTGCGTGATGTATCTCGGGCGGATTGTCGAGCGCGGCAGAGCGGAAGAGGTGTTGCATGCGCCGAAGCATCCTTATACTCAGGCGCTGTTGTCCGCGGTGCCGCACATCGACGATACGGGGGTAGAGCGCATCCGTCTGGGAGGCGATTTGCCGTCGCCTGCGAATCCGCCGCAGGGCTGTCATTTTGCGCCCCGCTGCGGGCAGGCCAGAGAGGCTTGTCGCGCGAGTTATCCTGAGGCCATGAAGGTGTCGGGAAGCCATGCGGCGCATTGCTACCTGTATGATGGTTTAAGTTGACGCCCGCGAATTTTAGGATTACAAAGGCAGGGCAAGTTGTCCGGCGTTGAGCAGCATCTAACCGCGGTTCTTAATTAACGATCGAGGAGCGAACGATGAGCATTAAATCAGCGGATGTCAGCAAGGAAAAACTCATGCAGGATTTGCGCGCCGTAGTCGCTGATGCTGATGAGTTGCTACGGGCAACCGCCGGCCAAGCCGGTGAAAAGGTGGCAGCGGTGCGTGAGAGGGTGCAGGAAAATGTCGCGGCGGCCAAACAACGCCTGGCTTCAATGGAAGACGAAGCGATGGAAAGAGCCCGTCAGGCAGCCAAGGTGACGGACGAATATGTGCATGACAATCCTTGGACGGCTATCGGTGTTGCCGCCAGTGTGGGCATCATTGTCGGGATGCTGATTGGCCGCGGGGGCCGTTAAGTGATGTTGGAGCACGGTACGGGGTTGATGGAGTCAGTCAGGCGTTTGCTCAGTACGCTGATTGCCAGTGCTTCGGTAAGGCTTGAGCTGCTGGCAAACGAGTTGCAGGAGGAACGCCTGCGCATCACGCA
>DASSQR010000111.1:0-11275 GCA_035702405.1 Gallionella sp. | reverse complement strand
CGGTCATGGGTGAGGAAGGCATCGGCCAGTCGGCCCAGCGATTCGCGCGCATCGGCGTCGTCTTTCACCAGCGGTTCGCCGCCGGGATTGGCGCTGGTCATCACCAGCGCGACTGGCGCCGCCTGCTGCAGCCAGTCCGTGCCGGACGGCCGGCCGAGCAGTTCGTGGAACAGCAGGTAATGCAACGGCGTGTATGGCAGCATCAGGCCGATACTGGCAAGGCCGGGTGCAATGCCGGCGAGCACTTCGTCGCAGCCAGCGGACTTGTGCGCCAGCACAATGGGACGTTCGCTGCTTTCCAGTAATACCGTTTCCTCAGATGAAAGTTCTGCGTAGTACTGCGCAGAAGCAGGGTTCAGCGCCATCACCGCAAACGGTTTTTCCTCGCGCCGTTTTCCGCCGCGCAGGCGTGCGACCGTCGCGGCATTGCGCGCATCGCAAACCAGGTGGAAACCGCCGATGCCCTTGACTGCGACCACCTGCCCGGCCCGGAGTAACGCTGCGCTGGCGGCGGTTTCATCATCCGTCGCGACCGGTTGCCATTGGCTGTCAAACAAGTTCAAATGCGGCCCGCACTGCGGGCAGGCATTGGGCTGCGCATGGAAGCGCCGCGTGGTCGGGTTGTCGTATTCGTCCTGACATGCCGGGCACTGCGTGAATTGCGCCATGCTGGTGTTACCGCGGTCGTACGGCATGCGCGCGGTCAGCGTGAAGCGCGGACCGCAATGGATGCAATTGATGAACGGATGGCGATAACGCCGGTCGGCGGGATCGAACAGTTCGTGCAGGCAATCCGGACAGATCGCCGCGTCGGGCGTGATTCCGGTGTGGATCTGGCCGCTACGGCTCTCACGGATGGTGAACTCCGGCCCCCGCTCGGCGACCGCTGCGGCGCTGGTCTCGACCTTATCCACGCGCGCCAGCACAGGCGCCTCGCGATGCAGCCGAGCCAGCATGGATTCTATCCCCGCCGCATTGCCCTGCACCTCGATTTCCACGCCATCGGCATCGTTGCGCACCCAGCCTTGCAAGCCCAGTTCGACCGCGAGCCGATAGACAAACGGACGAAAACCGACCCCCTGCACCTGACCGCGCACGCGTATGCGTCTGGCTGTCTGGAGTTCGGCCGGTGCAAGCATGATCTTCCTACCGGGCTTGCTCCGCCAGCGCCGCCTGGAGTTCGGCGATCTGCCGTTTCAGCGCCCCCACTTCGTTCTGCTGTTGCGTGCGGGCGCTCTTGAGTCCAGCTTCGAGCCAGTCGAGCCATTCCTGCATGCCTTCGCCGCTGACGGCGGAAGTGAGGATCACCTTGATGTTGGGGTTGATGCGGCGCACGTATTCGATCGCGAGCGGCACCTTGAAGTCGAGGTAGGGCAGCAGGTCTACCTTGTTCAGCAGCATCACGTCGGCCGCCGCGAACATGTCCGGGTACTTCAGCGGTTTATCCTCGCCTTCGGTCACCGAGAGAATCGCAATTTTATGCGCCTCGCCGAGATCGAACGCCGCCGGACACACCAGGTTGCCGACATTTTCGATCAGCAGCAGCGACCCCTCCGCCGGGTTCAACCGTTCGACCGCATGACCGACCATGTGCGCATCGAGATGGCAGCCCTTGCCCGTATTGATCTGGATCGCCGCCGCGCCGGTCGCGCGAATCCGGTCTGCGTCCAGGCTGGTCTGCTGGTCGCCCTCCAGCACCGCGACGCCGAACTTGCCCTTGAGCAGGTTGATCGTGCGCGTGAGCAGCGTGGTCTTGCCGGAACCCGGGCTGGACACCAGGTTCAGCGCAAAAATCGCGCGCTCGGCAAACAGCTTGCGGTTGGCCGCGGCATACTGGTTATTCTTCGACAGGATGTTCTGCTCGATCTGCACCATCCGGCTCTGGCTCAGCCCGGGCGCATGCGCGCGCGCGGCGCCGGTACCGAAATGCAGATCGCCATGGTGCCCGTGGTCCTGACCGTGCGAGTGGCTATGGCCGTGCTCGTGCCCATGCCCATGCTCATGTCCGTGGTGATGTTCGTGCTCGTGGCCGTGACTGTGATCATGCGCATGGCCCTGTTCGTGGCCGTAATGCGGATGGTCGTGATGACCATGTTCGTGATCGTGCGGGTGCTCGTGCCGATGGACATGCTCGTGGGCATGGCTGTGCCGCGCCCCGCCGTGCTCGTGATCGTGCTCATGCACGTGGGTATGTTCGTCGCCCTCGATTCTGGTTTCACCTGCGCCGCAACCGCAAACTGTACACATGATTTTCCTCGTTCAATAAACTCGCCGTACCTGGCCTGACTTCGCCTATTCCAGCAAAAATTCCTTTACCCGCGTTTCAAGGCCGCCGGTCGGCTCGACCTGATAACCGCCACACTGCGGACACGGAGCGTAACGCTGCTCCAGCGCGACACTCTGGCCGCAGCCCAGACACCAGCCCTGTCCCGCGGTTTCTACAATTTCGAGCCGTGCGCCGTCCAGCATCGTGTCGCGCGCGACCACATCGAAACAGAACCGGATCGCCTCGGTCTCGGTGCCGGACAGTTGACCGACCTCGAGCCAGACCGCCTTGACCTTGCTGCCTCCCTCGGCGCGCGCTGCATCTTCGACGAGCTGCACGATTCCCTCTGCCAGCGACATTTCATGCATGAGCCACCTCGATCCGGTACTCGACACAAGGGTCGAGCGATAACACATAATTCCGCACGGTCGCCTGCAGGCGCTCCGCATCGCATTCCCGCAGGCCGGCAAGACCGCTAGCCAGCGCCCCCTGCGGATGAAAATTCCATTCCGTCGGCGCCACCGTCAGATACTCGGCGACCCGGTCGGTATCAAGACGCACGTAATGGACCAGCATTCCGCGCGCCGTCTGTACCACCGCGAGACCGCGACCGTCGCCGGCAGCGATACCCTGAATGCGCCCTTGAGGTTCACCCTTCGCCAGCGCCCCCGATGCCAGCGTTACAGCACCATCCAGCAAATCGGTCATTCGCGCGAGCAACCGCGCCTGCAACCGGGCTGGCCGTTGCCGCAGCACTTCCTGCAACAGTGGCGTGTGCTGCCAATATGCCAGCGCGCCGGTTTCCATCGGCTTGCCATCATGCTGCGGCACCGCGGCAAATTCCGGATCGAACCGGTCCGCATGCAACTGACACACCTCGCGGGCACTCCAGTGCGGCATCAGCGCACACAGGGCAGGCGCCGCGACGAACTCCAGCGAGTCTTCCTCACGTGCGAGCGCCGCAATCACCGGCGCAAGGAAACCGTTTCCCCGGTTCAGCCGCTCACCCAGTGCAGCGTACGAATCGATCTGCTGCCATTCCGCCACGGTCATGCCGAGCAGATTCCGCTCCAGTTCCGCCAGCAACTTCTGCGCATCCCCCTGGCCGGCAGCAATCGCGGCCAGCGCGTTATGCCAGCGCACGAACAGCTGCTGCCGTTGCGGCAGGCCCAGTTGTTGCGGCCAGTCCAGCAACAGGCGCCACAGATGTTCCTGCAACGCTTCGCACCACACGGCGCGTTCAAGCGTCCCAATCTGTGCCGGTTCCTCGCCGCGAGCCGCTGCCACCGCCGCGCCTGCAGCCGCGCGTTGTGCCTTGCCGCATACGCTATACAACAGCGGGATCATCCGCACCGCATCTTCCGCCGGCCGGCCCGCCAGCACCCGGTAAGCCTGCGGGCGACTCGATTTGACCTCCACTCCGGTCACCGCCTTGCCGTCATGCGCGATGCGCACATCCACTCCGCCAGCATCCGGCATCACCAGCTCCCGCTGAACGGCAGCCGCAGGAAGCCCCGCCGCGACATTTGCTGCTGGCTGACCGCCTCGCCTTTGATGCGTGCGTCCTCAATTTTTGCTGCCAGGTCATCATCGCGCTTTGGCGCCTCGAACAACGCCGCCATGATCTCGTGCGCCACCGCCACCGCGTCCTCGTGCGTGGCAAACGGTACCGGCGAAATCAGCGGGCAACTGTGGCACGTACCCAGTGCCGGCTCGTTCAGCCCCATGAAGTGGTACGCACCGGATGGAAACGTCCATACCGTTTTTTCGTCCAGCCCCAGTGCGGCGAGCGGCTGCGCTCCGGGCAGCAACACCAGGTTGACCGTCCACGGCGTCACCAGCACGCCGATCCGACGCCCCTCCCACTCGCGGAAACCGATGGCCTCGACACGAACCGCCGGATTGACGATCGGCACGTCGGCCATACGTGTCCGGGCGATTTCGCCGAACACTTCTTCGAGTTTCCGCACCGCCGCAATCATTCCGTCAGCACCATGAATTTGTGTTTTGGCGCATCGCAATTCGGGCAGCACCATTGCTCCGGCAATGCAGCGAACGGGGTGCCGCGTGCGATGTGCGCGACCGGGTCACCCGCGGCCGGGTCGTACACCCACCAGCAGATGCCGCATTCGAGCCGGTCTGCTGTCTCTATTTTGTGGTCATCGCCGAGATAGGAGCCTTCGAACATCGCATTGCCTCATTGCTCGCGCATCACGTCCAGCCATTCGCCCATGCGCTCGATGCTGTCCTGATAATCCTCGGTCGCAGCCAGCGCAACCGCCGGCATGTCCGCCACCTCGATGGTGTTGAGGATGAGCTTGTCCATGCTGTTGAAATATTGCACCCACCACACGTTGGGCAGGCGCGTGCTGGTAATGCGGCAGTTGCCGTAGCCGCGCGACAGGATGCTCACGGTGCCGCCGCCAAAGGCGTCGTACAGGTATTCCAGGTCTTCGGGCGACATCGGCAGCAGCGACAGATTGATCACGTGCGCGGCCTGGCCCGGGTGGTGTTGACGCGAACGGTCCTGCAACTCGGTGAGCACCGCCGGCGCATTCATCATGCCGGGACGCAGCGGCGGCGTGCCGATTTCACCGGCCGCGCCGGCCAGGGCCGAGCGCTGCACCTCCGGCGGCAGTGCACCGGCATACAGGAAATCGCGCTGCAGCATGCCTTGCACCGATATCTCCCGTATCCGCCAGACACCCGCAAACGCCGTCTCCTGAATCTCCAGCCTGGCCGGCGCGCTCACCTGTACACTGACCTCGCCCTGTCCGAGCGACTGGTTGAGCAGTTCCACGACCTCGCACGGCAGCGACAGCAATTCGATCTGCACCGTACTTTGCGCGGGATCGCTGGTTTGCAGCATCGCGCCGCGCAATTCGACGATCACGGCGCAGGCTCCGGCCAGGGTCGCGGGATCGGCTTCGAGGTCATGCGCGGGCAGCGCAAAGGTCGTCATTTCGCTCGGCATGGGCATGAAATTCGCTGCTTCCGCATCGGGCTGGGAACCGGGACCGAAAGCAACGACGGGGATGGGGAACTCGTGCATGATCTCTTCCTCGCTAATGACAGGCGGCCGACGCCGCAGTAACCGTAATACCGATCGATGGTGCGCGGGTAACCGGCTTGTGCAGTTGCGCGGCGACTTCGGCGACGAACTCGGCCCAGTCGTGCATGCCCTCGATGACGCCGACATAGCCGCCGTCGCGCACAAACAGGAGCGCCGGCAGCCGCCCCACGCCGAAGCGCTGCTGGACGATCCTGGCATCCGCCGGCCGCAGCACCGCAGCGCGCAACCCGGTACCGGCTGCCGTCAGCAACTCTGGAAACAGCACCGCAATATCCCAGCTTTCCGGCGACGCATCGGGCTCTTCCGTCAGCAAGGCCACGCCATTCCCGGCTTCGCCCAGAAAAGCCTCAAAACCGGCCTGATCGAGATTCCTGATGCCATGCTTCGTTTCCAGCCGGTCAAGCAGTGCGCCGAAGTTGTTGCTGATCGCTGAACGCGGTGGCGTCCACACCCCTGTTGCATTCATATCATTCCTTCCGCACAAAATCAGGTCGTAAAAAATCGGGCAGCTGTGGTTCGCGCCCGGTCAGGTCGGCAAAGCAATCGTCAATATCGTTCTGGCCGGTCGCAACGCGCTCAAGCGCGTCCAGCGCGGAATTGACCAAGGCCGCGCGCTCGGCATCGATGAGCTCGCGCGCACTGTCGAGAAAAGTCAGCAGCCAGTCTCCCGGCCGCACTTCGCCGAGCAACATGGTGTTGATGCGTTTGTTGCCGCCACGCCCGTCACACCAGGCGAACATGCCATCAGTGGAAATGACCTGCATTGGAATACCGATACACATGACTCAGCCTGCCAGAAAGCGCTCGTCGCCAAAGCGGCAGGCCTGCTCCGCCGAAGGACGTCCGGACTCGTAGCGGTCCATCTCCAGCGCGACGTCGTTCAGGCCGGCTGCGACCGCAGTACGCGACGCGTACGGGATGCCCCAGCGCTCTGCCCATTGCAGCGCAACGTTTATTGCATTTGGAATTTGTGCCTTGACGGAATCGCGCAGGCTGCCGCCGTAGTCTTCCAGCTGTTCCGGCTGGACGCCGATCAGCACCATGGATTCTGGCAGTTTGCCGCTCAGGGAAGCACATGCGATGACTTCCTGAAAGCCGGTCTGGTGCAGGCTCATTTTCTTGACGCCCATGAAGCGCGGCACTTCGTCGTCCTGCGCGATCACCATCTCGCCCGGCTGCCGACCGTAGTCGACCGCATCGAATACGATCAGGCGGCGTGCATCTTCGAGATAGGGCAACAGGTACAGACCCTGAGTGCCGCCGTCCATCAACACCACATCATCGCCGAACTGGTAAGCGTCATTCATCGCCTCGACGCAACGCACACCGAAGCCTTCGTCTGCCCAAAGGATATTCCCGATGCCGAGAATCAGAAGTTGAGTGTTTTTCATTGCTCCCCTGTCGTACTGGCCGCCATTCATCAATATTCAGGCGCAAGAATCAATCGCCGACGCGCACCACATTGATTGCAGCAGCTCGTTATTTTGCCTGTCCTTGATCACGGCAACGCAATTGCCATGCCAACTGTTTGCAGATTGATTCACAGTTAAAATTCAGCCAATTAGAAAATCCACGTCAAAGCAACGGGAAATTCACAGCGGAAACAATTATTTCAATTTGCGTACATTGTGGAATGTTTTTTACCGGTTTGCAAGATGCTTTTTTAAGCATTGCATAGCCCATACCCATTACGGCAACAGGCCCGATAACGCGCTTGCCAGAATGGCCAATCTGAACAGACAGCACAGGCGCGGTCTCGTCGCCATACAGCAAAGCAACTTACCATCAAGCGCCGGAATGCACGCAGAACATGGAGCCAAAAAGAAAAGCGGGCGATTGCCCGCTTTTCTATCAGGTATGCTGCGTTGCCGTTGGGTGGAAGTCAGGGAGACGCCAACGGCAGCGCCCCACCTAATCCCTGAACGTCCGGGTACCGTTGATCATGGCGCTGATCATGGTTTGCCGCGACATCAGCTCTTCCCGCAAAGCCGCGTAGAGGTGGATGATCACGAACCAGACAATGCCCCACGCCACCAGATGATGCCAGGAGTGCAGATTCTGGCTCTGGCCGAACAGCGGCAACAGCCAGCTCGTGAACACCGCATGCGACCAGTGCCCTTCCTGCGCGCCCTCGCCGTACATGGCGAAGCCGGTGCCGATCATGAACAGACCCCCCACCGTGATCGCGAAAAACATGAACACGTGGGCCAGCGGATTATGGCCTACATATTTGCGCGGCTGCCTGGCGAGGAACAGATACCAGCGCAGCTCATGAAACAGGCCGGACCACCACCAAGAATCGAGGATCGGCAGCTTGAACAACTGCTTCGCATGGTGGTTGCCCACCAGCGCCCAGTAGATACGCGCGAGAAACGCAACCGCGAACACATAGCCGGCGGCGAAGTGGGCGAAGCGGATGTACCCCATCAGGAAGTTTTCGCTCGCCTCTCCGGATACGCTCGGCAACGGGCTGGCAATCAGGTAACCGGTGATTGCCAGCACCCCGATGCTCAGCGCGTTCAGCCAGTGCCACAGCCTTACCGGCGCCTCGTACACGAACACCGTGTTGCCGGCTGCGGTTTCCGCATCAGTTTGTGATTGAACAGACATGACTGTCTCCTTTCCGGCTCGTTAGCGCACCACGATCTTGCTCAGTTCCTGCCCTTCGGGGGACATGACATGAGTGGAACAGGCCAGACATGGGTCGAAGCTGTGCAGCGTGCGCAGGATTTCCAGCGGCTGATCGGCCTTGACCAGCGGCGTATCCATCAACGCCGCCTCGTAGGCACCGATCTGCCCCTTGGCGTCGCGCGGGCTGCCGTTCCAGGTGGTCGGCACCACGCACTGATAGTTCTCGATCTTGCCGTCCTTGATCTTGACCCAGTGACCCAGCGCGCCGCGCGGCGCTTCGGTGAAACCGACGCCCTTGGCTTCCTTGGGCCAGCTGGCCGGATCCCATTTTTCGACGTTGGCGGTCGCGGTGTCGCCAGCCTTGATGTTGGACATCAGCTTGTCGAACTGCTCGGACTGCAACTGCGCGCAGTAGAGCGTTTCGATGCCACGCGCCGCGGTGCGGCCGAGCGTCGAGAACAGCGCGGTGACCGGAACGTCGAGCTTCCTCAGCACCGCATCGATGGTCTCCTTGATGAACGGGAATTGCTTCGGTTGCACATAGCCGAGCAGCATGCGCGACAGACAGCCGACTTCCATCGCATTACCCTTCCAGCGCGGCGCCTTGATCCAGGAATACTTCGCGCTTTCGTCGACGTTTTCGATCCTGGTGCGCGTCCCCTTGAAGTTGGGACCTTCCGGATGGTAGTTGGGCACGGTGACACCGTCCCAGGGATGCAGCCCCTTGCTTTCGTCCGGATACTTGTACCAGGAGTGGGTAACGAATTCCTGCACTTCATCCGGATTGCGCAAATCGACCGCATTCACCCTGGTGAGGTCGCCGTTGATGATCGCGCCGCGCGGGAACAGCAGGCTGGCCGCGCTGTAGTCGTTCGCCTTGCCCGGAATATCGCCGTAGGACAGCACGTTCTTCGACGACAGGCCGCCGCCGTACAACCAGTCCTTGTAGAACGAAGCGACCGCGAGCAGATCAGGAATGTAGACCTTCTCGATGAATTCGCGCGAACGGTCGACGATGCTCTTGACCAGGTTCAGCCGCTCCATGTTGATCGCTCCGACTGCACCGGTGTCGTTCACGTTGATCGCGCATGGCACGCCGCCGACCAGCCAGTTCGGGTGCGGATTCTTGCCGCCGAAGATGGTGTGTATCTTGACGATTTCCTTCTGGAAATCCAGCGCTTCGAGGTAGTGCGCGACCGCCATCAGGTTGGCCTCGGCCGGCAGCTTGTATGCCGGGCTGCCCCAGTAGCCGTTGCTGAACGGGCCGAGCTGACCGGATTCGACGAATTTTTTCAGGCGGTTCTGCACGTCGCGGAAATAGCCGGGAGAGGAAAGCGGCCAGTCCGAGATGCTTTGCGCGAGCTCCGAAGTCTTTTTCGGATCGGCCTTCAGCGCCGACACCACGTCGACCCAGTCGAGCGCGTGAAGATGGTAGAAGTGCACCAGGTGGTCGTGCACATACAGGTTCAACTGCATCAGGTTGCGAATGGTATTGGCGTTTTCTGGAATCTGGATGCCGAGCGCGTCTTCCACTGCGCGCACCGAAGTCAACGCATGCGTGCCGGTACAGACGCCGCAGATGCGTTCGGTGAACGCCCAGGCGTCGCGCGGATCGCGGCCCTTCAGGATCACTTCCAGACCGCGCCACATCGTGCCGGTCGACACCGCATTGCGGATCACGTTGTTGCTGTCGAGGTTGACCTCGACGCGCAGGTGACCTTCGATCCGGCAGACCGGATCGACCACCACGCGCTTGCCGCTGTTATCGAGCTTGAAGCCTTGTGTTTCGAATACTGACATGATTACTTGCCTCCCTTGTTCTGATCGTCTTTATCATTGCGTGAGCGCTTCAACGCGCTGACTGCGGCATGCGCCGCGACGGCCGCGCCGGCGATGCCGGCCACCGTGCCACCCACCTTGTCGGCATTGGCTTCGATGCCGAATTGCTTGATGTCGGTGACGCGGTTATAGAACCCGCCCTTGTCCCAGAACCCTTCCTCGGAGCAGCCGATACAGCCGTGACCGGACTGGATCGGGAACGACACGCCGCCGTTCCAGCGCACGGTGGAACAGGCGTTGTAAGTGGTCGGGCCCTTGCAGCCCATCTTGTAAAGGCAGAAACCCTTGCGCGCGGCTTCGTCATCCCAGGCTTCGACAAACTGGCCGGCATCGAAATGAGGACGGCGATAGCACTTGTCATGGATGCGCTGGCCGTAGAACATCTTCGGACGTCCCTGGCGGTCGAGCTCGGGAATCCGGTCAAAGGTCAGCACATAGGCCACCACCGCCGTCATGACTTCCGCAATTGGCGGACAGCCCGGCACCTTGATGATCGGCTTGTCGGTGATCACCTTGTGCACCGGCGTGGCCTGGGTCGGATTTGGTTTGGCAGCCTGCACGCAGCCCCACGACGCACAAGAACCCCAGGAAATGATCGCCTTCGCATCCGCGGCGGTTTCCTTCAGCACTTCGACAAACGGTCGGCCGCCGTGGATGCAGTACATGCCGTCCTCGTTCAGCGGCGGATTGCCTTCCACGGCGAGGATGAAGTTGCCTTTGTACTTCTGGCGCACTTCGGCGATGATCGCCTCGGCCTGATGCCCTGCGGCCGCCATCAGGGTGTCGTCATAGTCGAGCGACAGCATCGACAGCACGACATCCTTGGTCAGCGGGTGCGCCGAGCGGATGAAGGACTCGGAACAACAGGTGCACTCCAGACCATGCAACCAGATCACCGGGGTGCGCGGCTTGTTCTCCATCGCATAGGCTATCTTGGATGCGAACGCCGGCGTCAAACCCAGCGAAGCGGCCGTCAAACTGCAAAACTTCAAAAAACTGCGACGCGAAATCCCCTGCCTCCGCATCACTTCATAAAACGTTTCGGTGGACATTTATGCTCTCTCCTTGTTATCAGTTCGGGCTGCCTTGATACCTGATCAACCGTTCGCCCTAACGGCAATCATTCCTGCAATTTGTCACTACTCAAATTTCGTGCCACATTGGCATCCATGCCGAAAAGCCTTATGCCGTGCGGCCTGCAGACCACTTCCGAGCAAAAAACCATAATATGATTGGGGAACCAATCCGGTCGGAATCAGGCTTGGGGTGAAACATTCATGTCCACACCATTGAAATGGTATTAATCTTTTCTGGCGGTTCACTGCGGGCGCAACGGAGCGCATGACGGAACCAGTCAGGCGGGCAAAAAAACGCCGCCTACCGTTTTTTCCCCACCTGCAAGGCTCCGGCTGCCGAAAAAAAAAGAGCCGGCCCGGGGGCCGGCGAAAACGGAGGGAGAAGAACTG
>DASSQR010000110.1:0-23902 GCA_035702405.1 Gallionella sp. | reverse complement strand
GAAGTGAAAAAGACGCGCCCGCACGACTTCGTCATTTCCGAAGCGGAAAAGGGCCAAGGCTGTATCCTCCTGTGTAGCAACACCGCGATCAGCGATGTAGTGATCGAAGCGCAGGTGGCCGGTAGCGTGCAGGACATTCCGTTTCAGCAGATCAACGCCCACGTCAAAACAATCAGCCCGATCAACGACGACATGGCCCTGTTGCATCTGCAGACCCCTCGCACCCAGCGCCTGCGCTTCCTGGCGGGACAAAGCGTAACACTGCGCGTCGGGCGCTCCTACCGCGCGGAACTACCCATCGCCAGTTGCCCCTGCGACGACCGAAACGTGCTGTTCCATATCCACCGGCAACCCGGAAACCTGTTCTCCGATTACGTCTTCGATCATCTCAAACAAAATGAAGTGGTGGAAATGGAAGGTCCGCTCGGCGAATTCATCCTGCATGAAAAATTCCCCCGCCCGCTATATTTCTTCGCCTTCGACAGCGGCTTCGCGCCGATCAAGAGCCTGATCGAGCACGCGCTGTCACTCAACGCCGAAACCATCCACCTGCACTGGTTTGGCTCAAGCCCTCAACACATTTACCTTCCGAACGTAGCCCGTGCGTGGCAGGATGCCCTCGACGACTTCCACTACGAAGAGCATGTTGCAGGCTTCGACCTGCGCACGGTAAGCGGCAAACGGGAGGAAACCTTGCTCAAGCAACTGGACAACATCAATGCGGCCGACCCGGACCTGCTGCAAGGCGACATCTACATCGCCGGACCGAGCGACGCGGTGAGCCTCACCGAACACTTTTTCCTGGAAAAAGGTCTATCCAAAACGCGGGTGGCCGTGGCGGCGGTGAAATGATCGCGGCAGATGAAGATTTCCCGTCTTCATCTCCCTTTTAATGTGACCAATTGGTTGTTAAGCTGTGCACAAAATGCTGACACGCGTGTTTTGGTGGATCGTCTTGGCTTGGCTGACGCTGTGCGTTTTCGTAATTGGCTGCGGCGCATTTTATTGGCTCACTGAAGCGGCGAATCCATACCGACGTGAAGCGTTGATTGGGGTGACTATCGGAGCTTTTTACTCGTGGCCTGCGCTATTGGCGGCGGCTGTCTTGTCCAGAATGTGGGATGAAAATTCTTTTGTCATTGAAAGACGAACCGCCAAAGGTCTCATCGTAACAGGTACCGCAATTGTGGCTATCACTTATGCCCTGTCGTTCTCCAAATAGCATTAACCATTCCCCGTTGGAGCAAACATTTGTACACACAGCAGTAGATCATTCCCTGCCCCTTTCCACAGTCTCTAGCCTCTCCATCGCCTCCTCTGCAATTTCACGTACCTCTTCGCTTTCATCATCAAGGCAAGCGGCGACATAGGCCCGCGCCGCGGCGCTGCCGGTCAGGCCAAGCAGATAACAGGCGTCGGCCCGCACGCGATGATCGGCATGGCGGGAGAGCTCGGCCAGTTGCGGCAGCAGCTGTTGCAGTTGTGGCAGGTTGGCGTAGCCTTCCAGCAGTGCGCTGACACCAAGGCGCACGGTGATATGGGCAGCGGGATCGGCGACGATGGCGAGCAATGCCTTGAGACGGCGGGGGTCAGCGGCCATGAATGCCTTGGCCTGCTGGTAACCGCCTTCCTTCAGCAGATGCTCGACATAATGCGCGACGCCTTCTTCGCCACGCGCCCACTCGGCCCACTGTTTCAGTTCGGCAAGGCTCTGTGCACCGGTGAGCGTGAACAGCCCCAGGCGCAGCCACGGAGCGGCACGCACGCCATCCTCAGCGGCCTCTTCCGGATGCACCGCGGCATTTACCACCGTCAGTCTTCCGATCAGCCCCTGCTTGAGCAACTCATTCAGGCCCTGCAAGACCACAGGACAATTGGGGCAATCCGGTGTGATGAAGAGCAAGGCATCGGGAGGTGTCGCAGACATGACTATTCTCCCTGCCCTGTCACCACGATGCGGCGACTGCCGCCGTGGTTCCGGTGTTCGCACAGATAGATTCCCTGCCATGTTCCGAGCCGTAATCGCCCATCAGTGATTGGGATGACCAGGCTGCACCCGAGGATGCTGGATTTCAGATGTGCCGGCAGGTCTTCCAAACCTTCATCCTGATGGACGTACCATGGCTCATCTTCTGGCACGGCGTGATTGAAGTAACTTTCAAAATCCTGCCGCACCGTGGGATCGGCATTCTCGTTGATCGTCAGCGATGCCGAAGTGTGCAGGATAAAAATATTGAGCATACCGATTCTGAAATTGCGCAGCTCGGGCAACTCGCGCAGCAGTTCATCGGTAATCAGATGAAAGCCGCGCGCTCTTGGTTTCAGGCGTATCTCTTTTTGTATCCACATGCTGATGTTTCATCCGGTCAAATGTGCAGGAAGATACATTATCAAAGAAAAAGCCCGGCATCACCGGGCTTCTGTCAAGCGTGGCCCCACGGCCGCGCCTGGAACAAACAACAGAACCAGAATCGGGATGCACTGATGTGCACCCCGATTTCTTCGTTAATTACAGACCAAGACCAACAATCTGATTATTAACACCAGCCAGCACGTTGCCAACAATAACGCCGGAAGCAGCGACCGAACTATCAACGATAGCCAAAGCGGTAACCACGATGCCCAGCGTGGGAATGGCCAAGGCAGCAACCACTGCGTTGACATCCAGTCCCAACACAAACACACCACCCGCTACTACTTCAACTTCTTTCGTGCTCAATACTTGAATTGCCATTACATACTCTCCTATTACATCAAACTCCCGCTCGGGGCGGGTATAGAAATCCGCTTTTCAGCGGGACCATTGCTCCTCCCAGAGCAAATCCGTCGTCGTACATGGTACTCCTCGGGAAGCTTCTGTCCATCTAATCCACTGTATATTTGTCAACTTTTCTGGATCATGGTGGCTGC
Source organism: Gallionella sp. (assembly GCA_035702405.1). Classification (GTDB taxonomy): domain Bacteria; phylum Pseudomonadota; class Gammaproteobacteria; order Burkholderiales; family Gallionellaceae; genus Gallionella. Next base: position 20,992 of record DASSQR010000110.1, on the reverse strand, counting down.
AGTACACAGGAAACTCTGGATGGGAAGCGAGCTTGTAGGGTGCAGCGCAACCACGGAGAAGTAGGAACAGCAAAACGTCTGCGCAATCTGCGCATGGGTTGTGTTAAAACTACAATACTGCGGACTGGAAGGATGTCAAAAGACAACAGCGTGTGCTGGGTCTGACCTGATTGTATTTGGTGGAATGTTATGCCAAGGCGTCCATCTTGGTGGGGCTAAGAGACGCAAAACCAAAACCGGGGCGCGCACGGTGCGCGCCCCGACTTCGTCAATTACAGACCGAGACCAACGATCGTGTTATTAACGCTTACCAGCACGTTGGCAAGGATGGTGCCAGCGGAAGCAACGCTGCTGTCAGCGATAACAGTAGCGGTACCAACGGTGCCCATTGCCGGTGCAACCAGGGAGTTCAGAACTGCAGCCACATCCAGGCCCAGAACGATCAAACCACCGGAAACAACTTCAACTTCTTTCATGCTAATTGCTTGAATTGCCATAACATACTCTCCTTTTTATTACATAAACTCCCGCCTTGTGGCGGGTTATTGAAATCCCGCCTTGCGGCGGGGCCACTGCTCCTTGTGGAGCAATCTTGTTATCGTTATGCAAGCGACGTAGTTATGACTTTATTACAAATTGTAAGTTCAATTCGAACGGTAATATTTTTAATATTTTTTCGAAATTGGAAGTACCGATAACGATGAAGTTATTACCGTACTATCTTTCTTTCCCAAAATCGTTCACGCTATCATCCTGTATGTACAAAGAAAAAGCCCGGCAATGCCGGGCTTTTTCTTTCTATCCTGATTTATTGGCGCACCGTCTTCAGTGATGCGATTTGCCGATCAATTTGAGCATCTTGATGTTGATGACCATGAATCGCCACATCTGCCAGAGCAGGCAGGTTCGCATGAAACGGGTGAAGCCCGTCGGGGTTGGCGGATAGTAAGCCTGTTGGTACGGCTCCCGGTTGGTGATGTTGCTCATTTCTGTTCCTTATAAAATCCTGTCAATCAATCCGGTATCAACGACCAGCCCGGACGCAGCTTGGCCTGATAGATGAAGGCGTGATGCAGCAGATACTTCATCCAGTGGCCCGCCAGCCCGATCTCGCCAAAGGTCAGGTTGATGTCGCGACCGAACTCCGGATATTTTTCGAAGTCCGGTACGACCGGAAATACCGTCATGGTCACCGCGGTGCCCTTGAAGATATGCGAACCGGTGGAAGCCACGCACGCCGCGCCCATTTCAGCCATCGACGCGGTATGGGTGGGTTTGTCGGCACCGTTCAGCATGTCGCGAATGCTCGTCGCCACGGCCTTGGCCATCGCCGCGGAGGGCATGCCGGTGCGCGGCGCCGTCGGATTGATCGGCGTGCCGTTGGCGCTTTGCATCGGCTTGCTGATGAGGTGCGGCGTCCCAAAAGCGATACCCACCGCAAAGATATTACGGTAACCCGGCGTCTGATACGTCTTCGGCCAATCCTTCGCGCTCCATTCCAGGTAAGGCCGTGCCGTATAGTCCGCATCGACCTTCATGAAGCCGTTGGGCAGGAACATCTGGCTGGTGATGTCCGCGCCGGTTTTGTCGAACGCCTTCAGGCCGACGCCGGCAAACGGCGGGATCAGCATCGAGAAATCGAATTCCAGCTCATGGAAGGTGCCGTCCAGGGTTTCGTAATGAATCTTCCCGGCTTCGACCTTCTTTACGTGCGCACGCGTAATCCATTCGATGCCACGCTCAACCATCAGCGACTCGGCAAAAGTCTTGCCGTTAGTAACGTAGCCGCCACGCTTGATGTGCATGCCGCCCATGCCGAAATCGCCGAGCTCGTATTCGTTGCTCAACCAGACGATGCGCGCCTTGTCGCGCACGCCGGCCTCACGCAGCACGTGATCCACGTTGTAGATGTATTCGAATGCCGCGCCCTGGCAGGTACACATGCCGTGCCCCGTGCCGATCACGATGGTCTGGCGCACGCCGCGACGCATCGCATCGATGCTCGCCTGCAGCTTTTCGTTGGCTTCCAGCGCGTGCTTCGCGCTGCACACCGAGACGGTATGGCCATGCTCCGGCCCGAGCCCCTCGGTCGCCCCGAAGTTCAGCTTCGGTCCGGTAGCATTCACCAGGAAATCGTATCTGATATTTTCCACTTCACCTGCCTTGGCGGCGCTGGTGTATTCGACCGTCACGAAGGGCTTGGCGCTGTCCGCACTGCCTTCCGGGTGAATCGACACCGCCTTCGCCTGGCGAAAATCCACATGGGTCTTCGCATACAGCTTGGCGAGGTCAAACGTCACATCCTCTTCGGTCATCTGACCCACGCCCACCCAGATGTTGGAGGGGATCCAGTTCCATCTTGCGTTGGGCGACACCACGACGATCTCGTGCTGTTTGCCGATCCACTTATTGAGATATCTTGCGGCGGTATGCCCCGAGATACCCGCGCCCAAAATTACGACACGCGCCATTCTTGCTCCTTCTGCAATGCTTCAAATTCCAATGAAAAAATGTTGTGGGGTTAAAGGATGCAGAATCGCGCTGCTCACACAGGCCGGCATCAAACTACTGTCAACGGTCCGCCACCGGAAATTCACCAACAGGCTGCCAAGCCGGGCGGCTTGATCGCAACCACCATGGTGAATCTCGTACCAGTGAACCAGCGGATAATCGACAGGCAATCTGACTTGAGCCCCAATGGGCTGATGCTGCATTTCTGAATGCACCACACGGCATAATTATATCAGCATTTACTAATAATCATCATTAATTCTATTGGCCTTTTAATGTGAAGCAACCGACCAAAAATGATTGGCCCTGAACATACCCATTTACCTCATATGGCCGCAGCAACACCTGACCCGATTTATCCCCGATAATAGCGCCCTGCCAAACCCCTCTTTCCAGGAAATTAGAAACACACTTACAACAACGAGAACCATGAGACGTAACCAGAAACCGAACTATGTAGTCATCGAGGAAAACGGCGTGTTTATCGCGAGCTGCCCCGATCTCGGGCTGTCTTCCCGCGGTGCCACCAGAGAGGAAGCGCTCGAAAATCTGCAGGAAGCACTGGCGCTGTACTTCGAGGATTTGCCGGGACCGGCGGATGGCTGAGGATATAGACCGGTTTACATTGCAGCCGTCATAGGTCGGGCTTTGCCCGACATGTCGGGTGAAACCCGACCTATTTCGCGAATTCACTGGTCGGCCGGCCCTTGGCGCAGAACTGTCCGCTTGGCGTAAGATAGCGTCTCACCCAAAGGAGCGCCCATGAGCCAGCATGCCAAGTCGCCTTCCGCCAGCAAGCTCAAGCCGGACCAACTCGAGTTCGATGTCGAGCGTATCCGCCTCGATTTCCCCCTCCTGCAGCGCACGGTACATGGCAAGCCGCTGATCTGGCTCGACAGCGCCGCCACCGCACAAAAGCCGCAAGCCGTGATCGAGCGGGTCACGCGGTACTACGAATACGAAAACTCCAATATCCACCGCGGCACCCACACGCTCGCGACAGCTGCCGACAGCGCCTACGAAAGCGCACGCGCCAAGGTCGCAGCCTTCCTCGGCGCGGCCGCCCCGGAGGAAATTGTGTTCGTGCGCGGCACTACCGAAGGCCTCAACCTGCTTGCCGCGATTTTCAGCGAGAAACTGCTGCAGCCCGGCGACGAAATCCTGCTGACCGAGGCCGAGCATCACGCCAACATCGTGCCGTGGCAATTCGCCGCGAAAAGAACCGGCGCCGTCATTCGCGTCGCGCCCGTGGACAATAACGGTGAGATCATTCTCGCCGAATACGCCCGTCTGCTCGGACCGCGCACCAAGGTCGTCTCCATCACCCACATCTCCAACGCGCTCGGCACCGTCATGCCCATCCATGAGATGACTCGCATGGCCAGGGATTTTGGCGCCACGGTGGTGATCGACGGCGCGCAGGGCGTCCCGCATCGCCGCGTGGACGTGAAGGCGATCGGCTGCGACTTCTACGTCTTCTCTGGCCACAAGCTCTTCGCCCCGAGCGGCATCGGCGCGGTCTACGGCCGCATGGAGCAATGGGAACAACTGCCGCCCTGGCAGGGCGGCGGCAACATGGTCCGGCAGGTCACTTTCAAAGAGAGCACGTTTGGCGCTCCGCCCAAACGCTTCGAAGCGGGCACACCCGCAGTCGGGCCGGCCGTCGGGCTGGGCGCCGCCATCGATTATCTGAATGGCCTCGACCTCGATGCGATCGAACGCTATGAAACCCGGCTGCTCGATTACGCGCTGGAAGGCATCCGGGGCATCCCCGGCCTGCACCTGATCGGCCAGCCGCGCGACCGGGGCGGCGTAATCTCCTTCGTGATGGACGGCATCCCGGACATGAAAATCGCCAAGATGCTGGATGCCGAAGGCATCGCGGTGCGCGCCGGCACCCACTGCGCGCAGCCGATTCTCGCGCACTTCGGGCTGGAATCCACCGTCCGCCCCTCGTTCGCGTTCTACAACACCCAAACCGAGGTGGATACACTGGTCGATGCGCTGCGCCGGATCAGCCAGCACCGATAGCGCGTTCTACTCGTGCCGTGCCTGCACATTGCACGGCCAGGCATGGAGGTGAGCGAGCCGAGGCCCGGATGGCAAAATCCGGCGCTCATCGTTTATCATCCCATCTACTATTCCACCGGAAACAACACCTGAACCACCGCACACCGAAAGTTTTTCAGTAATCATGACCAAACCAGCAACCAAATCGAACCAAACCACCCGCCCGCTCGAACAAAAAGAAATGGACGAGCTTAATCGCTTCCTGCTATCCGATGCCACGTCCGACCAGACCATGATGCTCGACTGTCTCGATGGCTACCTGACCGCCATCGTGATCGGCCCCACCCTCGTCCAGGCCAGCGAATGGTTGCCCGGAGTCTGGGGGCTGAGCACTAGGGACGAACCTGCCTTTGAAACCCGCGAGCAGGCACAGCACATCCTGGAATTGATCATGCGGCATATCAGAGGAATCGTCGGCAGTCTCGAGCACGATCCAGACCAGTTCAAACCGGTATTTGACCGCGTAACCTGGGAGGGCGACACGCAGGACTACCTGGATGGCGAGATGTGGGCGCAAGGTTTCCTGCGCGGGGTCAAATTGCGCGAGCAGGAATGGAAGCCTTTCCTGGACAACCCGGACAATGCAACCGTGCTGCAACCCATCCGTCTGCTGGGCGCCGAGAAAGTCAGCGCTGAAGACGAGGCGCTGGTGGCAACACCCGCGCAGCGTGAAGCATTGACCCAACAGATTCCGGCATCAGTGGCGGCAATGTATCGCTACTGGCTCCCGCAGAGCAAGGAAGAGGCCGTCGAGCAAGCGACTTCGACTTTTCGGCGGGACCAGCCGAAGACCGGCCGGAACGATCCCTGCCCCTGCGGCAGCGGCAAGAAATTCAAGAAGTGCTGCGGGGCAACGCCGACGCCGCATTAACTGCAAACAATCGGGGGGCGAAAAACCGGTGCCCCCTCTAACAGGCTGTTTAAGAACGTAGCGACGACGGCCAGATGCAAGGCGCACGAAATGAAGCGACGAGACATATCTGGTAGATAGGCGAGGAAGCGAGTACCACGCAACGCAGCAGATGGCTGCCGCAGTAGTTTTTCAACAGCCTGCTAATCCCTCGGAACCGCGCTACGCAACCCTCCATTCGCCCTGCAGCGCGCTCGCACCATCAATGCGGCAGGAATGGAACCGGCGTATCTTCTTGATGCTTTCTGGCTCTCTTCGCTGCCCGCTTTTCCTTGGGCGTCATCAGGGGTTGCTTCTTGGCCTGCTTGTGAACATGGTGGGACTTGGACATGATTTCACTCCTTGCCTGAAAAGGGAAAATTGCCCGCCCATGCTACGCTTTGGAAAAAACGCTGTATCTACACTATGGACCTGATCTACGACATGCCCCTGTATCGTCCGCCGTCCGAGGGCGGAAACCTGATCATCCAGGCCACGCTGGGATGCAGCTTCAACCGGTGCAGCTTCTGCGCGATGTACCGCACCAAGCGTTATGTCGAACGCCCGCTCGCCGAGGTGTGCGCCGACATTCGACAGGCCGCGGCCGACTGGCCGATGCGCACCGCGTGTTCCTCGCCGACGGCGACGCACTGGCGCTGCCGACGGACCACCTGCTCGCGCTCCTGCGCGAACTGGCGGCGACCCTTCCGCGCTTGACGCGTCTCGTGCTACGCCACGCCCGGCAATCTCCGGCACAAGAGCGCCGAAGAACTCGCGCTGCTGCGCGCACACAAGCTCAGCCTGCTCTACGTCGGCATCGAATCCGGCTCCGACCTGATCCTGAAGAAAATCACCAAGGGCGCGACGCAGCGCAGCATCGCGGAGGCGCTGCACAAGGCACACTCGGCCGGGATGAAAGTCTCCGCCACCGTCATCCTCGGGCTCGGCGGCACGCAGCACAGCGAGGAACACATCGCCGGCACCATCGCCCTGCTCAACCGCGCGCCCGTCACCTACCTTTCCACGCTGCAACTGTATCTCGATGACAGCATCGTGGACAAATTCCACTGCAAATTCGGCGAGCCGTTCGCAATGCCGGACGACCTCGCCATCCTGCACGAACAAGAACGACTGATCCACGGCCTCAACCCGCCGCAGCCAGTAATCTTCCGCTCCAACCACGCCTCCAATGCGCTCGCCCTCGCCGGCAACCTGCCGCGCGACCGGGACAAACTGCTGCAACAACTGCACGAAGCAATGGATGGCAACCGTCCGCTGCGGCCGCATTTCCTGCGCGGGCTGTGAGACAGCGCAAAAAATTTAAGTCACCCGCATGACGACTTGTTTAACGTTCCCCGATTGATGTCAGGCGGGTTAGCGATGCCGCAGGGTGTTGAAAAACGTAGCGAGGATGGCCAGATGCAAGGCGCACGGAGCGCAGCGACGAGACATATCTTGTAGATAGGCGAGGAAGCGAGCACCGCGCAACGCAGCAGATGGCCACCGCAGTAGTTTTTCAGCGCCCTGCTAACAGCGCACGCAGCCTGACACAGTCCGGATTAACCGAACCATCCGGCATGAAGGCAGGAAACTCGCGGCACACCGAAGGGCGCAGCGTATAAATGCTGCAACGCAGATCATCCTGCAACGCCACGCAACGCCCGCCCCCCGCTTCCGTACCCTTCATGCAGGCGCGAAACGGCGTGATCTGGGTCGTCAGTCCAGCCGGCACGTAACCACCCGGCTGTGTGTCGAGCTCGCCGTGATAGAACGAGACACGGGGATGGCGGCAACACGCGGCGCAACCGAAGCAAGGATTGTCCGCACCGGTCATGTCGTAAAAGACACGGCCGTCCTCGGTATGAATTGCAATCTGGGATAGGTTCGTATTCATCTGGAAAACTGGCTGGGTTTCACCCGCAGCGGCGCACGGGCAAATCCGGTAAATGTGATGCTTGCTCAGGAAAATTCTGTCCGAGTGAAGGTATCAGGACCAGTTGCTCCGGACGTAAACAGTATTACTACCGTCATTCCGGGCTTGACCCGGAATCCAGCAAAAACAAAACTGGCGCGCCTTGCGCGCCACTGGATACCCGCCTTCGCGGGTATGACGTGCTACTCACTAGACGCCGGATCAATAACGCACAAGATCATACTGGAAGTGCAGCAGCGAAAAAAGCGCCGGTGCATAGGGCGCCCCGATGGTGGACCCACCAAGTCACTCATAAGATTCGCTAGCCCAAATGAAAACGCCGTATTCAGTTTTCGCGTAACATAAACATCTTTGTTCGGGAACGACCGCCATGAGCCAGAACACCAATCCGCTCTCCGCCTGCGAACCGTGGAGCCTCGTCGCTGACGGCTACGCCGACACCACCATGCTGATGCTCGCGCAATACGCCGATGAAGCGATCGCTGCCAGCAATCTCAAACCCGATGCGACCGTGCTGGATGTGGCCTGCGGGCCAGGGACGGTCGGACTGAAGATCGCGGGGAACGTGAACAGGGTTTATGGCGTCGACTTTTCCGAATCCATGCTCGCCGTATTCCGGAAGAAGATTGGCGAGGCAGGACTTCGCAACATCGAATTGCACTGCGGCGACGCACAAGCCCTGCCCTTCCCCGACGAAATGTTCGACGCCGCGTTCTCGATGTTCGGCCTGATGTTCTTCCCCGACCGCACGCGCGGCTTCGCTGAAATCCATCGCACGCTCAAACCGGGCGGCACCATCGCCGTCACGAGCTGGGCACCGGTGGACGAGTCGCCCGCGATGGAGGTCATGTTCGGCGCCGTACGCGCGATCAAGCCCGACCTGCCGCAACCGCAACGCTCGATTGCGTCGCTGGAAAACCCCGATGTCTTCAGGCAGGAAATGCAGGACGCCGGATTCCGCAACATCGAAATCCGCCGCATCACCAAGCCGTTCCCGGTTCCCTCGATCGCTGAATACTGGGACAGCATGGTCAAAGGCAGCGCCCCGATTCTGATGCTGAAAAAGAGCATGGGTGAAGCGGCATGGCGCGAAAAGGAAATCCTCGCGCTCGATTACCTCAAGGAAAAATTACCCGCGACACCGACCGAGCTGACGTCGGATGCGTGGCTGGGGTTGGGCGTAAAGTAAACACATAACCGGGCAGGCACCCGCCCTGCCCGCACCGCACCATCTGCAATGCAACATCCCGCCTCATCCACCCGCGAACTGCTGCACCTCGCCTGGCCCATGCTCGTCGCGCAACTGGCGATGATGGGCAACGCTGTCATCGACACCGCGATGGCCGGACGGCTCACCGCCATCGACCTCGCCGCCGTCGGCATCGCCGCCTCCATCATGGCCACCATCCTCATGTCGCTGGTCGCGGTGCTGTTCGCGCTGCCGCCCGTCATCGCGCACCTGTATGGCGCCAACCGGCAATCCGAGATCGGGCGCGAGATCCACCAAGGGGTCTGGATCTCGCTCGGGCTGGCGCTCGCGGCCATCCTGCTAATGCGTTTCCCCGGCCCGTTCATTGCCATCTCCGACCTGCAACCCGCCGTGGAAACCAAGGTGCGCGACTACCTCGCAGCATCGGCCTGGGGCGTGCCCGCCGCCTTCGCGTTGCGCCTGTTTTTCAACCTTTCCACCGGCATCGGCCGTCCGCGTCCGGTGATGGTCTTCAACCTGCTGTCGCTCGCGCTCAAGGTCCCGCTCAACGCGCTGTTCATGTACGGCCTGTTCGGCCTGCCTGCGCTCAACTCGACGGGATGCGCGGTGGCGACCGCGCTGGATGCCTGGCTCATGGCGGCCCTCGCCTGGGGCTGGTGCCTCAACAATCCGCGCTATGCGGAGTTCGCATTGCGCCGGCGCTTCACCGCGCCGGACTTTGGCGCGATACGCGAGTTCCTCAAGCTCGGCATTCCCATCGGGTTGGCGTTCATCGCGGACGTGACTGCATTCACCTTCATGGCGCTGTTCATCGCGCGGCTGGGTCCGCTGGTTTCCGGCGCGCACCAGATCGCGGCCAACCTCGCGGCGCTCGCCTTCATGATCCCGCTCTCGCTGGGCAACGCCACCTCAGTGCTGGCCGGACAAGCGCTCGGCGCCGGACATCCCGAACGCGCGCGCCACATCTGCTGGGAAGGCATCCGCCTCGGCATGGGCATCGCGCTGGTGCTGTGTCTCGCCTTCTGGCTGGGCGCGCCGCAGATCGCCGCGTTCTACACCACCGACCTGCACGTGCAGGCCATCGCCATCCCCCTGATCGTGATGGTTGGCGTCTACCACCTGGGCGATGCGCTGCAGGCAGTGACCGTCAACGCGCTGCGCGGATACAAGGATACCGTCGTGCCGATGGTGGTCTACACCGTAACGCTGTGGCTGCCTGGTCTGGGCGGCGGCATCGTACTCGGGCTAACGAACCTGCTCGGCCCCGCACGCGGCGCCCCCGGCTTCTGGCTCGCCGGCATCGTCAGCATCTGGCTGGTCGGCATCCTGATGGCGTTGTACCTGAACGTCACTTCGGAAAAACGCTGCCGGCAGCCAGCACCGTGATTGACGCGCCTGATTCACGCGCGTAGCTTGTGCGCACTGCAAATACATTCAGCCATAACCGTGGAATACATCAGCTCCGATCAGACCGCAACCGACAACTCGGCCAATCTCAGCGTCAACGCCGATGCCCTTCGGCAGGCACAGAGCGAACGATGGCTGACCGAGAACAGGGATGCGCTTGAAGAATACAACTGCCGCATCGAGGCGCGCGGCACATTCAGCGACGGCCTGCGGCGGTTCTGATGACGAAATTCGATGTAAGCTCATTGAGGCGTGTAACATATCGCGCTACAATCCAGCACCATGATAAAGAGCTTTGCGCACAAGGGAATCAAGGCTTTTTTCGAGACGGGATCGAAAGCCGGCATCCAGGCCGCGCATGCTCCCAAGCTGCGATTGCAGATGGCCGCGCTGAACCGCGCCAAAAAGCCCGACGACATGGCCGCTCCAAGCTGGCGACTGCATGCGCTCAAAGGCAACTTGGCCGGACATTGGGCAATCACGGTAAATGGCAACTGGCGCCTTACCTTTCGTTTCGAGAATGGCGATGCGCTGTTGGTCGATTATCAGGACTATCACTGAGAGATAACAAATGGCAATCATGCATAACCCTCCCCATCCCGGCGAAGTGCTGCGCGAATGGCTAGGCGACATGAGCGTGACCGAAGCGGCGCAGCGGCTCGATGTCGCGCGCGCCACGCTTTCGCGCGTCCTGAATGGCTCTTCCGGCATTTCCGCAGACATGGCCTTGCGCCTGCAGGCAGCACTCGGTACCAGCCCCGAAATGTGGATGGGCCTGCAAGACGACTACGAACTGTGGCTGGCTTCCAAGGCCAAGCGGCCTCGCATCAAGCCGTTCCCGTTGGCGGCCTGATAGCTCGTCCCCTCGCCCGCTTGCGGGATAACCAGTGACTAGTCGGCTTTGCCGCCTAGTCGAATGGCTAGTAGTTTTATCAGAGGGTTAAGGGGAGAGGGTGTGGGCTTTCCGCAGTGCGCGCCGCATCAAATCCGGCCTGAACCGGCCGAGTGATTCAAACCCAACCTTGACTGGCGCATTCACTGTGGCGTATGTTGCGCGCTCAACTTTACGCAACTTTATGCAACAGAAACAAATGAAAAATATTCTTTTCCTGCTTACCCTCTTCACCGCGACCGCCGCTTTCGGACAAGCCATCTACGGCGAAAAAACCACGGTGGACGGCGCCATTCCCGCCACCTCACTCACTTCGAAAATGCAGGGTCATACCGGCCCTCTCGCGATCAAGATCAAGGGAACCGTCACCAGCGTGTGCCAGAAGGAAGGCTGCTGGCTGCTGGTCGATATCGGCGGGGAAAAAATGATGCGCGTGAGATTCAAGGATCACGCCTTCGTCGTCCCGAAAAACATCTCCGGCAAGACCGTCGTCCTGGATGGTCATGCCTTCACCACCACGACCAGCGTGGCCGAGCTCAGGCATTATGCGATGGATGCAGGCAAGAGCAAGGACGAGATCGAGAAAATCACGGAGCCGGAAGTGAACCTGAATTTCGAGGCGCGGAGCGTGATCGTTATGTAAATGCGAAGGAACTTGGCGGATTCGTTAATTCGCTTCGCGCAAGAGGGAAGTCCTTGGGCTCGATTACTTGAAGGGATACCATCTGCTGTTTACCGACCAGGCCAACTTCGGATGCGTGATGGGGGCAGGAATAAAATAGCAATAACCAACAACAGCATGAAATCGGGCTGCATGCTGGTCCAGCAATAATACAGCCCGAGCTACTCTAGTTTTTTGCGATTAGTTTTTGTGCATTTAGGGAACGCCTTAATGGAACTTATAACGACGCAACGAATTTACTATTCCAATAGAGAACATATTCCTTTAGGAGAAATTGCGGATTCTTTATTGGCACTAGATGAGCTCATACACCAGACACCCGATGTTCTGGAAAATCTATTTCCTGGAGCCAACATATATCGGGTCGAGGTTTACCTCAACGAGCTAAAGTCGGGAAGCTTGTACGAGGATGTTATTGTCAAATTTCTTTTCGGGAACCAAGAAAAACTAGACGAATTCATTAAGAACAGTCGTGAGCGCATTGGGCTCCAATATCTGCAAGACAATAATCATCTGCTCTCCGCAATTCTGTTAGTTTTGATTCTCACAGGTGGAGCATATTATTACGGCAAGGGAAGTGCCAGATCGGAAGACAAAGCAACACTCGAAGCAAACAACGATGTTGTTATTAATGTTGGTGCCAATCTACTAAACATGAGCCCTGATGAATTTCAATCCGCCGTAGTCTCCGGGATTAAGGACAAAGACAAACTTGCACAACATGCGTCCCGTTTCGTCAAACCAGCGAAACGAGACGGTGATGCACATATTCGATTTGATGACGCAAAAGAGCTGCAGGTTAATTCTGATTCAATTAAGGCTATGCCAAGTCATATTATCGACCCGGATCCAGAAGAATCCGCTGAGGATTATGACCACGTAGAAGTGGTGATTCGCGCAATTGATCTCGATAGTCATCGCAAAGGATGGGCGGCTATTATTCCAGACATTAGTGACAGACGAGTCAAGTTACAGCTTGATCCACATATCGATGGAGAGACATTGATGCAACATCCAGCAGCCATTGCTAATGTGACCGCCGTTTTTAAAGCCGACAAAGAGGGTAATAAACTTCCCACTCTATATTTCTTGCGGGATATCCATGAGTTCACAAAAGGAACACCCTAAACAACTCTAACATCGCGCCTTTAAATTCCAACCAATCCAATCACAATGAATTGTCATTTCTTCAACGGCAAGAATTCCCAACACGCACGCGTCGGAGTCACGGGTCGCAATAATCTGGGACAGACCACGATTTCCCAGTGCCGGAAGCCACCGCGTGAAGCGCAGCACAAATGCTACCCGCCCAGCATTCCCTGCATCAGCAGTGTCTGCATGTCGCGCCGCCCATCCGCAATGATATAGACGATTACCTGTTTGCCGCTGACCCGATAGATGAGCCGGTAGGGTTTGAAATGCATCTGGCGATATTCCCGGATGCCGAGGGCGAGCAGTTCCTTGGGGTGGGAACCGCGCTCAGGGAAGGCCGCAAGTGTTCCGGCCACTTCAGATAATGTGAAATTCGTACAGCGATTCGTTTGCTCCCTCGCCTGCTTGCGGGAGAGGGCTGGGGAGAGGGAAGCGGGCTTGCCCGCTGGTTTGTCCAGCACGTAATCGGCGCTGGCGCGCGTATCGTTTTCAGCGATGTAATCGTAAATCACTTCGAGGTCGCGCTCCGCGCCCTGCGTGAGCAATACCTTGTAGCTCATTCCGGTATCACTTTTCCGCGATTTCTTTGGTGCGCAGGCGGCGGACGATGTTTTCGACGGGGGCAGTCTTACCTTCCGCAATTTCCTGATTGCCCAGCGCCAGTATCTTCAGCAGCGCCAGGGTTTCCTGGGTTTTCTCATAAGTGGCGACGTCCTGTATGACCGCCCTCGCCTCGCCGTTCTGGGTGATCAGAAAAGGCTCGCGATCTTCAGACAGCTTTTGCAGGACCTCGGCGGCATTGGCCTTGAGATAGCTGATGGGTTTTATGTTGGTTGGGCGCATAATCTTTCCTCGAGACAATCCGGACTGAATATCGTCTTTTATCGGTCTTGTGACAAGTTTGCTGTTTGCGTCGAAATCTACAGCCAGCGGATGCCAGCCTCGCCGTCATTCCGGCGCAGGCCGGAATCCAGACAATTGGAAAATATCCCACGGAGTGGACAACGCCGTAAACACATTTTGTCCGCTACGCGGAACTATATAACAAGCTGGATTCCGGCCTGGGCCGGAATGACGGGTGCAGGAAATTCAGACACCATGAAGATCAATAGTTACACCGATTGCCGACATCCGCTGCCATGCAGTACGCTTGCCGCACCATCACGACGCGCACCCATCATGCCCGCGATACGAAAACATTCTTTCGGCATCATCCCCATTGCGATCGAGCGCGACGGTTCGACGCTGTTTCTGATTCTGCGCGCGTATGCGCATTGGGATTTTCCGAAAGGTGCGTCGGACGAGGGCGAAACGCCGCTTCAGGCCGCGCAGCGCGAGATGTTCGAAGAGACGGGGATCCGGGAATTCACGCTGGCGTGGGGAGAGGTGTCCATGGACACGGAAATCTATGCCAGCGGCAAGGCCGTGACGTATTTTCCAGCGCGCGTGCAAAAACAGAAAATCACGCTGCCGGTCAGCGCCGAGCTCGGGCGGCCGGAACACGACGAATATCGCTGGGTATCGTTTGAGGAGGCGCAGGCCCTGCTGCCACCGCGCCTGATTCCGGTGTTGGAGTGGGCCAACAGACTGGCAGGGGGCTGAAAAGCTGCGCGTCCGTCGACGCTAGGCTGCGGAAGACGCGCATGGCAGCGGGACCGCGGGCATCCCTCTGGGATGTCAGATGGAACTCCATCACTATGGCGCTGTGTAATCAATGACCACGTTATCGGTCAGCCCGCCGAGGATGCTTTGCTGTTGCAGGAAATTCGCCAGGGCAGTCGCATCTCCTTTGACGTATGCATCGAGGAACGGGATGGCCCAGCCAAAGACATCGCCCGCATAACTGCTGTTATATCCGTGCGGAACCCCTGTCAGCGCAACCATGTAATGGGAATTCCGGAACAGGTTCATGGCCTGCACCATGCGCGACATCGGCGCCACTGTGTCTGCGGTGCCGCAGATGGCAAGATAGGGCGTGTTGACGTTTGCTGGCGGTGGCGTTGTGGGCGCCGAAGGCCGGCAGGAAGTTTTCTCCGGCATACGGCACGTAGCCGACCGCAGCCTTGATGCGCGGATCATTCACTGTCGGATGCGCGTTCTGGCTGACAAAACCGTCGGTGACGAATGCGCCGAGCAGCCACGTCATCGAAGCGCCCCCCATGCTTGCGCCGAAGCCGCCGATCTTGCCGGGATCGATGCGCGGACCAAAATCCGGATGCGCCAGCATGGCATCGACCGTGGCCTGCAATGACAGGGGGCGGAGCGCCTGCATTTCAACGAACTGGTTGAAGTTTCTCAGCACCGTCACCAGGTCGCCGATGTTGCCTACATGGATCAGGGAGAAGCGCGCATCGCCGTGAAAGGGCGCCGCGACGATGTAGCCGAAGCTGGCCAGCCGGCTTATCACTTCCAGCGACGTGCCATCGAGCGGACTCCCGGCCAGTCCGTGGGAGAACACGACCAGCGGCAAAAGGTTCGGATCGGGCTGGCCCGGCACGACCGGCTGCAAGGGAGGAAATATTGGTTTCTGCCCCGCACGCTCCATTTTCGGGACAGCGACAAGATTGGGCAACGGGTAGTCTGGGCGCGTATTGGCCAGGCTGGTGGGGTAGCACACCAGCACGACAAAAGGCACCGGCCTGTTCCAGGTTTGCACGTAAAAGGTGCTGTCATTTCGGCACGAGCGGATTGATCTGGATCGTGTCCAGCGGTTCGAGCAGGATGTCGGTGAAGTAGCGCGGCAGCCCGTTCAGCGGATTCCCTTCCCAGAAATCCGTCGGAGTGCCTCCGATCTGGGCCACCCTGTTGGCATCATAAGCGACGTCGCTGCAGGCTACTGGATATGGACCCGTAGCGTTGGGGGCAGCTAGGACAGTGCGAGCGGCATGGGCCGTGGTGGCGCACGCCATGAAAACAAATACGGCTGCGGCGCACAGTCGATACATTGCTGAAGTTGAGAGCGCCATGGCGTCCTCCATAAAGGGTAACGTTGTCGCCGGGGTGCGCGATTCAGTGCGATACATCCTGCCTGGCGCGGCCTTGTCGCAATACCCGATGACGGCGCCGGCCAAGAGAAATGGCAGACGACAACCAATAGCTTGTCGCACTGGTGCCAAGACTATTCGCGATCGAAATCGCGTTCAATTCGCTGGTTGACGTATTTTTTCAATACCCTTATCGCATCACCGTCCTCCCGGCTCAACTACACAATCTGCCTCATATACAGCGAGCGGGCGGTGATGTTCAATATCTGCCCGCACCTGACATCTGCGGACAGACAACTTGCAGGGCAATCAATGGTCATCTCCGTACTATGGCTACTCCTTCCCTTCATGAATACCGGCACAAGCGCGATTTCCGCCAGACACGGGAACCGTCTGGCGAGGCTGCGCCGGCGCAGGCCGGGCATCTGTATGTGATGCACAAGCATGCCGCGCGGCGGCTGCATTTCGATCTGCGCATGGAGCAGGACGGCGTGTTGCGCAGCTGGGCGCTGCCCAAGGGGCCGGCGCTGGAAACCGGCGACAAGCGCCTCGCCATTGAGGTGGAGGACCACCCGCTCGAATACGCCGAGTTCGAGGGCACCATTCCCAAGGGCGAGTATGGCGGCGGGACGGTGATGCTGTGGGATGTGGGCCTATGGCAGCCAAACGGCCGCAACGACGACGAAGAGATCGACTTCATCCTCACCGGCACCAAGCTCAAGGGCGCCTGGACCCTCGTGCGCATGCGCAACTGGGATATCCACGGGAAGAAGAACCAGTGGCTGCTGATCAAGCGCAATGACCACTTGCCTCACCCCGCGCCCGATGACCTGAGTGTGGCCAGCGGCCGCAGCATGGCGGAGATTGCCGCGGGCGGAAAAAGTCGCGAGGCCAAACCTTCCACGCTGCCACCCGTTGCAACTGCACTCCCCGGCGCGCACGCCGCGCCTCCTCCCGCCACCCTGCCCCCGCAGCTCGCCACCGCCGCCGAACACGCGCCGGCGGGCCGCGGGTGGCTGCACGAAATCAAGCTCGACGGTTATCGCATCGTGGCGCACGTCGAGCACGGCAAGGCGCGCCTGATGACGCGCAACGGCCACGACTGGACCAGGCGGCTGCACGCCCTGGCGCGGCAACTTGAGACCCTGCCGGTGCAACAGGCCATCCTCGACGGCGAGCTGGTGGCGCTCACCGCAGACGGGGCCAGCAGCTTTCGCGAACTGCAGGAGGCACTGAGCCGCAAGCAGACCGCGCAACTGACCTATCAGCTGTTCGATCTGGTCTATCTGGACGGCCATGATCTGTCGGAGGTTCCGCTGCGCGAACGCAAGCAGGCGCTGGCGCAACTGCTGAACGCGGCGGGTTTCGACGGCAGCGGCACGGTGCGCTACTCGGACCATGTCGAGGGACAGGGACCGGAGGTCTTCGAGCAGGCCTGCGCGCTCGGGCTGGAGGGCATCGTCTCCAAGCGCGCCGACGCGCCCTATCGCAGCGGGCGCGGCAAGCTCTGGCTCAAGCTGAAATGCGGCCGGCAGAATGCCGAGTTCGTAGTGGGCGGCTACACCCCGCCGGCGGGCGCGCGCAGCGGCTTCGGCGCATTGCTGCTGGGCACGTTGAAAGACGGCCGGCTGGAATATGCGGGGCGGCTGGGCACCGGCTTCAGCAGCCACCAGCTCGAACAATTGCACACGCAGTTGCAGCGCGACGAAATCACTCAGTCGCCGTTTGCCCCCTCGCCCATGCTGCCCGTTTCGCGCGGCGTGCACTGGGTGAAGCCCACGCTGGTGGTCGCAGTCGAATACGTCGAACGCACGCGCGATGGCCTGTTACGCCAGCCCAGCTTCGTTGCGGTGCGCGAGGACATGGAGCCCGGCGAAATCGAATCAGTCGGCGCCACGCTGGAAGAGGCTGAGCGTCCGCGTGCCACGCGCTTGGTGCGACATGCGGGAACCGGCGCGGTCGAAGTTGCTGGCACCGAGCTCACGCACCCGGAGCGCATCCTCTACCCGGAGCAGGGGGTGACCAAACTCGCGCTGGCGCGCTATTACGAATCCATCCAGGAATGGATGCTGCCCTATCTCGCCATGCGGCCGCTGGTGCTGGTGCGCTGCCCCGAGGGGCGCGAGGCCTGCTTCTACCAGAAGCATCTGCCGAAGACCCAGGCCGGTACGGTGCCGCGCATCGCGATTCAAGAGGAAGAGGTGCAGCGCGACTATGTCTATATCCGCTCGCTCCCCGACATCCTGGCGCTCGTGCAGCACGATGTGCTGGAGTTCCACGCCTGGGGCTGCCAGGTGGACGACATCGAGCATCCCGACCTGCTGGTGTTCGACCTCGACCCGGCGCCCGAGGTGGCGTGGGGCGAGGTGCTGCGCACCGCGCGCGACTTGCGCGACCGCCTGTGGCAACTCGGACTGACGGCGTTCCCGCGCACCACCGGTGGCAAGGGGTTGCACCTGGTCGCACCGCTGCGCCCGCGCGCGGATTGGCACGCGGTCAAGGACTTCGCGCGCGCGGTGGTGGAGCAGCATGCCCGTGACGAGCCGGGCCTGCTCACCACCAACATGGCGATGGCCAAACGCCACGGCAGAATCTACCTCGATTACCTGCGCAACACGCGCGGCTCGACCGCCATCGCCAGCTATTCGCCCCGCGCCCGTCCGCGCGCGCCGGTGGCGGTGCCGCTGCGATGGGACGAACTCAGTCCCGCGCTGCGTTCCGACCACTACACGGTGGAGACGCTGCCACGCCGGCTTGGGGCATTGAAGGCGGACCCGTGGGAGGGGTTCTTCGAGGTGGCGGTGCCATTGGGGGCTGCGACGCTCAAGAGGATTGGGGCTAATGCCCGCTAATTTTGGGGAAATGCTGATTAGACAATTCCCTCTCCCCTGCCCCTCTCCCACGCGTGGGAGAGGGAGTAGGTGTCCCCTCTCCCGCAAGCGGGATAACCAGCGACTTGGCGGCTTTGCCGCCTAGTCGAATGGCTAGTAGGTTTATCAGAGGGTGGCCGAAGGCCGGGAGAGGGTTTGCGACCAGGCGAACGGAGATTTAATCAGTAGCAAACAAGGAGGTGCATGATGGCTATCCGCGCGATGTGGAAAGGTGTGATCCGTTTCGATACCGTCAAGGTGCCGGTGAAGCTGTACGGCGCCGTCGAGGATCGCAGCGTGCATTTCCGGCTGCTGCACCGGCAGGACCTCGAACCGGTCCATCAGGCGCTGGTCAATGCCGAGACCGACGAGGTCGTCCCCTATGCGGAAACCCGCCGCGCCTATATCACCGAGTCCGGCGACCGGGTGCTGCTGGACAAGCCGGAGCTGGCGGCGCTGGAACCGCAGCCGTCGCGCGACATCGAGATCATGAGCTTCCTGCCACTGCACGCGATTGACCATCGCTGGTACGACCGCCCCTATTACCTCGGGCCGGATGAGGACGGCGCGGAATTTTTCGCGCTCGCCGCTGCGCTCGAGGACATGCAGGTGGAAGGCCTCGCGCGCTGGGTGATGCGCAACAAGTCGCATTTCGGAGCGTTGCAGTTGTATCAGGGCTACCCGATGCTGATGTCGCTGCACCACGCCGAGGAAGTCGTTCCGGTGGAGGCGCTGCAGGCGCCCGAGGGGCCGGCGCTGGACAAACGCGAGCTGGGCCTAGCGCGGCAGTTGATCGAGATGCTGGAGTCGGAATTTCAGCCGGAAGAGTATCACGACGAATTTCGCGACCGCGTGCTGGAAATGCTGGCGGCGAAAGCACAGGGTAAGCAGGTGAAAAAGCGCGCGCCGCAGCGGCGCGAACGCGGCATGGATATCAGTCATGCGCTGGAGGCCAGCATTCAACAGGTGCGCAAACATGCATGAGAGCAACAAGTCGTCGCACCGGCGAAGGCCGGTGTCCAGTTGATTGAAGATACTGGATTCCGGCTTTCGCCGGAATGACGAACCCGAAGTTGTTCAGCATTTCCCTGAGGTGTAACACAGGAAAGGTGGTGCAACATGAGCAAAGCCGACGACACCAATCAGGTAGAAGAAGAGGAACAAGAACAGGAGCAGCCTCACGCCTTCTGGTCGGGAATCATTGCCTTCGGGCTGGTGAGCTTGCCGGTTAGCCTGTTCCCCGCGCACAGCGGCAAGCTCGCGCTGAAGATGGTCGATGCGGCCGGCGCGCCACTGCGGCGGCAATTCTTCTGCGAACAGGAAAACCGGCCGCTGGAAGCGGACGATGTGGTGCGCAGTTACGAGATCGAGAAGTACCACTACGTAGTGGTCGAAGACGAAGAACTGGAGGCGCTGGAGCCGAAGAAATCACGCGAGATTGACCTCAAGCGTTTCGTGCCACTCAGCTCGATAAACCCGGTCTATTTCGAACGTGCGTATTTTCTGGTGCCCGATAGCGATACGACCAAGGCCTACCGCCTGCTGGCCAAGAGCATGGAAGACGAGCAGCGCGCCGGCATCGCCACCTTCGTGAGGCACGGCAAGGATTACCTGGTGGCGATCATCGCCGAGGGCGGCATCCTGCGCGCGGAGACACTTCGCTTTCACGACGAACTGCGCACGCCCGAACAGGTCGGGCTGCCAACGCGCCAGGCCGCCGACAAGAAGACCGTCGAGCAGATGCGCAGCGCAATCAAGAAGCTGACGCGCAAACAGTTTGACGCCGATCTGCTAAGCGACGAGCAGACCCTGCATCTCAGGCAACGCATCGACGAGAAACTCAAATCCGGCACCGACGTGCTGAAAGCCCCGGAAGAACCCGAAGCACCGGAGGCCGCAAGCAATGTGATCGACCTCATGCAGGTGCTCAAGGAACGGCTACAGGGACGCCGGTCGCCGCCACCTCATAAGACAGCCGGAGCAAAGCATTCTCCGTCGCACGGCAAGCCGCGTCACCGGTAGTTCTGAAGGGCAAGAATATCGAGCTGATGCAAGGCGATCGTCTTGAAGGTTGCGACGTCATGTTGGCCAGGTACCATAAATACGTGCTGGCGGGGAAGGACGGACGCAAGTAACGGCGGACCGGCGGAGATGAGCTCGTCATGATCCCCGTAGCCCATCCAGACCGGCGGGCCACTGGCGAAATCGTGATATTTGATCCAGTTCCAGAGCGTTCGCTCCCAATCACGCGGGTCGTCGGAGGTCTGCCGCCATGCCGCCACCCCGCCGGCATTGTTGATCTCCCGGAAGACCGGCGGCCAGCCCAGGAAAGGGCTGGTGAGCAACACCCCGTCAACGTCGTTTGGGTACTTGCGCAGATAAAGGATGCAGC
>DASSQR010000109.1:0-4056 GCA_035702405.1 Gallionella sp. | reverse complement strand
CTTTCCACCGGCTTCAGCTTGGGATGCGCTTCCGCGAGGAAGCCATCCTTGTCGCGGCCGATCTTGAGCGTCTTGGCGATTTCTTCGGTGCCCTTCGAGGGCTCCATCGCGAGCGCCAGCACCACCATGTCAGCATCGATCTCAACGTTCTGGCCGGTCAAGGTATCGGTGCCGAGCACTCGAACCTTGCCGTCCTTGCGGTACAGCTTGGAAACGCGGCCGCGCAGATAGATGGCTTCATCGCTCTCCATCGTGCGCTGCACGAATTCTTCGTAGCCCTTGCCGCCGGAACGGATGTCGATATAGAACACGTAGGCGCGGCCATCCGGTACGTGATGCTTGTACAGGCTGGCATGCTTGGCGGTGTACATGCAGCAAATCTTCGAGCAGTAGGCGCAGTGATTTGCGGGATCGCGCGAGCCGACGCACTGGATGAACACGACTTCCTTCGGCACCGTGCGGTCAGACGGACGCAGCACGTGGCCCTTGGTCGCGCCGGACGCCGAGCACAGACGCTCGAATTGGAGGCCGTCGAGCACGTCCGGAATCTGTCCGCCGCCGAGTTCGTTCATGTGCTCCTGACCATAGAGGTCATAGCCGGTCGCGACCACGATTGCGCCGACGTCTTCGGTGACCGTCTTCGGCAGCATGTCGTAATTGATCGCGCCAACGTCGCAGGCATCCTTGCACTTGCCGCAACGCACCGGATTCAGACCCAGGCAGGCTTCTTCATCCAGCGTGTAGGCGGCCGGAATCGCCTGTGCGAACGGAATATGAATCGCGCGCCGTGCGGTCAGGCCGAGATCGTGCTCGTTGGGTACCACGACCGGGCAGACATTCGCGCAGTCGTCGCAAATCTTGCACAACTCGGGATCGACGTAGGACGGCTTCTGATGAATCTTGACCTGGAAATTGCCGACCGAGCCGCTGACTTCCTTCACTTCGCTGTAGGTCATCAGCTTGATGTTGGGATGGCGCGATACTTCCACCATCTTGGGCGACAGAATACATTGCGAACAATCCAGCGTCGGGAAGGTTTCCGACAGCTGCAGCATGTGACCGCCGATGGTGGCCAGCTTTTCCACCAGAATGACTTCGATGCCCGCATTGGCGATATCGAGCGCGGCCTGGATGCCGGCAATACCGCCGCCCACCACCAGCACGCGCTTGGTCACGGCGACCGCGATCGGCTGCAGCGCCTGATCGCGCCCGACGCGACGCACTGCACTGCGCGAAATCTTGATCGCCTTCTCGGTTGCCACTTCTTTGTCTTTATGCACCCACGCGCATTGCTCGCGGATGTTGGCAATCTCGCAGGTGAAGCTGTTCAGGCCGGCACGCGTGGCGTTGTCGCGGAACGTCTTCTCGTGCAGCGTAGGCGAACAGCAGGAGATCACCACGCTGTCTAGATTATTTTCCTTGATCGACTGAAGCACCGCGTTCTGACCGGGGTCAGAACACATGTACACGTAGTCCTGGGAGGCAACGACGTTTTCCTCGTTCGACATCGCCTTGGCAACTTTGGCCACGTCCACCGTGGCGGCAATATTGTTACCGCAATGACAGACGAAAACGCCGGTACGTTTTTTCGTCATGATGTCGCTCCAGCCGCTTTCACAGCTTCGACGCCATAGTCGTAGCCCTTTTCGAAAGCCTTGATATTGACCTTCAGGAAGCGATCCGGCACCAGGCCGGGCAACGCCTTCTTCATCGCGTCCGCAGTCACGACATTGGTCACCGCGGTCAGGAACCCGAGTGCCACCAGGTTGGTGAACAGACGATTGCCGATTTCTTCCGCGAAGCGGGTCGCCGGGACGCGCCACAGCTTGAGATTGGGATGATCTGAGCTCAGCTTCACCAGCTCCTGCTCGACGATCAATGATCCGCCATCCGGCAATTCACCGTAATACTTGTCGTAGGCTTCCTGCGACAGTGCCATCAGGATGCCGGGATGGGTAATGTACGGATAAAGGACACGATCGTCGGACACCACGAGCTGCGCCGCACAAGCGCTGCCGCGCGCCTCTGGGCCGAAGCTCTGGGTCATGGTGGCGAACTTGTCGTCATACAGGGACAACGCCTTGCCCGTGATCAGGGCGCAGCGGATGATGCCCTGTCCGCCGAATCCCGAAAACCTGATTTCTTGGGTGCTCATACGTTTCTTCCTGCTTACTGTTCTTCTGCGCCGGTGACCTGGCCCTCTTCTTCAGCCAATACCGCAGCGCGGCGCGCAGCGATGCGTTCCTTCTCGGCCTTTTCCTCGGCTTCGCGTTCCGGGATGGTCTTGCCATAGAGTTGGTAGTCGTCACCCACCAGCTTGATGGCGCACTTGTCGACCGCCTCGAGGTAGGTCGGCTTGCGCTTCTCGACGAACTTGCCGACGACGATCTTGCCCTGGAAGTCGATGTTGGTTTCGCGCGTGTCGCAACCATGCTTCAGGATCGTGTGTTCCTGATAGTTCTGCAGTTGATCGACACCGTCGCCGAGACGGTTCCGGCGCAGGTAGAGCGTGGTACATGGCGAAATGATCTCGATGAACGAGAAGCCCTTGTGCACCAGCGCTTCTTCAATGGATTGCGTCACGTTGCGGGCATGCATCGAAGTCCAGCGCGCGATGTAGGTCGCGCCGGCAGCATCTGCGAGGAACGGCAGGCTGAACGGATATTCGTAATTGCCGTACGGCGTAGTTGACGCCACCGCCGTGCTCGGCGTGGTCGGCGTAACCTGGCCACCGGTCATGCCATAGGTGAAGTTGTTGTTGCAAATCACCACCAGTTCCATGTTACGGCGGGCGGCGTGAATCAGGTGATTGCCGCCGATACCGGTAAGGTCGCCCTCGCCGCTGAACACGACCACGGTCAATTCCGGGTTGGCCAGCTTGATGCCGGTCGCCACCGGAATGGCACGTCCATGCGTAGTGTGGATGGAGTCGAAATCGACATATCCCGCCACGCGGCCGGTACAGCCAATGCCGGACACCACCACCAGCTTGTTCGGATCGATCCCGCTGCGCTTGACCGCCTCGGCAAAGGAATTCACTTCAGAGCCGATGCCGCAGCCCGGGCACCAGATGTGCGGCATCCGGTCCATGCGCAGCACGCCGGACATGGGGCTCTCTTGCTTGAATGTTTTGGTGTCCATACTCATTTGCTTGCCTTTCTGATCGCATCCAGAATCACTTCCGGATCATGCACCGCGCCACCGCAGTGATTGACACTGATCACTTCGCTCTTGCCACCAGCGCAGCGCTCGACTTCGAGCACCATCTGGCCATAGTTGATTTCGGGGACCACGAACGCCTTCACCTTGCCAGCCAGCTCACGGATACGTTTTTCGCAGAACGGCCAGATCGTGATCAGGCGCAGCGAACCGACCTTGAGGCCTTCCTTGCGCGCATCCTGGATCGCCTTGACCGCGATACGCGAGGTGATGCCGTAAGACACCACGACGACATCGGCACCTTCGACCTGGTCTTCTTCCACGCGGATGATCTTGTCGGCATTGCCGTTGATCTTCTCCATCAGGTGGGTCACGACGACCTTGCCCTGCTCGGCGGTCATCACCGGGTAGCCCATTTCGTTGTGCACCAGGCCGGTGATGTGGAAGCGGTAGCCGTCGCCGGCGCGCGTCATCGGATGGCCGCCTTGGCAGTCGAACTTGTACGGCCGGAAGTCTTTCTTGGGACCGGTATAGTTGTTGCGCGGCACCACCTTGATCTGGTCGGCCGGCGGAATCACCACCTTCTCATGCATGTGGCCAACGGTCTCGTCAGTCAGAATGATGACCGGTACGCGGTAGTATTCGGACAGGTTGAACGCTTCGATCGCGAGGTCGAAACATTCCTGAGGGCTGTCCGGCGACAGGGCGATCATCGCGTTGTCACCGTGCGGGCCCCATTTTGCCTGCATCATGTCCTGTTGCGCGGTGAGCGTCGGCAGACCGGTTGACGGGCCGCCGCGCTGCACGTTGGCAATCACCATCGGTGTCTCGGTCATCGCGGCCAAGCCAATGTTTTCCACCATCAGCGAGAATCCGGGACCGCAGGTCACGGTCATC
>DASSQR010000108.1:0-15171 GCA_035702405.1 Gallionella sp. | reverse complement strand
AGCGGGCTGGCCTTCATGCAGCGAAGCTGATGGATTCGCTGCCTGGAAAGCAAAATGAGCGGTCTGGTACGAGGTGGTGAACTCCACTACCGGGCGCGCAAATAACGTGCTGTTCAGCAATTTGTTTTCGGAATAGGCGATAAAAAAATGACCGGTGGTGAGGTTAACCGCCAGCAGGTGGGACACGAATTGGTGGTTGTTTCCGAGTTTGCTACTGACTGCGCAGCCACCTTCGGCAAGCATTTGCATGATGCGCCCGATTTCCGTGCGAGAACGGTATAGCACGTTTTCGGGTCCTGCATGCGGTGGCGGCTCTCCGGATTTGGGGACACTAATCATGATCTGAAAAGGTTAACATGGTTTCGGCTGCGTTTTTTTGGATTCTACGCAAAATCCGGGGCGGCGCGAATATTTCAGATGGTGAACCTCAGCCGCCGGTAAACAGCACCAACGACCACATAACCAGCGCATTCACGATGCTGATCAACACGGCGGAACTGGCAATGTCCTTGGCGCGTTTGGCGAGCGGATGGCGTTCCAGCGAGGTGTGATCGACGGTGGCTTCGACCGAAGAATTGAGCAGTTCGACGATCAATACCAGCAGGATGCTGCCGACCAGCAAGGCTTTGCCGATGCCGCTGACGGGCATGAACAGGGCAACCGGGATGGCGATGACCGCAACCACCACTTCTTGGCGAAATGCATCCTCGTGCTGCCAGGCATCGCGCAAGCCGTGCAGCGCGAGGATGGTGGCGTGCCAGGCGTGGATCAGGCCGGGATGGTGCTTGTGGCGGGTTGGCATGTCAGGTCAAGTTCGCGGGCGGCTTTTACGTCATCGAGACGGCGCACCGGCATCGTATGTGGCGCATCCTTTACCAGTTGCGGCGTGGCGTAGGCTTCCGCACGGATTTCCGTCATGGCGCGTACGAAGGCATCCAGCGTTTCCTTAGATTCGGTTTCAGTCGGCTCGATCAGCAGGCATTCCGGCACCAGCATCGGGAAGTAGGTCGTGGGCGGATGGAATCCTTTGTCGAGCAGCCGTTTCGCCACATCCATCGCGGTGATGCCAGTGGCGTCCTTGAGCGGCTTGAGCGAAATGATGAATTCGTGGCTCGCGCGCCGATGCGGGAAGGCCACGGTAAAACCGGCCCGGTACAATTCGGCCATCAGATAGTTGGCGTTGAGCGTGGCGTATTCGGCGACGCGTTGCATGCCTTCGGTACCCAGCATGCGCGCGTAAACATACGCCCGAAGCAGCACGCCGACATTGCCTGTGAAGGCCGACAATCGGCCGATGGATTGCGGCAGGTCTGCTTTGGTGAGCCACCGGTAACGGTTGCCTCCGGCGCTTTGCGCAGAGGGCTCCCTGGCGATGACCGGCAATGGCAGGAATGGCAACAGTCGCGGTGCTACGCCGACTGCACCCGCGCCCGGCCCGCCGCCGCCATGCGGGGTGGCAAAGGTCTTGTGCAGGTTCATGTGCAGTACGTCGAAGCCCATATCGCCGGGCTTAACTTTGCCGAGGATGGCATTCAGGTTCGCGCCGTCGTAATACAGCAAGCCACCGGCCGAATGTACGATATTACGGATTTCCAGAATCTGCCGCTCGAACACGCCCAAAGTGGAGGGATTGGTCAGCATCAGCCCGGCTGTCTGCGGGCCGACTGCGGCGCGCAAGGCGTCCAGATCGATATCGCCATCTGCCCTGGACGGAATTTCTTTCACGGTGTAACCGCACATCACTGCGGTGGCCGGGTTGGTGCCGTGTGCCGCGTCCGGCACGATGATTTCGCGGCGCGCGGTGTCGCCGCGCGCCTCATGGTAGGCGCGGATCATCGCGACGCCGGCGAATTCTCCCTGCGCACCCGCCATCGGCATCAGGCTGACCCCGGCCATGCCGCTTACTTCTTTCAGGATTTCCTGCAACTCATGCAGGCACGCCAGCATGCCCTGTCCGTTGGCTTCGGGTGCCAGCGGATGACGCGCGAGGAATTGCGGCAGCATCGCTAGCGTGTTGCACGCGCGCGGGTTGTATTTCATGGTGCAGGAGCCGAGCGGATAGAAGTGCGTGTCGATGGAAAAGTTTTTCTGCGACAGCCCGGTGTAGTGGCGCACCGCGTCCATTTCCGAAACCTCCGGCAACAGGGGCGGATCAGTGCGCAGCAACGCAGCGGGAATATCGCCGAGCGTTGCCATGTGATGCGGAGCCTGGGCCGCATTGCGCCGGCCGAAGCGCGAACGTTCGAAAATCAGCATGTGGTCGCCTCAAGATAGTTTGGCCGCCATCCCACGGTGGGATGACGAATAACCTACATACAGCAATTGGTCCGCAGAATACGCAGACTTACACAGAATCAGCAGGATTCCGCGTCATTCAATCCAGTCTCGGTAAGCTGCAGACAACGGTTGTCACCAGGAACCCGGGATAATCCTTTGAGAGCCTCCCCTCTCCCTTGCAGGGAGAGGGTAGAAGTCGGAATCTTCGCTGCTCCCTTATCATTGCTTTCCTCCCTCACAAGCTCCAATGGATGTTTGGGTTTAAATGCCCTGCAGCGCAGCCAGTGCCGCATCGTAATCCGGTTCGTTCTTGATTTCGCCAACCAGCTGGGTATACCGCACCACGTTGTTGCCATCCAGCACGACCACGGCACGTGCCGCCAAGCCGGCCAAGGGGCCATCGGCAATCTCGACGCCATAGTTGCGCAGGAATTCGCGGCCGCGCATCAAGGACAGGTTAACCACGTTGTTCAGGCCTTCGCCGCCGCAGAAGCGCGCCATTGCGAACGGCAGGTCGGCGGAGATGTTGATGACCACAGCGTTGCTCAGGGGGCCCGCAGCCTGGTTGAAGTGCCGCGCAGAGGCCTGGCAGGTCGCAGTGTCCAAGCTCGGGACGATGTTCAGAATCTTGCGCACGTTGCCGAAACTGGCCAACGTGGTGTCCTGCAAATCCTTGTTCACGAGCGAAAAAGCGGGTGCAGTCTGACCCACTTTGGGCAGCTCTCCATACAAGTGCACGGGGTTGCCGCCGAGCGTTGGGCCGAGTCTCATGGTTTCCTTGTTCATCTTGTTCTCCTAGGTTAGTGAAGCAGGTTGCGCAATGTAGCGATATAACGTTCCAGATCTTTTTCGGTCTTGGTTTCGGTGGCGCACACCAGGATTGCGTTGCCCAGCTGTGGATAATCCGCCTGCAGGTCAAAGCCACCCGCAATGCCCTGGCGGGCCATCCCCTCCAGAACCTGGGCCGCCGGAACCGGCAGGGATAGCACCACCTCGTGAAAATTGGGTGCATTGAACAGGCAGGTCACTCCGGGTATTTCGCAGGCCTGTGTGGCCAGCACCCGGGTGTTGGCATGCGCGGCAGCCGCAGCACGGCGCAGTCCGTCCACGCCGAGCAAGGCCATGTGAATCGTGGCCGCTGTCACCATCAGGCCTTGGTTGCTGCAGATGTTGGAAGTCGCCTTGGCGCGGCGGATATGTTGTTCGCGAGCCTGCAGCGTCAGCGTGAAACCGGGTTTACCTTCCTTGTCCACGGTGCGTCCGATGATACGCCCCGGCATCTGCCGCACCAGTGCCTGCTTGCAGCACATGAAACCGAAATAGGGGCCCCCACCGGACAGTGGCGCGCCCAGCGGCTGCCCGTCGCCGACCGCGATGTCGGCACCGTTCACCCCCCACCGGCCGGGTGCTTTCAGCAGCGCCAGCGACAACGGATTGACCAGCGCGATGGCAAGCGCGCCGTGTGCGTGCGCCTTGTCCGTCAGGGCGTCTACATCCTCCAGCACCCCGAAAAAATTCGGCTGCGGAATGACGATTGCAGCGACATCGCCCTTGTGGAAATGACTGTCAAGCGACGCAGCGACAGTGTTGCCGGCATCGGCGCAATAGGGAATCTCTTCCAGTTCGACGTCCTGCAGTCTCGCGATGCTCTGTACCACGCTGCGGTAGAACGGACTGACCGTAGCGGGCAGCAGGACCCGGCGTGAACTCTTGTGCGCGCGCACCGCCATCAGGATGGCTTCGGCCAGCGCCGACGCGCCGTCGTAGAGGCTCGCGTTGGATACATCCAGACCGGTGAGCGAAGCCATCATGGTCTGATATTCGTACAGCACCTGCAGCGTGCCCTGGCTGGCCTCGGCCTGGTACGGCGTATATGCCGTGTAGAACTCGCCGCGCGTGGCGATCTCCCAGACCGCGGCCGGAATGTGATGCTCGTAGGCGCCGGCGCCGATGAAATTGAGCAAAGGCACATCCTGCGCTGCGCGCTCGTGCATCAGGCGCGTCACCTCCAGTTCGTTCAGTCCTGCACCCAGCGTGCCGGCAGGGGTGCCCGTCAACGCCGCAGGAATTTCGTCAAACAGCTCTTCGATGTTTACGGCGCCAATGCTGGCGAGCATCGCGCGGGTGTCGTCTGCAGAATGCGGAATGAAGGGCATAGTTGTCAGGATTCGGGAGTCAGGATTCAGAATGCCGGATTCTGTCCAAGGACGGGTAACCGTATCCTTGATCCTGAATCCCGCATCACTCGTTTAGTGAGCTTCGCTGTCAGCGAGGGCCTGGTAAGCCGCTGCATCCAGCAGGGCTGCCACGTCGGCAGCATTGTCCGGTTTCATGCGGAAAATCCAGGCTGCATAGGGATCAGCGTTGATCGCTTCGGGGGTGCTATCCAGCTCATTGTTCACTGCGATCACTTCACCGGACACGGGTGCATACACATCCGCAGCGGCCTTGACCGATTCCACCACCGCGCATTCCTCCTCGGCCTTGAGCTTGCGGCCGACCTTTGGGCTTTCCACGAATACCATGTCGCCCAGCAGTTCCTGCGCGTGCTGGGTAATGCCGATGGTGACGGTGCCGTCGGATTCGCTCCGAACCCATTCGTGGGTGGCGGTGTATTTCAGATTTTCGGGATTGCTCAAGGTGTTCTCCTGAATTAAAGAGTGTTATTTGGTACGAAATATTACTGTATTGAACGGTACATGATTATCGCCGAATCGGGACATAACTCACGAAACTGTTGCGTCTTCCTGATGGCTTCCGGTGTTTCCGTCCGGTTAATTGCGGCAAAATCGAGCTTCGCAAAGTATCCTTGCGCCGTGGTGGTCAAGAGGTAGAGGGCTGAAATCCCGGACTGCCGGGCTTGGGCCATCACGCGACGACACAATTCCGTGGCAATGCCGCGATTCCGGTATCCCGGCAGCACCGCGACCGAACGCAGCAATCCGATGTTTCCGCAACCTTCAAAGCCGGCGACGCCAACCAGTGTCCCGTTTTCCGCAGCTACAGAAAAATTCCCGGAATTCTCATTGATCCCGCCGACTGGCAGCTGCGCGAGGTGCAGCAACGTTTCAATGGCCGGGATATCCAATTTGGTGGCCGTTCGAAACGTGATCAAGCCGTGATCTCTGTTGGCTGCTCGACCAACGCCTTGCCGTTGCGAGCAAACGGATATTTCACCACCCGGGCGGCAAGCATTTTATCGCGGATCGCTACCTGCACCGTGTCGCCGGGCTGCACGCCGTTCGGCACGCGCGCAAAGGCAATGGATTTATCCAGTGTGGGCGAGAAGGTGCCGCTGGTAATTTCGCCTTCGCCGTGGGCGGTGTGCACCTTCTGGTGGCTGCGCAATACGCCGCGGTCCAGTAGCACCAGGCCGACGAGTTTTCGCGTCGCCGTATGTGAGAGCAGGGCATTCTTGCCGATGAAGTCGCGTACGCTGTAAAGATCAACGGTCCACTCCAGACCGGCTTCGAGTGGACTGATCGATTCGTCCATATCCTGCCCGTAAAGATTCATTCCTGCTTCAAGGCGCAGGGTGTCGCGCGCGCCGAGGCCAATGGGCTTCACGCCTTTTTCTGCCAGAGCATTCCAGAAATTAGGCGCGGAGCTTGCCGGAAGAATTACTTCGAAGCCGTCCTCGCCGGTGTAACCGGTGCGCCCGATGAACATCGCACCCATTGCCGTCGCGCTGAACGGCACGAGCTTTTCGGTCAGTCCGCGGCTGCCGGGCAGAGCGTCCCACACCCTGGCGCGTGCGTTGGGGCCTTGCACGGCGATGATCGCGAGTTCCGGATGGTCGGTAATGTCTAGCTGCGGCGCGTGAATCGTCGCCTGCTGTTTCATCCACGCGATGTCCTTGTCCGCGGTGCCGGAATTCACCACCGCGCGGAACCACTCCTCGTTCATAAAGTACACGATCAGGTCGTCAATTACCCCGCCGTTGTCCCGCAGCATGCAGGAATAGAGCGCCTTGCCCGGCGCGATCAGTTTGTCGACGTTGTTGGCCAGCAGAAAGCGCAGGAAAGCGCGGCTGCCACGGCCCCTGATGTCCACCACGCGCATGTGCGAGACGTCGAACATGCCTGCATCGCGGCGGACCTGGTGATGTTCGTCGATTTGCGAGCCGTAGTGCACGGGCATGTCCCAGCCGCCGAAATCGACCATTTTTGCGCCCATGGCGCGGTGTGCAGCATTGAGAGGAGTCTGTTTGAGCGTTGCCATTCTTTTTTTTCCCCAATTGCTAAGTTCGTCGGGGGAATTTCCGGCTGCCCG
Organism: Gallionella sp.; assembly: GCA_035702405.1. Lineage (GTDB taxonomy): Bacteria > Pseudomonadota > Gammaproteobacteria > Burkholderiales > Gallionellaceae > Gallionella. Next base: position 8,622 of record DASSQR010000108.1, on the reverse strand, counting down.
GTGACGGTTTGACGTGCAAGGAGCAGCGGGCTGGCGCGCATCCGTGGCGGAAGGAGTGCGTGGCAAACGAGCATGCGGCAAAGCAGATCAACCGCGCAGTAGTAAGCGGAAATTCCGTGATGCTGCGCCCCATCTGTCCTTGGTACCTGAGAGATTTGCGACGGTTGCGGCCACAGTTACCTGACGCGCCAAATTGCTCGCGACGGTTCCTGGCGGCATTGAGAATCGCGTGCCCCTTCGGTGGTCAGATGCATTCCTTGTTTCATCCTTTCCCACAAGGGGAAACGGTTTGAATTAATGCGTCCGACACTCTCCAGATTTGCCTGCTCCCATGGTTCTTGAGCCTGAGCGGTTACGGGTGTTGCGCCTTCGGCGGTGCCGGATAAGCACGCTCTCCCATGGGCCTGAACGGCGCGGCAATTATGCCCCAAAGGTTTCAGGCTGACAAACGTGCGTACTATTTCGTCGGATAAAACAGTACCAGCCGATATCCCATCGGCCTGAGCGCGACCGTGGTCAGGCGCAACTTGATGCCGAGCTCGCGGTTGGCAGGCAGACCGGCCGCTTCATTTTCCCCGGCAGGCAGATAGTCGGTCGGGCGGAAGGTGCGGCGCGCGAGCGGTTTGTCCTGGCTGTCATGCAGCGTGAGTTCCAGATGCGGGAAAGCCTGCACGTAAGCGGCGCGGTTGCGCAGCAGGGCGCTGAGGGTAATCTGATTTTCGTTGCCAGGTTCGGCCTCCAGCCCCGACGATTCGATACTCAGCAGTTCGGCTTTTTGCGGCAGGGGCACGCTGCACTGCAGCAATTCGCAATAACTGACCAGCGCAGGCTTCAGGCCGGGAAGGCGGGCAGCCAGCTCGCCCCGGAAATAATAGGCAATCTGTGCGAGCAGGGCGAGCAGCAACAGCAGCGCGCCAATTGTCCACGGCCAAGTGCGTTTTTTGGGGCGCTCGAAGCGCTCTGGCATGAGCACGGCCGGCTCGTAAAGCGGGCTGAAGTCCTGTACCTGTACTTCCCGATCTGCCGCTGCGGAGGCTACATTTTCTGGGCTCACCTCGGCCGCTGCGGGAAGCTCGATTGTGTGCTCAATAGCTCTCGGAGGTTCGGCCGAAGCGGACGCAAAATGGTCTTCCTGAGCTGGAGCTGGAGCTGGAGCTGGAGCTGGAGCTGGAGCTGGAGCTGCGGGCTGCTCTTCGACCAGGTCCGGCACGAAGTTGGGGCGGGCGTCGAAAGCATTCTGGCACAGGCCGCAGCGTACTTTCCCTTGATGCGCAGCCAGCTGGGCGGCGGTAATTTTGAACCGGGTGTGGCAGTGAGGGCAGAGAGTCGTTCCGTCCATATTAGCGCCGTGTCCCCGACAGGCATGCCCAGCCGTCCTCGAACACCGGTGCCGTCATGTCGAACCATTGTTGGTAAATGTTCATCACGTCTTGCGCCTGCTCCTCGAGTATGCCGGACAGCACGATTTGGCCGCCGGGCCGCGCGGCATTCGCGAGCAAAGGCGCGAGCATGCGCAGCGGATTGGTCAGGATATTCGCTACTACGACATCATAGTGGCCGTGCGGCGCGTCGTCCGGAAGGAAGAACTGCACGTTCTCCACCTGATTGGCAATGGCATTGTCATGGCTCGCGCGCACTGCCTGCGAGTCTACATCAACTCCGACGGCACGGGCAGCCCCCAGCTTGAGTGCGGCAATGGCGAGGATGCCCGAGCCGCAGCCATAGTCGAGCACGCTTTCACCGCCCTTGATGTTGGCGTCCAGCCAGCGCAGGCACAGGCGCGTGGTCGGATGGCTGCCGGTGCCGAAGGCGAGCCCGGGGTCGAGGGCGATGTTGATCGCCTGCGGATCGGTGGGCGTGTGCCAGGTCGGCACGATCCACAGCCGCGGCGAGATCCGGATCGGGTCAAACTGGGACTGGGTGAGACGCACCCAGTCGTTGTCAGCCAGGGTTTCGATGCGATGTTCGGGGAGGTCGGGCAGGCCAACGCGCGCGGCCGCTTCCTTCAGGATGGCGCGGACATCCTGGTCGGCCTCTAACAGGGCGCTGACGCGATTGTGTTGCCACACGCCGGGTGGTGGCTCGCCCGGTTCGCCGAAGATTGCCTGCTCATCGGGCGTGTCCGCATCGGCATCGAGCAGATCCACCGAGAGCGCGCCGAGTTCGAGCAGCGCCTCGCTCAGTGCCTCGGCGTGATTGGCGTCAGTTTCAACTATGAGTGTCAGCCAAGCCATCAGGACACCTCAATAAATTCATTTTCCGGACCAATCGCGGCGTCGCGTGTTGGTTCCGACTAACCTGAAGGTAAGTCTCCGCCGCAACTTCGTTGTCGCTCACTCCTCGTCTATCTACCAGATATGCCTCGTCGTTCACTGCGCGGCTCCTTGCGCTTCATTCCGCAAAAGCGAATTTCTAGAGGTGTCCATTATTTGGTCTTGTTGCGTTCGGCGAGACGCTCTTCCAGATAGTGAATGCTGGTTCCGCCGCGCACAAACGCAGCGTCCTGCAATAACTCGCGGTGCAACGGAATGTTGGTCTCGATCCCCTCCACGCCCATTTCCGACAGCGCGACGCGCATTCTGGCCATCGCCTGCGCCCGGCTGTCGCCGTATGCAATGATCTTGCCGATCATCGAGTCGTAATATGAAGGCACCAAGTAGTTTGCATAAACATGCGAATCCACACGGATGCCGGGGCCGCCAGGCGCATGCCAGGTCGTGATGCGGCCGGGCGACGGGGTGAACTTGTACGGATGCTCGGCGTTGATGCGGCATTCGATGGCATGGCCGCGCAACTCGATGTCGCGCTGCCGGAACGACAGTTTTTCGCCGGCGGCGATGCGGATCTGTTCCTGCACGATATCGATGCCGGTGATCATCTCGGTGACCGGATGCTCCACCTGCACGCGGGTGTTCATTTCGATGAAATAGAACTCGTCGTTTTCATACAGGAACTCGAAGGTGCCGGCGCCGCGATAGCCGATCTTGCGGCAGGCTTCCGCACAGCGTTCGCCGACCTTGTTGCGCAGGCGCGGATTCAGCAGCGGTGCCGGTGCTTCTTCGATGATTTTCTGGTGGCGACGCTGCATCGAGCAGTCGCGTTCGCCGAGATACACGGCATTGCCATGCTGGTCGGCCAGTATCTGAATTTCGATATGGCGCGGGTTCTCCAGGAATTTTTCCATGTAGACCATGGGATTGTTGAAGGCCGCCTGCGCTTCGGTGCGCGTCATCGTGACGGCGTTCAGCAGCGCCGCTTCGGTATGCACCACGCGCATGCCGCGCCCGCCGCCACCGCCGGCCGCCTTGATGATGACAGGATAGCCGATGCTGCGCGCGATCTTGATGATCTCCGCGGGGTTGTCCGGCAGCGCGCCGTCGACGCCGGGCACGCAGGGTACGCCGGCTTTTTTCATCGCAGCCTTGGCGCTGACCTTGTCACCCATCAGGCGGATAGTCTCGGCGCGCGGGCCGATGAATACGAAACCGGATTTTTCGACCCGTTCGGAAAAGTCTGCATTTTCGGACAGGAACCCGTAACCGGGGTGAATGGCCTGCGAGTCGGTGACCTCGGCTGCACTAATGATGGCGGGAATGCTGAGATAACTTTGCGAAGATTGGGCTGGGCCGATGCAAACGGATTCATCCGCCAGCTTCACGTACTTGGCGTCGGCATCTGCCTCAGAATGAACCACCACGGTTTTAATGCCCATCTCGCGGCAGGCTCGCTGGATACGCAGGGCGATCTCGCCGCGATTGGCGATCAGGATTTTCTCAAACATGATGTTGACTACCTCTACAAATTCTCTTTCGGCGCGAGCAGCGGATCTTTCGGAAAGATCCTGTCCGCGGGCGATCCGGGGGCGGGTGCAACGGCGGCAGGTTTAGCCAATCACGAACAGCGGCTGGCCAAATTCGACCGGTTGACCATTTTGGCTGCGGCCGCCGCGTTGCGGCTTAACATTCGCTTGCTCATGTTAGCCTCCACCGAAATGGGCAAAATTCTCGCGAATATTTCGCTCACCGCATCACCCAATTACGAACAAAGGCTGGCCAAATTCGACCGGTTGACCATTTTCCACCAGAATTGCCTTGATCACCCCGCCCTTGTCTGCATCAATCTCGTTGAGCAGCTTCATCGCTTCGATGATGCACAAGGTATCGCCGGCGTTAACGTTCTGGCCGACATCAACAAACGGCTTGGCGCCAGGCGACGCGGACCGGTAGAAAGTGCCCACCATCGGCGATTTCACCACATGGCCTTCCACTTCGGCAGGTTTGGCCGGTTCTGCAACAGCTGCAGGCGCCGCTGGGGGAGCCGCGACGGCTTGCTGGGGAACGGGTGCATATACTTGCTGTGCTGCAGCAATGGTGCGAGTGATGCGAACGCGTTCTTCGCCTTCGCTGATTTCCAGTTCGGCAATCCCCGAGCCTTCAACCAACTCAATCAGTGTCTTGAGTTTGCGTAAATCCATATTACCCTCCTAGCTTGTTTTCTTGTCCTGCTTCTTATTTATGTGCTGCTTTGTGATTCAGTGCGTATTGCACGGCAAATTCATACCCGGCTGCGCCCAGCCCGCTAATCACGCCAATCGCCAGATCGGAAAAAAACGACTCCTTGCGAAAGGCTTCGCGCGCGAAGACGTTGGAAAGATGTACCTCGATAAACGGGATGGCGACTGCCGCAAGTGCATCCCGCAGCGCCACACTGGTATGCGTGAACGCGGCCGGATTGATGACGATGAAGTTCGTCCCATCAGTGCGCGCTTGTTGTACGCGATCAATCAGCGCGGCTTCGGCATTGCTCTGGAAGCAAGCCAGCCTTGCACCCCGCTTTTCCGCAAATTGCATCAAATGTGCATTAATTTCATCTAACGTGATGCGTCCATACACGTCTGGCTCGCGAGTTCCGAGCAGATTCAGGTTGGGTCCGTGCAACACGAGGATGGTTTTCATGCCGACAGTTTGCCGCAAATTGGGGTGAATTGTCTAGATTTTTGGCGAAGATAAGCAAAAGACGTTATAGGCCGACACCTTGCAGCGTTTTCAAAAACTGCGCCGCGTCCTGATAGCCGGTCACGCGCAGGGAAGCCAGTTCCCGGCCCTGCGCATTGAAAAAGATAATGCCGGGCGGTCCATATAAGCCGAAACGTTTGAGCAGTTCCTTGTCGCCTTCATTGTTGGCCGTCACGTCCGCCTGCAGGACCAATACCGGTTTCAGCTTGTCGCGCACTGCAGCGTCGGCAAAGGTATAGCGTTCCATTTCCTTGCACGAAACGCACCAGTCGGCATAGAAATCCAGCATGACAAATTGGCCGCGCGCCTGGCTCACGCGCCGATCAAGTTCGGCCACATCTTTGACTCGCGCAAATTGCAGCGTTGCAGCAGACTGCGCCTCGGCGCGCCCGATCGCGCCGAGCGGCCGCAGGATATCGCGCGCGCCGGACAGCGCACCGATCAGATAGGCAATCCCGACCAGCAGGGCGATGACGCCGATTCCCTTCAGCAGCTGATGCCAGCCGCTGGCATTGTGCGGCAGCGCGTCGAGTGCGCGCAGGTAGATTCCCGAGAAAATCAGCAATGCCGCCCACAACAGCATCAGCACACTGACCGGCAAGAGCGGCTGGATGATCCAGATGGCCAAGGCAAGCAGCAACACACCGAAGAATCGTTTGACCGCTTCCATCCACGCGCCTGCCTTGGGCAACAGCACGCCGGCCGAACTGCCGATCAGCAGCAGCGGCGCACCCATGCCCAGCGCCAGCGCGAACAACGCGACGCCGCCCAGCACCGCATCGTGGGTCTGGCCGATATAGAGCAATGCGCCGGCCAGCGGTGCGGCAACACAGGGGCCCACGATGATCGCGGAAAGTGCACCCATCACGAACACGCCGGAGAGGTGCCCGCCATGAAGGCGGTTGCTGGTGTCGGTCAGTTTGCTTTGCCAGGAAGTCGGCAGCTGCAGTTCATACAGGCCGAACATCGCCAGCGACAGCAGCACGAACACCGCAGCGAAACTGCCGAGCACCCAAGGCGTTTGCAGCGCGTTGGAGATCAACTCGCCCGAAAAACCCGCAGCAACACCTGCGGCGGCGTAAGTGATCGCCATGCCCAGCACATAAGCTAGTGACAGGATGAAGGCATGAGCATGGGTGATCTTGTGGCCACGGCCGACGATGATGCCCGACAAGATCGGGATCATCGGAAACACGCACGGCGTAAACGCGAGTAACAGCCCGGCGCCAAAGAAGAACGACACGATCAGCCAGAAACTGCCGCTCTTGAACAGACCGGCGATCCTGGAACTTTCGGTATCCGGTGCCGCAGCGGGCAGCGGCGTGATCAGTTCGACCGGTGGTGCCTGGGTCAGCGACGGTGCAGCAGCTTTGCCGGCGCTGTCAGGTAAATCCAGCTGCACGGTCTTGTTAACCGGCGGGTAGCACATCCTCTGGCCGTTATGATCGATACATCCCTGATAGGACAGGTTCAAACTGATCGGGGTGGCTGCAGCGCGCGTGCGCTCCAGCGTGAGCACCGCCTGGAATGGCCGGTGGTACACCTCGACCATGCCGAGGTTGGGATCCTTTTTGAGTTCGCCCTTGGGCAGATCGACCCGAGCGATCTTGGCTGCGCTGCCGTCAATCGCAAAAGTGGTTTTGTCGCGGTACAGGTAACACCCTTCAGCCACCTTGAAACTCGCCACCAGCGTTCGCGCATCGCGCACCTCGACCGTCACGCCGAACGCTTGATCGGGTGGCAGGATGCTTGGCTTGGCGCCTCCCAGGCTGGGTAGCCGATCAAACAGGCTTTCCGCCGGAGCGACGGGCGCCACGAAACACAACAGCAGCAACAGTAAAAAACGCATGGTCTATTCCTTGATAGGTCTGGTTTCGCCGCTTACCCAATCGAGATAAGCGGGCAAACCTGCAGATACGGGGACAGCAATGATCTCGGGAAGTTCATACGGATGCACCGCGCGGATCAATTTTTCCACACTCGGATAGGCGTCCGGCGTGGTCTTGATCAAAAGCGGCACCTCGGTGGCGGTCTCAATCCTGTCCTGCCAGCGATAGGTCGAGGTGCACGGCGCGAGCAGGTTCACGCACGCGGCGGCCTGGGCCTCAACGAGTTGCCGCGCCACGCGCGCGGCGGAATCCGCATCCGGCAGATTGGTGATTACAAGCAGCACTTGAGTCATGTTCGCTCCGGAATTGCGGCTTTATTTATAACGGAAAACTCGTCGAATTCGCGATGAGTCAAACGGACTTGCCGGCCAGATATGTCGCTCATCGGTCTCAAGCCTTGGCGAAGCGCATTCCCAGTTGCAGCAGCTCATCCCAGGCATCGCCGCGCCGCAGGCCCTTGATGGTCTTGTCGATGCGCGCAGCCTGTTGTAGCGCATGCTCGAGCTGTGCCAGTTTCAGGCGACGCAGTGCATGTTCGATCAAGCCCTGGCGTGCACCCCAGATTCTGGCTTCGCGCAATGCACTGCCGATGCTGTTGCCACGCGCAGTGGATTGCAGCACCTTGCACAAGGCACGGATTTCCTCGCTGATCGCCCACAGCACCAGCACGCTGGCGGTACCCTCGGCGCGCAGGCCTTCGAGGATGCGTGCGAAGCGAGCGGCGTTGCCGCTGAGCATCGCCTCGGACAACTTGAAAATATCGTAGCGCGCCACATCCATCACCGCATCCTTGACCTGCTCCAGCGACAGCGGTCCTGCCGGGAACAGCAGTGCAAGCTTCCGGATTTCCTGCATGGCGGCGAGCAGATTTCCCTCGCAGCGATCCGCCAGAAACTCCAGCGTCGCGGCATCCGAGGTTTGCTGTTGCCGCTGCAAACGGCCCGCGATCCAGCGCGGCAGCGCATTGCGTGGAATATCATCCGCGGCCACCAGCACCCCGTGTTGTTGCAGGGCCGTGAACCACTTGCTGTTCTGCGCGGTTTTATCCAGCCGGGGCAAGGTAATCAGCGTTAGTACGTCCTGGCTCAGATCGGCGCAATAGTCCTGCAATGCCTGCCCGCCTTCCACCCCGGGCCTGCCGGAGGGGATGCGCAAGTCAACGATCTTGCGAGCCGCGAACAGGGAGAGGCTCTGCGCGCTATTGCGCAAGTCGCTCCATCTGAAATGCTGTTCGGCCACCAGGATTTCGCGCTCGGCATAGCCGGCGTCGCGGGCAGCCGCGCGAATGCTGTCTGCCGCCTCGATCGCCAGCAGCTCCGCATCGCCATAGACCACATATAGCGGCCGAAGGCCGGAGGCGAGATGGCGCGGAAGCTCTTCGCTGGAAATCGGCATGGGCCTATTTACTGGGACTGTGGCTTGGCGCGGCTCAGTCGGCGCAGAATCTGCTGCACCATGTCGGCCCGCATGCTCTGGTAGAGCAGGTTTTCCTCTGCTTCCTTGGCGAGAATCTTGGTGTCGTCATAGGTAAAATCGCGGCGCAACACGATATCTTCGGCCGGGATCCACTCGCGGTGCTTCGAATCGTAAGCGCGCAGCGAGACCCGGTAGCGCAGGGAATATTCGCTCACGCGCCCGCTGCCGCCCAGCGTCAGAATCTGCTTCTCGGGGTATTCGAGCGAGATATTGAGTACCACGTCGGCCTGCTCGGCCGAGTT
>DASSQR010000107.1:0-2769 GCA_035702405.1 Gallionella sp. | reverse complement strand
GCGCTCCATCGGGATGTACGTGATGTCCATCGCCCACACCTGGTTCGGCCGCGCAATTTCGATGCCGCGCAGCAGATACGGAAAAATATTGTGCCCTGGCTCGGGCTTGCTGGTGCGCGGACGCCGATAAAGCGCCTCTATCCCCATCCGCCGCATCAGCGTCTTCACATGCCGACGGCCGACCTTGCACCCCTCGGCGGCCAGCAGGTCTCGCAGCATCCGCGAACCGGCGAAGGGGAACTCCAGATGCAACTCGTCGAGCCGACGCATGATCGCAAGGTCGGAGTCCGACACTGGCCGCGGCAGGTAGTAGATGCTGCTGCGGCTGATGTTCAGAGCTTCTGCCTGCTTGGTGATCGGCAGATCGTGCTCACGGTCAATCATCGCTTTGCGCTCAGCAATCCCGCCTTGCTGAGCGCTCCCTCTAAAAAATCGTTCTCCAGAGTCAGTTCGCCGATCTTCGCGTGCAGCGACTTCACGTCGACCGCGGGCTCTGCCGGCCCGCCGCCTGCGCCGAACACATCGGCCGCGCTGCCTTCGAGCTGGGCCTTCCACGACGTGACTTGGTTGGGGTGCACATCGAACTGCTCGGCGATCTGCACAATGGTTCGATCGCCTTTGATGGCGGCAAGCGCCACCTTCGCCTTGAAGGCTGGCGTGTGGTTCCGGCGCGGTCGTCTCGACATGGGCTCTCCTGATTCGTAGGCACCAACGTGCCTGCCGTCAGGCAGAAATTCCACTTAGCCCCCTGTTCAAAATTCCGGAACCGGCTCTGAGTGGCATCCGTTGGGATCTCACATGGTGAAATAACCATGTGAAATTACTGCAACGCACTGAAAAATCTGTAATGGCTGCTGTTGACGAGGATTCATCAACACGCAAATACTCAGCCATAACCCATTCTGCGGAAAGCATATGACGGATCGAGGTGCATTTTGTCGTTTGAGAGAGCGCTTAAGTGATCCCCTGCTCACTGCACTGACCGTCATGCTGGCGTTTATCTTGTTCGTTGTTGGCCCACTACAAGCAGCGGGAATTGTGGCGGCGCATCACTTTGGCCTCGCCTTTGGATTGTTGCTTGCGGCCGCAGTGTTCGTAGTTTCAGGCAGCACAACGGCGGTGTTGGCAACGTTGGTCGCCATCGCACTCATTGCCGCGGCGACGTTTATGCGTTTGCAGCAGCCATCGGTATTGGACATTTATCTAGACGCAACAGGATGGCTAATTACAGGGCTGACACTTGGCGTCGTCGTGGCCCGTGCCGTATTTTCGCCAGGTCAAGTCAACTTCCATCGCGTGATTGGGGCGATCCTTCTATACCTAAATATCGGGCTGATCTTTGTCGCCTTATTCTGTTTTTCGGCACTTCTGCTGCCCAATGCGTTCAGTGGATTACCGCCGCTCGAGGACAATTTCAGCGTTGCCGCAAACTTGATCTACTTCAGCTTCGTGACGCTGACTTCCGTTGGCTACGGAGACATTGCCCCCCTGCATCCGTTAGCAAGGGGCCTTGCTAGAGCAAATTTCGCTCGGCTCGAATCGGAAGGATTCCCAACGGTTTTCCGATGAGCAAGTCTATTCGGGATTGATTCGTTTTGGGAGCGAATGATGCCGAAGCCCTATTCCATCGACTTGCGTGCGCGTGTGATTGATGACGTGGCGACCGGTGCGTCGCGGCGCGAGACTGCCGAACGCTATGGGCTTAGCCCCAGCGTTGTGGTGCTTTGGATGCAGCGCTTCGAAGAGACGGGGTGCGTTTCGGCAAAGCCAAGCGGTGGCAGCACATCGCCGTTAGAGAAGCACGCCGAGTTTCTGCTGGGACTGATTACCGAACGGTCGGACATGACGCTGGACGAGATGGTCGCGGCGATACGCAAACGCAGGATCGCTGGCAGCCGCAGCGCGGTGTGGCGGTTCTTCGCTCGTCGCAATATCAGCTTCAAAAAAAACTCTATACGCCGCGGAGCAGAAGCGTGCGGACGTGGCGCGCGCCCGGCGCCGCTGGAAGCGCGAACAAGGCATGCTTGACCCGGCGCGGCTGGTGTTTATCGACGAAACCTCCACGAACACCGCGATGGTGCGGCTCCGTGGCCGCGCTCCGCGTGGCGAGCGGCTTGTCGACTACGCGCCACATGGAGCATGGGAGACAGTCACCTTCGTGGGCGCCCTGCGACAGCGCGGAATGACCGCGCCGTTTGTGATCGAGGGAGCCATGAACGGATCGACGTTTCTCGCTTATGTGAAGCAATGCCTCGTCCCAACCCTCAGGCGCGGCGAGATCGTACTCATGGACAATCTGCCGGTGCACAAGGTCGCCGGCGTCGCGGACGCGATCGAAGCGGCGGGAGCGATGCTGATTTACCTGCCGAAGTATTCGCCCGACCTCAACCCGATCGAACTCGCCTTCAGCAAACTCAAGGCGCATCTACGCAAAGCGGCCGAGCATACCATCCCACGCCTCTTGCGTCGGATCGGTCGCGTTGTCAGCAATTTCAGCGCCCAGGAATGCAGGAATTTCTTTCGCCATGCGGGCTATGTTCGAACTTGACCGGAATCTGCTCTAAGAGAACCGACCTGGGTGGTCGTAAGGCTCGCGATGGCAGTGGTGGAAAGTGCCGCGATCTGCCTTGGGCTCAGCGACGAGATGGTAAAAGACATTTGCCCTAATCCGAGTCGACTTCTGTCACTCGGGCCCAGGAACCGCAGTCTCGCTTTTGCGAAATTCGATTCGCCGCCCCAATGTCGGCGACACTGTCACCCAGAAGTTAA
>DASSQR010000106.1:0-19374 GCA_035702405.1 Gallionella sp. | reverse complement strand
TGATGATTTTTGTAGCACTGGGCTACGTGTGCTATCGGGTCGATGACTTCGTCCTGCTGACTATTTGTATGGCGGCGATCGGCGCGACGCTGGGCTTTCTTGTGTGGAATTATCCGCGAGGGCTGATTTTTTCCGGCGACGGGGGCGCGTATTTTCTCGGATTTTTAATCGCCGAAATATCGGTATTACTGATTGCTCGTCACCCCGATGTGTCCGCATGGATGCCTTTGTTGCTGGTTGCGTATCCCGTGTTTGAAATGCTGTTTTCCATCTACCGGCGCAAGTTTTTGTTGAACAAGGCCGTGGATTCGCCGGACGCCATGCACTTGCATCAAATGGTATACAAACGCCTGGTTCGCTGGAAGATCGGCTCCGATGATCCGCAACATCTGATCCAGCGCAACTCGCTCACTTCTCCTTACTTATGGGCGTTGACCCTTCTGACTGTCATTCCGGCCATGCTGTTCTGGGATCAACCCATGTTGCTGGTGCTGTCGGGCGGTTTGTTCCTGGTCTGTTATGTGAGTGTTTATCGCATGATTGTAAAACTGCGTTGCCCGAAATGGATGGTGTTGCGTGATAGAGGCGGGCGGGAGTGCGCCGCACAGGCGAGCAGGATCTTGTAGTTTTTTACCCGCATGCAGACACGAATCGAATGCTTAGCTTATGTTTCATGATTCAACGATAGCTGTTGAATTCGCTTAGAAAGTGAAAATGAAGACGATATTGGTTACCGGAGGTGCTGGCTTTATAGGTTCTGCCGTGGTGCGGCAGCTTATCAACGAAACGGATTGCCGCGTTGTCAATGTTGACTGCCTGACCTATGCGGGCAATCTGCAATCGCTGGCATCGGTTTCTCATCATTTGCGCTATTGCTTCGAGCAGGTTGATATTTGCGATGCCGCCGAGGTGGCCCGGGTGTTTCGTGAGCATCAGCCTGACGCAGTGATGCATCTCGCTGCCGAATCACACGTAGATCGTTCCATCACGGGCCCTGCCACCTTCATTCAAACCAACATCGTCGGTACCTATACCTTGCTGGAGGCCGTGCGCGGCTACTGGCATGATCTGGAAGCTGGACGCAAGGCGGCATTCCGGTTTCATCACATTTCCACCGATGAGGTGTATGGAAGCCTGGATGAAACGGGTTTCTTCACCGAAGATACGCCCTATCAACCGAATTCGCCCTATTCTGCCAGCAAGGCATCAAGCGATCATCTGGTGCGCGCATGGCATCACACTTACGGTTTACCCGTGGTGACCACCAATTGTTCCAACAACTACGGGCCGTATCACTTTCCTGAAAAGCTGATCCCGTTAGTTATTCTCAACGCAATCAACAGCAAACCCATACCTGTCTATGGCAAGGGCGACAACATTCGCGACTGGCTTTATGTCGATGATCATGCGCGGGCACTGCGTCTGGTGTTGGAGCGCGGCGAGCCTGGACAGAGTTACAACATCGGTGGCTGGAACGAGAAGAGCAATCTGGAGGTGGTGCAGTCGATCTGCAATATTCTGGATGAACTGCATCCGCAGGGTGAACCGCACAGCAAACTGATTACCTTTGTGCAGGATCGGCCCGGGCATGATCGGCGCTATGCCATTGATGCCGGCAAAATTGCCCGCGACCTGGGCTGGAAGCCACTCGAGACTTTCGCGAGTGGACTGCGCAAGACCGTTGAGTGGTATCTCACCAATGATGCCTGGGTGCGGAACGTCACCAGCGGGGAGTACCAGAATTGGATGCAGCGTAACTATTCAAACAGAAAGTTAGCGTGAATAGCCTTCATCTGTAGTAGTAAATCTATCGGGGAATATAACAATGGTTTTACCACACAGCAGTCAGATCCACGTACCGGGTGCGCAACACTTGAAACGTGGCATCATTCTCGCCGGAGGTTCAGGTTCGCGCCTGTACCCGGTGACCCAGGCGGTTTCCAAGCAGCTGTTGCCGGTGTATGACAAGCCGTTGATCTATTACCCGCTAAGTACCCTGATGCTGGCAGGCATCCGCGATGTGTTGATTATCTCCACGCCGCTGGACACGCCTCGCTTTGAACAATTGCTGGGTGATGGCGCACAGTGGGGGATGAATTTCTCCTATGCGGTGCAGCCCTCGCCCGATGGGCTGGCACAGGCGTTCATTATCGGCGAGTCGTTCATTGGAAACGATGGCTGCGCCCTGGTATTGGGCGACAACATCTTTTACGGGCATGGTTTCGATCAATTGCTTTCTTCCGCTGCCAACAAACCGAAAGGCGGCACGGTATTCGCCTATCACGTGCATGACCCCGAACGCTACGGCGTGGTCGATTTCGATGCCAGTGGACGTGCGCTGAGCATCGAAGAAAAACCGGCCATGCCGAAATCCAACTATGCCGTAACCGGCTTGTATTTTTACGACAACGATGTCGTGGAGATTGCGAAATCGGTAAAGCCCTCGGCACGGGGCGAGCTGGAAATCACCACCGTCAACCAGATCTATCTGGAGCGTGGTGATCTCGATGTACAAGTGATGGGACGTGGTTATGCCTGGCTGGATACCGGGACGCATGAGTCGATGCTGGAGGCTTCCTCCTATATTGAAACGCTGGAAAAACGCCAGGGATTGAAAGTGGCCTGCCCCGAAGAGATTGCTTTCCGCAAAGGTTATATTGCCCCCGAGCAATTGGAACGGCTGTCCGCGCCACTGTCCAAGAATGGCTATGGCCGCTATCTTGCCCGCCTGTTGAGTGAACACCGGGGCTGAGATGCAAATCATTGCGACCAAAATTCCCGATTGTCTGGTGATACAGCCAAAAGTTTTCGGTGATGCGCGCGGTTTTTTTTACGAGAGCTGCAATCAGCGGCGTTTCGCCGAGTTGACTGGGGTGCAGGCACCTTTTGTGCAAGACAATCATTCCAGGTCGGCGCGCCATGTGTTGCGCGGCCTGCACTACCAGGTGCAGCAACCCCAGGGTAAGCTGGTGCGAGTGGTCGCTGGAGCGGTGTGGGATATCGCGGTGGACATACGAAAAAGTTCGCCGACTTTCGGGCAGTGGGTGGGGGTGGAGCTCAGTGCCGAAAACAAACAGATGCTCTGGATTCCGCCTGGCTTTGCGCATGGTTTTGTGGTGCTCTCCGAGACGGCGGAATTCCTCTACAAGACAACCGAATATTACGCGCCGGAACATGAACGCTGTATTGCCTGGAATGATCCGGATCTGTCGATTGACTGGCGGCTGAACGATGCAACACCGTTTCTGTCGGCCAAGGATCAGATTGGTAGACCTCTCAGTGAGGCCGAGGTATACAAGTAAACGGCGGATGGCGGTGTTCGAGGAGATACCGACATCGAAAAGTGCGGCTGTGACGCCTCGGGCCGAGTTGCCGCGGTTGTGGGAGCAGGCTGTTGAAAAAACACAATCCTTACCGCCTGAACAGAAATGCAGAACAATCAAAACTTACCATGATTCGCGGCGCGCGGGAGGTTTTGGGCTGTCCAAATATTGCTGAAGTCGGCTCCCGGATCGAATTTCAACACCCTGTTAAAGTCAATCGTGACATCACTCTATAACTCATTTTGCCGTTGGCATTTTTCGAACCCCTTGGTGAAATCGGTAATCGCATCGTTATGCTTTGCTTTTGTGTTCGCTCATAACATTGAGGTACAGGGCGCACCACTTGCAGTCGCGGCGGTGGCGGACGCCAAATATGCCTTCGATGACCTCGCCGCCGAGTTCAAAAAAGAAAGTGGCATTGAAGTCCAGGGAATATTCGGCTCGACTGGCAAGATCGCTGCGCAAGTGCAGAATGGTGCGCCTTATGATGTGTTCCTCTCGGACGATATGGAACATCCCGAAGCTCTTTACCAGGACGGATTGGCCGTGACCCGACCCAAGGTTTATGCCTATGGCGTACTGGTGTTGTGGACCAAAAAGGAGCTCGATCTTGGCAGGACTGTGGCTATGCTGGGAGATACTGACGTGTGGAAGGTTGCCATCGCCAATCCAAAACTCGCCTCGTACGGATTGGCAGCGCTCAAGGCGCTGGAAAATGCTGGCCTGAGCACAACGGTCGTGCCGAAGCTGATTTATGGTGAAAGCGTTATTCAGGTCGCGCAGTTTATCGATTCCGGTGTGGCGGACATCGGCTTTGTCGCGAAGTCACAGGTCGTCGCGTCGAAGATGGCAGGACAAGGTAAATGGCTAGCGGTGCCGGAGGGAAGTTACGATGCTATCGCGCAAGGCGTGGTCGTGCTGAAGCATGGCGCGGAAACACAATACTCCGAGGTCGAAAAATTCATGGAATTCTTGTTCACGCCGAAAGCACGCGCCATCTTCGAAAAATATGGTTACGTGTTGCCGTGACCTGGCAGCCGCATAGCTCACCTTGATCCAGCGTCGGGGCGCATCGGATAAGGATTTCAGAGTCATGAGGTCATTTTTGATCGGACACCACTGAACGGAGGCATGATTGGACAGACGAGATTTTGTATCTGGAAGTCTTGCCGCAGGCCTCCTTACTGCAGGAATCAGTGTCGCTGGCGAGTCCAACCAAGGCACGGTGCGAAATAACGTGAACGTGCATGACTTCATGACGGCGGCACAAATTGCAGATGCACAATCCGGTTCGCCGAAACTGGATGCCACTGCTTCATTTACTGCTGCCCAAAATGCTGGGAGTCTTATCTTTATTCCAGCAGGGGTCTATCTGCTGAATAACTTTCGCTATAGAACCGGAAAAGTTTTCTATGGAGAAGGCTATACTGCCAGTGTTCTCAAGCAAGCTAACCCCGCGATGCCCGCCATTAACTGCCTGGCAGACTCAACCACCGGTCAGTTGCTTGGCGTTGGATTGTTGCAGGTTGGCGTTTCGGGAGCGAGCCGCGCAACCGTGGCAGCTGTCCAGGTTAGCGCGACAGCGCCTTTTGTCGTCTATAAATCCAGGTTTGATTTTGATGCCATCGCCACCTATGGCGCGCTAAAAATTACCTGCACCGATGCGAATGAAGTATACGATTGCGAATTCAGGGTAACCTCGTCCGGAACCACCAGCTATGCTTTTACGACCTCCGGAACCTATAACAAATACGATTTGTTTGCAGTCAATTGCACTGGTTCCGTGGCAGTCTCCGACACTTCCTTGCATAGTGTATTTAATCGTGTTGTTGGCGACGGGACATTAATATTCGGCGGCCAAAATTGCACGATACTGGCCCCTACGGTAGAAGATATTTACGGGAACCCAACCGGTGCTGCCATATATGCAGTCGGCTACAACAATACTTTGATCAATCCGGCATTAAATAACGTACCAGCAAAAAAAATCACCAACGCCGGCATAGTCACACAAAATAATAATATATTTATTAATCTAAGAATTTTTGGAACCAATTATCCAACCTATCCGGTGGCGATCGCTGCAAAGGCAAAACCGACATTCATCAACTCGGTGGTGAGTTCAACCTACACACTTGATCAATATGTTGATGTCGCCACATTACAGGGTTGCACGTTTATTGGCGATTGCTCCACGCTTAATAAGGCGACAGCGTCTCGGGCGGGATTCATTTATTCATATCAGACCCCGGCTGGGGGATTCGCTATTACCGTTGCCGATAACACAGATGCGCTGGTGCTCGAGCCAGTCGGTAATCTGGCGACTGGCTCCATCACCATGCCGTCTGCTCCTCGAGACCGACAAATCGTGCGCATTTCCAGTACGAAGAAAGTGACCGCATTAACGATCTTGCCAAATGCAGGGCAGGCGATTGACGGTACACCCGCTACCATTGCGGCGGGTGGTTCGTTTGCTTTTGTCTTCAGGGCTAAAAACAAGAAATGGTATCCGACAACGTAGCGAGACCCTCTGGAAGTGACAACGATTACCGCTCCGATACCCGCTTTTTTCCGGATGTAGACGGATGCCTCCGGAACGCGGCGGACGGGAAAGCTGGAAACGACTGGGGTTTAGGGGGTAGCCCGGAACCTTACAGACTTGCGCGGACTTGTATGTTGTTCATCGATCATCAAAAGCATAATTTTCTCGATTCCAATAAGTCACCGTTCGTGGTGAGTGTTTTCCGTTCGTTCCTCCGATACACCGCGCTGTGCGCGGTATTCAGGACGAACGGAAAATGTATCGAACCACAATCTGCTTTTTCTGCTGTTGTCCGCATGTATAAAAGGCAGCAGCCAACGGTATTTCATAGTTTCATCCTGCCCGTGCCATACTCAACGCCACTGCTTCGGCAACCTTGATGCCATCCACGGCCGCGGACAGGATGCCGCCCGCGTAACCCGCGCCTTCTCCGGCGGGATACAGCCCTTTGGTATTGATACTCTGCAAATCGTCGTCGTTGCGCTTGATGCGGACCGGTGACGAGGTACGCGTCTCCACGCCGGTCAGCACCGCATCGGCCAGGTCGAAGCCGCGAATCTGTTTCGCGAACGCGGGCAATGCTTCGCGGATTGCCGCGATTGCGTAATCCGGCAGCGCGGTGGACAGGTCGGTCAGGTGCACGCCGGGCGTGTACGACGGCTGCACCGAGCCGAATTTGGTCGACGGCCGTCCGGCGAGGAAATCGCCGACCAGTTGCCCCGGCGCCTGATAATTTTTGCCGCCCAGCTCGAACGCACGTGCTTCCCAGCGGCGCTGAAATTCGACCCCGGCGAGCGGGTCGCCCGGATAATCCTGCTCCGGCGAAATGCCCACCACGATGCCGCTGTTCGCGTTGCGTTCGGCGCGCGAATACTGGCTCATGCCGTTGGTCACCACGCGCCCCGGTTCGGACGCTGCCGCGACCACTGTGCCACCCGGGCACATGCAGAAGCTGTACACCGAGCGCCCGTTTTTCGCGTGATGCACCAGCTTGTAATCGGCCGCGCCAAGCAGTTCATGGCCGGCGCTATTGCCGTAGCGCGCGCGGTCGATCAGCGACTGCGGATGCTCGATGCGAAAGCCGATCGAAAACGGCTTGGCTTCGAGGTAGATGCCGCGCCGGTGCAGCATCTCGAAGGTGTCGCGCGCGCTGTGGCCGACGGCTAGCACCACATGGCTCGTGGCGATGCGTTCGCCGCTGGCGAGCAGCACGCCGCGCACTTGTCCGTCAGCGATTTCGATGTCGTCCACGCGGCTCTGGAAGCGAATCTCGCCGCCCAGCGCGAGGATGGTCGCACGCATTTTTTCGACCATGCTCACCAGGCGGAAGGTGCCGATGTGCGGCTTGCTCACATACAGAATTTCCGGTGGCGCGCCGGCGGTGACGAATTCCTCGAGCACCTTGCGGCCGTAATGCTTGGGGTCCTTGATCTGGCTGTGCAACTTGCCATCGGAGAACGTTCCCGCGCCGCCTTCGCCGAATTGTACGTTGGATTCGGGATTGAGCACGCCCTGACGCCACAGGCCGAAGGTGTCCTTGGTGCGTTCACGCACCGCCTTGCCGCGCTCCAGCAGCAGCGGGCGGAAGCCGGATTGCGCGAGAATCAGCGCGGCGAACAGGCCGGCTGGGCCCATGCCGATCACCACCGGGCGTGAGGTCAGATTCTGCGGCGCTTGCGCGACGAAGTGATAGCTCGTGTCCGGCGCGACGGAAACATGCGGGTCGTTCTTGAAGCGCGACAGTACCGTTGCTTCGTCACGCACCTCGATATCCAGCGTGTAGGTGAATTGGATATTATTTTTTTTGCGCGCGTCGATACCGCGCCGGAACACGGCGTAGCGGGACAGGTCCGCCTCGGCGATGCCGAGGCGTTGCAGAATAGCCGCCAGGAGCGCGCTGTCGGGATGGCCGAGCGGCAGTTTGATTTCGGTTAAACGCAACATATTGTGATTGTTGTGGATGCGATAAGCGTGGAGCATTGCGCCCTACGCCCTATGCTTCATCAACATTTTCTACTTTGCACTTTCTTGTCTGCGAGTACAACTTTACCGTGTTTGACAACATTAACAACTCTTGCAACGTATGACCTTTGGTCGCAATCTACCGCGGTAAAATAATCCTCAATCACAACAGTTGCCTTTCCTCGGGCGCTCAATATTTTTCTGGACAGGATGTCATTTGCTGTATTTGCGTCAAATAGCAGTTGTACTATTTTCTTTGGGTCATCCAGATTCAGTTCTTCCACCTCTTTGCCATTAGCGATGTGGGGGAGAATGGCACGAGATTCCGCATCCGGAATCAAAGTGAACAATAATTGATACGGTTCATCATCTCTAAATTCCCAACTAACGAGATAATCACCCGATATAGTTGCCTGACCGGCAAATTTGGCGATTTCGGGATTTTCGCTCTCTGTAGGTACAAGTGGGGTCGCAGATTTGGTGGTAAAAAGCGCATCGTTACCAAGTGCAACGGAAGAAAAAATCGACAACGAGGCAAAAACATACGCAAGGTATTTCATAACGCGAGCCATTATTCACCTCCGTTATCGAGACCCGCCAGCACCATCTCCGCGGCGCGCAGCACCGCCCGCGCCTTGTTCAGCGTTTCCATCCATTCGTTTTCGGGCACCGAGTCGGCGACAATGCCGGCGCCGGCTTGCGCATAGAGCATGTTGTCCTTCACCACCGCGGTGCGCAGCGCGATCGCGAGGTCCATGTCGCCATTGAAGCCGAGGTAGCCAACTGCGCCGGCGTAGATGCCGCGCTTGGAGGGTTCCAGTTCGTCGATGATTTCCATCGCGCGTACTTTCGCGGCGCCCGATACCGTGCCGGCGGGGAAGGTGGCCTTGAGCACGTCCATCGCGCTGAAGCCGGGCTTGAGCCGGGCCTCGACGTTGGACACGATGTGCATCACGTGCGAGTAGCGCTCGATGATCATTTTTTCGGTGAGCTTCACCGAGCCGTTCTGCGCGACACGGCCGACATCGTTGCGGCCGAGGTCGATCAGCATCAGGTGTTCGGCCAGTTCCTTCGGATCGGCCAAGAGATCCTGGGCGAGTTCGACATCCTGCTGCGGCGTCTTGCCGCGCGGCCGGGTGCCGGCGATCGGGCGCACGGTGACGGCGTTCTGTTCCAGCCGCACCAGGATTTCCGGCGACGCACCGACCACATGATGGTCGCCCATGTCGTAATAGAACATGTAGGGCGACGGGTTGACGCTGCGCAGCGCGCGATACAGCGACAACGGCGCGGCGGGGAAAGGTTGTGCCATGCGTTGCGCCAGCACCACCTGCATGATGTCGCCGTCGAAGATGTATTGCTTGGCCTTGACCACGGCGTTCTTGAACGCGGTCTCGCCGAATTCAGAATGCGCCTCGCCACCGTGCATCGGCGGCGCATGCGGAATGTCCACCGGCTGGCGCAGGCGCTGCGTCAGTTCGTGCAGGCGCTGGCGCGCGATGGCATAGGCATCGGCCTGCTCGGGGTTGGCATAGACGATGAAGGTCAGCTTGCCGCTCAGGTTGTCGATCACCGCGAGCTGTTCGGTTAGCATCAGCAGGATGTCCGGCGTGCCGATGGCGTCAGGTTTCTGTACCTTGGCGAGGCGCGGCTCGATGTAGCGGATGGTGTCGTAGCCGAAATAGCCCGCGAGCCCACCGCAGAAGCGCGGCAGGTTTTCCAGCGGGGCGACCTTGAAGCGCGTCTGATATTCGTGGATGAAATCCAGTGGATTATCGACTTCGTGCGTGGTCTCGGTGTCCTTGTGCGTCAGCGTGACTTGCTTGCCGCGCACGCTGATGCGCGTGTCCGCCGGCAGGCCGATGAAGGAATAGCGCCCGAAGCGTTCGCCGCCCTGCACCGATTCCAGCAGGTAGGAATAAGGGCGGTTGGCGAGCTTGAGGTACAGTGACAGCGGCGTGTCGAGGTCGGCAAAGCTTTCGCTCACCAGCGGAATGCGGTTATAGCCCTGCGCGGCGAGCGCGTTGAACTCTTGTTCAGAAATGGGGTGCAACATAATCAGCTCCTTGAAATTTTTTTTCGAAAACGATGGGCGAACGCGAGGCGTCCGGTGATACCAGGATCACCATCGCCAACTGGCCGGTTTCGAAAAATTCAAGGTTTGCCGATTCATCGGGTCAAATGTTCAAACGTGTTTTATCAGGGGTAACGCGGCAGACAGGTTCGGAACTACTGCATCCTGATCCAGTCCTTCCGCCGGTTCGCCGTGATTATACCCGTATGGCACACAAAAAACTGCACAACCGGCAGCGCGCGCCGCGGCGGTGTCGTTTTCCGAGTCGCCGATCATCAGCAGGCGCTCGACCGGCACGCCGAAATATTCGGCGGTATATTGCAGCGGCAGCGGATGCGGCTTCTTTTTCGGCAGGGTGTCACCGGACAGCACCAGTTCGAAATACTTCGCCAGACCAGTGCCCTGCAGCAGCGGCTGGCTGTATTTCGCCATTTTGTTGGTCAGGCAGCACAGGCGGAAGCCCTCTGCACGCATGGCTTCCAGCCCCTCAATGACGCCGTCGTACGGCTTGCTCTCCAGCAACACGCTCTGGTAGTGCTGCTCGAACAACGGGAACGCGTGGTCGTACAGCGCGGCATCCGGCGTCGCGTGCATCTCCCCGGTCAGCGCGCGCTTTACCAGCCAGCTGATGCCGTTGCCGATGTCGCCGGTCAGCAGTTCCTCGGCCACCGATTCATAGCCGATGTCGCGCAGCATGCGGTTGGCTGCCTCCGCGAGTTGCGGCGCAGAGTGCAGCAACGTGCCGTCGAGGTCGATGACGATGGCAGAGATGCTGAGCGGGAACTGCACGGCCGGCGCGCCCATACTATTTTTGTACCTTGGCCAGTTCGGCGCGCATCGCCGCGATCACGCTGTCGTAGCGGTGCTTGTCGGTATCCTTGCCCGCGCCAAACACCGCGGAACCGGCCACGAACGTATCGACACCGGCTTCAGCCACTTCCTTGATGTTGGCCGGGCCGACGCCACCGTCGATTTCCAGGCGGCAGTTGTACTTGCCGGCATCGATCATTGCACGCACCTTGCGCGCCTTGTCCAGCACGAAGGGAATGAACTTCTGGCCGCCGAAGCCGGGGTTCACAGACATCAGCAGCACCATGTCCAGCTTGGGCAGCGTGTATTCCAGCACGTCCAGCGGGGTGGCCGGATTGAACACCAGACCTGCCTTGCAGCCGCTCTCCTTGATCAGGCCGATGGTACGGTCGATATGTTCGGACGCTTCTGGGTGGAACGTGATGTAGGTTGCGCCGGCCTTGGCAAAATCGGGAATGATGCGATCCACTGGCTTGACCATCAGATGCACGTCGATCGGCGCGGTCACGCCATGCTTGCGCAGTGCTTCGCACACCAGCGGCCCGATGGTCAGGTTCGGCACGTAATGGTTGTCCATCACGTCGAAGTGCACGATGTCGGCGCCGGCAGCAAGAACGTTATCGACCTCTTCGCCGAGCTTGGCAAAGTTGGCAGAAAGAATGCTTGGGGCAATCTGATACATGAGAAATCCTTGATTGAAAAATGGGAAAGGTTGGAATTTTGAGGGACGTATTCTAACCGAATACATGGAGCGGCCGCGCAGACTTGAGCGCCGCGAGCTATCGTGTTTCTTGTACCTGCATCCAGGCGGGGAAACTCTGCGCGCTCATTCCAATGCCCCGCCTACATCACGCAAAAGCCACTGTAATTGCCTCCGTGCAGTCGCGATCAATTGACTAAATGCCATGGCGATCACGTTGGGCTCCCGGTTATCTGTGGGGAAATCCGGCGAACGGCGGCCTCCAATCAGCAGTACTTTGATCGGTGAGCTAATGTGTTTGCCGAGATCATGACGATAGGAAATCGCCTGCAAGTAGTTATCGTGGTTTAGTGCATGATCCGGTTTCTTGAACTCAATCAGCAAATACTCGCCTTGCAGGTTTTCGTTCAGTAGCAGATCTGGCCGCTGGTCGGCTCTTTTGCCAACATACTGCTTGCCCAAATAATCTTCTACTTGCCGCCGCAGCGTGGTGTTAGAACTGAACAGCGAGTACTCCGGGCCGAATACCCACAAAGCATTCTCCAGCGCCTTGTGCATGGTCGCTTCCGATGTGCCGGGAGTCGAAACGAGGCGCTCAAGTTGATCTAAGAAAATGTTGCGTGCCTGCGCCTGCTCGACCAGCCAGGCCATCTCCGCCAGCCCGAAATCGCAGAGTCCATCAGCAATCGCTGCAATGTCGCGTGGTCGGGAATCTGCGATGTGTTCAAGAAGGGTCCTGTAGTCAGAGCGCTCCAGAGCTTCCAGCAACACGTAAACGATAGGCTCAACCTTGCTCTCTGGTTCTCCGTAGTACTTATCCAGCACCTTCTTGACTGCTCGCTCGGCGAAATGGCGTTTGTGCTCTGGCAGTTCGGCCAAACGCGCCAATATCGACCTTTGCATCCGCGCCTGAGCCAATTGCATATCGCACCGGTATTGCTGTTCGAAGGCATCGCGCAGGATCGGACGGACATGCGCTTCGAGCGTCTTCAGCAGTTCGCTGTTCTCGACCGGCGAGTCCCAGCCAGCCGTGATGTGGTCTCGCAAGCCGTCCGCATCGACCTCGCCGTATAGTTTGCGCAGCAATTTAGACGGAAAGTCCTCTTGCTCATCTAAACCAAAAAACCGCGGTTTGCCGACTGATTTGCCGTCCACGCGCAGTGTAATACCAGGCTGGCGCAAACCGGTTTTCCCGTCGCTAATGGCGAAGCGCAACTTGACCGAACCGACGACAGGCAGCTCATGCGCGGATTCGCTGTAACTACCCGATACGTCGTCCACGTCCAGCCGTTTGCCATCCACCGTAATGTGGAAATCGTCCTGGCGGCCATAATCCTGTAGCAGCACCTGGCGCAGTTTGTTGGCTTCGGGGTAAGCCAATCTCTGATGCAGGCCGGTCAGCGTGATTGTAGTGCCATGAAGTTCGGTATTGCATGTCTCGCTTCTGAAGGCAATATCCAATTGCTCGATATCTTCGACTTGGGCCAGATCTTCTAGGCGCAATGTGAAACCGCACAAGCGACCGCGTGCCCGTGTCTCCAGCGTCATGACAGAAGCTGCCATCAAACCCGCGAACTTCCCGATGCCTTTGCGACCCTTGATCAGCCGATTCTTGCCGGCGGTTCTTTCACCACGGCGCGAGCGGCGATCGGTGGCAATAAAAAGGTAATGCCGGCGCAGTTCCTCTTCAGTCATGCCACAGCCATCGTCGATGATTACGATGGGGGCATCACTCATCGGCTGGGGCAATATCACTGACACCAGCTCGGCGTCCGCATCCCAAGCATTGTCGACCAATTCCTTTAGAGCTTTCTCGGACGAGGCATATTCCTGGCTAAGCAAGGTTGCCAAACGGGAATCGACCTGAAATCTCAGACCAGCCTTGTTCATGCAATCGCCTCCACTTCGGAGTAAGTAGTTGTTCCTCTTCTTGTTCGATGGCTATCAGGTGAGGCAGGAAACGGCGGCAGTAGCTAATGCGATTGGAAGTCCCCGCCTAACCTTCAGTTGTCCCTCTGCTGTAGTGTGGATTGTAATACCGCGAGCAAATAAGGGGGAATTCTCTCGAGCGCAGTAAATAGGTCTGATGCAGAAAAGAAAAAAGGCTTGCATCGCTGCAAGCCTTATTCTGTATGGTGGAGGTGATCAGGATCGAACTGACGACCTTCTGATTGCGAACCAGACGCTCTCCCAACTGAGCTACACCCCCGTCGAGATTGAATGCTAAACAGAAATGTCCTATTTGGGAAGCGGTAAACCGGCGATGCGATAAAAATCGGTCAGGTCGCTCAGGTCGTCAAACACGCCGGCGGCGCCGGAAAAGTCGTGATGGCGGGTGTAGTGGTTGAGGGTGATGTAGGTCTTGATGCCGGCGGCAAGGGCGGCGCGCAGGCCGTTTTCGGAGTCTTCCAGCGCGATGCAGTCGGCGGCGGGCAAGCCCAGTTGATCCAGTACCCAGAAATATATATCCGGAGCGGGTTTTTTGTGCGGCACCATGTCGCCGCAGCCGATGGCGGCAAAATATTTTTCCCAGTGCCGGCCGAGCCCGACTTCGAGCAACGTGGCGACGTTCTCGGGTGAAGTAGTGGTGGCAATGGCCAGCAGGATGTCTTCGTCATGCGCCTCCAGAATAAGTTTCCGGATGCCGGGGCGCAGCCCAATGCGGCCCTCGCGCAGCATGGTGTTGTAATGGATGCCCTTTGCTCGGTGCAGGCGTTTGACGAACTCTTCGTAATCGGTAGGCCGATTGAAATCCGCCAGGAAATTTTCGATGAAATACTTGATGCGTTCCTTGCCGCCGGTTACGTTGAGCAGTTTGTCATACAGTTCAACATCCCAATTCCAGCTTAGGCCAAATTCCGAAAAGGCTTTATTGAATGATTCACGGTGGCCTTCCTCGGAGTCGGCGAGAGTGCCGTCTACGTCAAAAATGATCGCTTTGATAGTCATTGAGGGCTCTTCTCTGATTAAATGCATTTTGCAGGCATCAGCTTGTGGATTTCGCTCCGAGCAAAAGTCGCCAGCGCAATTCGTTGTTGCTCACACCTCGTCTATCCGCAGGGCTGAGGCCCGCTTCGAACTGATAAGCAATCCGTTCATCCTTCGACAGGTCTGTCCTGAGTTATATCGAAGGGCTCAGTGCGAACGGACTTCTGTTATCCGCTAGCGCAATCCCGGCAACCTGCCCGCCATGCTTCGCATCATCTTGCCCATGCCGCCCTTGCCGAACATTTTCATCATCTTCTGGATCTGTTCGAACTGGTTGAGCAGTTGGTTGACGTGCATCACCTGCACGCCCGCGCCCATCGCGATGCGGCGTTTGCGCGAGGCCTTGATGATTTCCGGCTTGCTGCGTTCGGCCGGGGTCATCGAGTTGATAATGGCCTCGAGGCGGTAGATGGATTTATCGTCGATGTTGCCGCCGGCCGATTGACTGAGCTGCGCGGGCAGCTTGTCCATCAGTGCCGTCATGCCGCCCATCTTGCGCATCTGCGTGATCTGCATCTTGAAATCGTTGAGATCGAAGCCTTTGCCGCTCTGAACTTTTTTCGCGAGTTTTTCCGCTTCGGTGACATCGACCTGGCGCTGCGCTTCCTCGATCAGCGACAGCACGTCGCCCATGCCGAGCACGCGTGACGCCATGCGCTCGGGATGAAACGGTTCCAGGCCGCTCGGCTTTTCGCTCACGCCGATGAACTTGATCGGCTTGCCGGTGATGTGGCGCACCGAAAGTGCGGCGCCGCCGCGCGCGTCGCCGTCCAGCTTGGTGAGGATCACGCCAGTCAGCGGCAGCGCTTCGCCGAACGCCTTGGCCGTATTCACCGCGTCCTGGCCGGTCATCGCGTCCACCACGAACAGCGTTTCGATCGGCTTGAGCGCGGCGTGCAGTTGCTGGATTTCAGTCATCATCGCTTCATCGATGGCGAGCCGGCCCGCAGTATCCACGATCAGCACGTCATGGTAATGCCTGCGCGCATGATCCAGTGCCGCCAGTGCGATCGCCTGCGGTTTCTGGCTGATGTCGGAGGCGAAGAAATCAATCTCGAGTTGTTTGCCCAGCAGGCGCAACTGCTCGATCGCGGCGGGACGGTACACGTCGCAGCTCACCAGTAATACTTTTTTCTTTTGCTGGTCGCGCAGCAGTTTGGCGAGCTTGCCGGTGGTGGTGGTTTTACCGGCACCCTGCAAGCCGGCCATCAGGATAACGGCAGGTGGGGTGGTGGCGAGGTTGAGCGCATCGTTGTGCTCGCCCATCAGCTTGGTCAGTTCGCGATGGACTACGCCAACCAGCGCCTGGCCCGGGTTGAGGTTGCCGATGACTTCCTGACCGAGCGCGGCTTCCTTGACATGGCCGATGAAATCCTTGACGACGGGCAGTGCCACGTCCGCTTCGAGCAGCGCCATGCGCACTTCGCGCAGGGCATCCTGGATGTTGCTTTCGGTGAGGCGTGCCTGCCCGCGGAGGTTCTTGATGACGCCGGAAAGGCGTTGCGTCAGATTGTCCAGCATGAGTGTTTCACAAGAGTTGGTGTAGAATTCGTAAAGTCTAAAACATGTTGACCAGAAATGCCTAATTATCTCCTGTCGCTGATTGTCTTTGCTGCTTATGGCGTACTTGCAGGATATTTTTGGCGCGCCCAGGCGCGCGGCGAAGGGGATGTGCTGAGTCGTGGCGCGGTGGGGCATCTGGTGCTGATTCCGCTGGCGTTGCATGGATATTTGCTGGATCAGGATATTTTTTCCGCGGGCGGTGTTGATCTGGGCGTGTTGAATGCACTGTCGCTGATTGTGTGGCTGACTCTGCTGGTGTATTGGGTGGCGCGCTTCTTTTATCCGATCGGAGGATTGCAGGCGCTGGTGCTGCCGCTGGCGGCGGTGGCCGTGCTGTTACCCGAGCTGTTTCCATCCCCGCATCCGCTGATGAACACCGGCCTCTGGGCGTTCAAGGCGCACATCAGCGCCGCGATGCTCGCGTACAGCCTGTTTACCATCGCCACCTTGCATGCGGTGGTAATTTCATTGGTGGAAAAACGCCTGCATCATCCAACGCTGCCTCGCGTGTTGCGCAGCCTGCCGCCTTTGCTGACCATGGAAACCCTGCTGTTCCGCATGATCGGCATCGGCTTCGTGCTGCTGTCTCTGACGCTGGTGTCCGGTGTCCTTTTTTCGGAAGAAATCTTCGGCAAACCGTGGCAGCTCAGTCACAAGGTAGTGTTCGGCTTCATCTCGTGGGTGGTGTTCGCCGTGCTGTTGTGGGGCAACCGCTTCTATGGCTGGCGCGGCCGCATTGCGGTGCGCTGGACGGTTAGCGGCTTCGTCTTCCTGCTGCTGGCTTACCTGGGCAGCAAGTTCGTTCTCGAAGTCCTGTTGCACCGATAAACCCGTTGATTTTCTATGGGTTGCCAGAAGTGCTCAATATGTCGTAGAATTCGCGCCCTTTCGCTGGGCCAATTAACTTAAATAGGTTTTATATGGTAATCATTCGTCTTTCCCGTGGCGGTTCCAAGAATCGCCCGTATTACAATGTAGTTGTTGCCGATTCGCGCAATCGTCGCGATGGCCGCTTCATTGAGCGCGTCGGTTTCTATAATTCGATCGCCACCGAAAAGCAGGAAGCGCTGCGTCTGGATCTGGCGCGCGTAGCTCACTGGCAAAGCAAGGGCGCGCAATTGAGCGACGCGGTTGCCAAGCTGGTCAAGCGCGCTGGTGCAGTCGCCCAAGCCTAACGACGCTGGCCCCATGGTGATCATGGGGCGTGTGGCTGCGGCTCACGGCATTCGTGGGTGGATCAAGATCCAGCCGTTTACCGAGTACCTGGATAGTCTGATGGACTATCCAAGCTGGTGGCTCGGCGTTGAGAATGGGCCGTGGCGCGAGGTGGAAGTCAAACAGTGCGAAGTGCACAGCAAAACGCTGGCCGCACAATTGGCTGACTGTCCCGACCGCAATGCCGCCGAGAAGCTGAAAGGATTGTTGATCGCCGTTCCGCGCAGCAGCCTGCCGGAGCAGGACGAAGACGAATACTATTGGAGCGACCTGATCGGCCTTGCGGTGGTAAACGAAGCCGGGGAGACGCTGGGAACAGTGAAGAACCTGCTGGAAACCGGTGCGAACGACGTGCTGTGCGTGCGCGGTGAAAGCGGCGAGATTCTGATTCCGTTCGTGGACTCGGCAATCAGGCAGGTGGATGTGAAGAACAAGCTCATCCGGGTGGATTGGGCTGCTGATTATTAAGTGGCGCCGTAAAACGTAGCGAGGATGCTTCGCAATGATATTCGACGTCATCACACTGTTCCCGCAGATGTTCGACGCGCTGACGCAATATGGCATCACGCGGCGCGCGGCAGAGCAGGGGCGCTATGTCCTGAAGACGTGGAACCCGCGGGATTTCACGACGGACAATTACCGCACCATCGACGACCGGCCCTACGGCGGCGGTCCCGGGATGGTGATGCTGGCGGAACCGCTGGCCGCGGCAA
Organism: Gallionella sp.; assembly: GCA_035702405.1. Classification (GTDB taxonomy): domain Bacteria; phylum Pseudomonadota; class Gammaproteobacteria; order Burkholderiales; family Gallionellaceae; genus Gallionella. The sequence goes on along the minus strand of DASSQR010000106.1, from coordinate 1,484 downwards.
TTACGGCAGCGAAACAGCGCCAGGCCGCGAGCGGGGTGCCGAAGAGCAAGGTGGTGTATCTGTCGCCGCAAGGCAGGTTGCTCACACATGCGCTGGTCAAGGAACTGGCGGCGCAGCCGGAACAAGGTCTGGTGTTGCTGGCGGGGCGGTATGAAGGCATCGACGAACGCCTGATTCGGCGGTACGTGGATGAAGAAATTTCCATCGGCGACTATGTGTTGTCCGGTGGCGAGTTGGCGGCGATGGTGCTGATGGATAGTCTGGTGCGGCAGTTGCCCGGGGTGTTGGGTGATGCTGATTCAGCCGAACAGGATTCGTTCGTGCAGGGTCTCCTGGATTGTCCGCACTACACCCGCCCGGAAGTGTTTAATGGTGAAGCCGTGCCCCCGGTGCTGCTGTCCGGCAATCATGCCGAGATAGAACGCTGGCGGCTTCAGCAGTCGTTGGGCAGAACGTGGTTGCGCCGGCCGGATTTACTGGCTCGACGTAATTTGACAAAAGAGGAGTCTCGGCTTCTGGCAGAGTTCCAGAAGGAACAAGATCCGACAACTAAGGAGTAACGAAATGAATTTGATCCAACAACTGGAACAGGAAGAAATCGCCCGTCTGGGTAAGACCATTCCTGATTTCGCACCCGGCGACACCGTCGTGGTCAACGTGAACGTGGTCGAAGGCGAACGCAAGCGCGTGCAGGCTTATGAAGGCGTCGTGATTGCCAAGCGCAACCGCGGCCTGAATTCCTCTTTCATCGTGCGCAAGATTTCGGCCGGTGAAGGCGTGGAACGTACCTTCCAGACCTATGCACCCACCATCGCCAGCATCGAAGTGAAGCGCAAGGGCGCGGTGCGTCGCGCCAAGCTGTACTACCTGCGCGAACGTTCCGGCAAGTCGGCACGCATCAAGGAAAAACTGGCAGTGCGCGGCTAAGCGCGGGCAGGTTTTTCTGCATGACAAGAACGGGAGCTGCGGCTCCCGTTTTTCTTGTGCACCTCTAATTCGCTTTTGCGGGATGAAGCGCAAGGAGCCGCGCAGTGAGCGACGAGGCATATCAAATAGATAGACGAGAAGCGAAAGAGCACGCGACGCCGCGATTCGCCCGCAAAACGGATAAGAGAGGTGCGCAATGCGCTATCATGGCAGCATGGACTACCAGGCAAAACTATCTGTGCCGTTTGGCGTGTTGGGCATCCGTTGCTCAGCCGATGTGCTAACTGGCATCGACTTCCTGCCGGCGACCGAAGCGCCGCAGGCGCCGGTAAATATGCTTGCGGCCGAGGTATGCCGGCAATTGCGGGCCTATTTCGCCGACTCGCATTTTACTTTCAGTCTTCCGCTCGAGCTGCGCGGCACGCCGCACCAGCGCAAGGTCTGGCACGCAATGCAGGCGATCCCGTGTGGTGAGACGCGCAGTTACGGCGAGTTGGCGGACAAGCTGCATTCCGGTGCGCAAGCCATTGGCCAGGCCTGCGGTGCGAATCCGATTC
>DASSQR010000105.1:0-16590 GCA_035702405.1 Gallionella sp. | reverse complement strand
ATGGCGGAACTGAAATTTGCCGCTGGTAATTATGTTGCCGCCAAGAAATATTTCACGAAGTACTCGGAAAAAAATGACAATCTCACTGCGGAGCAGTTGTGGCTGGCGGTGCGGATAGAACGCAAAGCGGGCGATCGCAATGCGGCGGCCAGTTACGGCTTGCAGTTGCGCAAACGGTATCCGGATGCGCACGAAACACAATTGTTGACGCAGGGTGAATGATGAAAGAGCTTCTTGATAGTAACGCCGGTCAGGGCGACAGGCTGGCCACGGCTTCCACGATTTCGGTGGGAAAGACCCTGCGTGAAGCGCGCGAGCGTCTCGGGTTAAGCATTGCGGATGTATCCAGCCAGACCAAGATTCCGGCGCGCCAGATCGAGGCAATCGAGTCGGACGATTTCCAGCATTTGCCAGAAATGACGTTTGTGCGCGGCTTTGTTCGCTGCTATGCGAAGCTGGTGCAGGTAGATACGCAGCCGTTGCTGGCAGCGCTGCCGCAACCGGCCGCGGGCCCCGCGAAATTGAAGCCGGCATCGGTTGAAGTGCCGTTCCCCCGCGAGCATTCGCAACAGCTACAGAGACTGATCCGGTTGGCAGTCATATTGGTGGTCGCAGTTCCAGCGATCCTGTACGCGGTATGGCATTACACCGCCCCACCGGCACAACCTGAGACAGCGCAGGTTGAGACCCCGGTTACGCTACCGGCCGAAATGCAGGCGATCCCGGTTTCTGCTGCAGCTCCCGCAACCGTGATGGCTGCCTCCGAAGTAGCGTCGGCAGTGCCGGCAGCATCGCAGGTGCCGGCCGCGTCCATGGTGGCGCCCGCGTCGGCGGTGACGATGACCATGCAGCTGCCCGCAGTGGCAAGCAAGCCACCTGCGCCGCTAACTCAGCAACTGGCCCCTGCGGCGCCCGCCATGCCGGCCAGGTCCTCAATGCAGCCGTCGCCGCCCGTGCCTCCCGCAACGAAGCCGCAGGCTCCAACGGAAAAAGCCTTGACGCAATTTGTACAGCCGGCGTTGCCGGCAGCAAAAACGGCAGCCTCGCCCGTGCAAACCCAATCCGGCGCGGCCAATGCGGGGACAGCCGGCAGCATGAATCAAAATGCTGCGCTGCGTCTGGTGTTCGACGCCGACTCCTGGACTGAAATCAGGGAACGGGGTGGCCGTATCATTTCGTCGCAGGTTAATCCCCGTGGCAGCGAGCTGCGCCTGGACGGTCGGGCACCCTTCACGCTGGTGATCGGTCATGCGACGTCGGCACGTTTGTACTATCGCGGCAAACAGGTCGACTTGAAGCCCTACATCAATGCTTATAGCGAAGTGGCGCGGGTGACGTTGGAGTAAAATTATTCGCCGGTTGGTGGTTGCAGGACCAAGGAATCGGTGATTAATGGCGGAAATATTAATGAGTGGGAATATGATCAAGCGCCGTTTGACGCCGCGAGTGGCAGTCGGCACCGTAATGCTGGGTGGCGGGGCGCCGATCGTGGTGCAATCCATGACCAACACCGACACGGCCGATGTTGAATCGACCACGCAGCAGGTGTATGAGCTCGCGCAGGCCGGTTCGGAGCTGGTTCGCATCACGGTGAATACCTCTGAGGCGGCCGCGCAGGTAGCGCGCATCCGCGAGCGTCTGGATGGGATGGGGTGCAATGTGCCCCTGATTGGCGACTTCCACTACAACGGCCATCGCCTGCTGACCGAGTATCCGGAATGCGCCGAGGCGCTCGCGAAATACCGCATCAATCCGGGCAATGTCGGGCGCAATCGCAAGGGCGAGGATCAGTTCGCGATGATGGTTGAGACCGCCTGTCGCTACGACAAGCCGGTCCGCATTGGCGTGAACTGGGGCAGCCTCGATCAGGAACTGGTGGTGCGCCTGATGGACGAGAATTCGCGCGTGGCGCAGCCGAAGGACGTCGCCGAGGTAACGCGCGCGGCACTGATCGCATCCGCGCTGGAAAGCGCGCGGCGCGCCGAGCAGCTCGGGCTCGCACATGACCATATCGTGTTGTCGTGTAAAGTCAGCGAGGTGCAGGACCTGATCGCGGTGTACCGTTCGCTGGCCCAGCAATGCGACTACGCGCTGCACCTCGGGTTGACCGAGGCCGGCATGGGATCCAAGGGCATTGTGGCGTCGACCGCTGCGCTTGCGGTGCTGCTGCAGGAAGGCATTGGCGACACCATCCGCGTGTCGCTGACACCGGAACCGGGCGGATCGCGCTGCGATGAGGTGGTGGTGGCGCAGGAGATTCTGCAGACCATGGGCTTGCGTGCGTTCGCGCCGATGGTGACCGCCTGTCCGGGATGCGGGCGTACGACCAGCACGTTCTTTCAGGAACTGGCACAGAGAATTCAGCAGCACCTGCGCAGTCGGATGCCGGAATGGCGCCAGCAATACGCCGGTGTGGAGAACATGATCGTGGCGGTGATGGGCTGTGTGGTAAACGGGCCGGGCGAGAGCAAACTGGCCAATATCGGCATCAGCCTGCCGGGTACCGGCGAAAGTCCCGCCGCGCCCGTATACATCGACGGCGAAAAGGCGATGACCCTGCGCGGTGACAATATTGCGGCAGAATTTGTCCAGATAGTGGACGATTATGTAGCGCGGAACTATGCGCGACGGCAGAGGCGCGATTGACCTCGAAGAGGTTCTTGTACCCTGTGGGTATCGCGCCCGTGGTTTGCGCAATAGACAACAGGGCGCGGTGAAGCGTCCTAACGAATTGAAGATTATGAGCAAAGAAACATTGCAGGCCGTAAAAGGCATGAACGATATTCTGCCGGACGAGGCGGAACTTTGGTTGTGGTTTGAAGAAGTGGTGCGCGACTGGCTGCACAGCTACGGCTATCGCAACATTCGCATGCCGCTGGTCGAGCCGACGGCGTTGTTCAAACGAGCCATCGGCGAAGTGACCGACATCGTCGAAAAGGAGATGTACAGTTTCGAGGACAGCCTCAACGGCGACCACCTCACGCTGCGTCCGGAAGGCACGGCATCCTGCGTGCGTGCAGTGCTGCAGCACAACCTGCTGTACAACGCACCGCAGCGCCTGTATTACACCGGCCAGATGTTTCGTCATGAGCGCCCGCAGAAGGGGCGCTACCGCCAGTTCCACCAGATCGGGGTCGAAGCACTGGGTTTTGCCGGTCCGGACATGGATGTCGAGCAGATCCTGATGTGCGCACGACTGTGGCGCAAGCTCGGTTTGCGCGATGTGACGCTGCAACTGAACACGCTGGGTGACACTGCCGCACGGCATCGGCATCGCGCCAAGCTGATTGCGTATTTCGAGCAGCATCAAGATCTGCTCGATGCAGACGCTACGCGGCGCCTGCAAACCAATCCGCTGCGCATCCTCGACAGCAAGAATCCGGCGATGCAGGAATTGATTACCGGCGCGCCCAAGCTGATGGACGAACTGGAAGACGACGCGCTCCGGCATTTTGAGGAAGTTCAGGCGATGCTCGCGCGCCACAATATTGCGTTCGAGCTCAACCCGCGGCTGGTGCGCGGCCTGGATTACTACAACCGCACCGTGTTCGAGTGGGTGACCACGCGGCTCGGCGCGCAAGGCACGATCAGCGCGGGCGGACGCTACGACGGGCTGGTCGAGCAGATCGGCGGCAAACCCGCACCGGCGATGGGATTTGCGATGGGCGTGGAACGCCTGCTGGCATTGGCCGTTGAAGACGGCATGACGCTGCCGCGGCAGGTCGTGGACGTCTATGTCGTGCATCAGGGCGAACTGGCCAGCGAGCTCGCCGGCAAGGTGGCGGAACAATTGCGTGACGACAATCTGCGTGTGATACTCCATTGCGGTGGCGGTGGCTTCAAGGCGCAAATGAAAAAGGCGGATGCCAGCGGCGCGCAGGTCGCGGTGGTGATCGGCGATGACGAAGCGCAGGCGAGTGAAGTCAGCGTGAAGCCGATGCAGGGCGGCGAGCAGGTGCGTGTCGGAGCAAGACAACTGACGGCAACAATTAACGGAATCATCAAGTAGGAGCATATATGGCAGCATTGGACTTGCAGGAACAGGAACAAATCGACGCGCTCAAGGCGTGGTGGAAGGAATATGGCAACCTGCTGGTGGGGGTGGCGCTCGTCGCCGTGGTCGCTTTTGCAGGTTGGCGCGGCTGGCAGTATTACCAGAACCAGCAGGCGAATGCGGCCGTCACCTTGTACAGCCAGTTCATTGCTCAGTTGGAAAGCAACGACATCAAGCGCGTCAACGATGCCGCCGCCGCCGTGATGGGCAAGTACGCTTCGACGCCATACGCCTCGCGTGCAGCGCTGGCAGCGGCGCAGGCGAACCAGCAGGTCAAGGACCTCGCTCGCGCCAAGACGCAGCTGCAATGGGTGATCGACAATGCCGGTGAGAGTGGCCTGAAGGATGTGGCCCGGTTGCGCCTCGCGGCTATCCTGCTGGATGAAACCAAGTATGCTGAAGCGCTGAAGTTGCTTGAAGCGAGTCACCCGGCATCGTATGACGGTCTGTATGCCGATTTGAAGGGCGATGTGCTGAATGCCGAGGGCAAGGTGGCCGAAGCGCGGGCAGCCTATCAGCAGGCTTATGAAAAGACCGATGCCAAGAGCAACTATCGCAATCTGATCCAGATGAAGCTGGATGCACTCGGGGACGCAAAATGAAACTGATTCGTGTTCCGCTGCTGCTGGTCGCGCTGGCGCTGACCGGCTGTTCTTCGACCATGGAGACGGTGCAGGGCTGGATGGGAAAAACCGAAAGCGCACTGGCGCCCGCGAAGCTGGTTGAGTTCAATCCGACGGCAAAGTTTGAGGTGCGCTGGCGCAGTGAGGTAGGCGATGCGGGATCGAGCATCCTCCAACCCGCGGTAACGAAAGATGCAATCTATGGTGCGTCCGCCAAAGGCACCGTGACCCGCCTGGAACGCAGCACCGGACGGCAGGTATGGCGCGTCGAAAGCGGGATTACGGTTACCGGTGGTGTCGGTGCCGGCGAGGGGCTGGTGGTCGTCGGCGGCAACAAGGGTGACGTAGTGGCTTACGACGAGGATGGCAAGCAGCGCTGGAAGACCAAGGTTTCGAGCGAGGTATCGGGCGCACCGCAAATCACCGAAGGCATCGTGATCGTGCGCAGCGGTGATGGCCGCATTGCCGGCCTGAATGTGGCGGATGGCAATCGAGCCTGGCTATACGAGCGTACCACCATGCCGGCACTGGTGGTGCGCGGCCACGGTGGAATTGCGCTGCAGCGCGGGGACGCATTTGCGGGATTCCCGGGTGGCGTGCTGGTGGCAGTGAACGTCAAGAGCGGGCTGGCAGTCTGGGAAAGCACGATTTCGCAACCGCGCGGCAATACCGAACTGGAACGTATCAGCGATATCATCAGCACCCCGGTGGCGGATGACGAGCAGGTTTGTGCGATCGCCTTCCAGGGGCGGATGGCGTGCGTCGATATTGCACAGGGACTCACGCTGTGGGATCGTGACATCTCCAGCGACAAGGGAATGAGCTTGATGCTCAAATACCTCTATCTCAGCGATGCCAATGGTTATGTGATTGCACTGGACAAGAGCAGCGGCAGCACGATCTGGAGAAACGAGCAACTGTATCTGCGTAATCCCGGTACGCCGCTGGCGGTGGGTAATTTCGTTGTCGTGGGCGACCAGGAAGGTTACCTGCATGCGCTGAGCCGTGAGGATGGCAGCTTTGCCGCCCGCATTCAAGTTGGCAGCAGCCCGATTCAGGCCGATCCGATCGAACTGGATGGCGGCCTGCTGATAAAAACACGCGCCGGCGATGTGTATTCGCTGACCTTACGTTAGAAATTCTACAAATGTTGCCCACTCTGGTATTGGTTGGCCGTCCGAATGTGGGCAAGTCCACGTTGTTTAACCGGCTCACGCGCAGCCGCGATGCGCTCGTTGCCGACTTGCCCGGCCTGACGCGTGATCGTCATTATGGCCGCGGCCGGGTAGGGGATCGCCCCTATCTGGTCGTCGATACCGGCGGCCTGGAGCCGGTCGCCAAGGACGGCATCATGTACGAAATGGCCAGGCAAAGTCGCCAGGCCGTGGACGAGGCGGATGTCGTGCTGTTCCTGGTGGATGGCCGCGCGGGTTGCACGCCGCAGGATGCCATTATCGCCGGACAGCTGCGCAAAACCGGCAAGCCGATCCTGTTGCTGGTAAACAAGGCGGAGGGCATGGTGCGCGCCCGGGTTGCCGCGGAATTTTTCGAACTGGGGCTGGGCGAACCACTGCCGATTTCTTCCGCGCACGGGGACAACGTGCCCGAAGTGGTGAGCATCGCACTGGAGAGTTTTCCATCACCCGAAGAGATGGCGGAGGGTGAAGAAACGGTTCCGGCAGAACATCCGCCGAAGATCGCGATCGTCGGTCGTCCCAATGTCGGCAAATCCACGCTGGTAAATGCCATTCTGGGCGAAGAACGCGTCATTGCGTACGATCAGCCCGGTACCACGCGTGACAGCATTTACATTGATTTCGAGCGCGACGACAAGCAATACACCATCATCGACACCGCCGGGGTACGCCGGCGGGGCAAGGTGGACGAGGCGATCGAGAAATTCTCCGTGATCAAGACCATGCAGGCGATCGAGGACGCCAACGTGGTGGTGCTGGTGGTCGATGCCCGCGACCAGATTACGGAACAGGACGCCCACCTCGCCGATTTCGTGCTGCAGGCCGGTCGGGCGCTGGTGCTGGCGGTCAATAAGTGGGACGGTCTGGATCAGCATGACCGTGATCAGGTTAAACGCGATATCGAACGCAAACTGCACTTCCTGAGTTTCGCCAAGCTGCATTTCATTTCCGCATTGAACGGGACCGGCGTGGCGAGCGTGCTGAAATCCGTGGACCAGGCCTATGCGGCGGCGATGGTAAAACTGTCCACGCCCAAACTCACGCGTGCCCTGACGGCGGCGCTGGAAAAACAGGAGCCACCGAAAGGCGGACGCTTCCGTCCCAAGATGCGCTATGCCCATCAGGGCGGCAGCAACCCTCCGCTGATCGTGATTCATGGCAGTGGTCTGGACGACGTGCCGGCCAGCTATACCCGTTACCTCGAGCGCACATTCTGTGACATCTTCAGGCTGCAGGGAACGCCGCTCAGGATTCAGTACGTCGCCAGCAAGAATCCGTTTGAAGGCAAGAAACCCAGGCCATTGACCGAGGCAGAGCAACGACAGGCACATCGCGCGCGGATTCGGGGGCGCAGGCTGTACGGCTAGTTTTCGGCGGGAGGCTTTCACGCCATTCCCGCCCAAAGGCGGCAGCGCCCATCAGCCGCTGCGCCCGGACAGGCTCTTTGATCCACCAGTATTTTGGCGATCATGCTTCGTGGCATGTTGATACGCGCAGTTTAACTTTCCGATCATGTCACTTGAACAATCATATACCTTGGGCGATGTAAAGCACTGGTTCAGTCTGCAGGAACTGCAGAAAGCCAAGGCCTATCTGAACTCGATCAGCGAGCTGGAGCTGCAGCCGGACAAAATTACCGCACTGGTAAAGGGAACCGCATCGCGCCCTTATCGGCTGGAGATTTCCTTTCATGCCGACAAAGCGGGGCGGCCGGCGGTGGAATCCGTTTGCAGTTGTCCGGCGCAGCATCGGTGTAAGCACAGCGCTGCCGTGCTGCTGTCCGCCTTGTCGTTGCCGCGCGCGCCAACAGTGAATCTCGCGGTACTGGAATGGATCGAATCATTCCGACAAGCCATGCAACAACCGGCAAAGAAGAAATCCGCCCCGGCGCAGCGGGGCGTCCACCTGTGCTATGCACTGGTCAAATCCTATTACGGCAGCGGCTATCTGGTTCACCTTTACAAGGCGAAACTGGATAGCCAAGGGCACATTGCAGGTGAAATGGAGGACTGGGAAAATGTTGAACGCGCTCTGCTGAAACCCCCCCAGTTCGTTGAGGAAAAGGATTTGCCGTTGTTGCGCCTGTTATGGCAGCACTATGACAAATATGATGGTTTTGCACTGGATGGGGAGCACGGCAGCGAAATTCTGGCCCGCCTCCTCGCCAGCAAGCGCCTGTTCCTGCGGCAACGGATTGAAGGGCATCGTTATGCACTGTCCAACCCGGTGCCGCTCAAAGCCGGAACTCCGCGCGAAGCACAGATGGTCTGGGGTGCGGATCAGTCCGGCAAGATGGTGCCAAGACTGCTGCGCAGCGGCACGGCGGTCGATGTGCTCGCGTTGGCGGATGCGACTTGGTATGTGGATACGGCCACTGGCGAAGTGGGGCAGCTGAAACTGGCGCAGACGCCGGTGCAGGTCGCCCAGTTGCTGAAGATGCCGCCGCTGAATGAGGCCGACGTGCCGGTGGTGGCAGAAGCATTGCGCGAAATGCTGCCCGGCTTGCCTGCACCGAGCACCGCGCGCCTGCGCCATTTGGCCGAGCCGCTGATCCCGGTGTTGCTACTCGCAACCACCGAAACGAAATACATGAGTGGCTATCGCAATTATGCCAGTGGGTACCAGACGCGCGATTTTGCCCGGGTCAAGTTCCGCTATGGCGATGCCGTGATCGCGCCGGATCACCCGAGCGAATTTGTGACCCTGCCCAATGGTGAAACCGTGCGCATCACCCGCGATTCGAAGGCAGAGCAGCGCGCGATGAAGGCGCTGGACCGATTCGGGCTGAGAGCGATGCCGAGTATCGGCGGCTTCGGCGATATTACCGATCATACGGTATATGGACTGGAAAGCGACAAGGCCTGGCCGGTGTTCATGCAACAAGCGGTGCCGCAATTGCGAACGGCAGGGTGGGAGGTGGTCCTACCCAAAGGCTTCCGTCACCAGGTGCTGGAAGTTGAAGCATGGGAAGGTGAATTCGAGGAGCAGGAGGATGGTTGGTTCAGTCTGAACATGGGAATCGTCGTGAATGGGCAGCGCCTGCCACTGGCGCCGCTGCTCCATGAACTGTTCAAGGTCGATCCTCGCTGGCTCGATGCGATTCAACTGGAAAGGATGCGGGATGGCGATGCGGTCGAGTTGTTGCTGCCCGATGGCGGCCGGGTCAGGGTGCCGGCCGCGCGCATCAAGCCGCTGGCGCGCACGCTGATCGAATTGTTCGACGCCAAAATGGTCAGCAACGAAATCCGCCTGTCCCGCTACGACGTGGCGCGGATCAACGAATTAGCCGGCATGGAGCGCTGGGAGTTCAAGGGGATTGAAGCGGCAACCGGCTTGGCCAACAAGCTCAAGACGGCCTCGGGGGTCACGGCAGTTGCACAACCGGCGGGCTTTGCCCTGGAACTTCGCCCGTATCAGCTCGACGGCCTGGCGTGGCTTCAATATTTGCGGGAGCAGGAACTGGCCGGAATCCTCGCCGACGATATGGGGCTGGGCAAGACTGCGCAAGCCCTGGCGCACCTGTTGATCGAGAAGCAAAGCGGAAGGATGGATCGGCCCTCGCTGGTCGTTTTGCCCACCTCACTGATTTTCAACTGGAAACGGGAAGCAGAGCGGTTTGCCCCGCAGCTCAGGCTGCTGTCGCTGCACGGCAAGGAGCGGGCAGGCAATTTTTCGGCGATTCCGGAGCATGATGTCATTCTGACTACCTACCCGCTGCTTTGGCGTGACGAGGAAGTGTTGACGGCGCATAACTATCACTTGCTGATTCTGGATGAAGCGCAGACGGTAAAAAATGTGTCCAGCCAGGCGGCGCAGGTTGTGCGCAAACTTAGCGCACGTCATCGCCTGTGCCTGACCGGCACGCCGCTGGAGAACCACTTGGGCGAGTTGTGGGCGCAGTTTGATTTCCTGCTGCCGGGGCTGTTGGGAGACACCCGGGAATTTACCCGGGTCTGGCGCACGCCGATCGAAAAGAACGGCAACCTCCTGCGTCGTGATTTGCTGGCCCGGCGGGTCAAGCCTTTCATCCTTCGCCGGCGCAAGGAAGATGTCGCTGCCGAATTGCCGCCCAAGACTCTGATCGTGCGCACGGTGGAACTCGAGGGCGGCCAGCGCGACCTGTACGAAACGGTACGCATTGCGATGGATCAGCGCGTGCGGGACGAAATCGCCGACAAGGGCTTTGCGCGCAGCCATATCGTGATCCTCGATGCGCTGCTCAAGCTGCGGCAGGTCTGCTGCGATCCGCGCCTGCTGAAACTGACCGCAGCCAAAAAGGTCAAGGAACGCGCCAAGCTGGACCTGCTGATGGAAATGCTGCCGGAGCTTGTGAGCGAGGGACGCCGTGTCCTGGTGTTCTCGCAATTCACCTCGATGCTCGAACTGATCGAGGCGGAACTGGCGAATGCCGGCCTCGACTATGTCAAGCTCACCGGCGACACGCAGAATCGCGAGGAAGTGGTGCGCCGTTTCCAGGATGGCGAGGTACCGGTCTTCCTCATCAGCCTCAAGGCGGGCGGCGTGGGGCTGAACCTGACCACCGCGGACACCGTGATTCACTATGATCCCTGGTGGAATCCGGCGGTGGAAAATCAGGCCACCGACCGCGCTCACCGGATCGGGCAGATGAAGAATGTGTTCGTCTACAAGCTCGTGGTGGCCGGCAGCATCGAAGAAAAAATACTGGCCCTGCAGGAGAAGAAGGCTGATCTTGCCGCCGGCATCCTGTCCGAAGATGCCAGCAGCCTGAGCAAATTTGGCGAAGCGGATATTGCCGCACTGCTGGAGCCGTTGCCGGATGTGGAAGAGTCGTGAGGTCGAGGTGGGGAAGTTAGGGTACTGGTTAAGTTGACCTGACTTCCATCAGCTTGGGCGAAAGATGTGGTGTTGCGTGCAAGGCGTGGCCCCACCCCTCCATTGAACGCCTATTGCTGGCAGAAGAAATGGTTGTTATTTGATACAGCCTTCTCTGACTCATCGGGGTTGCATGCAAAATTCCGCAGAGTTTTGGGTTATTCGCTAGAATAATCTGCCTCTCCATTGGGACTCCTGATCTTGAGCCCATTCCAGGCTGTCGCTCAACTCGAAAAGGTAAGCCTTATGGTCGCCCGCATTGAGCCGCTGTCAAACCCGAATGAAATCGAGCTGCTGCCCGAAGGATGCAGTTTGCCGGTTGCGGTACGTCCGTTGCCAGATTGGCACACCCTCTTTGCGGTTTCTGTGAAAGCACTGCACAGCACGCCTCGTGCGACGGGCAACATGGAACAGCCCCCCGTGCTGCCCGGACTCACCTTTCCGGGGCTTGTCGAAAGGAAATAACCATGCTTGAGATTCACTCGATTGGAACTTGCATTGGGCAATTTCATGAAAGACTTTACTCGATCAGGAGGGTATTGCCATGAGCTGGAGCTTCAATACAGGAAACCGCTACCATACCCAAGATACATCGTATTATTGCGGTGCGGCCTGTGCAATGATGATTCTCAATGAGATTGGAGTGCCGTATGCCAGTCTTGATCAGGACGATCTATATACGTCAAACCATGACCATAATATTCAATCGGGTTGGTCAACTGATCCTTACGGGCTTTGCTATACGCTCAATGACCGGCGTCCGGCAACGTTCCTGCCCAATTATTTCGTGGTTCACAAGCGGCTGACCGAAGCCGAAGGAACACGAGATGTTGCATTTACCCTGTATCACTATAAGGTTTCACCGGCGATTCTGGTTTATCACTGTGCGCACTGGAATGTTGTCTGTGGAGTGCAGACCGACGTTGATCCGGCGAGCGGACCTTATGTGGTCGAGGGGTTCTGGCTGAACAACCCGGTATGGGATTCATCTGTAGCGTTTCACGATGATTCCGATACCTGCGGGTCGGGCGGTTCACATGGTGTCGCGAACGAGTTCGTGACATATGCAGAATGGCAGACCAATCGCTTCAATGGTTGCGCATACGATGATCCCGGCAGCGCGACGCAGTGGATCAGCGTCTGCGACCCTGAGCCGGCAAAAATCGGTTTGCCGCAGCGACGCGTTATTGAGTCGCGGTGGAATGGCAGGGAATTGATTCCCGTTCAGCACATTGCCGAGTTGGCCAAGATCGGCATGGAAGAATATCGCCTTGCCGAGAGCAAATTCGGAGCCGAGGTGCTTCGAAGCGGTGGTTTGGGAACGTCACGCTTGGTTCAGCGTCTCGATCGACCGGGTGACTTTTACTACCTTACGCCTTGGGAACGTGATGGGGCGATCGCTGGGATGATTGATGTTGATGCGCGGTTCGGCTTGTTCAAGAGTCTGAGAGTGCTTTCGGCGCCAGCGAAGGATTGGTTGCTCGGCGATGTGCATGGCAAACGTCTGGGTGAAGCTATTGCCCGGATTATCAATGGAAGAACCTTTGAGCTTTCGGAGGAAAAAGGGAGGTTCAAGGTATATCCCGGCACTTATTGCATTCCACCAGTGTTGGTATGGAAGCCATGCAGGGAATCATGGTCGCCGCACTTGCCGTTCTATCATATCGTGGTGGGAGGCCATTCTCTTTATGTGAGAATTGATGGGCATGTCTTTACGCATTTGACCACTGGACGTGGTGTCTGACAGAAGGAAGATGTGTTGATTGGTCCCTTGGCTGCCGCAGCGGAGGCGGGGCGGATTCTTGATCGCCTTCGGACCGAAGGGCATCCCGGTATTGCTACCGTTTTTACGGATGGCCATGCCGGGGTGCCGGTGTTGGTTACGTGCATTGGTGCCCAAGCCTGTGATTACTACCTTGTGCCGTGGCAGGACGAACACGGGATAGAAGTCATCGTCCGGATCGATGCGCAGAGTGGGGAGCTGCGGTCCGTGGTTACGCTTCCAGTTCCACAAGCGCGATTAATGCCAAGTCCTGAGGAAGCCAGCCGTATTGCATCGATAAGCTTAAATGTGCGAGTCGTTGGTGAGCCGGCAGTAGTGTGGATGCCATGTCGCGAGAGTGCAAGCCCCTTTCAGCCACTGTATCGAGTGCCAGTTGAAGGAGGGATTGTTTTTGTTGGTGTGGACGGTTCATCATACCGGAGCCTTACTCCATTCGGCCAAGGCGGATAATTCAGTGAGATTTATCCCCGGCTTTAATAGAATGAATAGAATGGATGTCCCTTTCCGATACCACCAATATCGGGTCACGCAGTATCGTATATCGCGGTCACGCCGTATATTTGTGCGCGTATCGGGTCAGATATTGCATTAACGCATCCACTCCGCTGTCCACCTGAGACAAACTTGACGCAGGGCCGAGTCGATGTCGTATGCTTATCTCTCCGGCCAGCATTTCAGGGCAGCAATGCGCTGCACTTTGGGGTGCATATTCAATATAAGCCGAATGTGAGAAATCATGAACGGAAGAGGTAATCGCGGAGCTCCGTAGAAGAGTAGTATTGCCGAAGCAAGCTGGTAGAATGAACGCGTTCCCATCTTTGCCGCACCGACAACATGGAATCAACACCAATTCGCGTATTGAGTGGAGACATCGGCGGCACCAAGACCCGGCTGGCCATCATCGAGGTGGCTGGCATGCAAGTGTACACGGCACGCGAGCAGGACTATGCGAGCCGGAATTACCCCGAATTCGACGCGCTGCTGGAAGATTTTTTTTCCACCGCAGAGGTTCCCGAACGTGCTGCGTTCGGCATCGCCGGCCCGGTGCAGGGGCGGGTGGTGCAGACCACCAACTTGCCCTGGCAGATTGATGCCGCGGCACTGCAGGCTCGCTTCGGTTTCAGTCATTGCGGGCTGTGCAATGATCTCGAAGCAACCGCGTGGGGCTTGCCCGCGCTGAGTACTCCCGATCTGTTGACTTTGCGCCAGGGCGCGGCAGGTTCGTCCGGCAACCGGGCGGTGATTGCGGCAGGCACCGGATTGGGTGAGGCAGGTATATTCTGGGACGGGCAGCAATATCGTCCCTTCGCCACCGAAGGCGGGCACGCCAGTTTCAGTCCGGGTAATGAAATGGAGGTCGCATTGCTGCGCCATCTGCAGCCGCGCTACGGCCATGTCAGCTGGGAACGTATCGTGTCAGGACCGGGACTGGTCAACCTGCACGAATTCCTCTGCCAATATCGCCGCGGATCAAGTCCGGACTGGTTGCGGCAGGAGATGCAGGAGGGCGACGCGGCGGCGGCCATTGCCCAGGCGGCGCTCGCGGGACGCGATGAATTGTGCAACGAATCGCTTGACTGGTTCGTGCGCCTGTACGGCGCGGAAGCCGGCAACCTCGCGCTCAAGATCATGAGCCGCGGCGGCTTGTATATTGGCGGTGGCATTGCGCCGAAAATCCTGCCGCGGCTGCAGAATAATGCCTTTGTCGACGCATTCCTGTCCAAGGGGCGGATGCGACCGTTGCTGGAAACGATGCCGCTCAATGTGATCCTGAATGACCGCGCAGCACTTTTCGGCGCTGCGTTTTACGCCGCGGCCGTCTGATCGCCGCGGTACGTTCTACATTTCGAAATTTTTTTGCTACACCTGGCAGCAACCGTCGTCGTGATGGTGAAGTGCTGCGCTATAATCCAAGCCAGCGGGACTGATGCTTTTTGTGATGACTGAGTACTAACAATATTCTGATCAATAACCGAGTAATCAAATCATGGAAAAAAGCACCTCATACGTGTTGCAAGTTCGCCCCAAGGTTCCGGCACGCCTGGCGCGGCTGGAAGAACTGGCCAACAATCTGTGGTACAGCTGGGATCGTCCCACTCGCGCGCTGTTTGCACACCTGCATCCCGGGCTGTGGAAAGCGACCGGGCAGAGTCCAAAGGCATTCCTGAAGCGCGTGGATGAACAACGCCTGCTGGATGCAGCACAGGATCAGGTATTCATCGGTAATTTCAACCGGGTCTTGGCGGCCTACGATACCTATCATGATCATCGCTTGCCATCGGGCGGGGCCGATTGGCTGCAAAAAGATGACCTGGTGGCGTACTTCTGCGCTGAATTCGGCTTCCACGAGAGTTTCCCGATCTATTCCGGCGGACTCGGCATTCTGGCGGGTGACCACTGCAAGGCTGCCAGCGATTTGCGCCTGTCGTTCATCGGCGTCGGCCTGTTGTATCGCCAGGGCTATTTCCATCAGACCATCGATGGCGACGGCAACCAAGTTGCCACCAACAGCGACTCCCATTTCGAAGATTTGCCGATTTCGCCGGCCAAGACGGCGGACGGTGCCGAAGCCTACACTTCGGTTGATTTGCCGGGACGCAAGCTCAACATCAAGATCTGGCAGGCCAAGGTCGGCCACATCACGCTTTATCTGCTGGATACCGATCTGGACAGCAACAGCCCGCATGACCGCGACATTACGCACCGCCTGTACGGCGGTGACAAGGTGATGCGCCTGGAACAGGAAATCGTGCTCGGCATCGGCGGTGTGCGTGCGCTGGAAGTGCTCGGCCTGAGACCGACCGTCTGGCACATCAATGAGGGTCATGCGGCCTTCCTGGTGCTGGAGCGCATCCGGCAAAAGATCACCCGGGAAGGCATGGATTCTGCATCGGCACTCGAATATGTCGCGATCAATACGGTGTTCACCACGCATACGCCGGTACCTGCGGGACACGATCATTTCAGCGAAAGTCTGATGCTGACCTATTTCGAGCACTATTACCCCGAACTCAAACTGGGCCGAGAAGAATTCCTTGCGCTGGGGCATGCCAAGGACAGTCCGGATTTCAACATGACGGCGCTGGCCATTCACGGCACGCGCTTTCACAACGGGGTGTCGCGCATTCACGGCGACGTGTCGTCGAAAATCTGCAGCGACATGTGGCCGCAGATCGAGACCAACGAGAACCCGATGACGTATGTGACCAACGGGGTACATGCGACCACCTTTCTCCAGACCGAGTGGATCGAAGTGTTTGAGCGTCACCTCGGCTTGGAATGGAGTGCGCGCATGAACGATGTGGAATTCTGGGAAGCCGTTGAGCGCATCCCGGACCACCAGTACTGGAGCGTGCGCCAGTACCAGAAAGCCAAGATGCTGAACATGGTGCGCGAACGCATCAGTACCCAGCATTTCCGCAACCATGGTTCCGAGGCGCACCTGGATCGCCTGCTCAAGTACGTCAACCCGGAAAACACCAATATCCTTACCATCGGTTTCGCCCGGCGGTTTGCGACCTATAAACGCGCAACCATGCTGTTCGGCGACCTCGACTGGTTGCGCGAAATCGTCAACGACCCGGAACGTCCGGTGGTCTTCATCTTTGCCGGCAAGGCGCATCCGGCCGACATTCCTGGCCAGGACCTGATCCGGCGCATCACCCAGATTTCCAAGATGCCGGAATTCATCGGCAAGATTTTGCTGGTCGAAGGGTATGACCTCGCACTGTCACGCAAGATGGTTTCCGGGGTGGACGTCTGGCTGAACAATCCGCTGTATCCGCTGGAGGCCAGTGGGACCTCCGGCATGAAAGCCGGGCTGAACGGTACCATCAACCTGTCCGTGCTGGACGGCTGGTGGGGTGAGAGCTACGACGGCAGAAACGGCTGGGCGATCAAGCCGGTGTCGGAATCGTTGAGCGAAGAAGTTCGCACCCGCGAGGAAACCCGGACGTTGTACGAGCTGCTGCAGGATCAGGTTGTGCCGCTGTATTACGACCACAGCAAAATGGGTCTGTCTCCCGGCTGGGTGAGGATGTCCAAGCACTCGATGGCGTCGATCATGCCGCGGTTCAACTC
>DASSQR010000104.1:0-12230 GCA_035702405.1 Gallionella sp. | reverse complement strand
CACCTCATGGCGGATACCGCACACGACGCGCAACAACCAGAGCATGGTTCGCGCGTAACTGGTGATGAGGCGGTAACGTTGGAGGGGTGGAAAGGGAAAGGTCAGCAGCGCCAATGTTGAAAAAATTGGCGTGAGCACGATCTGCAACACCAGGAAGATCAGCGAACGGATCGCGGTCATCAAACCAGTTCTCCCACCACTGCCGCGAGATCGGGCAGGATGATGGTGTTCTCCGGCAAGCCACCTTCTGCCTGGGTCTTCATCCCCTTGCCCGTCAGCACCAGATAGGGTTGCGCGCCGAGCGGGACGGCGCATTGCAGGTCGCGCAGCGAATCGCCGACGACAGGCACGTCGTCGAGGTCGCTCAGGTTATAGCGCGCCGCGATTTCTTCCATCATACCGCTCTTCGGCTTGCGGCAGTTGCAGTTGCTCTCGGCGGTATGCGGGCAATAAAACACCGCGTCGATACGACCGCCGGCCTGCGCCACGGCCTTGTGCATCTTGTCGTGGATCGCGTTCAGGATCGCCATATCGAACAGCCCCCGACCGACGCCGGATTGATTCGTCGCGACCACCACGTGATATCCGGCCTGCGTCAGGCGCGCGATGGCCTCAAGGCTGCCGGGAATCGGCTTCCATTCTTCCGGTCGCTTGATGAACTGCTCGGAGTCATGGTTGATGACGCCGTCACGGTCGAGAATGACGAGGTTGATGGAGGGCATGTCCGGCAATCCCTAGGCGGCCAGCCTGGAAAGATCGGCCACGCGATTCATCGCACGGTGCATCTGCAACAAAAGTGCAAGCCGGTTGGTACGCAGCTGCTCATCTTCCACGTTCACCATCACCTGGTCGAAGAAGGCATCGACCGGCGTTCGCAATGCAGCAAGGGTCTGCAGCGACGCGGTATAGTCGCCCGCCTCAAACAGTGCATCGGCCTTCGGCGCAATCTCGGCCAGGGTCTGGTGTAGCGCCTGCTCGGCCGCTTCCTGCAACAATCCGGCATTCACCTCAACGCGTTCGCCACGCGCCTGGCGCGCTGCGAAATCACCTTCCGCTTTCTTGAGGATGTTGCCGACGCGCTTGTTGGCCGCGGCCAGCGCGGCGGCTTCGGGCAACGCGGCGAAAGCGCGCACCGCTTCCAGCCGTTTCGGCACCAGCGAAATCTGCATCGGCGTGAGGCTCAGCACCGCATCCACTTCGTTGGCGGTATAGCCCTGCTCGCGCAACGTGCCGCCCAGGCGCTCGAACATGAACATCTCGACACTGCTGCGCGCATCGCTCAACAGTTCCTGCGGGAAGCTGTCGAATGCGCTGCTGACCAGATCGGACAGGCGCAGCGGCAAATCCTTTTCGATCAGCATGCGGATCACGCCAAGTGCATGGCGGCGCAGCGCAAATGGATCCTTGTCGCCGGTCGGAATCTGGCCGATGCCGAACAGGCCCGCCAGGGTTTCCAGCTTGTCCGCGAGCGCAACGCAGATGCCCGTCAGGTTGCGCGGCAATTCGTCGCCGGCAAAACGCGGCTTGTAATGGTCCTCAATCGCAAACGCGATGTCGTTGGACAGGCCATCGTGCTGCGCGTAATAGCGCCCCATGATGCCCTGCAATTCAGGGAACTCGCCGACCATGTCGGTCAGCAGGTCGGCCTTGGCCAGCATCGCGGCTTCGCCCGCCTGTGCGGCCAGCGCGTCACCGCCGAGCTTCAGGCCGATAGCGCGGGCAATCGCCCACACGCGCTCGACGCGTTCACCCTGGGTGCCGAGCTTGTTGTGGTAGACCACGCGGCGCAGACCTTCCACGCGCGAAGCGAGTGTCTTCTTGCGATCCTGGTCGAAGAAGAATTTCGCGTCGGCAAGGCGCGGGCGCACCACGCGCTCGTTGCCGCCAACCACCAGGCTCGCGTCCGCGGGACGGATGTTGGAGACGATCAAAAACTTGTTGGTGAGCTTGCCGTTCGCATCGAGCAGCGGGAAATATTTCTGGTTCGCCTTCATCGTCAGGATCAGGCATTCCTGCGGCACCGCAAGGAACGCTTCCTCGAACTTGCCGAGCAGCACGTTGGGGCGCTCGACCAGCGCAGTCACTTCGTCCAGCAGCGCATCGTCATCGATCGGGTGCAGACCTTCCCGCGCCGCTGCCGCGTCGAGCTGGCGCCGGATTTCATCGCGGCGCGCGGCGAAGCTCGCAATTACCGCGCCTTCGGTTTCCAGCTGCTGCGCGTAGCTGTCGGCATCCTGTAGCACTACCGGTTCGACACTCGCTTCGAAGCGATGGCCATGTGTTTCGCGGCCAGCCGTGAGACCCAACACGCCAACCGGCACGACGTCCGCACCATGCAATGCCACCAATCCATGCGCGGGGCGCACGAAATTCACGCTGTCCCAGCCGTCCGCCAACTGGTAAGTCATCACTTTGGGAATCGGCAGTTTTGCCAGCGCTTCGTCGAGCGCCTTCTGCAGACCTTCCGCCAATGTTGCACCCTTGACGATGCTGTCAAAAAACAGCGCCTCAGTCTTGCCATCGGGCGCGCGCTTGAGTTGCGCCACGACCGATGCATCCGCACCCAATGCCGCCAACCGCTTCAACAGCGCCGGGGTTGCCTGGCCATTCGCATCCAGACCGACCGAGACCGGCATCAATTTTTGCGAGACCGGTTTGTCTGCGGCCTGTGCCACCACCATGGTCACCTGCGCGGCCAAGCGGCGCGGAGAAGCAAAAGCCGTCACGGCAGCATCGGCGGAAGCCAATCCCTGTGCTTTCAAACTCGCAGCCAACGTATCAGCAAAACTTTCGCCAAGCTTCTTCAGCGCCTTCGGCGGCAGCTCCTCGACGAACAACTCAATCAACAAATTCTTTGCCGCCATGATTACGCCGCCTTCTTCTCAATCTGTGCCAACACTTCTTCTGCCCATGCCTTCGGCGCCATCGGGAAACCGAGGCGTGCGCGGCTGTCGAGATAGCTCTGCGCCACGCTGCGCGCCAGGTTGCGGATGCGGCCGATGTAGGCCGCGCGCTCGGTTACCGAAATCGCGCCGCGCGCATCCAGCAGGTTGAAGGTGTGCGCCGCTTTCAGCACCTGCTCGTAGGCAGGCAAAGCCAGCTTATGCTCCATCAGGTGCTTGGCTTGTTTTTCATGGCTGCCGAATGCGCCGAGCAGGAAATCGACATCGCTGTGTTCGAAGTTGTAGGTGGACTGCTCCACTTCGTTCTGGTGATACACGTCACGGTAGGTGACGCCTTCGGTCCAGGTCAGGTCGAACACGTTCTCCACGCCTTGCAGATACATCGCCAGCCGCTCCAGGCCGTAGGTGATCTCGCCGGTAATCGGCTTGCAGTCAATGCCGCCGACCTGCTGGAAATAGGTGAACTGCGTGACTTCCATGCCATTCAGCCACACTTCCCAGCCCAGGCCCCACGCGCCGAGTGTCGGGTTTTCCCAATCGTCTTCGACGAAACGGATGTCGTTCTGCTTGAGGTCGAAGCCGAGTGCTTCGAGCGAACCGAGATACAGCTCCAGAATGTTCGCCGGCGCCGGTTTCAGCACCACCTGGAACTGGTAGTAATGCTGCAGGCGGTTCGGATTTTCGCCATAGCGGCCGTCCTTTGGGCGGCGCGATGGCTGCACATAGGCGGCCTTCCATGGCTCCGGACCGAGCGCGCGCAAAAAGGTGGCGGTGTGCGAAGTGCCCGCACCGACTTCCATGTCGTATGGCTGCAGCAGCGCGCAGCCCTGTTTATCCCAGTAACTCTGGAGCGTCAGAATGATCTGCTGAAAGGTAAGCATCGTGCAAAACCGGCGTAAATTGCGAAAGGCGGCATTTTACGGGTTTTCGCCCCCCGGCGTCATCCTGCATAACGATTGCTTAACACTCCGCGGCATTTGCTTGATCTGCATCTCGCGCTTGAGTGCAGCTGATTTGTCCGCACATGGCTCGACATAGGCCAGTTCCACTGGTCCACGCGCCCGGGTGTATTTGGATGCGGTGCCGGCGTTGTGAGCGGCGAGGCGCTTGTCGAGGTCATTGGTGATGCCGCAGTAGAGCGTGTCGTCGGCGCAACGCAGGAGGTAGCAGAACCACTCCATGCTCCTGCCCTCTCCCTAACCCTCTCCCGCAAGCGGGCGAGGGGACGGTTTGCGTTGCATCAGCCTTGCGGCGAACAGCAGCAGCGCAATCAGCAGCAGCACCGCCGCGTTGCCCCAGCGCACATAGGGTGTGCTGCCGGTGTAGCCTTGGGCGGTACCGGTCAGAACGCCTTCCTCATGTTGCGGCAGTTGCTGCACGATGCGGCCATCTGCGCCGATGATGGACGTTACGCCGGTATTGGTCGCCCGCAGCATCATGCGGCCGGCTTCCAGTGCGCGCATTTGCGAAATCTGGTTGTGCTGCGCCGCCGCATGCGAGTAGCCGTACCAGGCGTCGTTGGTCACGTTCACCAGCAGCGTGGCTTGCGGCAGCGAGCGGATGATTTCCTCGCCGAACACGTCCTCGTAGCAGATGTTCACCGCGACGCGCTGGCCAGCCACTTCGAGCGGTGGCTGCACGGCCGCGCCGCGCGCCTGGTCGCCCATCGGAATGTCGAGCACGCTGTTGATGAACCAGCCGAGCACGGGTCGCAGCGGAATGAACTCGCCGAGCGGCACTAGGTGCTGCTTGCGATAATGCTGTTCCGGGTCGGCCCCGAGCGAGAACACGCTGTTGTAGTAGCTACCATCATCGCGTTCGAACACGCCAATCAGCACATCGCCGCTGTTTCGCCGGGCATGGTCACGCAACTGTTCCACCAGGCTTTGCGGGACCTCGTCGCGCAGCAGCGGCAGTGCGGTTTCCGGCAACACCGTCAGGCGCGCCTCGCTCTGCAATGCAAAGCGGCGGTAGGTCTCAACCGTGCCAATCAGCGCATCTTCGTTGAACTTGATATCCTGCGGAATATTGCCCTGTACCAGCGCGACGCTGACTGGTTCGCCTGTCGGCTGAGTCCACGCCACAGTGCGCAGCAGCGCGCCACCGCCCCACAGTAACAGTAATACGATTAGCGCTACCTGGCCGCTCCGGTTCCAGCGCTGCTGCCACAGCAACGCCAGCAGCCCCGCGCTCAGCGCCGCAATCAGCGACACGCCATACACCCCAAGCAGCGGTGCATAGCCGGCGAGCGGGCTGTTGCTGTGCGCATAGCCCAGCGTCAGCCACGGAAAGCCGGTAAAGATCATGCCGCGCACCCATTCGAGCAACACCCACAGTGACGGTATCACCAGCACTGTGCGCGTCCAGTGCGGCACCGCAAAGCGTGCCTGCAGATAGGTTGCGAGAGCGGGAAACAAGGCGAGGAAGGCCGCGAACAGCAGCGTCGCCGGAGCCGCCAGCACCAGCGGCATCGCGCCGTAGTCGTGCAGCGCAACGTAAATCCAGCTAATGCCGGCGCTGAACAAGCCGAGGCCGAAACACCAGCCCAGCCTCGCTGCCACGTGCGGCATAGCAGCCTGTTGCAGCAGCACGAACAGCACCGCCAGCGCGAGCACCGGCACCGGAAAGACTCCGAATGGCGCAAAACCGAATACGCAAAGCGCACCGGCGAGCAGGGCCAAGCCGTACTTTTTATCCAACCAACTCATGCAAAAGTTCCATTACCTGATGTGTCGCAAAAACCTGCGCAGCATACCGCATCCCGCGCATATCTCGCCAATGGCGCTGAATTTTCTGCCGCACCGATGGTGCGACAATATGCCGCAGATACCGCGCAAAAAATCTTCCTATAATGGCACAGCAATTTTGTCCAGAATAACAACGAACGGGAGGAACGAAATGCGCATCAGACTGTTTTCCGCCGCCATGCTGATCGGTGTCGCTAACCAGGCACACGCGTCCTGCGGCTCATCCTTTTGCACGGTAAACACCCGCTGGGACACCCAGGACATGGTAAACGACAAGGGTCTGCGTATCGACCTACGCTATTCGTATGCCAAGGCCGATACCTTGCGCAGCGGTTCCAATAGGGTCGCCGCCGCCATCCCCGATGGCACCGGTCAGGGCGAAATCGAAAACCTGCGCACGGTGAACCAACTGCTCAATCTCGACCTCGACTACGCGATCAACCGGAACTGGAATGTCGCCGTCGATCTGCCGCTAGTTATTCGCGACCACACACATACCTTCGACGCCGTCGGCAGTTTCTTCCCCCAGCAGGCGAAATTCACCGACTTGGGTGACGTCCGCGTTTCCGGCAAATACAAGTTCGCCACTTCCGCCGATCATACCGGCAGCGGCATCGCTTTCGGGGTCAAGCTGCCCACCGGGGTCATCAACAAGACCATGACCCCGCCCGACCCGGCCAATCCAACGGTGCCCTACCTGCTGGAGCGTTCCAGCCAGCCCGGCACGGGCAGCACCGACTTATTGCTCGGCGCGCACTACTACCATGCTCCCGCCGCGGCGCCTTGGGGCTGGTTCGTCAGCGGCCAGTACCAGGCCGCCGTCAGCACGCGCAATGCCTATCGCCCCGGCAACTCGTTAAGCCTGGATGTCGGTGTTCATTATCCGTTTACGCCGGCGCTGACCGGCTTGCTGCAACTCAACGCGCAATACAAGAGCCGCGACACGGGCGTTAATGCAAATCCGGCCTCCGGTGGCCATAGCCTGAACCTCAGCCCGGGCCTGAGTTGGGGCATCGCACCGAGAACCAGTGTGTATGGCTTCGCGCAGCTGCCGCTGGTGCAGTACGCCAACCCTGACCCGGCCATTCCCGGTTCGGGACAATTGACCGCGCGCTGGTCGCTCGCGCTCGGCATAAGCTACAACTACTAGTCCGGCAATTCGCCTGACCAATGCCGCGCATTTTCCTGCGCGGCGCGCTGCTTTGTGCTTAAATCGCGCCTCATCACAATGCAGTACCAAAGTCATGGAAAAAATTCGTCTCTCCAAACGCATGGCCGAACTCGGGCTGTGCTCCCGCCGCGAAGCGGACGACTATATCGCGAAGGGCTGGGTGCAGGTGGACGGCGAGACCGTCAGCGAACTCGGCAGCAAGGTCTATCCAAATCAGCAAATCACGTTACGCGGCGCGGCGCAAAATGTGCAGCAGCAGCGCGTGACCATCCTGCTCAACAAACCGATTGGCTATGTCTCGGGCCAGGCAGAGCACGATTACAAGCCGGCCATTGTCCTGCTGGATGGCAAAACCCGCTGGGCCGAGGATGAATCGCCGCTGCGTTTTCATCGCAGCCAGCTCGTCGGTCTCGCTCCGGCCGGCCGGCTGGACATCGATTCACAAGGTTTGCTGGTGCTCACGCAGGACGGCCGCATCGCGCGGCAGCTGATCGGCGAGGATTCGAGGATTGACAAGGAATATCTGGTGCGCGTACAGGGACAGCTCGACGAGGGTGGCCTGGCGTTGCTCAATCACGGCCTCAAGCTGGATGGCGAATACCTCAAGCCCGCCAAGGTGGCCTGGCAGAACGAAGACCAGTTGCGCTTCGTGCTGCGCGAGGGCAAGAAGCGCCAGATCCGCCGCATGTGCGAGCTGGTTGGACTGAAAGTCACCGGCCTGAAGCGCATCCGCATCGGCAAGGTGAAGCTTGGGAAGCTGCCGCTGGGGCAGTGGCGATATCTGGGCGAGAACGAACAGTTCTAGCAGGGTGTTGAAAAACTACTGCGCTCGACATAACTGTGTTGCTCAAGGGCTCAAAATGCTCATTTACTCAAATGTAAACCGCATCTGCGACACGTTACTGGCGCAGCCAGCCGCTTGCGGAAGCAGATGCAAGCCGCACTTCCCGCACCAGCGGGTTTCACCCCACCGTGTCAGTGCGGCTACTTTTTCGCCCTTTCACGCCTTGTTCTGCCATCGCTCGCGACGTTTTTCAATACCCTGCTAAATGCCTAACGGCGCGGATCAGGCCGCACGGTAACGTTTTGTCACGTCCTCCAGCGCAGCCGGCTCGCCGTAATACCAGCCCTGCCCGAAATCGCACCCGAGTTCCAGCAGCTTGTCGTGCAGCGCTTTGGTTTCCACTCCCTCGGCAACCACGTTCATTCCCAGCGAATGTGCAAGGGCGATGGACGAACGCACAATTTCGTAGCTTTGGGCCGACTCCAGCATCGGCGTCGTAAACGCGCGGTCGACCTTGATGGTGCCGATCGGGTAACGCTGCAAGTGACCGAGACCGGAATAACCAGTGCCAAAATCGTCCAGCGCGAGAGAACAGCCGAGATTGGTAAGCTCGGTCAGCACCTGCAGCGCAATGTCGGGGTGCTCGATGATGACGGTTTCGGTGAGTTCCAGTTTCAGCTCACTGGCCACCATGTGGTAGCGAACCATAATATCCTTTACATCCTTGACCAGCGACTCTCCGGCCAATTGTGCCGCCGACAGGTTTACGCTAACAAACGGTGCCGCCGCCTTGGCGCTCTGGCGCAGCAGCGGCCAGTCGCGGCACGCACGTTCCAGCGTCCACAAGCCGAGATCGCGTACCAGGCCGGTCTGTTCGGCCAGCCACAGAAAATCCATGGGTTGCATCATGCCTCTGGCGGGATCCTGCCAGCGCAGCAGCGCTTCGAATCCCGCAACGCGGCCATCGGATAACTGGCAAATCGGCTGGTAGTAGAGCTGAAATTCGTCGTGTGTCAGGGCGCGCGCCAAACCATGCGCCAACGCCAGTTTATGGGTAGCTTCGCCTTCAAGCACCTTGCGGCGGTCGTACTCCTCATGGGAAACCGGAATGCGGAGCGATCGATCTTCAGAAACCTTTTCATTCCGGAACCGGTCCAGAACAACGAGCAGCAGGTGATGCAGGATGGGGTCGCTTTTCTCGAGCAGCCCATCCACCAGCTTGCGGCTGATGGGTACCAGCACGGTGTCCTCCACCGCGCGTACGGTTGCCGTGCGCGGCTGGTGGTCGATCAGCGCCACCTCGCCGAACATCTCGCCCTTGCCCAGCAGGCTGATGCGATATTCCCGGCCGCGGCGCTTGCCCAGCACTTCCACGCTCCCGTCTTCGATCAGATAGGCGCACTCTCCGGGGTCACCAACATTGAATATCTGTTGACCGCGCTTAAAGATTTCCCGGTCAAGTTCGTCAAACATAAGGTTCACCCTTTATTTTGGATTCCCTCAATACTTGTTCAGGGTCGGTAGCGTGCAGCGTAACACACTGCAGCGGGCCGAGGGGGCTCAGGCCTGTTCCGGCGCCAACGTGTTCCGTTCGACCAGCAGCGAATACACCCGTCGGCTATCCGCCCGCAGCACGATGAAGGTCAGCGCACCAAGCTGAATTCGATCACCCCGCTTGGGCAGTTGGCCGGCCGCTTTCAGCACCAACCCGCCCACGGTATCACACTCTTCGTCGCTGAATTCCGTGCCGAGGGCCGCATTGAAGTCGGCAATCTCGGTATCCGCCTTGACGCGGTACAGACCGGCGCCGTCGGGAATGATGTTATCTTCGTTTTCATCGAAGTCAAATTCGTCGGCAATATCCCCGACAATTTGTTCCAGCACATCCTCGATCGTCACCATGCCGGACACGCCGCCGTACTCGTCCGCCACCAGCGCGATATGGTTGTGATTGCTGCGAAAATCACGCAACAGCACGTTGAGGCGCTTGGATTCCGGCACAAACACGGCCGGCCGCAGGGTATCGCGCACGTCCAGTTCCTCACCGGCATAATAGCGCAGCAGATCTTTCGCCAGCAGGATGCCGATGATGTTGTCCTTGTCGCCGTCGATCACGGGAAAGCGCGAATGCGCCGTCTGGATTACGAACGGTATGAATTTTTCGGGTGGTTCGCTGATGTCGATGACGTCCATCTGCGCGCGCGGAATCATGATTTCGCGCACGGTGCGTTCGGACACCTGCAACACGCCTTCCATCATCGCCAGCGCATCGGCATCGAGCAAATTGCGTACATAAGCGGAATGCAGCAGGTCGATCAGCTGTTCGCGATCTTCCGGCTCGCGCAGCAGCAGCGACGAAAGCCGCTCCAGCAGGCTGGGCTTGCTGCTCTCAGAATCATCCATTGTGGTAAATAGCCCTAATAAGGATCAGGATAGTGCAATTTTAGCATCAGCGCGGTTTCCAGCGCTTCCATCTCGGCGGCCTCAGCTTCGGTTTCGTGATCATAACCCTGCAAATGCAGCACGCCGTGAATCACAAGATGGGCATAGTGGGCCAGCAGCTCCTTGCGCTGTTCGGCCGCCTCGCGCGCCACCACCGGTGCGCAAATCACCACATCGCCCGAGAATGGCGGCACCTCATCATAGGCAAAGGTCAGCACGTTGGTGGCGTAGTCCTTACCGCGATAGCTCTTGTTCAGTTCGCGCCCTTCAGCCTCGTCGACACTGCGCAGCGTCATGCTCACGTCATGCAGCAGCGCGGCCTTGGCCCAACGGCGCAACTGTGCACGCGTGGGCAGCAGCTGCGCGGCGCTCGCATATTGCACCGACAGTGACAATTTCGCCGGTGCAGCCTTAGCCATTTTGTTTTTCGTAGCGTTCATAGGCGGTAACAATTTTTTGCACCAGCGGATGGCGCACGACATCTTCGGCAAGGAACTGGCTGAAACTGATGCCGCGCACGTCTTTCAGCACATTGCGCGCTTCGACCAGGCCGCTCTTCTGGCCGCGGGCGAGGTCGATCTGGGTAACGTCGCCGGTGATCACCGCCTTGCTGCCAAAGCCGATGCGCGTCAGGAACATCTTCATCTGTTCCGGGGTGGTGTTCTGCGCCTCGTCGAGAATGATGAAGGCGTGATTCAGCGTGCGCCCGCGCATGTAAGCGAGCGGCGCAATCTCGATCACGCCGCGTTCGAAGGCGCGGTTGACCTTCTCCAACCCCATCAGGTCGTAAAGCGCATCGTAC
This sequence comes from Gallionella sp., assembly GCA_035702405.1. Classification (GTDB taxonomy): domain Bacteria; phylum Pseudomonadota; class Gammaproteobacteria; order Burkholderiales; family Gallionellaceae; genus Gallionella. The sequence goes on along the minus strand of DASSQR010000104.1, from coordinate 1,381 downwards.
AGCGGACGCAGGTAGGGATCGACCTTCTGGGTCAGATCGCCCGGCAGGAAGCCCAGCTTCTCGCCGGCTTCCACCGCGGGGCGTACCAGCACCAGGCGACGCACCGTTTCGCGTTGCAGCGCATCCACCGCGCATGCCACGGCCAGGTAGGTCTTGCCGGTTCCTGCGGGGCCGACGCCGAACGTGATGTCGTGTTCCTGGATCGCCTGCAGGTAAGTGTTCTGGCGCGGCGTACGGCCGCGCACCTCGGCCTTGCGCGTCATCAGCAGTGGCACGAAGTCGTTGGCCGGTTGCGGTTCGTCACGCCACTTCATCGCCGCGATCAAGCCAAGCTGCAGGCGTTCCAATGAGATTTCCTGTTTAGCTTCCGCGTAAAACTCCTGCAGTACCTTGCGCGCCAGTTCTGCCTGTTCGCCCTGCACGGTGAAATGCTCCCCGCGCCGCGCGATCGTGACTTCCAGTGCCGTTTCGATCTGGCGCAGATTTTCGTCCAGCGCACCGCACAAGCGCGCCAGCCGCTGGTTGTCCAGCGGTTCGAGGGCAAATTCCAAAATTTGTGGTTCCTGATTCAAGATCGAGCGCCTCTAGAAATTCACTTTTGCGGGATGGAGCGCAAGGAACCGCGCAGCGAATGTCGAGGCATATCTCAATGGATAGAGGAGGAACGAGCGAGCACGTGACGCCGCGATCCGCCCGGAAAATGGATTTATAGAGGCGCTCATGGTTTGAATATTAACTCACCGCGCAGAGTATGTCGCACCACTTGCGTGATCTTCACCTCGACGAAGCGACCGATCATGCCGGGTGAACCGCGGAAATTCACCACCCGGTTGTTATCGGTACGTCCGGCCAGTTCCAGCGCATCCTTCTTCGATACGCTTTCGACGAGCACCCTCTGGGTAGTGCCGAGCATGGCCTGATTGACCTCCTGCTCCAGTTCGTCGATGCGCGCTTGCAGCCGGTACAGGCGGGTCGATTTCACCTCGGGCGCCGTATCGTCGCTCAGTTCGGCGGCGGGCGTGCCGGGACGCGGACTGAAGAGAAAACTGAAACTGACGTCGAAACACACATCGTCAATCAGCTTCATCGTGGCCTCGAAGTCCTGCTCGGTCTCGCCCGGGAAGCCAACAATGAAATCCGAGGAGATGCAGATTTCCGGTCGCGCGACGCGCAGCCTGCGCACAATGGACTTGTACTCCAGCGCCGTGTAGCCGCGCTTCATCGCCGCCAGGATACGATCGGAACCAGACTGCACCGGCAAGTGCAAATGGCTGACCAGTTTCGGCGTGGTCGCGTAGACATCAATCACGCGCTGGGTCATCTCGACCGGATGGGACGTGGTATAGCGCAGCCGTTCCACGCCGTCCAGCGCCGCAATGGC
>DASSQR010000103.1:0-112159 GCA_035702405.1 Gallionella sp. | reverse complement strand
AAGCTCGTCGCGCACGGTCGGATTGAATAGCATGGCTTCCGGATGCTGGAACAGCAGGACGCAGGCGCGCCGGAAAGCGAGCGAGTTTCCCGGCATGCGCAGGTAGCTGCGGGTGAGGCGTTCGCCGCGCCACAGCACTTTCCCGGACGCCGGTTCGATCAGCCCGTTCATGAGCTTCAACAACGTCGACTTGCCGCAGCCATTGGCGCCAAGCAGCACGACTTTTTCTCCGGGGCGGATGGTAAACGACAGTCCGTCCAGCAGACCCGGTTCATCGGGCCAGGCAAAGCTGACGCTGCGAAATTCAATCATCAAACGCTCCCCGCGAGCGCATCGCCAACGCGGCGTCCCCGGCCGAGGCCATCGATTTGTCGAGCAGCGTTTGGGCCTGAGAGGCCGCGTTCCGTGTTTTATCAAGTAGCGACGGCCGAACGAGATTCCGGCTCTGGAACGCCATCCGAAAGTCGCGCAAAATGCGCTCCAGGGTCTTTATCTGACTGACCGCGAGCGTTGCAATCAGGCGCAACACCGGCATTCCGGACAGTGCCGCGAGCATATCTACCGAAGCGACGAACCAGAACCCCAGGTAGACCAGCAGCAGCACCCGCAAGTTGACGAGCATCAGATAATCACCCCGGAAGTTGCCCTGCCAGATCGCCATGACGGCATAGCCCAGACTAACGGTCAGATTGAAGGCCACGATTGCCAGCACGGCCCTGCGCAACAGCTTCCAGCGCGAGCTACCGGAAAATACCAGCGCGCCCAGCATCAGCCCCGCGAGCACCACAGGCTCGTGGATAAAGGTGATGCCGACCACCCCGGAAAGGTAGAGTGCCAGCCAGATGCGCGGAGTCAGGTAGTCGGCCACTTTCGCGCCTTTGCGTAGCGGAACACGAGCACGGTCAGCACCGCTTCTGCAACACCGATGATGAGGTGCGGGATGAGCACCGCCGGCAAGGTCACGGCGAGACCAAACGGGAAGAATAGCGGCATCCCGTCCGGCCGGTGCGCGATCAGCGGCTGGATGCCCAGCACGATCGCGACAATGAGGCCGGGCACAACCACCGACACCCATGCAGCCACCGCGACGGACAGGGTGTCACCCATTCCCTTGAGCAGACGTCGCACGCCGACGGCTGCCGCTGCTCCCACCAATCCTATCGCCAGCGCGTTCACAGCCAGTGCGGTAATACCGCCGGCGCCGAACAGGAGCGACTGAAGCAACAGGACGAGGCTGTATGCGACGAAAGCGGAGCGTACGCCGAACACCAGGGCAAGAATGGCAACGCCCAGCGCATGCCCGGACGTTCCGCCCGGGATCGGCACCATGATCAGGCCAAGGCCATACGCCAGCGCAGTCAGCATTGCGAGCCGCGGCACCGTGGTCTCGTCCAGTTTGTCACGTAAACCCTTGGCCGCCCAGGCCCATGCGCCGACAGCGATAGCGTAGGCCGGCAAGTAGGTCTGGGGCGAGAGGAAACCGTCAGGTATGTGCATGGTGTTTTTTCAGAATAACAGAGAGGCGGAAAAGATCACGCGATACTTTTCCTTGCCCTCGGAGCCCTGCTGCAGGTTGCTTTCGTTGAGCCGGCTCCAGACGGGCTTCTTGAGGCCCAGCGCAACGCTCATGTTCTGCCAGTAGGCACGCACCCCGGGCATGGCGTAAACCACATTCCCGCCGGTTGCGATGGCATCCACCCCGTTCTGGCGGTCACGCCCCAGACCGAGATACTGAATTTCAAGCACGGGATCAAGGCGGAACATTTTCTCCGGATTGGTCCATGCACGATATGACAAGGCCGCATTGAGCCGGTCTTCGGCGCCGAAACGAAGCCGTTGCCCATCGGCATAGGTGTATTCCCTGAAGCGCAGCATCGACGCCTCGAAATTCGCGGTTAGCTTGTCGGTCAGCACTTTGCTGGCGGTGACACCCAGCGAAAACGACGGCTTGCCGAAACCAAGCGATTTGCTTGGGTTAATTGTCCCGTCAGCCAGGCGATGGTTGGGATTCCCGGTTGGCAGGCTGCTGCCGGCATAGACCGAAAAATGCCAGTCTTCCAGGTCATCCAGACTCTCGTTCGGCGGAATCAGCATGACGCCCTGATCGTACTTGAAACCGATTTGCCCCATGACGGACACGTCCGCAATGCCGCGCGAATTCAGTCCGCCGGGTTCGTCAATTTTTTCGTTGTAAGGAACGAAGGCATAAGCCGAAAACCACGGCGTGAATCCGTAGCCCACGCCGAGCATGGTGAAGCGGGAATACCTGGCATTCGGCGCCGCCCAGGGGTAGGTCTTGAACTGCGCGTTATCCAACTTGAAATACGCGAGCGCCTTTCCTTGCGGCAGGGTCGTCGATGCGGCTGACTCGACCGGCGCCCCGGGGCCATTCAGGCCAGCCGCACCGACACCGGCCACGCCGTGGTGCGCCAGCGCGGGCATCGAAAGAAGTGCCAACGCGACGCCAGCAGCAAATCTCATGTTTGCTTTCTGCGCATGGAGAGTTGCACGAGACCGAATACACCGAACAGTACGCCGAGGCCGGCGGCGAGCAACAAGGCGCGCGGCGGTTCGGCCGAAGCGTTTAATGTGGAAGTGCTGCCGGCGCTTGGTGCAGCAAGTTTCATCTGCTGGTCGACGCCGTGCCCGTCCGCCGAAAAGGCTTTGATACGCCATTCGGTTTGATTGCCGGACAGGAAAATGATTTGTCCTTGCGCATTGGTTCTCCCCACCTGCTCCGGAATATCCTTGCCGGGGAGATAAAGTTCATACGCTTCAAAGGTAAACGGCCGGCCATCGGCATAGGTCAGCCGAATCACGGTGGCCGCCTGCTGGGTGGTATCAACCCTGATTTCGTGAGCCAGCGCCGCGCCGCAGAAAAGAGTCAAAAAGACGAATACCACCGCTCTCATTTTGCGATCTCGAATTGGAGCGAGGTCGTGCGGATGGCCGTATCGGCCTTGCCATCGGACAGCAGAGTTTCCTGGCTGGCCTCAATCAGTTGCAGTCCGCCCTGGCGCAAACGGATGGCGACTTTGCCGTCCGGACCAGAGGCACCACGGGTATCACCACCATAGGCGACGGGGACGCCCGCAACCGGCTTTCCGCCATCGGTAACCAGCACGACCAGTTTGTCCCCGGCTTTGAGCGCGAGCGGGTTCACAGTCGGCGTAATTTCCAAGCCGTTACTGACTGGAGCCGAGCCACTCGAAATCCATCGTTCGATGTATTTCAGCGACTCTTCCGAGTACCAGCTTTTTATCACCCCGGAGATTCCGGCCTTGGGGACGTTCTTCGTTTCCCACGCAGTTTTCGTCCAATATCCGGTCGAGAATGTCACTTGAAGCATGGAACAGTCCCCGGCAAATTTTGCGGGATAGCTCTTGCCAGCTGCGAGCGGTTTGGAGTTACCCGCAGCGTCGACGCAGGTCACGTTTTTTACTGCGGTAGCGCCGTAGGGAACGAGGTCGGTGCCACTATGGGCTGAGTGGCGATGCCCCTGAAGAAGAGTGTATGTGCCGGATTCTTTCTCGATCCAAAGGTCGTGTGCCAGCGCAGGAAAGGAAACCAGTGCCAGTAGAACAACAAAGAGACGATAAAGCATACCGAACATCCCAGCGTATGACGAAAACTTTATTCATCATACGCCCAGCCCCTGAAGGGTTCAATCCGAATTGATAGCAGAATGGTCGGGTTTCTCCGGCCCCTTACTGGGACCTGGTCGTCGCAGCGCCGCTCTTGACATTCCTGAGTGACAAGGAACGCAACCTTGGTAGTTCTACCAATATCCATCCGGTAGTAATGCGAATAGCCCAAGGAACCCATCTTGATCAGAATTAGCTCACCGGGTCTCAGCACGACATGAATTAAAGGACCATGAAATCCGCTTGAGCATTCATGTCCGGTGAACAACCGATGCGCAACATCACCCTCAGCGTCAACCGACTGACGGAACAGGAGTAAGTATGGAAAATTCAGCAAATTTGGAGGCGAAGTTCCAAAAGATGCAGCAGTACGTCAAATACGGAGGCCTCGCCATCGTAGCTGTGATGGCATCCATTACCATCGCTGTTGCAGGAACCTCGGTGGTGGTCGCAGCCGTTACCGCAATCATCGCCCTGGCCATGGTGAATCTGTTGCCGGTGCTGGCACGGCAATTTGCCTTGTGGCGTCAAAAAGCCATGACTCATCTGGCTGAAACCTTCTCGGAAGAAACAATCCGTGAAGATGAGCGCAATGAAGGTGAGCGGATCCGTGAGCTGGAAGGTCAATACAAGGCTTCTCGTTCTGAGCTGGAAGGGGCCATGGAAGAACTCCACGGTCAAATGGCTACATGTACAACTGAGGAACGTAACATGCTTCAGTCCCAGATCGACTCCATCATCCTGGCAATAAGTGATGCAGAAGAATCCTTAATGCAACGTAAACAGGACTACGTGGAACTTCAGCGGGTAAACAAGCTTTACATCGCATTCCACCGTTCTGCTTCGGCAATGGAGAAAGCCCAGGGTGCTGAACGCGATCCAGCTGAACTCCAGTCTCTTGAAACCGCACGTGCTTCTATCAAGACACGTATGCGGTCTGCAATGGCCGGTAAGACCATCGAGAGCATGAATAAGCAGATCAACGCCTCGGCATTGACTGTGAAGACTGCGGGTCTCGGTAATTCAATGCAGTCAACCCGTGTTAACAAGGAGAAACTATATGCTGTTCAGGATCGTGGCTAGCATCCTGGTAATCCTCTGTATCGTGGCTACCCTGTCAATGGCAGGGGAAGATACTGAGCCAGTCCAGCCCCAGAATCAGTCCATTACCCCGCAGGGTAACAAGAATTTCAACTTCTAATTGAAGAGGTATCACAATGAAAAAGTTCCTCGTTACAATCCTTTCTCTAGTCCTTTTGTCTACCTCTGCTTATGCAGCCAAGGATCCCGATGCCCCGGCAGCAGATTGTGAAGGCCTGCGTGTAGCAACTGGTCCTGCAGGCAAGGGTTTTTCCAAGATGTTTGCAGATATGAAGCGTATCAGCAGCAGCAGCAAGTTGAACTTGTGCGAAGTTACCAGTGAAGGCTCACTGGATAACCTTAGCGTGTTATCTACCAAGGGCGCTGATGTTGGTCTGGTAATGTCCGACTCTCTGAAGACCATGGCCCTGACTGATGAGAACATAGCAGCGCTCAAGGTTGTAGCAGTGCTGAACAATAGCTACTTGCACATTGTTACTTCTACGACCGGATACACTTACGAAGGCCCCCGGAAGATGCGTGGCTTGATGAAAGGCGACCCCATAGTCGAGAACATCACAAGGTTCAGTCAACTTCGTGGCAAGCCGGTTGCTCTGGTTGGTACAGCACAGTTGATGGTCCGCCTGATTGACAAGCAAGCAGGTCTCAATATGTCTTATATTGATGTCCCCACTGATTCCAAAGCCTTTGAACTGGTGAAGAATAATACTGTAGCGGCTGCATTTACAGTCGCCGGTTGGCCAGCAGGCCCCATCAAGAACCTCCGGTCAGCAGACAACCTTACTTTAGTCCACTTTGACATCCCGGCAGTGAATAGCAATTATGGTGTCAAACCGCTGCACTACAGGAATGTCGGTGTGTATAACGTGCAGTGTCTGTTTGTCAGGAACCTGCTGGTAACTCGCTCATTCTCGACAGCTGAGAAGAATTCTGCGGTGTCCAGTTTGAAGAGCATCATTTCTTCCAATCTTCCTGCTCTCAAGGATGGTGATTTTGAACCTGGATGGAACGAAATCACATCGTTGGACGCCAACGTAGATTGGCCAAAGTTCAAACAGTGATGGAACCTGCTTTTGAGTCCTTGTAGGCCGATTACATATCTCCAAAATAACTAAGGCCGGATGCTCCGGCCTTAGTTTTGTGTCGTGCGACGGCGGCTCTTATCAGCCGCGCATTTCCAGCATCAACTGATTCACGCGTTTGACGAAGCTGGCCGGGTCATCCAGCTGGCCGCCTTCCGCCAGCAACGCCTGGTCGAACAGGACTGAGGTCCAGTCGTCGAAACGCTGCTCTTCCTGTTTCAGGCGCTGCACCACCGGATGGATCGGGTTGATTTCCAGAATCGGCAGTGACACCGGCGCCTTCTGTCCGGCCGCCTTGAGCAGGCGAGCCATATGGCCGCCGATGTCATGTTCGTCGGCCACCAGGCAGGCGGGCGAATCGGTCAGGCGATGCGTCACGCGAACTTCCTTGACTCGATCACCCAGGCTGGTCTTGATTTTCTCGATCAGGTCCTTGTGGTCATCGGCCTGCTTCTGTTGTTCCTGCTTCTCGGCTTCGTCTTCCAGCTTACCGAGATCCAGGCCGCCCTTGGCCACGGAGACCAGCTGCTTGCCACCGAATTCCGTCAGGTAGCTCACCACCCACTCGTCGACGCGATCGGACAGCAACAGCACTTCGATGCCCTTCTTGCGGAACACTTCCAGATGCGGGCTGTTCTTGGCCGCATTAAAGCTGTCCGCGGTGATGTAGTAAATCTTGTCCTGCCCTTCCTTCATGCGCGCGACATAATCAGCCAGGGAAACATTGGCATCGGCCGTATCCGCATGCGTCGAGGCAAACCGCAGCAGCCCGGCGACCTTCTCGCGGTTCGCGTTGTCTTCCGCGACGCCTTCCTTCAGCACCAGCCCGAATTCGTTCCAGAACTGCGCATACTTTTCCTTGTCGTTCGCCGCGAGGTCTTCCAGCAGACCGAGGATCTTCTTTGTGCAACCGGAACGGATCGCATCGATGTCTTTCGACTCTTGCAGGATTTCGCGCGACACGTTCAGCGGCAAGTCGCTCGAATCGACGACACCCCGCACAAAGCGCAGGTACATCGGCAGCAGCTGTTCGGCGTCATCCATGATGAACACGCGACGTACGTACAGCTTGATGCCGTGGCGGGTATTGCGGTCCCACAAGTCGAATGGCGCCCGCGCCGGGACATAGAGCAGCTGGGTGTATTCCTGACGCCCTTCCACGCGCGCATGACTCCAGGCGAGCGGGTCGCCGAAATCGTGGCCGACGTGCTTGTAGAACGCCTTGTATTCGTCATCAGTAATATCGTTCTTTGAGCGCGCCCACAATGCCGACGCCTGGTTGACGGTTTCATCCTCGTCAGTGACGACTTGCCCGCCTTCCTTCCATTCCTCTTTCTTCATCACCACCGGATGCACGATGTGGTCCGAATACTTGTGGATGATGGAACGAATGCGGTAACCCTCAAGCAGGTCGTCCTGATCGGCGCGCAGATGCAGGGTTATTTCGGTGCCGCGTGCAGGCTTGTCAACCATCTCGATGGAAAACTCCCCGCCGCCATCCGATTCCCAGCGCACGCCTTGGCTGGCCTGTTCGCCGGCACGGCGGGTCGTGACCGTTACCTTGTCCGCCACAATGAAGGCGGAATAAAAACCGACGCCAAACTGGCCGATCAGATTCGCGTCTTTCTGCTGATCGCCGCTGAGGCGCGCAAAGAATTCGCGCGTGCCCGACTTCGCAATCGTACCCAGATTGGTAATGACTTCTTCGCGACTCATGCCGATGCCGTTGTCGCTGATCGTCAGGGTCCGGGCATCCTTGTCATAAGTAATACGAATTTTGAGCTCGGAGTCATCTTCAAACAGTTCGGCATTGTGCAGCGCCTCGAAGCGCAATTTGTCGCACGCATCGGACGCATTTGATACGAGCTCGCGCAGGAAGATTTCCCGATTGGAATACAGCGAGTGAATCATCAGATGCAGAAGCTGTTTGACTTCTGTCTGGAATCCCATGGTCTCACGATTAACAGTAGCGGTTTCAGTCATAGCAGTCCTTTCAGTTATCGTTGCGGAATGTGGGGGATATTGGGGATCAACGGAAAATTTTCAAGAGACAGTACAAACTTTCGTCATTCCCGCGCAGGCGGGAATCCAGCAAAAAATTAACACTCCGCGAAGCGGAGAATTCCGCAATGCTGTCCCGCTTCGCGGCGATCTATTTAATCATCTGGATTCCCGCCTGCGCGGGAATGACGGGATAGTAATCAACGGATCAACTCGTGCTTTTCAGCTTGGCAAAAGCGGCAGCCATCGCACCTGTCGCCGCAGGCTGCGGTGCGCGCTGCCGATTAGCGGGCGTGCCTTTTGTTGCGGTGCGGCCATCCCGTTGTGCTGATGGCACGGCCGGTTCATGCCTGACTCCCGGCTGTGGTGCGCTGTCCGTCAGGCGCATTGTGAGCGAGATGCGCTTGCGCTTTTCGTCCACTTCCAGCACTTTCACTTTTACGACCTGTCCGGCCTTGACGACCTTGTGCGGGTCCTTGACGAAGGTATTCGAGAGCGCCGAGATATGGACCAGTCCGTCCTGGTGCACACCGATGTCGACGAACGCGCCAAATGCCGCGACATTGGTGACGACGCCTTCGAGAATCATGTCGGGCTTAAGGTCCGAGAGTTCTTCCACACCTTCGCGGAACACGGCCGTCGTAAATTCCGGGCGCGGATCGCGTCCCGGTTTGTCCAGTTCCGTCAGAATGTCGGTAATCGTGGGAATGCCGAATTTTTCATCCACGTAATTCGCAGGCTCGAGCTTCTTCAGCAATGCACTGTTGCCGACCACCGCTTTAATGTCCTGCTTGATCCCCTCCAGGATGCGCTGCACGAGCGGATAGGATTCCGGGTGCACCGCAGAAGCATCGAGCGGATTGGCGCCATTCATGATGCGCAGAAAACCGGCGGCCTGCTCGAAGGTCTTCTCGCCGAGCCGCGGCACTTCGCGCAGTTGCGCGCGGCTGGCAAACATGCCGTTCAGATTGCGATGACTGACGATGTTCTGCGCGACGCTGTTGCTCAGGCCCGACACGCGCGCGAGCAGCGGCACCGATGCCGTGTTCACATCCACGCCGACCGCATTCACGCAATCCTCCACCACTGCATCGAGCGAACGCGCGAGCTGGAACTGGCTGACGTCGTGCTGGTACTGGCCGACGCCGATCGACTTCGGATCGATCTTGACCAGCTCGGCCAGCGGGTCCTGCAGGCGGCGCGCGATCGAGACCGCCCCGCGCAGCGACACGTCGAGCTCCGGCAATTCCTGTGACGCATATTCCGATGCGGAGTACACCGACGCACCGGCCTCGGACACCACGATGCTGTTGAGTTTCAATTCCGGGTGAAGCTTGATCAGGTCCTGCGCGAGCTTGCTGGTTTCGCGCGAGGCCGTGCCATTGCCGATCGCAATCAGAGCGACATGATGTTTCGCGGCGAGTTTTGCCAGCACGTGCAACGAACCATCCCAGTCGTTTCTGGGCTGATGCGGATAGATGACCGCGGTCTCCAGCACCTTGCCGGTCGCATCCACCACCGCCACCTTGACGCCTGTGCGGACGCCGGGGTCGAGCCCCATGATCGCGCGCGGCCCGGCCGGCGCCGCGAGCAGCAGGTCTTTCAGGTTGCGCGCAAACACCCGGATGGCTTCGGTCTCCGCACGTTCGCGCAGCGCACCCATCAACTCGGATTCCAGGTGCAGGAAACACTTCACGCGCCACGTCCAGCGCACGGTGTCGGCCAGCCAGGCATCGGCAGGCCGTTGCAATTGGTGGATATTAAAACGATTGGCGATGCGCAGCTCGCAGGGATTATGCGGCGCGCTCCAGGCCGGTTTTTCCGGCTCGCTGTCGAGCCGCAGCTGCACGGTCAGCAGTTCCTCGCGACGGCCGCGCAGGATCGCGAGCGCGCGGTGCGACGGAATCGTATTGATCGATTCGGCATAGTCGAAATAATCGGCATACTTTTCCGCCGCGTCTTTCTTGTCCTCGATGACCTTGGCCTCGACCACGCCGTGTTCCTGCACGTATTCACGCAAGGCCTGCAGCAGCACGGCATCCTCGGCAAAACGTTCCATCAAAATCTGGCGCGCGCCATCCAGTGCTGCCTTGGCATCGGCAACGCCCGGATTGTCGCCCTGCTCGGTCGCAAACGCCGGCCTCAGGTATTTCGCCCCCTCTTCCTCCGGCTGCAGCAGGGGATTGCCGAGCAACGCATCCGCAAGCGGTTCCAGTCCGGCTTCCAGTGCAATCTGTGCACGTGTCCGTCGCTTGGGTTTGTAGGGCAGATACAGGTCTTCCAGATGCGTCTTGTCCTCGGCGTGACTGATCGCATCCAGCAACTCCGGCGTCATCTTGTTCTGCTCGGTAATCGACGCAATGATCGCCACGCGCCGTTCTTCCAGTTCGCGCAGGTAGCGCAGCCGTTCTTCCAGCAGGCGCAACTGGGCATCATCCAGCCCGCCGGTCGCTTCCTTGCGGTAGCGCGCGATGAAGGGCACCGTCGCGCCCTCGTCGAGCAGTTCGATGGTGGCAGTGATTTGTATGGGTTTGGCGCCGATTTCTTCGGCGAGGCGTTGTTCGATGGAAGGAAGCATGGTTCAGTCAGAATCAGAAATATTATTTCGCGTCTACGTTCGACACAAACATGACCGAACGGGACGTTACTTGCGAGGCGCGGATTATGCCAAGTTCAAAATGAACGCAAAAGATGTTTCACTCAGGCAGGCGGCGCGTGCTCGACACAAAAGGCCACCACCTTGGCGAGCAGCCGCCCCAACGCGTGATTTGCGGCCAGCACCCCACCGTAGGCGTCTTCCGTGGGTGCAGGCTCGCTCTCGTCGAATTCCGCGGATGCAATCACCCGCCGCGTCGCGACATCGATCAATTGCACGCCGAGGGTGAGCTGCACGCGACTCGGCTTTGCGGTGAAATCCTGCTGCAACCGGATCAGTTCGGTATCCAGCCGCAGCCCGGCCGCTACTGCCGATGGCGTCTGCACAACGGCCTGGAATACCCCGGCGCGTTCCAGCGCGTGTGCGAGCTGCGGTGCGAGCATTTGCGCCGGCGTATCCGCCCAGCGGTTGCGCGCATAAACCTCAAGTTTGTGCGGCTGGCGCAGCCAGACCATCTGTGCGGTATCGAAGCCAGGCCGCGCATGGGGCATGCTCACGGCGAGCACCACGTTGTATCTTGCGCTGCCGGACAGTACCGGCGGGGTCGAGTTCTTTCCGGCCTCGAGCAGATAGATATTTTCTGCCGGCGGCGGAGGCGGCACCAGCGAAGAGCACGCGCACAGCAAGGTCAACACAATGGCAGCACATACACTCAGGCGCACGCGTACAACAATATTATTCGGTTTCATGGTGTCCCTCACTCATGGATCATTCGCCCGGACCGGGTGGCACGGCAGCCCTGCCCTGCAGCAGCGCGCCGGGGTTGCGTTCCAGCGCCTCGCTGACGCGGCGCAGCGACGCGGTCAGCTCGCGCAGTTCGCTGATTGCCTCGCGTGCCTCCGGCAGGGTCTCGGTGCGCACGCTGTCCGCCGCGCTCGCGGTGCTCACCCCTGCCTGCGCGGCTGCGGCGGTCATGCGATCAAAGGCCTCAGCGCTGCGCTGGATCCGCTGTAGCAATTGCGGCAGTTCGGCATTTGCCAATGCAGTCAGCTTCTCGGTGTTCTCCATGGTGCCCGCCGCATGCTTCATCCCGCTTTCCAGCTCGGCGCTGTGCGCCGCGAGGATGGTCGACAACCGATCCAGATTGGCCAGGGTGCGGGTCAGCGCGATGCGGTTTTCGTCGTTCAGCAGCAGGTTGAAACGTTCGCTGCTGCGGTTGAGGTTGGCCAGCAGCGTGGTAACACCGATGTCGAGACGCCGCATCAGCGACGGCCCGGTGCGGATCACCGGATGCTTCTGCCCGCGCTGCGGCCGCAATGGTGGCGAACCGGGACTGCCTCCGGCCAGATCGATATGGGCAATGCCGGTCAAACCCTGCGTCTGCAACCGCGCCTCGGTATCCTCTTTCACCGGCGTGCCGTGTTCGATGTCGAGAGTCAGTTGGACCTGTTCCGGGTTGCCCGGTGCGAGTTCGATGCGCCGCACCGCCCCCACCTGCACCCCGCGATAGCGCACCGGCGCATCCACGCTCAGACCTGATACCGACTCGGACATGTAAACCAGGTACTTGTCATAGATTTTGCCGTAGGACTTGCCGCTGGACAGCCACAGCACGCCGCCGATCAGCGCTGCGCCAAGCAGCAGCACGAATGCGCCTACCGCCGCAAAATTCACTTTCGATTCCATGCCTGCTCCCGTGCACCCCGGCCGCGCGGGCCGTAAAAGTATTCCCGGATTACCGGATGCTCAAGCTGCGCCAGTTCCGTCATCGTGCCCATCCCCAGAATGCGTCCCTCGCCCAGCACTGCCACGCGATCGGCCGCACGCCACAGCAGATCGAGATCGTGCGTGACCATCATGATGGTGAGCCCGAGGGCGTCGCGCAAGTAGCGCACCAGTTCGTCGATGCCGGTGGCGCTGAGCGGATCGAGGCCGGCGGTCGGTTCGTCCAGGAACAGCAGCTCCGGATCCAGTGCCAGCGCGCGCGCCAGCGCGGCACGCTTGCGCATCCCGCCGGACAGTTCGCTCGGGTACTTCGCGCCGGCATCGGGCGGTAGGCCGGTGAGTGCGATCTTGAGCGCGGCGATCTCCTCGGCCAGTACGGCGTTGAGCCCGATATGCTCCTTCAGCACCATGGTGACATTCTCGGTCACGGTGAGCGAGCTGAATAGCGCGCCACGCTCGAACATCATGCCCCAGCGGCGCCGGAGCGGCAGCGCCTGTTCATCGGACAACCCGATGACTTCCTGGCCGAACACCCGGATCGAACCCGACACCGGCTGCTGCAGCATGATCACTTCGCGCAGCAGCGTCGATTTGCCGCAGCCGCTGCTGCCTACCAGAGCAAATATCTCGCCGCGTCGCACCGAGAAACTCACGTCGCGATGCACCACGGAATCACCGAAACGGGTGTTCAGGTCGCGAATGTCGATAACCGTGTCAGCCGGCTCTGCGGGTTTTTCAGCACCGATGGCACTCATAATCCCAGCCAGCTGAAAACAATGGAGAACAGCGCGTCGACCAGAATCACCAGGAAAATCGACTGCACCACGCTCATGGTGGTCTGGCGCCCGACGCTCTCGGCGCTGCCATCCACCTGGAACCCCTGGTAACAGCCGACCAAGGCAATGATCACGGCAAACACCGGCGCCTTGCCGACACCGATCAGAAACGAGGTCAGGCTGACCGCATCACCAAGGCGATCGATGAAGGAATCGAAGCTGACATCGAGTTGCGCGCGGGCCATCACCATGCCGCCAAGCACGCCCATGATATCGGTATATACAGTAAGCAGCGGAAGCGCCAGCACCAGGGCCAGCACCTTGGGCAGCACCAGCAGATCGAGAGGGCCGATGCCGATGGTGCGCAGCGCATCGACCTCCTCGGTTACCTTCATGGTCCCGATCTGCGCCGCATAGGCCGAACCCGAGCGACCCGCAATGATGATCGCGGTAATCAGCGGCGACAATTCGCGCAACATCGACAACCCGACCAGATCAACAATATAAATATTGGCGCCAAAACGTCGCAATTGTTCCGCCCCCTGATAGGCAATCACGATCCCCAGCAGGAAGGTCAGCAGGCCGGTGATCGGAAGCGCCGCCACGCCAGTCATTTGCAGGTTATACCAGATGGGCCGCCAGCGAATGCGCTGCGGCTGAACCAGGGAGCGCACCAGCGCAACGGTATTGGCACCAAGAAAGGACAACAGGCCGAATGCACCGCGCAGGCCGGTCCAGGTACTGCGCCCGAACCGATCCAGCACGCCGGGAGGCTGCGGCGCTGCGGGAATTGCAACTGAGGATCGCGCCGCGATGAGGCGAAGCAGTGCTTCGAACTCCGGCCGTAACCCGATGAAGCGCACCGTACGTCCGCCGGTTTCAACGTCGCGCCGCGCGCGATGGAGCAGCCACGCGCCCGAAGTATCCAGTGCGGTAATGGCTTGCGCATTGATCACCAGCTCACCGCCACGCGGGACGGCGAGCGCATCCAGACACACGGCTATCCGCGCCTCGGTTTGCGCCGCCCAACGCAGTAGCCAGGCGCCGTCGCAATACAGTTCGTATGGTATTGCGCCGGGGCGGATGTCCCCGGCTTGCTGCACTTCGGCTGGACGTAATGCGCTCGATACGTTCATTCAGTCCTATGGTCCGCGATCAGGTTGTGCAAGGAAAGGCGGTATTAACGGCGAGCGCGGCTGTCCCCCGCACCCGCTGCCGCATGCTATGCCGCCCCGCAACGCCTGTCAATTGAGCATGCGCGTCCAAACCACCGGCCGCTACATGAAGGCCACAACTCCGGAAAATTTCGCAATACGCCCGAATCATCTTGCCGGAACAGAGGCAATGAACTGTCGCAAACCCATGCCAACCCATTGAATTCCCGTGCAGTTGACAAGGATTGCAGCGCTATGAAAAACTGTCCTTACGAATCGCGCCGCACTGCGCAGGTTTGGATGCAGGTACACCTCAAGGGGGTTCACTGTGTTATATCCAGCCGGAAAGAATATTGCATTTCCAAAAGGAAGCGCCTTCTCTGAAAGACGTGCCTTACCGCAATCCGTTGCAACTCTGATCAATTCACCCCCTCATTTATCCGGTCCATTCCGGCAACTCTCGGTCGTCAATGGATTCGACGGGAGGACGCCCGGCCCGCAAATGGCGACCACCAAACCAGCGCAGCAAAGCAGCAACCGGCTATTTCGCTTTACCAACCAGGGAGAACGGCCATGGATAACGCGGTAACGGAAGTCGAAATCCTGCTGGTTGAGGACAACCCGACTGACGCCGAACTTGCCACCCGGGCGCTAAAAAAAAGCAACCTTGCGAACAAACTGATCTGGGTCAAGGATGGCGCAGAGGCGCTGGATGTACTGTTTGGCCGGGGCAACTATTCCGGGCGCGGGCAAGATACTGTTCCGCACGTCATCCTGCTCGATCTGCGCCTTCCCAAAGTGGATGGTCTGGAAGTGTTGCGCGTCATCAAGAATGATGAACGCACCAAGCATATTCCGGTGGTGGTGCTGACTTCATCCAAAGAGGATCGCGATGTTGCCGAAGCTTACAAACTTGGCGTGAACAGCTACATCAGCAAACCGGTTGCGTTCGAGGCCTTTGCCAAGACCGTAGCCGATCTCGGCATGTACTGGCTGTTGCTCAACCGCCCACCCGTTTAGCCGAAAACGCCATGAACGAACTCAGGATCTTGCTGCTGGAAGACAATACGGCGGACGCAGAGCTGCTGGAGCACACCATGCGCACCAGCGGGCTGATATTTACGGCGTTGCGCGTCGACACGGAAGCTGCCTTCACGCAGGCCCTGAACAAATTCAGACCAGACATCGTTCTGGTCGACTACCAGCTGCCGTCTTACTCGGGACATGCCGCAATCAATCACCTGCGGCAGTTTCACCCGGATATCCCCGCCATCGTGGTCACCGGCAGTATCGGCGAGGTTGTTGCCGTCGAATTGCTGAAAGCCGGAGCAAAAGATTATGTTCTGAAAGACCGCCCGATGAGACTGCCCGCGGCCATCCGCGCGGTGCTCCAGGCACAGGAGGAAATCCGGCTGCGGCGCAAAGCCGAACAACAGCTCCGTGAAACCGAGGCGCTGCTAAGGTCGGCGCAAGCCATCGCTCACTTGGGGAGCTGGTACTGGAATGTAGCCGGGAACGAAACCTCCTGGTCAGACGAGACCTTCCGGATCTTTGGTTATGCGCCGTGGAGCGTCGCACCAAGCCGGGAGTTGTTCCTTCACGGCCTGCTTGTACCCGAAGACCGCGAGACGGCAATGGCCGCGATCAGGGCATTGCTGGAAGCCCGGGAAAACGGTGAAGCCAAGCGCGAATTCAGAATTCGGCGGCCGGATGGCGAGGTACGCCATATCGTCTGGCAAGCCGAACTCACCCGCGACGAAGAGGGGAACCCTGCCGGACTGGTGGGCACCGTCATGGATATCACCGAACACAGCATAACCGTGGAAAAAATCCGCAAGCTGGCGTTCTTTGACATGCTGACGCAGCTTCCCAACCGGCGCCTGCTACTTGACCGCCTGTGGCAAACCATGAGTACCAGCCAGCGCAACCGCAAGTATGGCGCCCTGATGTTCATTGATCTGGATAACTTCAAACTGATCAATGACCAGCGTGGCAGCGAGGCGGGCGACTTGCTGTTGATCGAGGTCGCACACCGCATTTCGGGTTGCCTGCGGGCAACAGACACGGTTGCCCGATTCGGCGGCGACGAATTTGTGGTGATGCTCGACGAGCTGGATACGGATGAAGACGCATCTGCTGCAGAAACCCGTACGGTTGCGGAAAAAGTTCGTTCCACCCTGGCGGAACCCTATGTGCTGAGCGTGCCCCCACAGGACGGTGCCGAAAGTGTCGTCGTGGAATATCGTGGCACGGCCAGTATCGGTGTTGCGCTTTTCCTCGATCATCAAACCGGCGCGGAAGACATTCTGAGAGGCGCCGACATGGCGATGTACCAAGCCAAATCAGGGGGAGGCAACCGAATCTGTTTTTTCAACCCGCAATCCTCGGCCAGCGCAGATGCGGGCGTAAGCGCAAAGTCCTGCGTCACTCTGCCACCCGTCACTGGCAATATGGAAGAGAAGCATGCTGGAATGGGGACTTCGGATGAAAACCGACCTGCTTCCTGACATCCGGCTGGCAATGCCTCCCGGCCTCCAAGCATATTCTGCTGCTACGCGGCAGACTGGATGGCCACCATCATGACTAAACCGTTGCGCATTCTGCTGCTGGAAGATGTTCCCGCTGACGCCGAGTTGAACGAGTGGGTACTGCGCAAGTCCGGAATCGTCTTTGATTCATTGCGGGTTGATGCCAGGGATGCATTTGTCGCAGCGCTCGATAACTTCCGCCCGGACATAATTCTGGCTGATTACCACCTGCCCGGCTTCGATGGCCTGGAGGCGCTGGCCATCGCACGTGAAAAAATGCCACAGGTTCCGTATATCGTCGTATCCGGCACCTTGGGTGAGGACCGTGCAGTGGAAACCATCAGGCAAGGCGCCACCGACTACATTCTCAAGGACCGCCTCGCACGGCTGCCCGAAGCGGTGCAACGTGCGCTGAAAGAAAAGGAGGCCGAGCAGCAACGGCGCGAAACGGAAGAGCGTTATGAGCAGCTGTTCGAAAATATGAGCAGCGGGGTCGCAATCTATCAGACTGATGCAGCGGGTGAAATTTTCACCTTTCGCGCGATCAACCGTGCGGTGGAACGCATCGACAAAATCGAGCGCAGCAAACTGATCGGCCGCAATGTGGAGGAGGTATTTCCCGAGGTCAAAACTTTCGGCCTGCTGGATGTACTCAAACGGGTATGGCGCAGCGGCGTGGCTGAACAGCTGCCGGCTGCTCTCTATCAGGACAGCCGCGTTTCCGGGTGGCGCGAAAATTACGTTTACCGGCTGGAATCCGGCGACGTCGTTACGGTGTATGACGACGTAACTGAACGCATTGAACGGGAAGCGCAGATCAAGCATCTCAATCGCACGCTCCATACGGTCAGCGCCTGTAACGAAAGCTTGGTACGTGCGCGCAGCGAAGAGGAACTGATGCGCGAGGTGTGCCGCCATCTGGTCGAAACGGGTGCCTATCTGCTGGCCTGTGTCGCGCGGTTTTCGGAAGGGCAGCCGGCGTCCTGCCGCGCCGATTTCCATTTTGGCCATGAGTCCATCTACCGTTACCACGCCGGATTGGCTGACTTGCCGGAACATTCTGCAAACTGCCCTACCGCTGCGGTTCTGCGCAGCGGTAGGGCAGCCGTGTGCAACGACTTCAAGGAAGCCTCCAGGACCTGCCATGACAAGAATCTGCAGGAACTGGGGGTCAATGCCATCCTCGCCCTGCCCTTGGCCGGCAAAACGCTATATGGTGCACTAACAATTTTTTCAACTCAGCCCGATGCGTTCAACAGCGTCGAGATAAAACTCATGGAGGACCTGGCTGCCGATATTGCTTACGGGATTACCTCGTTGCGTACCGCAGCTGAACGCGACTTGTCCAACCGCCGGCTTGGCAGCGCGATGAAAAATACGGTGGTTGCACTTGCCCGCACCCTCGAAATGCGCGACCCGTACACGGCCGGACATCAGACCAAGGTGGCCGAATTGGCCACAGCCATCGCGGAAATGATGCAATTGCCGCCGGAGCAGATCGAAGGAATTCATCTGGCCGGAGTCGTGCATGACATTGGAAAGATCTACATTCCGGCGGAGATTCTGAGCAAACCGGGCAGACTGACCGACCTCGAATTCAATTTCATCAACGCACATCCGCAACGGGGCTATGACATTCTCAAAGAAATCGAATTTCCCTGGCCGATTGCCCAGATGGTGCTGCAGCATCATGAACGGATGAACGGGTCCGGCTATCCGCAAGGACTCCAGATGCCGGAGATCCTGCTGGAGGCCCGCATTCTGGCGGTCGCGGACGTGGTCGAGGCCATGTCATCGTACCGCCCCTACCGCCCCGCATTGGGGATCAATGCGGCGCTGGAAGAAATCGACCGTAACCGTAACACCCTGTACGACTCGCGCGTGGTCGATGCATGCCTGATCTTGTTCCGGGAACGGCATTATGCATTTTCCTGATGCGACACTGCGCAGCCTTTGCCGCAAGCTTGGTTTGGCCAGCAACGGTGAATTGCCGCTGCGGCGGGTAATCAAGCGATTTGCACTGATCTACCTGGTTGGCGCAATTATCCTTACCGGGGCAATCTGGGCGAGCATCAGCCTCAATGCCCAGAGCCGGTTAGATACCCGGGTCGAACGCGAATACGGGCGCATCGAAATCGCGAGGCTGCGGCTGACACGGGATTTGTCGATAGTCAATTCCGAACTGCGGTTGATCGCTAACCTGCGCTCCATGACGCAATACCTGAATAACGGTTCGGCAGCCGAACTGGATCACTTGGCGCAAAATCTCCTGACATTGGCCAGTACCACAGGGCGTTATGATCAGGTGCGCTACCTGGATGCCGCTGGGCGTGAAGTCATTCGGGTCAATTACAACAACGGGCGGCCCGCCCTCGTGCCACCCGAGCAATTGCAGGATAAATCGGGACGTTATTATTTCCGTGACACCATCAAACTCAATCCCGGTGAAGTGTACGTATCTCCGCTCGACCTGAACATTGAACAAGATCGGCTGGAAATCCCTTACAAGCCGATGCTTCGCTTTGGCATGCCTTTGTTCGACCGTGGCGGAAATAGAAAAGGCATCCTGATGTTCAATTACCTCGGCGCCGAATTGTTGCAGCACTTCCGTGAAGCCATGAGCGGCGGCGATTTACGCCACCCCATGCTGTTGAATCGCGACGGTTACTGGCTGAGCAGCGATCGTGGCGACGACGAGTGGGGCTTCATGCTGGGAAAAGCAGACCGCACGTTTGCTCACACTTTCGGCGAAGAATGGCGCACCATCTCCACGAAGGACCAGGGCTTCATCCTGTCCAGGCAAGGCCTGTTTGTGTATGACACGGTCTATCCGCTCGAGGCGGGTCAGAGCTCTTCCACCGGTGCCGTGCTCCCACAGGCGTCCAGCCAACGAGCGCTGCAACAGCACGAATATCAATGGAAGATCGTTTCATTTGTGCCGCACAGTTCGCTGACAGGCGGTGCCTTTTATAACCAGACCAGTGGCCGGCTGTTATTTGTGCTGATCTATACCATATTTGCGCTGGCTGCCGCAGTCATCGCCTATATCAGCCTGAGCCGGGAGCAAGCACGCACCGCCCTGCGCGAGAAAGAAAGGTATTTGCGCGAGATCACGTCCGCGCTGAACGAAGGACTACTTGTGATGGACAAGAACTCGCTCATCACGTTTGCCAACCCCGAGGCCTGCGCGATATTGGGATACATGGAACCGGAATTACTTGGGAAAGCGATGCATGAGCACCTCCATAACTGCAGGCCGGACGATAGCCGGCTGTTGCGGAGCGAATGCAATATTCTGCGCGTAATGCGCACCAGTGCGAACTATCGCTCAAACGATGAAGTTTTCCGGCGCAAAGACGGCGTATTGTTGCCGGTCTCGGTCAGCGCGGCGCCTGTCATCGGACAATCCGGAATTTCCGGCGTTGTCGTTGCCTTCAGCGACATTTCCGAGCGTAAACGCGGCGAGCTTGCATTGCGCAGGGCCTTCGAGGAAATTGAAAACTTGTATAACTACGCACCGTGCGGTTACCACTCGCTCGATGCAAATGGCGTGATTGTAAAAATCAATCATACCGAATTGGCGTGGCTGGGCTATCGTCGTGAAGAGATCGTGGGCAAAATGCGTTTCCCCGACTTGCTCACACAGCCCAGCCAGCTGACTTTCCGGGAGAATTTTCATCAGTTCAAGGAACACGGCTATGTTCACGATCTGGAATTCGAAATGCTGCGCAAGGACGGGACGATCTTGCCGATCCTGTTAAATGCGACTGCGATCTACAATAGCAGCGGAAATTATGTAATGAGCCGCGCAACTTCGTTCGATCTGACCGAGCGCAAGAAGCTGGAGCGCATGCTGGAACAGCAGGCGCGCACCGATGCTCTGACCGGACTCGCCAACCGGCGCAGTTTCTTCGAACACGCGGAAATGGAACTGGCGCGAAGCACACGGCATCATGAGCTGCTTTCGGTATTGATGCTGGACGCCGATCACTTCAAGGCTGTAAACGATACCTATGGCCATCAAGCCGGTGATCTGGCACTGCAACAGATCGGCGAAATCTGCCAGCACACCATTCGCGAAATCGACCTGGCTGCACGGCTTGGCGGCGAGGAATTTGCAATCCTGCTACCGCAAACCGCAGAGACCGAGGCACTGGAGGTTGCGGAGCGATTGCGGCTGGCCGTCGCTGCTGCTCCCGTGCCCGTGGAGCAAGGCCGGGAACTTCACCTTACGATTTCGGTCGGGGTGGCTACCCATGGACTGCAGGACGGCGATCTTGATGCGCTGTTAAAACGTGCCGACCTTGCGATGTACGAGGCAAAAAAAACCGGGCGCAACCGCGTCTGCGTCGCCGGTATGACCTGATCTTTGGGTTATCGCGATTCCGATAAGCAGCGCATCACCACACTTTGCCCAAAAAAAGAAAACGGCATCTACTGCCAGTAGATGCCGTTTTCCTTGAAACACCGGCGCAGTTACTGTACGACGGTATCGATGGTTATTTCCAGGTCCTTGCTGCCGGTCTTGGCATTTACCTTGCCCTCCAGATCGCCCGGTTGCGCCATCGGGGTGCCGGATTTGGACACGCGCGCCACCACCACGACTTGGTCGAAGTTGGACAATTTCATTTGCTGTTGCATTGCCATGCTGTCGTCCAGCTTGAACTCGAACGGCAATTCACTTACCTGCTTGCGCATTACGGCGAGCGGCATCTTCGGACCTTGCGCTGCACGCGCCAAAATAAAGACGACGTCGGTCGGTGCAACCTTGCCCGCCAGTGCAGGGCTCAACGAGACCTTGCCGGTAATCGCGGCGGCCGCGGCATTCGCCGGCAGTTCCGGCGCCTTCACGGCCGGCAGTTTCGCAAGTTTTTCCTTGCCACCTGGTTGCTGCGCGAGCAAGTCACGTGCATGCTGAACATCGTTGCGCACCGACTGAATGTCCGGATTATCCGGGGGCAACAGGCTCAGCAACTTTTGCCAGTAGGTAACGGCCATCACGTAATCTTCGCGTTCCATCGCAGCCGTGCCGGCCAAGCCCAGGGCCCAGAGGTTGTTGCTGTCAAGTTCCAGCGCCTTGTCGAGGAGTTTGGTCGGCTCACCCTTCAAGGTGCGGCCATTCTGCATGCCCAATGCTTCCGCGTACTCGGTCCAGACCTGGGCTTCGTTCGGCACCAGTTCAACCAGCTTCTGATAGGCTCGCACCGCGTCGGGGTAACGCTTCAAGCCCGCGTAGGTGCGGGCCAGCAATACCACGTTATTCGGATTATCCGGTTGCTGGGCGACTTTCTTTTCCAGTTCTTCCACCATGACATCCATGTTCATGGCGGCACCGCCATGGCCGCCAATCAGCATGGCGTTGGGGTTGCCAACTTTCAGGTAGAGCAGCACACTGAATATTGGCAGCACCAACGCGAGGATGATCGCCAGCCGCTTGGCCGGGTTGCTCGACACCACTCCGCCGGATTGGCTGGTGACTTTGACTTCGTCCACCAGGCGTTTTTGCAATTCGAGTTTGCCCTGTTCATAGGCTTCCTGGGTCAACAAGCCGTTGCGCAGATCGGCTTCAAGTTCTGCGGACTGGTCACGCAGAATTTCGAGGTTGGCAGCATCACGCAGCACGTCGTTGCTTTTGACGGAGCTGCGCCACAGGGGCAGCGCCACAAAGAGCATTGCCACTACCATCAACAATGCGCCGATTATCCAGAATGTGGTCATGCTTGCGTATCCTTACCTTGTTTTGGTGTCTTCGTCGCTTCGTCCAGCAGGGCGGCCGCGCGCTGGGCCTCTTCACTGGTCAGTTCGGCTTCGCTGGCAGACTGGCTCTTGCGTTTGCGCACCTGGTAAAACAGTACCCCGCCGCCGATCAGCAGCAGCGCAAAGGGGCCATACCAGAGAAACAGCGTGGTCTTTTTCACGGGCGGATCGTACAGCACGAAATCGCCATACCGCGCAACCAGGTAGTCAATAATTTCCTGGTCGCTCTTGCCCTGCTGCATTTGTTCGCGCACTTCACGGCGCAGATCCTGCGCCAGTTCGGCGCGGGAACTGGCCAGCGACTCATTCTGGCAGACGAGGCAGCGCAGCTTGTCCGCCAGACCGATCATGCGCTTTTCCAGTACCGGGTCTTCGGCCAGATCTTTTGCTTCACCGGCATAGGAAAAAGCCGGCAACAAAGAAAACAGCAATATCAACACATATTTCATTTCGCTTGCAGCTCCGCGACTAATGGAAGAATCTTTTCACGCAGGTTTTGCGGGGTCACGGGACCGATCTGCTTGTAGCGGATGACGCCCTGCTTGTCGATCACGTAGGTTTCCGGCACGCCATACACACCGTAATCGATCCCGGTGCGCCCTTCTATGTCCTGCACGCTCAGTACATACGGATTGCCATTCTGAGCCAGACGCATCATGGCGGCGTCGCGTCTGTCCTTGTAGACCAGCCCATAGATCGGCACGATATTCTGGCGCGCCAAGCCCATCAGAACCTGGTGTTCCTCCTCGCAGGCGGTGCACCAGGACGCCCAGGCATTGAGCAGCCACACTTTCCCCTTCATATCCTGGGGGGCGAATTGCTTGGACGGATCCTCCAGCTGTGGCAGGTTGAAGGCCGGTGCCGGCTTGTCAATCAATGGCGACGGAACTTCGCGCGGATTCAATCCCAATCCGGCTTTCAGAAACCAGGCCAATACCAGAAAGAGAACCAGCGGAACGGCGAAACGCAGGTAACGCATCATGTTTATTTCCCTTGAGTTGCGATGGCCGGAGTCTGCTTGCTTTTGTGGATGCGATAGCGCCGGTCATTGATCGCCAGCACGCCGCCAATCGCCATCAACAGACAGCCGCCCCAGATCCAGACGACAAACGGTTTGATGTATACACGCACCGCCCATGCCCCGTTGCTGTCCGGGATCGCCTCACCCAGCGAAACGTACAGGTCGCCAAAGACACCAGTGTCGATTGCGGCTTCGGTCATCGGCATCGCCGACGAGAAGTAGTTGCGTTTTTCCGGAGTCAGCACGGTAACTTCTTTGCCATTCTTGGTCACGACTACCCGGCCCTGCGCCGCGGTGTAATTCGGCCCCGGTACTTCGCTCACACCGTCGAAGCGGAATTCGTAACCACCTGCCTGTACCGTGTCGCCCACATTCATGCGCACATCGCGTTCGGTCTCGTAGCCTTTCACCATGGTCACGCCGATGATGAAGACGGCCACGCCCAGGTGCGCCAGCTGCATGCCGTAATAGCTCAGCGATTGTGAACGCAGGCGTTGCATGAAGTTGTCGCGGCCACCCAGGCGTTCATATAACCCGACCACCAGCGACCCGATGACCCAGAATGCCAGCAGCAAGCCGAACGAAATCAGGGGCGTCCATTTCCCCATGACAAACGGCAGCAGCAGCGCGATCACCGCTGCGCTGGCAATCGCCCAGCGCAGGCGCTTGGCCAGATCCGGCACTTCGAATTTCTTCCAGCGCGCCAACGGACCGAGTGCCATCATCAACACCATCGGCACCATCAGCGGAACGAACACGGCTTCGAAATACGGTGCACCGACGGACAGTTTGCCCAGGCCCAGCGCATCCATGAACAAGGGATAAAGGGTGCCGATGAACACCGCGGCCGAGGCGACCGACAGCAATACGTTATTCGACAACAACAGCGTTTCGCGCGAAGTTACCTCGAACTTGCCGCCCAGGCCGATCTTGGGCGCACGCCACATGAAGAGCATCAGCGAAGCGCCGATCACCAGCACCAGGAAGGCCAGAATGAAAATACCGCGGCGTGGATCGGCCGCAAACGCGTGAACCGAGGTCAGCACGCCCGAACGCACCAGGAAGGTACCCAAGAGGCTCAGCGAGAACGCCGCGATCGCCAGCAGGATCGTCCAGCTCTTGAATGCGCCGCGCTTTTCGGTCACGGCAAGCGAATGCATCAGCGCGGTGCCGACCAGCCACGGCATGAAGGACGCGTTTTCCACCGGATCCCAGAACCACCAGCCGCCCCAGCCCAGTTCGTAATATGCCCACCAGCTGCCCAGCGCGATGCCGAGGGTCAGGAATACCCATGCCACTGTTGTCCACGGCCGCGACCAGCGCGCCCAAGTGGTATCCATGTGCCCACCAAGCAATGCCGCGAGCGCAAAGGAAAATGCCACCGACATCCCGACATATCCCATGTACAGCATCGGCGGATGGATCGTCAGGCCGGGGTCCTGCAGCAGCGGATTCAGGTCGGCGCCTTCGTTGGCTGCCGGAATCAGGCGATCAAACGGATTCGAGGTCATCAGCATGAAGAGCAGGAAGCCTACTGCAACCAGCCCCATCACGCCCAGTACGCGCGCGGCCATCTCTTCCGGCAGATGCTTGCTGAAGTGAGCCACCGCCAACGCCCACGCCGACAGGATAAACACCCACAGCAACAGCGAGCCTTCGTGCCCGCCCCATACCGCAGCGACCTTGTATTGAACCGGAAGCTGAGAATTGGAATGCGCCGCCACATACATCACGGAAAAATCACTGTTGATGAAGGCATAGATCAGACACCCCAACGACACCGCCAGCAGCACAAATTGCCCCAGTGCCAGCGGCCGTGCAGTACCCATCAACACCGCGTTATTCCGTGCCGCCCCGACGATCGGCAGGACGCCCAGACAGGACGCCAGAAACAACGCGACGATTAACGTAAAATTTCCAATTTCAGGAATCATTTCGAAGCTTTCTAAAATTTATTTAACGGCGGAAGAGGTGGCAGGAGTACTTGCAGAACCTGCAGCGGCAGCTTTGGCCGCTTCGGCTTTCTTCAGGGCATCGGCCGCTTCGGGTGGCATATAGTTTTCATCATGCTTGGCCAACACTTCTTCGGCATGCATCACGCCATCGGCTTCCATCTTGCCCTGCGCGACCACACCCTTGCCTTCCTTGAACAAGTCCGGAAGGATGCCCTTGTACACCACCGGCATGCTCTTGTGCGTATCGGTTATCACGAAATGCACCGTCAGTCCATCGGACTCGCGTTTGACGCTGCCCTGCTCGACCAAGCCGCCGATGCGGAAGCTGCGGCCTTCCGGCGCTTCCTTGTTGTAAACCTGGGTCGGCGTAAAGTACAGGCTGACATTGTTCTTCAGCGCGTTCAGCACCAGCCCCACCGCCGCTGCGATTGCAACAACACCAATTACGATAAAGAAAAATCTTTTCTGACGCGGTTTCATTTACTTGTCTTCTCCTGCCTCGCGCATCAAGCGAATCTGCTGCAAGGTGACTTTCCTTTTGTGCCTGACCAGCGCAATCTCAATCACAAAAATAAGCAGCGTTATCGCATACGAACCCCACCACACATAGGTAAGCGGGTTTTCCCTCATCCAGATATCCAGACTCATTGTTGCACCTCCGGCAATTCAGTGATCCACTTGGTATGTCGTTCCCGTTCCAGAATAATGCTGCGCACTCGCATCAGCACGACCGCAATTGCATACAGCCAGCAGGCTGCGAGCAACGTGAACATGGCTTGTTGCATCGCGATATGCATCGTGGTGCCGGTAAATTTGATGGTTGAGCCCTGATGCAGGGTATTCCACCATTTCACCGAGAAATAGATGATCGGCACGTTTACCGACCCGACAATGGCCAGCAGTGCAGCTGCACGATCGGCCCGGCGCGGATCATCGATGGAAGCGTGCAGTGCGATAAAGCCCAGGTACAGGAACAGCAGGATCAGTTCGGAGGTCAGACGGGCGTCCCACACCCACCAGGCACCCCACATGGGTTTGCCCCACAGTGCGCCGGTCCACAGCGAGATGAAGGCAAACAGGGCACCGGTGGGCGCGATGGCGTTGGCCATCATGGACGACAGGCGGGTATTGAAAATCAGCCCCAGTGCGGCATAGCCCGCCATAATCAGGTAAAGGAACATGGACAGGATGGAAGCCGGCACATGAATATAAATGATGCGGTAAAACTCACCCTGCTGTGCGTCCGTCGGTGCGACATAGAAACCGATATATAGCCCGATCACGAACAGGATCGCCGACGAAACCGCAAACCACGGAATCATTTTCCCGGCCAAGCCGTAAAAAGTGGTTGGTGCGGAATACTTGAACCAGTTTATAGCCAACTTGTCACTCCATCGAAATACGCAAAGCTTGCGCCGTCACCCACGGGGTAAACACCACCGCCAGCACCAGCATGGCTCCCAGCAAAGACAGATCAGAGACCACGCTCAAGCCGGCCGAGACCTTCTCGACCGCGCCTGCACCAAAAATCAGCACTGGGATACACAGCGGCAATACCAGCAGAGATAACAACACTCCCCCTCCACGCAGGCCCAGCGTCAGTGCTGCGCCAATCGCGCCAATCATGCTAAGGATCGGCGTCCCTAATAATAATCCCACTATCAGCACACCCAATGCCGGTGCCGACATGTCAAACTGCACCCCCAGCACCGGCGCCATCAGCACCAGCGGCAACCCGGAGACCATCCAGTGCGCCACTATCTTGCCCAGCACCAGCACGGACAATGACTGCGGTGCCAGCATCATTTGTTCCAGCGTGCCGTCCAGATAGTCTGCCGAGAACAACCTGCCCAGCGACAACATCGAAGACAGCAGCGCCGCAACCCACAACACCCCCGGTGCCATCTTGCGCAACATGTCCATTTCCGGGCCCACGCCCAACGGAAACAGGCTGACCACCATCACAAAAAAGATCAGCGTGGTGAGCACGTCGGCCCGGCGCCGCATCGCGAGCACCAGATCCCGCCGAATCACCAGCACCAGCAAACCGGACAACGTGGATTTCTTCATGCGCACGTCCATCATGACAGGGATAAACTGCGCATTTCCATCCCCGCTACCTGCAGCGGCTGATGGGTAGTAAAAATTACCATTCCCTGCTGCGCCAGATGTTCAGCGATCAATTCCTGAACCAACACCACAGCTCCGACATCAAGCGCGGTCAAAGGTTCATCGAGTATCCATAATTTGGCATCGCCAACCAGCAGGCGCGCCAGTGCCACCCGCCGCCGCTGCCCTTGGGAGAGCACCTTGGTCGGGAGCATCTCGCGACCCCGCAGGCCGATACGACGCAAGGCAGCGATAGCCTCCTTTTCTCCGAGCTCAATCCCGGCGATTCCGGCCGAAATCCGCAAATTTTCCAGGGCGCTCAACTCATCCTTGATCGCGTTCATATGCCCCAGGTACAGCATGTCGGCGAAGTACTCTTCCTCCAGGTCGCGCACATCCTTGCCACACCAGGAGATTTTCCCTTCATCCTGCATCAGAAAGCCGCACAATGTCCGCAGCAAGCTGGTTTTGCCGCTGCCGTTCTCACCCTGCACCTGCATAATCTGCCCTTGGTGGAGCGTAAAGCTCAAGCCGGAAAACAACTGGTGGTCACCGCGACTGCAAGCTAGATTGCTGACTTCCAGCATGAAGGGAAAATCCAAAAAATAGTTAACAGCGGGGGATTATATACGATTGCCTCCGGAGAATGCGCGCCTGCGCAGTTTACAACCCTATTCCCGCATCGGATGTGGCAACTAAGCAGGCTGCGGATGGCGGGGGCGTGCAGACCGGAATGTCTTGCCGGAACGTGCGTTAACGGATGACCAAAAGGCCGGCATAAAAAAAGGCCTGCCGGTAATCACCGGCAGGCCAGCCTTCAAAATACCAAACCCGGCTGCATCAAAGCAGCAGCCGGGATATTGCCTGTTACTTCGCCGTCGCTACATGCGCCGCCACAGATTTACCCGCTGCAGCCGGCTTGTTTTCCGAAACCTTGGTGGCAGCCTTTACCGTTGCCGATGGCGGAATGCGCGACACATAGTCGGCAACCGCCTCGATATCGGCATTGCTATACGGCTTGATCTGCTCGACCATCTTCGGATTGGCATTGCGCCGCTGTCCATCACGGATATAAGTGATTTCGCGCACCAGGTACTTGTAATGCTGACCGGACAGGCGCGGGTAGAACTTGTCGCCATTACCTTCGCCTTTATCGCCGTGGCACTTGTTGCACCCGCTTTCGTACAGCTTCTGGCCAAGCGCAAGGCCGGCACCCGGACCCTTGCCATTATCGGGCGTTACTGGCAACGTACCCAGGTATACCGCAATATCCGCGATATCCTGAATGCTGATAACGTGAGCATTGGCAAACGGATACATCTTCGGATTATCGCGACGACCGGCACGAATATCAGTAATCTGCTTGATCAGCACCGTATCGTGCTGGCCAGCCAGGCGCGGATAGCTACCATCCGGACGTCCTTGTGCCCCGGACTTGTGACAGCCTTGGCAAATCTCGATTGCGATTTCACCGCGCAGAGGATCGCCCAAGGCACGGAGAGCACGCAGCTTTTCGCTTTTCATCTCATTCCAGACATAACCGGAGGATTCGATGCCCGGCTCATAGGGCTGCACCGGAACTCCCGTCGGGGTAGTCTTTTCCGGTTGTGCTTGTGCAACATCTTCTGCCATTGCCGCGAGCGGCCAGCAAAGCAACGCAATAATCGCCAAAACAAACTTGTTCATGAGGTGCTCCTTTAATATTTCTATGATGGGCTGGAAATGGACTGCTTACTTCCCGACAGAGGCCAGATATTCAGCCACCGCATTCATTTCCTGCTCGGTCATTTTAGCTGCTACCGATCGCATGAGGCTACCATTGTCATTGGTCCGCGCGCCAGACTTGAAGTTTGCCAATTGCGTCGAGATATACATCGCGCTTTGGCCAGCCAGCCGAGGATATTGCTTATTGCCAGCGCCTTCATCCATATGGCAACCCACGCAGCCCGGCACACCGGTATCGGAATTGCCTTCCTGATAGAAAGTCATGCCAGTTTCAACCAACTTGGCATCGCCCGCGGCACCCGCCACGGGTTTCTGGGCACTGAAATAATCGACCACGGCACCCACGTCTTCAGGTTTCATAGCGGTAACAACCGGTGTCATCATATCATTCTTGCGGCGCCCATCAATAAAGTCATTGATTTGCTTCTTAAGATAGACATTGTACTGTCCTGCGAGATGCGGAAACATCGGCGCAGCAGCTTTACCGTCCGCCCCGTGGCAACCACCGCAGACCGCGGTCACAACCTGGGGAGCTTCGCCGGCGCTCGCACCACCCGGGAACGCAATCAAAGCAGCAGCCAGCGCCACGCCAAACATGCTCTGTCTTTTGGCTTCAGAACAACCTTTGAACTGTTCAGCAGTTTTTACCAAATAATTTTGCAACATTTTTTTCACAGTATGATCCTCCGGTTTTAGCAAAAAAACGGAGCAGCCAGATTCAGGCACTCCGATCCATCATTGCTTCACTTACATTCCGCACTTCAATATTTCGCCAGCGATCGCGCCATGGCGCTTACAAGAAATGATTGCATCCGTTACTCGTGACGCTATAAACACGCCATCAAGTTTCTGACCTTCTCTGGAAGCGTCCACTGGCGTCGCGTCTGATTCAGCAAATGAAGCCTCCGGAGCCACATTCGGGAATGTTGCCTTCCGTCTTTTTCGACACCTTCATGGATGCCAGTGCTCCAAAATACATTTATATATCTCTCCCTTTCTTGTTCTATAAACATCTCATGTACATATTTTCAGCTCAACCCCGATAACCAACGAAGGACAAGCATTCTTTTACGCACGATGCGAGACGGTCCTGGCGGAGCAAGCTCCACCTGTACCGCCTCACAAGCAGGCCGTAAACCTGCTACAACACCACCATATAAGACCATCCGTTGCTCAAGACCTGATACTACGTGTTTCTTCTTCAAAGTCAGAGTCCAAAGACAAACAGTATTAATGATGATGTCCGATTCTCACAAGCAATTGGCATACCAGTTTGTTACGCACATATGACAAGCGACAACATTGCCGGCTCATTCCACCATTACCGAATCGACACAAGGCGAATAACTCTGGAAATACATAGTCATGCATGCAACCGGCATTTATCGAAATGTCCCGACAGCCGGAATACCTGCATCAGAATCTAATAATATCGAAGCAACAAAGTGAATTATTTTTCCATTTCCTTCACTAACGATGTCGCATTTCGGTAACATCCAACCAACCAACCGCATCTGGTTACCAAACAGGATAGAAAATATCTCAATGCTATCGTTTGATTTTGGGCTTTGCGAATATTGCATAAATGACGCACAACCAATTGTTTTTCCAATTGGCAATGCTCGAACAACACCTGATTAGCAACCAGAACGGAATGCCCAGCACGAAGATAACAATGGGGTCGGCATGAGATTTGCATGTATCTTAGGGATTTCGGGCTGGGCGGATATGGCGTTTCAGGATGGTTATTACCCTGGATGGCAACCTCATGATCAGCCAATGCCGCCTTGATGCATCTTGATGCTTTTAATGCAAAAAAACCGCCAATTGCCAGCATAAATGACATCTCGGAAATCACTCAAAATTGTTTATATTTTTTTAACCGATTTGAATATTACATTTTTGTAACCTTTTTTTAATATTTTTATAACAAACGTTACTACAATGTAACGAAACGAATGCTCATGAAGTCGTTTTTCGATCTCAGCTTTCGCCATAAAATTCCGGTATGGGGAAGCCTGCTTATTATTGTCACTGCTTTCGCGGTATCGGCGGCACTCGTAAGCGAAACTTATGATGAGATTCAAACAGACTTGATGGTTGATGCCGAGACGCTGGGACAATCCCTCACCGCTGACCTGTATCCGGCCATGTTGCATGACGACACCTGGCGCACTTTCGAACTTATCCGCGCACCCGTCGATCATGCGAAAGCAAGCAAGACCGGTGCGACCAAGCTGGAAACCATTCTGGTGGTAGATAATGCGCTGCGCGTGGTAGCGTCGGCACATCCGAAAACAGCGCCGATTCTGGCTGAACTCCGGCGGATCAGTCCCGAATATGCAGCCCTTGCTGAACATATCACCAAAACATCCGGTTCTGAAATACGGAAGATTTCGCTACCGGAATCAAAACAGCTTTATTTCGTTGCTCCGATTGCAACCAGGGGACAGCATCTCGGCACCCTGATCATGGCCTATCCCGATGATGCTTTTCGGCAGCGGTTTGCACATATCTTGTGGCATGGATTGCTGGTCGGGATGTTTGTGGTTGCAGTTCTGTTGCCGATCAACTGGTACTGGGGGCAGCGCATGACCCTGCCGCTGGCCCAGCTAACCTCCCGAATGGGAGAAATGGCCTCGGCCCCATTCTTCTCGTCACACAAGATCATGCCGCTCGCCCCGTCGTCCGGAAACGTCGGCAAAAAGTGGCCGGAGAGTCTGGACTTCCGCGCCTATGGCTATCATGACGAACTTGGCCGTCTGTTCGAAACCTATAACCAGATGCTGCAGGAGCTCAAGGCCAAGGAGGCTCACGAACTTCAGCTGGTCCAGTCCGAGCGACTGGCCGCGGTAGGCCAGCTCGCCGCCGGGATTGCGCATGAAATCAATAACCCGCTGGGGGGAATGCTCACTGCAATTGACACCCTGAAATGCCATGGCGACGTCAGTCCGCAAACAGTCAAGACCATCGCGCTGATCGAGCGCGGCCTCGACCACATCAAGGAAACGGTCGGGGCATTACTGGTGGACGCCAAACCAAAAAACCGTAACTTGGCCTTGCAGGACATAGAGGATGTGCTGACCCTGATTACCCCCAAGGCAAACAAAAAGGCATTGCATATCAGTTGGCATAACAGCCTGACCGAAGACACCCCCCTTCCCGCCACCTGTATCCGCCAGATTCTGCTCAATTTACTGTTGAATGCGGTTAACGCTGCGGAGCAACACGGCTCGGTCGACTTTGATATCAGTATTACCGGAAGCCAGTTACAGCTTTCGGTGACCAATAGTGGCAAGTTTCTTTCCGACGACCAGATAACCCACCTGTTCGAGCCATTCTCGCCCTTGAGCGAAAATGGGCACGGCCTTGGTCTTTGGATCACGTATCAGATCGTGCGCCAGCTCGGCGGACTGATTACCGCCAAACGGAATCAGGATGATCGGATGTGTTTTAGCGTTGTTATTCCTCTTGGAGGTGCAGCTTGAAAACGATCTTGTATCGCATATGTTTAATTGAAGATGACCCGATCCTGGGCGAAGCACTCTCGGATCGCTTCGATCTGGAGAACTTTGAGTGCGACTGGTTCATGACCGGCCAGGAGGCACAGCAGGCCTTGAGCCGCAAGCGCTACGACGCCGTAATCAGCGACATCCAGCTGCCCGATATCAACGGCGAGGACCTGTTTGCCCAACTCAAGGCGTCTACCGCAAAGCTCCCGCCGTTCATCTTCACCACCGGCTATGGCACGATCGATCGCGCAGTCCGGTTGCTGAAACTCGGCGCCCATGATTATCTCACCAAACCGCTGAACATCCGCGCGCTGCTGGAAACGGTACAACAACTTTGCCTGCATTCACGCCCGCCGGCGGTGGTTGAACATGGCCTCGGGGTGTCGCCTGCCATGCGCTCCATTGAAGCGCTGCTACCGCGACTGACCCAGAACTCGACTTCCGTCCTGATCACCGGGGAATCCGGGGTCGGCAAGGAATGGGTCGCCCGATCGCTGCACAATCAATGTGATCCTTCCGGGGAAACGCCCTTTATCGCGGTCAATTGCGGCGCACTGACTGAAACGTTGCTGGAGGCGGAACTGTTCGGCCACGTTCGCGGCGCCTTCACCGGCGCGGTGCGCGACAAGAAGGGTGTGTTCGAACTGGCCAATGGCGGAACGCTATTTCTGGATGAGATCGGTGAAATGTCGCCGATCATGCAGGTAAAACTGCTGCGCGTGATCCAGGAACGTCAGGTCGTTCGGGTCGGTGGCGAAACGCCGATCCCGGTAAGCATCAGACTCGTCTGCGCTACCAACCAGAATCTCAAGGAAATGGTGGACGCGGGCAGGTTCCGTGAAGACCTGTATTATCGTGTCCACGTCATCCATTTGCAGATCCCCGCCCTGCGGGATCGCAAGGAGGATATCCTGTGGCTGGCCGACAAGATGCTGAAATCATGGTCTGCCAGCAACTCGACGCCGCGTACCCTGCACCGCACGGCAGAACGGGCTCTGCTGAATTACCCCTGGCCCGGCAATATCCGCGAGCTCAAGCACTGCTTCGAACGCGCGTGCATCCTTTCCCAGCAAACCGAGTTGACCGCAGAAACCCTGTTTGGGGATATCGCGTCGGTTCTGTCCGCGCAGACCAACGAAATCGGTCTGTTAAACGATTACATCCAGCTATGCGAGAAAAAATATATCGAAGACCGGCTCAGCGCCAATAATGGAAGGATCGCGGAAACGGCCGCATCGCTCGGCATCAGCCGGAAAAACCTGTGGGAGAAAATGAAAAAACTCAACATCCAGAAAGACGAAGTTGGAGCCGGACGCGATTTCGGCAGCGTCACCGGCAGTCAGAAGATTCCCGCATCACAGGGCGATTAATGGGCTCCGCAACCCATCGCCCAATGTGCCGACACCATCGTCGCCAGGATGCCTGACAAATTCATTCAAGCTAAATCAGTTACGTGGCTGCAAAAGAAGGTTGATAGCCGGAAGATTTTTGCAGTACCATGGCGTTTCGCTCATTTTTGACATGCGTTTTTTGAGACCAATGTCAATGAAGCGCTTACAATAACAACACAAAAAAAAGTTAATAATAGATTTGGATTGAGACGGGAGACCCCATGCCACTGATGATTGGAATTCCTCGGGAAATCGCCCCGGGGGAAAAGCGCGTTGCTGCCGTGCCCGAAGTTGTAGAAAAACTTATCAAACTGGGTTTCACGGTTGCCGTGGAATCTGGTGCCGGGATTGCAGCAAATTTTGATGACGAAACCTATCGTGCCGCGGGTGCGGAGGTGATTGAAAATGCAGCCAAGTTGTGGGCTGCATCTGACATTGTATTCAAGGTACGCGCGCCCAGCGCCGAAGAAGTCGGCCTGATGCGCGATGGCGGCACATTAATCAGCTTCATCTGGCCGGCACAGAATCCGGAACTGATGCAGCAACTCGCCGCCAAGAAGGCCACCGTGCTGGCCATCGACGCACTGCCGCGCATGCTGAGCCGCGCCCAGAAGATGGACGCGTTGACCTCCATGGCGAGCATCTCCGGCTACCGCGCGGTAATCGAGGCCGCCAACGCCTTTGGTCGCTTCTTCAACGGCCAGGTTACCGCCGCGGGCAAAATCCCGCCGGCCAAGGTCTTCATCGCCGGCGCCGGCGTGGCCGGCCTGGCTGCGATTGGTACCGCGGTCGGCTTGGGCGCCATCGTGCGCGCCAACGACACCCGTTCCGAAGTGGCCGACCAGGTCGTGTCCATGGGTGGCGAGTTCGTCAAGGTCGATTATGAAGAAGAAGGTTCCGGCGGCGGCGGTTACGCCAAGGTAATGAGCGAGGGCTTCCAGCAAGCCCAGCGCGAGATGTACGCCAAGCAGGCGAAGGAAGTCGACATCATCATCACCACCGCGCTGATTCCGGGCAAACCCGCGCCGAAGCTGATCACCGCCGAAATGGTGCGGTCGATGAAACCGGGCAGCGTGATCGTGGATATGGCCGCCGAACAGGGCGGCAACTGCGAGCTGACCGAGCCCGGCCAGGCCGTGGTGAAGCACGGCGTGACCATTATCGGTTATACGGATTTGCCAAGCCGCCTGGCGAAGCAGTCCTCCACGCTGTATGCGACCAACCTGCTGCGTCTGACCGAAGAACTCTGCAAGACCAAGGACGGCAACATTAACGTCAACATGGAAGACGACGCGATCCGCGGTCTGACGGTTATCAAGGAAGGCAGCATTACCTGGCCAGCACCCGCACCGAAGTTGCCAGCCGCACCGGCCAAGCCAGCCGCTGCAGCCAAACCGGCAGCGGCTCCTTCGCATGGTCATGGCCATGGCGCCGGCGCCCCGATGTCGGGTACCAAAACTGCGGTGATGTTCGGCGCCGCGGCATTGTTGTTCTGGCTGATCGGCGCAACCGCACCTGCCGCATTCCTGGGTCACTTTACGGTATTCGTGCTGGCCTGCTTCGTGGGTTATATGGTGGTGTGGAACGTCACGCCCGCCCTGCATACACCGCTGATGAGTGTGACCAATGCGATCAGCAGCATCATCGCAATCGGTGCGCTGGTACAGATCGCGCCGCCGCTGACGGGTGAACTGTCCCGTCCGGACAGCCTGATCCGCTGGCTGGCGATCGTCGGTATCGCACTCACCACGATTAACATGTTCGGCGGCTTTGCCGTTACCCAGCGCATGCTGGATATGTTCCGCAAATAAGGTAAATGATTATGTCTGCAAGCTTGGCAACTGTAGCCTATATTGGCGCAACGATTCTTTTCATTCTGAGCCTCGGCGGCCTTTCCAATCCGGAAACATCGCGCCGCGGCAATCTGTACGGCATGATCGGCATGACCATTGCGGTCTTGGCGACGGTGTTTGGTCCGCGCGTTTCGATGGCCGGCATTCCCTGGATTGTCATCGCCATGCTGGTCGGTGGCAGCATTGGCGTGTATGCCGCCCGCGTCGTGAAGATGACGCAAATGCCCGAGCTGGTCGCATTGATGCACAGTCTGGTCGGTCTCGCTGCCGCTCTGGTCGGCTTCGCGAACTACATCGACCCGGTGGCATCGGCGCAATTGGTTGGCGCGGAAAAATCCATTCATGAACTGGAGATCTATATCGGCATCCTGATCGGTGCGGTCACCTTCTCCGGTTCCATCATTGCGTTCGGCAAGCTGTCCGGAAAAATCGGCGGCAAGCCGCTGCTGCTGCCCGCACGGCACTGGCTGAATCTGCTCGGATTGCTGGTGGTCATCTACTTTGGCTACCAATTCCTGCAGGCCGAGTCGGTTAGTGCCGGCATGACACCGCTGATCGTGATGACTGTGATCGCGCTGGCATTCGGCATCCACATGGTGATGGCAATCGGCGGCGCGGATATGCCCGTAGTGGTGTCGATGCTGAACAGCTACTCCGGCTGGGCGGCTTCGGCAACCGGCTTCATGCTGTCGAATGACCTGCTGATCGTGACTGGCGCGCTGGTTGGTTCCAGCGGTGCGATCCTGTCCTACATCATGTGCAAGGCGATGAACCGCAACTTCATTAGCGTGATTGCCGGCGGCTTCGGCACCGGCAGCGGCGCCCCAGCGGCTCCGAGTGGTGCAGCCGCCCAGCCAGCCGGCGAAGTCGTGTCGGTCAGTGCGTTCGAAACTGCCGAACTGCTGCGTGACGCCAAGAACGTGATCATCGTGCCAGGCTATGGCATGGCAGTCGCCCAAGCCCAGCACACGGTTTATGAAATCACCAAGGTGTTGCGCGAAAAAGGCGTCAATGTGCGCTTTGGCATTCACCCCGTGGCAGGTCGCATGCCCGGCCACATGAACGTGTTGCTGGCGGAAGCCAAGGTGCCGTACGACATCGTGCTGGAAATGGACGAACTCAACGAAGACTTCCCCAATACTGACGTCAGCATTGTGATCGGCGCAAACGACATCGTGAATCCGGCCGCCCAGGACGACCCGAGCAGCCCGATCGCCGGCATGCCGGTGCTGGAAGTCTGGAAAGCCAAGACCTCGATTGTGATGAAGCGCAGCATGGCGTCCGGCTACGCAGGCGTCGACAATCCGCTCTTCTACAAGGAAAACAATCGCATGTTGTTCGGCGATGCCAAGAAGATGCTGGACGAAGTACTGGTAGCATTGAAAACCGCCTGATTTCGGCAAGACCCAAAGCAACAACGCCCGCAGATGCGGGCGTTGTGCTTTTTGAACCCGCTTGGCCGCGAACCAACAGCGCTGCCAAACCCCAAACAAGCCGAATCCAGACTCCAATAAATCGAAATTATGAGCCAAGGCGTAAACGGCCTTTGCAATCAGTCATTTTCGGCCGTCATGCAGCTGGCATTTCCACTTAACCATGCTTACACTATGGCTTCGTAACACGCATAATAGTTCTATATTAAAAATCGCAATACATAACATAAATTTGTTTGCTATAATTACTTGACCAATTAACTAGGCAATTAACCCTGCAGCCGGCAGGGAACTTAAAAAATACCGTGTTACACGAGGACGAGTAGATGCAAGGAATAACGAAGAAGGATTTGATCATCCGCGTTGCGGGTGAAGGCGGCGAAGGAATTATCTCGGTTGGCGACATGATTACCCAGGCTTGTGCACGCGCGGGCCTCGATGTCTACACTTTCAAGACGTTCCCAGCGGAAATCAAGGGTGGCTACGCGATGTATCAACTGCGTGCCAGCACCGAGCCACTCTACAACCAGGGCAACACGTTCGATGTCTTATGCGCATTCAATGGCGAAGCCTATGACCTGAACCTCGCCCGCCTGAAGCCGGGCACGGTGCTGGTCTACGACAGCCCGGGCGATTTCGAACCTGACATTCCGGAGGGTGTTTACGCTTACCCCATCCCCATGACCAAGACGGCCAAGGAGATGAACAACACCCGTGCCAAGAACATGGTGGCACTGGGCGCCCTGTCGGCACTGTTCAACATTTCCGAAACTGCGCTGCGGGAAGTGATCAACGCCAAGTTTGCCAAACGTGGCGACACCGTAGTGCAAGGCAACCTGGCTGGCTTCGAACGCGGCCGTGAACTGGGTGCAGCACTGGAAAAAATCGACCCCTGGAAACTCGGCACCCCGGCCGGCAAAAAGGACGTGATCGTACTATCGGGCAACAACGCCATCGGTTTGGGCGCCCTGATTGCCGGTCTGGATTTTTTTGCCGCCTACCCCATCACGCCGGCAACTGAAATTGCGCAATTTGCGGCCAAGCATTTGCCCAAGCGCGGCGGCACCCTGATTCAAGCCGAGGACGAAATTGCCGCAATCTCGCAGGTGGTCGGCGCGTCCTACGCGGGCAAGAAGGCAATGACGTCCACCTCCGGTCCGGGGTTGTCGCTGATGAGCGAAATGCTGGGTATGGCCTTCATGAGCGAACTCCCCTGTGTGATCGCAGACGTGCAACGCGGTGGTCCATCCACCGGCTTGCCGACCAAACACGAACAGTCCGACCTGTTCCTAGCGGTCCACGGCTCCCACGGCGATGCCGGACGCATTGTCCTCTCCGTAGAAAATGTACAGGACTGCATCGGCCTGACCGTGACCGCGTTCAATATGGCGGAAAAATATCAGTGTCCGGTCCTGTTGCTCTCCGATGGCTCGCTGGCGTTTTCGACGCAGAGCGTGCCCTATCCCGATCCGGACAGCTTCACCGTGATCAATCGCAAGCGCTGGGATGGCGAAGGCGAATACCAGCGTTACGCCCTGACCGACGACGGCATTTCGCCGATGGCCGATCCGGGCACGCACAACGCCATGCACATCGCGACCGGCCTCGAACACAATGAAGCCGGCTTGCCCAGCTATACCTCGGCCAATCACGAGGCGATGCAGGCCAAGCGTTTCCGCAAACTGGAAGGCGTGGTTAACGACATGGCCCCGGCCGAAGTGGACGCGGGAGATGTGACCGGCGTCGCCGACCTCGGCATCATTGCCTGGGGCAGCACCATCGGCGTTGTGCGCGAGGCGCTGCAGCACCTGCGGGCCGAAGGCATCCGGGTCACCGCCTTCTATCCCAAGCTGCTGCACCCGCTGCCGGCGCAGCAATTCGAGGATTTCGGCGCGTCGTGCAAACGCCTGCTGTTGCCGGAAGTCAATTTCCAGGGACAACTGGCCCACTTCGTGCGCGCGGAGACTTCATTGCGCCCCGAATCCTATACCATTTGCGGCGGGCTGCCGTTTACGCCCGAAATGATTATCAATAAAGTCCGGGAGATGTTGGCATGAACGCCATTCCTCAAGCTCAAACCCATTTGCACCGTGTCGAACTCCAGTCCAAGGATTACCGGAACAACGTATCGTCGTTCTGGTGCCCCGGCTGCGGCCACAACGGAGTCCTGACAAGTCTGCTGCGTGCGTTGTCCGAAGTCGGCGTTGACCCGAACTATCTGGTCAATGTTT
Organism: Gallionella sp.; assembly: GCA_035702405.1. Taxonomy (GTDB): domain Bacteria; phylum Pseudomonadota; class Gammaproteobacteria; order Burkholderiales; family Gallionellaceae; genus Gallionella. Next base: position 72,565 of record DASSQR010000103.1, on the reverse strand, counting down.
CCGGGATCGGCTGTTCCTCTCGCCTGCCCTATTTCGTGAATTCCTACAAGATGCACACGTTGCACGGTCGTGCGGGCCCGGTCGCGACCGGCGTCCAGCTCGCGCGTCCCGACCTCGCGGTCGTGGTCACCGGCGGCGATGGCGATGGCTTTTCCATTGGCGGCGGCCACATGCCGCACCTCGCGCGCAAGAACATCAACATGACCTACATCCTGATGGACAACCATATATACGGTTTGACCAAGGGGCAGGTATCGCCGACCTCGCGTCAGGAAATGAAGACCAACACCACCCCGTATGGCGGCGTGGAGCAGCCGCTGGACCCGGTGTTGTACATGCTGACCTATGGTGCCACATATGTGGCTCAGGCGTTCGCGGGCAATGTCAAGCTTGCTTCCAAGCTGATCAAGGAAGGCATGGAGCACAAGGGCTTCTCTTTCATCAACCTGCTCTCGCATTGCCCGACGTTCAATGAAATCGACGATGCCAAGCATTTCAAGACGACCTGTGCGGTGCTGGACGACCAGCACGACGTGTCCAATCTGGATGCCGCGATGCACGTTGTCAACAAAGCCAGAAGCGAAGGCCGCGAACCGACCGGGCTGTTGTACAAGATCGAACGTCCCACACTGGACCAAGAGATGGCTGAACTGGTCCGCAACGTCGGTGGTCACAAGGATTATGATTTGAGGAAGATCATCGATCTCGGACGTCCATGACCATAGCAGAAGCATTACCAACCCCGGCAGGCGCAAGCCAGCCGGAGGTTTCTTTGACCATCAACGGCCTGTCCATCACGACCCCGACGGGAATGACCATCGTCGAAGCCGCGTGGCACGGCGGCGTGCCGCGGGTGACCGGAGCAGGCTGCCTGGAAGGCGTCTGCGGCTCGTGCCGCATCATGCTGCGTCGTGACAAGAAAGTGACGGTCGGCTTGGCCTGCCAGACCTTCGTCGAACCGGATATCGAAGTCGTGTTCCTGCCACCCGCCTCGGCGCCGCGGCATCATTACGAAATCAGCGATTTCAAGGATGGCTGGGACATTCAGGCCCGCTTCCACAAGATCTTCCCCGAAGCTTCCCGCTGCCGCCACTGCCATGGCTGCGTCGTTTCCTGCCCGAAAGGGATTTCCGTCGAGGAAGGTGTGACGTTGGCAGCGGCCGGCCGCTTCCGCGATGCGGGCGAGACCTTTTTTGAGTGCATCATGTGTGAGCTGTGTGATGTGGCCTGCCCGGAGCTGATCGCGCCCGCGCATGTGGGTCTGTTTTGTCGACGCGTGACGGCGCATTTCCACCTGCGTCCGCCCAACCTGATTCATCGACTGGAAGAACTGCGCCAGGACAGCCTGAAAACGCCACAGGAAAAACATGATGAGTAACGGTATTCCCTTGGCCGAAGCGCTCGCGCAGTATCGCCCTGACACGGATCTCGGCGTCCTGCCCGAGCTGAACAGCGTCGACGAGCTCCTCAACCGCTACCATCCGGATCACCTGCATCGCAGCGTGGTCCAGCTGACCGTGGGCCCTAACGCCGGTGACAACTGCCAGCGCGAACTGGCGGATCTGCTGCAGGCCGAAGCGTTCATCGACGAGGCCGACCTCGCGGGGACGCCGGTAACCGATGTCGACGTGCTGGTCATTGGTGGCGGCGGTGCCGGATGTGCTGCCGCGCTCACGGCCGCCGAAAATGGTGCGCGCGTGTTGCTCGCCACCAAGCTGCGGCTCGGCGACAGCAACACGGTAATGGCGGAAGGCGGCATCCAGGCCGCCATCGAACCCGAAGACTCAATCCAGCGTCACATCCAGGATACGTTGCGCGGCGGTCATAACGCCGGCGACCCCGCGCTGGTGGCCGCAATGGCACAGGACGGACCGGAGGTGCTGCGCTGGCTGATTCGCCAAGGCATGCAGTTCGAGCAGACCGCGAGCGGTGACCTGCATACCCGGCGCGCGGGCGGCATGACTGCACCGCGCCTCGTGCATTGCCGCGATTACACCGGCCTCGAAATGATGCGCGTGTTGCGCGAGGCGGTGATTCAGCATCGCAGCATTGAGGTGTGGGAACAAAGTCCCGCGGTCGAACTGCTCTCCAACGAAAACGGCCAGAAATGTGTCGGTGCCGTGCTCACCTCGCTGCTCGACGGACAATTGCGCATCGTGCGCACCCGCTCCGTCATCCTCGCGACCGGCGGGCTGGGACGACTTCACCTGAACGGTTTCCCGACCTCCAACCATATGGGCGCGACCGGCGATGGCCTGGTACTCGCTTACCGCATCGGCGCAAAATTGTGCGAACTGGATTCGTTCCAGTATCACCCGACCGGCCTGGTGCATCCGTCGCACCTCTCCGGCAAACTGGTAACCGAAGGTATCCGTGCCGCCGGCACTTTGCTGGTGAATGCACTCGGCCGACGCTTCATCGACGAACTGCAGCCGCGCGATGTGGTCTGCGCCGCAATCCGGCGCGAATGCATCGAAGGGCGCGGCATCCGTGTCGATGACCGGCGTGCCGGCGTCTGGCTGGACACGCCGCGACTCGAACGTGCCCAGCCAGGTCTGCTCGAACAGCAATTCCCCAACCTGATGTCACGCACCCGCGTCGCGGGCATCGACCCGCGGCGCGAGCCACTGCTGGTGCATCCGACCCTGCACTACCAGAACGGCGGCGTGGTCATCGATGCCACTGGCGCGACAACCGTGCCCGGTCTGTATGCGGTGGGCGAAGTCACCGGCGGCATCCACGGCCGCAACCGCATCATGGGCAATGCCCTGCTGGAAATCATCAGTTTCGGCCGGCGTGCCGGCGCCGCAGCCACGACCAAACGTGACCGCGGCCCCAAGAAGGTGACCCTGGAACATGTCAACCAGTTGCGCCGCGCCCTGACCATCGCCGGCTTGCCGCTTACGCAAAAGGCGCCGCAGGTATTGCCGGCCTATGCAACGGGGGGCGCATGGAATCGCTGAAAGCCGAAATGAATAATATTCAGATACCCGCCGCCACAACCAACCAGGTATTGCTCCATCCGGCCCGGCGCATCGGCGCCGACAAAGTACGCTATATTCGTGCTGGCGGCTGCGAGGGACTGGCACATGCCGCACGCGACCCCGCCTGGGTGCGGGAACAGGTACGGCTGGCCGAGTTGCGCGGCCTGGGCGGTAGCGGCTTTCCGGTCGCGCGCAAGTGGGATGCAGTCGCTGCCGAATCGGGCAAGCCGGACAAGTATCTCGTGGTGAACGGCAACGAGGACGAACCCGGTACTTTCAAGGATCGACTGCTGCTGGAAGAAACACCGCATCAGGTCATCGAAGGCGCGCTGATCACCGCACTGGCAGTCGGTGCAAACCGGGTTGTGTTCTACATCAATCCGGAAATGGAACGCTCGCTGGCAGCAATGACTGCAGCGCTGGCGCAATGGCAAGACTCGGAAGAACTGCTGGGACTCGCTTCACATGCGCTCGGCCAGCCTTTGCAGCTCGAACTGGTGCCGGGCTCCGGGCATTACATCGGCGGTGAAGAAACTGCGGCGCTGGAATGGATCGAAGGTCGCTTCCCGTTCCCGCGCGGCAAACCTCCCTATCCGGCCCAGGTTGGCGTCCATGGTTGCCCCACCCTGATCAACAACGTCGAAACCATTGCTCAGGTGACGCATATCGCCGCACATGGTGCTGCCTGGTTCCGCGCCCTCGGCAAAGGCGCGGGCACCGGCACCAAGCTCTATTCATTGAGCGGCGACGTGCTCCATCCCGGCGTGTTCGAACTGCCGATGGGAACGACACTGCGCGAACTCATTTATTTGCACGGTGGCGGACTGCTGTCGGGCAAGCCCCTCAAGGCCGTATTCTCCGGCGGGCCATCGAGCACCCTGCTGACACCGGCCGATCTGGATGTCGCACTCGATTTCGATTCGCTGCGCGCGCGCGGCGCAAGCCTCGGCACCGGCGCGATGATCGTGGTGTCGGAAGGCACCGGCATCGTCAAGCGGGTCACGGAGTATGTGCGCTTCTTCGCCCATTCCTCATGCGGCCAATGCCCATCGTGCAAGACCGGCACCGCCACGATGAGCCGGTTGCTGGACCGAATCGATACGGGCCGCGGCACCGCGGCTGATCTCAACACGCTGCAGAATCTCTGCGCCATGCTGCCCGGCAGCGGCCGCTGCCATCTCGTCAACGGCGCGGTACAGGTACTCGACAGCGCTTTCCACTTGTTCCGCGACGAGTTCGAGCAGGCATTGCGTTAGTTCTGCTAAAGGAAACATTAAACAACTCCAAATTCGTCACTCCCGCGCAGGCGGGAGTCCAGTCAATATAATAAGCTGGATGCCCGCCTACGCGGGCATGACAAATTCAGTGCTTCCCTAAATCAAAGCAACTACATCTGCCGGAACAGGTGTGCGTAAGTGCGGCTGACCGGTAGCGTTTCCGGGCGGTCGCGCAACACCAGCTTTAGCCGTCCCAGCGCATCGTGCTCGGCGGCGGCGATCCGCCGCACACTCACCACCGTGCCGCGATGTACCTGCCAGAATTCCCGGCCATCCAGCTGCTCAACGAGTTCCTTGAGCGGGGTGCGCAGCAACAGTTCGGCATCCGGGGTGAACACCGCCGTGTACTTGTCGGTAGACTGGAAATAACACACCTCTTCCACCGGCAGTAGCCGCACCGTCTGGCCGAGCTGTGCGCGAATCCAGCGTAACGGTTCCGGTTTGGCGGACGCAGCCAATAAACCGGATAGGCGCGCAAACAGGGCGGAATAATCCTGCGCCTCGTTCTGGCGCAACCGCTCCACGCAGCGCGCGAAACGTTCCTCGCTCGCCGGCTTGAGCAGGTAATCCACCGCGGCCTGCTCGAACGCCGCCACCGCATGCTCATCGTAAGCGGTGACAAAGACAATCCGGCAATTCGGTGATGCCGCACGCGCGGCCTCCAACCCGCTCAGGCCCGGCATCTGGATATCCAGAAACGCGATATCGGGTGCCACCGTCGTCATCGCCGTCTGCGCAGCGATGCCGTCGTGAAACACCGCGGCAATTTCCAGCTCCGGCCACAGGCGCGCGAGGCGGCGCCGCAAGTCTTCCGCAAGATGCGGTTCATCGTCGGCGATGATGGCTTTCATCGCGGCAACTCCAGAACAGCGCTCACGCCGCCCGCAGCGTTGCTTAGCAGCTCCAGCCGTCCTGCGGCACCAAACAGTGCCTTGAGCCGCGCACGCACATTGTCCAGTCCCGCGCCACCCGGTGCCGTGTCGCGGAATCCCACGCCGTCGTCCGTCACCTGCAAGCGCAACTTGCCGTTCGCAATTGTCGCCACGATGTCCATCCGCCCACCGCCCAGCTTGGGTTCGATGCCATGGCGGATGGCGTTTTCAACCAGCGGCTGCAACAGCATCGGCGGGAACGGCAGCTGGCGCGTTTCTTCGTCCGCCTCAATGCGCCAGCGCAGGCGTGCGCAGAACCGGATGGTCAGAATTTTCAGATAGTTTTCCAGCATCACAAGTTCGTCGCCTAGTGTCGCGTGCTCACTGCGCGTCCGTGCCAGCGCCACGCGCAACCAGTCGTTCAGCCGGTCAAGCAGGCGGCGTGCCTGCGCGGCGTCCACTTCGATCAGGCTGCTCACATTGGCCAGCGTGTTGAACAGGAAATGCGGCTCGATCTGTGCCTGCAACAATCGCAGGTGCGCTTCGACTTCCCGCTTTTCGCGCTCCACTTCGTTCAGCCGGCGCTGTTTCACCTCGGCATCAAGAACACGAATCCGCTCGGACAGGAAATAGGTGATGCTGCCAAACCCGCCGAAAAACAGGCCTATGAGGATCGGCTGGTAAACGTGGGCATCGCTCCAGCTGCCCGTGCCAGAGACGTAAAACGCGAGCGACAACCCGACCGCAACGCTCACCGGCAGGGTCACACTGAATACCGCCAGGCGCCGCGGCCCCGGCTGCATGCGCGACATGAAAAAGATATTGATCGCAAAGATCGATAGGCCGATGCATTGCGAGTAAACGAAGTTGTGCCAGAAGTCATCCCACGGGCTGATGACAGTCAACAAGCCGGCAATCGCGGTGTTGAATATGACTGACGACACGATGCTGAGAGGCAGGTTCCTGCCGCACATCATACCCTGCGAGAGATTCACCATGCGCCCGACTCTCGCTCTGTCATGGCAATGCAACCTTGAGGCCAAGCGTCACCATGCGCGAAAACAATGCAGAGAACTCCTGACGCACACCGCCACGCGGCAATACCGCCAGCGCAAAGGCACTCGTGCGGCCGCTCAGCGTGTATTCGCCATAGCCGGACAATTCGTCGCCGCCGTCACCCAGATTATGCGTCCACATCAACCGCCAGTACCCTTCGTTTTCGAGCGGATTATTCTGCCATACGACGTGCAGATAGTCGCGCCCGAGCAGCGGCGGGGCCGTGCCGAGCGCCATGCCCAGCGTGGCGGCACCTGCCGGCAACACTGCACTGGCGGTGCGGGTGAAATAGGCCCCGCGTTCGCCCGTAGTGAAACCGTGACCATGATGCAGATACTCGCCGGCGAGGCTCTGACCATTCATGAAGGTATAAGTGACGCCCAGAAGCTCATTGGCACGGCGCCCGGATTCAGGCGCAATGCTGAACGGCTGCGCAGGATCGGGGGGCGACTGTAACGCATCGAGGCGGGTGGAGGAACCCAGCTCGCCATACAGCAGCAACGCATCATTCAGCGTGTATTGCAGATGCGCACCGACAAACATGCCCTGTCCTCCCTTCTTCGCCAGCGCCAGCCCTCCTGCCCACGCATCGCCGCGCCTGTCGGCCTTGAGCAACCAGGTGTCGCGCCAGGTATCGACGTTGCCTGCAAAATGGCCGGTGCTCGCAATACGCGCTACGCTGAGGGTGCGCCGCGTGTCGGGCGTCCAACTCAATTTCACCACATCGAGCCCGGAGAGTTCACGCAACGGATTACTGCGCCCGTTGTCGAAAAAAAACGGATTGGCTGGCGAACGAAACTGCCCCGGCCCCCATGTCAGCAGTTCGCGCCCCGCCGCCAGGTTCCATGCTTCCGTCATGCGCCACTGTGCCTCCCCCTGACTCAGATACGCCTCGTGCCGGGTCTGCCGCCCCAAGGTATTGCGATCCTGTTGCCACAGCACAATCGGACGCAGCGCAAGGCGCAACTGGTCATGCTCTGCCTTCAGATTGAAACGCGCTTCGGCGGTCTGGCTATGTTCCACCAGTCGCGCGATCTGATTGCCGGGATTGAGCACGCTGTCCATACATGGTGCCGTATTTCCCAGATAGGCGTATGCCACTCCATCCCAGCTGCCGTGGGATGCGCTATCGGCATAGGCGGCCGGGAACGCGGACACAGCCGCAAGCGGGAACAGACACTTCAGGGCGCCTCGAAAAACTGTAGCGAGCGGTTTGAGTACAAGGCGCACGGAACGGAGCAACCGAGACATATCAAACGGATAGGCGAGGTTGCGAGTACCGCGCAACGCCGCAATCAAGTCGTGCAGCAGGTTTGTCGAGGTGTCCTTCACTGCACCTGCCCCAGATCGAATTCAGATGGCGGAATCATTTCCACTTTCACCGCACCAAACGCCATCGTCGTTTCCGCATCCATCAGCGCATCCTTGATGGTCATCTTGCTCACGAAGGGAATCCGCCGTCCTTCATACTGGATGGTATTACCGTATTCGAAACGCGCGGTTTTCAGCAGCTTGCCGGAGAGCGAATAGAACTCCGCTTTTACCGCGACCTCGCGCGGGACCGACACCCAATAGCGGATGTGATCGTAGGTCGTGCGCTTGTGCCGCGCGGTCAGGTCGAGCACGTAGCATTGCTCGCCATCGAGGTTCTCCTCGCCGGTCAGTTTTGCCTCATAGTCGAGCGCATAGTTGGTCGCGGCGATGTCGCCGTTCGACGCCTGACCGCTCATGCGCTGGCGCGGTGAAATCGGGATCGGCTTGGACAAACCCGGACGGGTCAACCACATATTACGCTCCACCTGCAGCAATTTGCTCCCCTTGGAGCGCGCCGGCTCCAGTACCTCGGCCACGCTGGCGTCGTTGACCGCACGCACCTCCAGCCGCTGGGGCTCGGCCACCCGGTCACCCTCCCGGGAATTCAGCTGGATTTCCCAGACAATGCCGGGCAACGCGCCACCGCGCGCGCGGTCCGCACGCTGCACGATGCTCTGTGCATCGGGTGCGGCAATGCTTGCTGCACTCCACAACATCAGGAGAATCATCTTCAACAATGTCTTCATATCACGTTTCCTCAGATGAACAGCTGACCTGCCCCGGTCGTGACAGGTCTGGTGAATGATGGTTGGTCACCATGGTCCGCCTAGAGCAGCAAATGGTCGCCATTGGATAATGCCACATTGCTCACAGCCTGCCATTCGCCGGCCTTGCGCGCTTTGCATGAAGCCAGGACAAACGGCAGAAGGTTCTTGAAAAGCGGAAATGGGTCGGGGCTATCCATGACTTGAAAGTGAAGATGCGGCTGGAGCGATGAGCCTGAATTGCCAACCTTTCCTAACACGTCACCGTTTCGCACCATATCGCCTGGACGGACTCGAACGGAACCGTTTCTCAGGTGCGCATAGAGAGGATATGCCTCGCCGCACTTCAAGATGACATAGTTACCGCCCAAAGCGGAAAACGGTGGAATAAGTTTTGGCCCCAAGACCATCAGACGAATGAGATCCCTCGTCATACAGATGCGTTCTCGATCAGGCGTACCGTCACTCGCAGCAACGACAGTACCATCAGCAACAGCAACCACAGGCCGATTCCAGGCAAGTGTTGCATCCACAGACACAGAGGTAACGACGTGGCGAAACAAGCTGACGCCGTTGTAGGGCGACTTGCTATCATCAACGGCCAGAAAGTCGCAAGCCAGCTTGGCATGCCCAGGCGGATTGAGAATTGCCCATTGCCCATGAACAGGGGGATTCAGGATGACTGGTTCGCTCATCTTGAGGGTACCCAACATAAACCAATAGCCAGCAACAATTGCCTACACATGCCCGAGCGACTCGATGATCTGCTGCTTCGCTGCCCGGCGCGCCGGCAACCAGGCCGCCAGCGTGCCCACTGCGACCATCAGAACCAAAGTGAACAACATGCGAATCACATCCAAGTCCACCAGCAATAGCGTGGGAGCGGCACTATTGGGCGGAACGTAGGAGATGCCGGCATTATTGACGCTGTAGCGCACGACCAACGTGATCACCACCCCTACCAGGCAGCCGAACAACGACAGCAGTAAAGACTCTGTCGCAAACAGCCGCTTCACCCCTGCCCGCCGCAAGCCAATCGCACGCAAGGTGCCGATTTCGCGGGTACGTTCCACCACAGTCATACTCATCGAATTCGCCACGCTCATGATCACCACCGTCAGCACGATGCTGAAAATGAAACCGAAGATCATGTCGAACATGCCGTGCACCTGCGTGTAGAACGAAGACAAATCTTCCCAGGTCTTGATTTGCAGATCAAAGCCGGCCGCGCGCAATTTCTCCTGCAGCCTTGCGCGCATCGGCTCGGTCTGTGCGACATCGTCGAGCAGCACGGTCAGTCGGTCGGCGCGCCCCTCGACGTCATACAGGCTCTGCGCCAGCGCCAGCGGGATGAATGCGAACTTGTCGTTGCTGCCCGCATTGCCGGTGTTGAACGTGCCGCCCACCGTTACGTCGAGCGCATTGGCCTGGCCGGAAATCGTGTTGACCAGCATCGCCGCCTGGTCGTGCAGTTTGAGATGCAGCAGTTCGGCGAGCCCCGCACTCAGCTCGACCACCTCCGTGTGCGCGGGATCCAGGTGCTTCATCACGCCATTGAAGATTTTGTTAGCCCGCTGCCCCGCGGTCAGGAGATTTTCCTGCAGCTTGTCCATTGCCTGCGGCTCGATGCCTTCGGCAATGAAAATCGTGCTGGCGCGCCCATTGCTGATGATGCCGCTCAGCGCGAGCCGCGGCGCGACCAGCCTGACATGCGGTTCACTGCGCAACAGTTCGCTGATCTTGGCTACCTCGGCGCTGCTCAGCAGGTAGCGCTCCGGATAAAGCTTGCCTTCCTTGTCCATGCCGGGCTTGCTCAGCGTCAGGTGGCCGAGCATCTCGCCATGAATCGACTGGCGCGACAAACCGTCGTAAATGTTATGCGTATAGCCCGCGAACAACGCAATCGCGGAGAATCCCAGCGCAATCGCCGCTAACGTCATCAGGCTGCGGCGGCGGTTGCGCGCCAGGCCGCGAAATGCCAATCTCAGCGTATTCATGCGCCCACCTCGTCCTGGACAATTACTCCGTCGCGCAACAGAATCTTGCGCTCCACATGTTCCAGCAAGCGCGGGTCGTGCGTGGTGAACACGAAGGTCACCCCCTTGCTGCGGTTCATCTCGCGCATCAGGTCCACGATCATGCGGCTGTTCTCCGAATCGAGATTCGCGGTGGGCTCGTCGGCAATCACCAGCCTGGGCTCCACCACCAGTGCCCGGGCAATCGCCACGCGCTGGCGCTGGCCGCCGCTGAGCTTGTCCGGGCGCACGGCATGAAATTCCCCCAGTCCTACATCGTCCAGCGCCCGAGCCGCGCGGCTGCGTGCCGCACTATCGGCAATGCCCTGAATCTGCAGCGGCAACATCACGTTTTCCAGCGCGGACAACACCGGCACCAGGTTGAAACTCTGGAACACAAACCCGATCCGGCGACCGCGAAAATCGGTGATCGCGTCGTCGTTCAGCCGGTGCGTGTCCTCGTTATCGAACCAGACTTCGCCGCTCGTCGGCGCGTCGATCAGGCCGATGATATTCATCAGCGTGGACTTGCCGCTGCCGGACGGCCCCCACACCGCGAGGAATTCCCCCGCATGAATATCCAGCGACACGCCGCGCAGCGCATCGATGGTGGTTTCGCCGAGCATGAAGCGGCGCCGGATATCCCGGATTCGCAGCAACGGCGCGGTGTCTGCGGCCGAATGATCAGTATTCATTTATCCCCCAAGTCAATATCACATGAACCGTGGAATGGCGCCTCGTATGGCACCGCGCATGTCCAGTACTGTGTCAGACTGGCACCACTTGAGCATCTGCCTTGCGACGAACCGACGAAATCGCTGCATGAACAGTAAGCAAGGCAAGAAAACGTCTCTCTCGCCCGCGGGATTGACCGTATTTTTATGCTTACCCCTTGATTATTGCAACTTTCTTCTCCATATTAGGTCTATTGCATGAAGGGAGTTTGTCATGTCCGCCATTCGCCAACCTGCAGTCGCAGGACTGTTCTATCCCGCCGAATCCGCCCAGCTTGCCGCCGATATCCAACATCTGCTGGCCGAGGCACAGCCGCACAAGCTGAACCCGAAAGCGCTGATTGCACCGCACGCCGGTTACGTGTACTCCGGCCCGATTGCCGCGACCGCCTATGCAGCGCTCGACTCCGTTGCGGCGCACATCCGCCGTGTGGTGCTGCTCGGCCCTACCCATCGCGTCGCAGTGCACGGCCTCGCGCTGCCGGCCGCCGAGGCGTTCGACACCCCGCTGGGCCGCGTCATGCTGGATCAGGAGGCCACCCGCGCGATCGCCCACTTGCCGCAAGTCACCATCAGCCCGGAAGCCCACGAACTCGAGCACTCCCTGGAGGTCCAGCTGCCGTTCCTGCAGAGCGTGCTGCCCGCTTTCAGCCTGCTGCCGCTGGCTGTCGGCATGGCCTCGGCCGAGCAAGTCGCCGAAGTGCTGGAGGCGGTCTGGGGCGGCGACGAAACGCTGATCGTCATCAGTTCCGATTTGTCGCACTACCTGCCGTATGCAACTGCGCAGCGCGTGGATGGCGAAACCGTTGAATCCATCCTGCAGCTGCGCCAGCCCATCGCGCATGACCACGCCTGCGGCGGCACGCCGATCAGCGGGCTGATCCTCGCGGCACAACAGCACGACCTGGTGCCGCACCTGCTCGACCTGCGCAATTCCGGCGACACCGCCGGCTCTCGCGATCAAGTGGTCGGCTACGCCGCGATCGTCTTTACCGAGGAGGAACGCCCGACCTTGAAGGAAAACCATGAACAGGGGCGCACGCTGGTGGAACTTGCGCGCAACTCCATTGCTGAACAGTTCGGCACCAAGCGCAGCGCGACATCGCAGGCGGACTGGCTGCAGCAGCCCGGCGCGACTTTCGTCACGCTGACCCTGGATGGCGAACTGCGCGGCTGCATCGGCAGCCTCCAGCCGCACCGCCCGCTGGCCGAAGACGTGTACCACAATGCTGCGGCCGCTGCGTTCCACGACCCGCGGTTTCCGCCTTTAACCGCGGAAGAATTTGCCGACGTACAGGTGGAGGTCTCGCTGTTGACGGAACCACAACCGCTCGGCTTTGCCGACGAAGCCGATGCGCTGGCGCAATTGTGCCCCGGCGTAGACGGAATCGTGTTCGAGTACGGCCGCTATCGCAGCACCTTCCTGCCGCAGGTGTGGGAGCATTTCCCAAAACCACGCGATTTCCTGGCCATGCTCAAACGCAAGGCCGGCCTGCCGGACAACTTCTGGGCGGACGGCGTTCGGCTCCAGCGTTACCACGTCACGAAATGGCGTGAAGCCGAACTAACCGGAGTGTCCTGAAATGGACGAGCCGGTCAGCCTTGCCGAGCGGCATCCGACCAAGTACTGGCACCAGCTGGAAGACCAGCGCGTCCAGTGTGACCTGTGCCCGCGCGACTGCAAGCTCCACGAGGGGCAGCGCGGCGCCTGCTTCGTCCGCTGCCGGATCGGCGATGAAATCGTTTTGACGACTTACGGGCGCTCGTCAGGCTTTTGCATCGACCCGATCGAAAAAAAGCCGCTCAACCATTTCTATCCCGGCAGCAGCATCTTCTCGTTCGGCACCGCGGGCTGCAATCTGGCCTGCAAATTCTGCCAGAACTGGGACATCAGCAAGTCGCGTGACTTCGATATCCTCGCCGACCAGGCGAGCCCCGAAGACATCGCCAAGACCGCCGAACAAACCGGCTGCAAGAGCGTCGCGTTCACCTACAATGATCCGGTGATTTTCGCCGAATATGCGATGGATACCGCCGATGCCTGCCACGCACGCGGCATCAAGACGGTGGCGGTGACGGCGGGCTATATCCACGAACTGCCGCGGCGTGAGTTCTTTGCCAAGATCGATGCCGCCAATGTCGACCTCAAGGCGTTCACCGACGAGTTCTATGTCAAGCAATCCGGCGCGCACCTGCAGCCGGTGCTCGACACCCTGAAATACTTGCGCCAGGAAACCCAGGTCTGGCTCGAAATTACCACGCTTTTGATTCCCGGCCTCAACGATTCGGACGAGGAAATCACCAGGATGTGCGAATGGATCGTCCGCGAACTCGGCGTGGATGTGCCGCAGCATTTTTCTGCATTTCACCCGGCATACAAAATGATGGACGTTCCGCCGACGCCGGGATCAACCCTGACCCGGGCACGGGAGATTGCGCGCTCCGCCGGGCTGCGCTACGTGTATACCGGCAATGTGCATGATGTATCCGGCGGCACCACTTACTGTCCCGGCTGCAAGAAACCGCTGATCGTGCGTGACTGGTATCAAATCCGCGACTATGCGCTCACCGAACGAGGCGCCTGCCCGCAGTGCGGCGCCACCGTAGCAGGGCATTTCGAAAAGTTCATGGGGCAGTTCGGCCCGCGCCGCATTCCAATCGTGATGGGAGGCAACCTATGACTACCGTGAAAATTCCGGCCGAGCAGGTCGAACTCGATGGTGAACTGATCCTGCCGCCTTCAACGAAAGGCGTGGTACTGTTTGCCCACGGCAGCGGCAGCAGCCGCTTCAGCCCGCGCAATACCTATGTGGCTGAGGTGCTGCAAAAACACGGCATCGGCACGCTACTGTTCGACCTGCTGACGCGCAAGGAAGACGAGAATTACGAGACCCGTTTCGACATCGCGCTGCTGACGCGCCGCCTGCTTGCCGCCACTGCCTGGCTGCAGACCAATCCGCCAACGCAAACACTCAAGTTCGGCTATTTCGGGGCCAGTACGGGTGCCGCCGCAGCGTTGCAGGCTGCAGCCGAAGGGCAGCAAAAAATTGCCGCCGTGGTCTCGCGCGGCGGCCGCCCCGATCTCGCCGGTGAAGCCGCGCTGAGACGAGTCACTGCGCCCACCCTGCTTATCGTCGGCAGCGCCGATTACGGCGTGATCGAATTGAACCAGCAAGCCTATGCGGCAATGAAATGCGAGAAGAAACTCACCCTGATCCCCGGTGCCACCCATTTATTCGAAGAGCCGGGCACGTTGCAGCAAGTCGCGCATGATGCGGCGGAGTGGTTTACGCAGCACCTGTAACTTTTATGCTTCGTGATGCCAAGACCAAAGCAGGTCGAACTCGGTCCGATATGTCGGCTTGACGCCCACCTACTCCTTCTCTTTTAGCAGCTCAATCACTTCCTCATCGCTGACTTGCAGAAACGACTGATAGAACTGCCCCACCGCATAGAACATCTCCGGCGCATGCAAACACAGCATCTCGTCGGCGTAAGGCGTGACCTTGGCCAAGGTGTCGGGAGGCGCAACCGGAACGGCGCAGATCAGCTTTTGGGGATGCCTCGCACGGAGTGCATGCAACGCGGCGATCATCGTTGAGCCGGTCGCAAGGCCATCATCCACCACGATGACGATCCGTCCGGCGGGATCAATCGGCGGCCGCACCGGCGTATAGCTCGCGCGGCGCTCACGCATCACTTCGAGTTGCACGGCCTTCTCGTCTTCGATGTATTGCATGCTGCCCGCGACAGATTTGGCATGTTCGGCGAGATAGGCCCAGCCGGTCTCATCGATTGCGCCAATGGCGAACTCCGGATTGCCCGGCGCACGCAGTTTGCGCACCAGTATCACATCCACTTCGCCCTTCAGCTCATCGGCAATGATCTTGGCCATCGGCACGGCGCCGCGTGGGATCGCCAGCACCAAGGGATTCCGGCCTTCGTATTGTTTCAGCCGCGCGGCAAGCTGGTGTGCTGCATCTTCACGATTACGAAAGAACATATTCATTCCTCCCGGGTTAACCAGCGGATGAAGCACTTCGCGCAACTATATTGCAATCGCGGGGCTGCCGCAAACGGCAAGGGTTTGGAGTAGGTCGGGTTGACATAGCCCGACCCGTCACCCCTCTCTCCAGCTCTCTCCCCACAGGGGAGAGAGGGCATTATTCCCCCTCACGCTTACGGGATAACCAGCGACTTGGCGGCTCTGCGGCCTGGCCGAATGGCCAGGAGTTTTACCAGAGGGTCAGGGAGAGGGTCGAAAACGACTACGCCGCGCGCTGCCTTCTCGTCTCAAACAAACAGATGCCGGCGCTCACCGAAACGTTCAGGCTTTCCACGCTGCCCTGCATCGGGATGCGCACCAGTTCGTCGCAGGTCTCGCGCGTAAGGCGGCGCAAGCCTTCGCCTTCTGCACCGAGCACCCAGGCGATCGCACGCGTGTGCTTGAAGTGATGCAAATCCGTTTCCGCCTCTCCTGCCGCACCGACCACCCAGATGTCGCGTTCCTGCAATTCGCGCAAAGTGCGCGCGAGATTGGTCACGGTGATGTAGGGCACGGTTTCCGCCGCGCCGCAGGCAACTTTCTCCACCGTGGCGGTAATGCCGACCGCACGGTCTTTCGGCGCAATCACCGCGTGCACGCCGAACGCGTCGGCACTGCGCAGGCAGGCGCCGAGATTGTGCGGGTCCTGGACGCCATCCAGCACCAGCAGCAACGGCGGTTCTTCGAGTGTATCCAGCACATCGGCCAAGTGCTGCACGCGCCGCGACGCATCGACGCGCGCTGCGACGCCCTGATGACGCGCGCTGCCGGCCATGCCGTCGAGGCGTGCGGCTTCCACGGGAATGACGCGCACGCCGTTCGCTTCGGCCAGCTTGATCAGCTCACGCATGCGCGGGTCGTGGCGTTGTGCTTGCAGATAGACTTCCTGCACCCCCTCGGGATTCTGGCGAATGCGCGCCGTAACTGCGTGAAAACCATAAATGAGACGCAAATCAGCCATGCTATTTCTTTCCTTTAACAGATTTTTGTTTTACAGATTTCTTGGACGCCTTCGGCTCCATTTCCAGCGATTCCTGGTCATGCCCGTTATCCTTGGCCGGAGGTTGCTCAACTTCCTCCTGCAGCACAAAGTCGATCTTCGTGCTTTCCATGTCCACCCGAACTACGCGCACCTGCACGCGGTCGCCGAGGCGGTAGCGCTGACCGGTGCGTTCGCCGAGCAGTTGGTGCTTGGCGGCATCGAAGTGGAAATAATCCTTGCCCAATTCGGAGACATGCACCAGTCCTTCGACATACAAATCGTCCAGCGAAACGAAAATACCGAATCCCGTAACTGCAGATACTGTGCCCGTGAACACGCTGCCGAGATGGTCGCGCATGTAGAAACATTTCAGCCAGGCTTCGACATCGCGCGTGGCATCATCGGCACGGCGCTCGGTCATCGAACAATGAATGCCCAGCTCGGCCCATTTCTGCGCCGGCTTGTATTTCCTGCCGTGCAGTACCGCCTTGATCGCGCGGTGCACCAACAAATCGGGATAACGCCGGATCGGGGACGTAAAGTGGGTATACGCTTCATAGCCCAGGCCGAAGTGGCCGACGTTCTCAGGTTCGTAACGTGCCTGGGTCAGCGAGCGCAACATCACGGTTTGCAGCAGGCCAGCATCGGGACGACCCTTGATGCGCTTGAGCAATTTGGAATAATCGCTTGCCTGCGGCTCGTCGCCGCCGGACAGTTGCAGCCCGAATTCCTTCATGAATTCGCGCAATGCTTCCAGCTTCTCCGGCGTCGGCCCCTGATGGATGCGGTACAGCACGGTATGGTCATGCTCGTGCAGGAAATCTGCCGCGCATACATTCGCGGCCAGCATGCATTCTTCGATCAACCGGTGCGCGTCGTTGCGCACGACCGGCTCGATACGCTCGATCTTGCCCTGGTCGGTAAAGATCATCTGCGTTTCGACCGTCTCGAAATCAATCGCGCCGCGCTTCTCGCGCGCATGCAGCAGCTTCTGGAACAGCGCATAGAGATGTTGCAGATGGGGCACGATAGCAGCATTGCGCGTGGCCAGCTTCCCATCCGGTTCAGCCAGCATTTCGGCGACCTGATTGTAGGTCAGGCGCGCATGCGAGTGCATCACGGACGGATAGAACCGGTAGCGGCTGATCTCGCCCTTGCCGGTGATGTGCATGTCACACACCATGCACAGGCGATCCACCTGCGGGTTCAGTGAACACAGGCCATTCGACAACTCTTCCGGCAGCATCGGAATCACGCGGCGCGGAAAATACACCGAGTTGCCGCGCAACAGCGCCTCGCGATCCAGCGCGTCACTGGATTGCACATAGTGACTGACGTCCGCGATTGCCACCACCAGGCGGTAGCCGCTTTTCTCCGGCGCGCAATATACCGCGTCGTCGAAATCGCGCGCAGTTTCGCCGTCGATCGTGACAAGCGGCAGGTCGCGGATATCCTCGCGTCCTGCCCAATCGTCTGCCGTGACTTCCGGCGCAAAAAGCCTGGCCTGTTTGGCAGCATCCTTGGGAAACTCGTGCGGCAGTTCATGCTTGCGCAACGCAATTTCGATTTCCATGCCGGGGTCTGCGTAATTGCCCAGCACCTCGACGATGCGCCCAATCGGCTGCGCATGCTTGTCAGGCTGTTTCATGATTTCCAGGATCACCACCTGCCCGACCTTGGCACCGCCTGCTTCGCCGGGCGCGACCAGAATATCCTGGGTGATGCGCCGGTTTTCCGCGACCACAAACTGAATGCCGTGCTCTGCATACAGCCGCCCCACCACGCGATTGTTGGCACGCTCCAGCACCTCGACGATCTTGCCCTCGGGGCGCCCACGCCGATCCATGCCAGCCGGCCGCACCATCACCGTATCGCCATGCAGTACCTTGTGCATTTCCTTCTCGCTGAGGAACATGTCGGGGCTGCCGTCCTCCGGAATTAAAAAACCGTATCCGTCGGGATGTCCCTGCACCTTGCCCTTGATCAGGTCGAGCTTGTCCGTAATGCAGATCGCGCGTTTGCGATTGCGCATGATCTGTCCGTCGCGTTCCATCGCGCGCAGGCGGCGTGCGAACAGATCTTCTTCATGCCGTTCGATGTGCAAAATTCCGATTAATTCGGCCTCGTCTACGGGTCCTCCCTGCTCGGCAAGTATTTGAAGGATAAACTCTCTACTGGGTAGAGGATGTTCATACTGCGCACGCTCGCGTTCCAGGAACGGGTCCAGCAGACGTAAATTTTTTTTCTTTTTCATTGACAATCTTTCCTTTTACTATAAAATGCGCGCCTCTGACGCAGTACTGCAGCAAATGCCCAGGTGGCGGAATTGGTAGACGCGCACGGTTCAGGTCCGTGTGCCGCAAGGTGTGGAGGTTCGAGTCCTCTTCTGGGCACCAATTAAACACGAAATAGCACGCTCCGGCGTGCTTTTTTGTTTTCCGGACCAACAAAATATTGCCCGCACAGTGCTCATGCGCGAACCGGCACAGCAGGTTCGGCAATTCACCTTCGCTCGCCGGCGCAACCATCCCTGCGAATACCTTCTCATCAAACCGGCGCGCGGCAACCGCATCCTTCATGCGGCGCATGAAAAGGCTGCTTGCAGCGTGCGCTGCAGTTCGTCGTTAGGTCGGGTCGGATGCACGTGAAAGGTAACTGGGGGATATTGCCGGGCTCATCCCGGCACAGAGCCGGTCAAGGGTTAGTGCGCACTGGCACGCGGGAGGGAGTTTATCGGCAAATGCCAAAATATCAAAGGCATTTATCACACCGGTGAACGAGTACCGACCAATCAGTCCTCGCACGGGCTTTCGGAGTTACGCAGGTTGCCCTGTGTTTTTATGCGGCAGCAAATGTGAGCCTGCCACAGGCAGGCGGCCAAGCTCGCCGGACGCGACCGGCAGTGCCTGCCGTTACCACAGGCACGCCAATTCGTGAAAACTCCGTGCCTACCAGCGACCTTCCAGCGTCGCCATCACGGTGCGGTAGCCGCCTTCCAGATTGTGCAATTGCCAGGTGCTGCCGCCCGAGAAGAACACGGCGTCACGCACGGTGTCCGTCGCGAGCAGGTTCTGGCCGCTGAGACGCAGGTTGAATTGCGGCGTGAGCTTGTACAGCCAGAAGGCGTCGAGCGTGGTTCGCGCGCGGGTGGTGACGCGCTGCTCTCCGGGAATGTCGGTGAGGCTGCGGCCGGAAAGCTGCAGCGAGATACCGTAGCTGGATTGCAGCTTCGGCAGGCTCTCGTCAAGTCCGGCTAAAAGCACGTATTTTGGTGTGTCGCGCGCCATGCGCGTGAGGCCGAGGCGAGTATCGTTCACGCGCGCGTGCGGCAGGGTGAGATGAGCCTTGATTGTCGCACCCTTCCAGCCGAAGCTGTCGGTGCGCACCTTGCCGTCCAGTTCCCAGCCCCAGTGCAGCGCTCGGCCTTCGTTATAGGGACGGTCCACCCAGCGCAGCCCTTCCAGCTGCGCGCGCCGCTCGGTAAAGTCCTGCGTGGCACGCGCGTACAGGTTGACGCCAAACAGCCCCGCATCCTTGTCCAGATAACGCTCCAGCACCGCCTCGAAATTCAGGCTGCGCTCCGGCAGCAAATTCGGGTTGCCGCGCTTGTCCGCTTCCAGCGGCGTATTGGTACCGACACTGGGCGTCGCCGCATTGCTGATCTCGTCGAGCTTGGGCATCTTCAGCCCGGCGCCGAACGAGGAACGCATCACCCATTTGTCCTGCGGTTCCCAACGCAGTGCTACCGAGGGCATCACGCGACCATGCTGCTGCCCGATCGCGGAAGAATTCAAGGCGATGGTTTCGCCGCGCAAGCCGTATGTCAGCGTGGCGTTTGAGCGCAGCATCCAGTCGTCCTGTACCCAAGCGATGCTCTGGCGCTCGCTGGCGATATAGGTGGCCGCTATGCCTGTCAGCACCTGGTCCTGGGTACGGCGCAGATTGACGTGCTCCAAGCCGAACGCAAGCAGATGTTCACCAACCGGCTGGTCGAGCCGCAACGCGAAGCTGAATTCATTCTCGGTGCTCGCCGTGTGTTCGGCGGTGCTGACCAGCCCGGCCGTGCGCACGATATCGGAGGTGCGGCGCCCCTTGTTCACGGCGGCGCGCCCGCTGAATTTGGCGTCACCAAAATGCTTCTCGCCCTCGGTGCGCAGCCGCAACAAGCGCTGCAGATTGCTCTCGTCGCTGATGCGCATGCCCGGCGTCAGCTGGGTTTCGCTGGTCGTGTCCTGCGGCCCGTAAAAGAACAGCGGCGCCACCGTCAGGCTATCCTTGCCATCCTTCCAGGTCAGGCGCGGCGCAATCGAGTGATGCCCCAGCCTCGTGACACCGCGCTCGCTGTCGATGGTGCGCAGCCCGGACAGCGTGTCCTGCCGGTCGGCCAGGCGTTGCGCCGGCGAATTGCTCCAGGTCAGCCCGATCGGCAAAGTCCACGCAAAGCCGCCCGAGCCGCCATTCTTGGTGAAGGCAAGCTGGTTGTAGGACTCATTGCCGCGCCGTCCGACCCCGACCCTGACTTCAGCGCTTTTCTTCGCGAGTGCCTTTTTCATCACCAGGTTCACCGTGACCGGCGCCGCACCGCCAAATTCGGCTGATGCGCCGCGCAGGATCTCCACCCGCTCCAAGTCGCCGGACGGCAAACGTCCAATGACGCCCGCCACCATCGCCCCACCGCCCGCCGAACGTTCGCCGTCGATCAGGATCTGGACCGAATCGCGCGACATGCCGCGTGCGCGTTGTCCGCCGCCCATCGGCGTCACTTCGACACCGGGCAATTTGGTGAGCACTTCGCCGATCGTCATCACGCCGAGGTTCTCGATTTCCTTGCACTCCAGCACGACCTTCTGGGTGACTGCCTCTCGCCGTTCGGCAGTCGCATCCACCTGACCGACCACTTTGACCTCCGGCAACGCCTGCGGCTCTTCCGCCCACACCGGCGCACTCGCCAGCAAGCCTGCGACCAGGCCGAAGCGGCCTACCCCCTGTTTCCTGCTCATACTCATTTCTTCCCAACTATTCCGTATTACTGATTCGTTCGCGGGCGCTACCACCGCGCCAGATTGCTGATTCCAACGGCCACCAGCAACAGCGCGCTGATGCGCTCGACTGCCGGTCGCCAGTTGTTTAACTGTTCGCGCAGCCTCGTTCCCAGGTAGGCGAGGCCGATGCCATACGCCAACGCCGGAATCACGATTGCCCCCAGCCCGAAACTCAGACCGAGCCCCAGTCCGCCCACGGCGCTACCGCTCATCGCTGCCGAAAACAGCACGACACCCAATGGCGCGCACGGCGACAGCGCCATGCCGATGCCCATCAGAAACAGCCCGCCGGGCAACAGCGTCTGTGGCGCGCGCGGACGGTCCATGCGTTGCAGGGGTGCGCTTCGGGACGGCGCCGAGCCGCAGGCCGTTGCCGGTCTGCGCAGCAACAGCGCAATGCCCATCATCAATGCCGCGCAGCCGATCACCAGATTAATCGTATTGCCAGCCGCCGCACCCTTGACGTAGTAACCCAGCGCCCCCGCAACCGCACCGAAACTGCCATACGCGAGCAGCCGACCGAGGGACAGCGGCAGGATGATTTGCCACGACTTCCTGACGCCACCATCGCTGGCGAGGAACACCGGCCCAAGAAACGGCGCACAACTGATCAGGCATGGCCCCATGCCGTAGGTGAAACCCAGCGCCGCCGCCATCGGCGCGCCGACGACCAGGTCGACCGGAATCACGCGCTCTCCAGACTCTGCTCGGCCATGAACTCGCTGCGCGCGAGCATCGCGGCGCCAAACGCGGTCGTCGTCTGCGGATGCTCGGGAATCACCAGTTCGCGCCCGAGTTCATCCTGCAGCGCTGCGACCAGTCCCTTGTTCAGCGCCGGGCCGCCGTCGAAATAGACGCGGTCTTCGATCCCGACGCGCTTGGCCAGCCGCACCGTGCGCGACGCAATGGAATAATGGATACCCGCGATGATTTCTTCCTTGCCGTGGCCTTTCGCGAGCAGGCCGATGATCTCGGACTCGGCGAACACCGTGCAGGTGCTGTTGATGTTGAGCGGCGCATGGTTGCCACGAAAGTGGTAATCGCCGAGTTCTTCCAGATCTAGCTCCAGATTGCGCGCGGCGACATCGAGGAACCGGCCCGTGCCCGCGGCGCATTTGTCGTTCATCGCAAAATTGACCACGGTGCCGGTACTGTCGATCTGGATCGCCTTGGAGTCCTGCCCGCCGATGTTGATGATGGTGCGCACGCCGCCAAACGCCTTGCCCGTCTCGAACGCGCCGATCGCATTGGCGGTGATCTCGCTGATCGAATCGTCCGCTTCCTTGAACAGCTTGCGCCCGTAACCGGTCGCGATCAGGTAGCGCACCTGCTCGCGCTGCAGCCTCAGCTTGCCTAGCAACGTGTTCAATGCCTCCAGCGAATTCTTGTGGAACAGGCTGCCCGAGGGCGTGACATGCACCCCCGCGAGCTTGCCATTTTCATCCACCACCGCGACCTTGATCGCGGTGGAGCCAACATCGATACCTGCAAAATAATTCATGCGCGCTGCCTCTTCCGGTTTTTCAGGGCTTCGAGGAATGCCTCGATCCGTGTGGACAGCTGCCCCTTGTCGTCCGGACTGTAATCGGTTTCGACATACAGCATCGGAATACCCGCCTTGTTGAATTCCTCGGCCACGCTGCGGTATTCCATTTCGTACACCTGGCAGCCCGCGAATGCCTGATACACCACGCCATCCGCCTTGAAGTCGCGCACCAAGTCGAGCAGACGGCGTTTGCGGTCATCGTTGCGCGTGAAAATCGGGCAGGTGCACGGCTTCAGGTATTTGTCCGCGAGCGCATCGACCATGTCGTTCAGCAACCATTCATCGACCGCCGTCATGTCATACAGCATGCGGTTGGCGGAACAGGTCTCGTCCGCGACCACCACGCCGCCCGCTTCCTCGATCAGCAGCGGCAGCTTGAGGTTGGGGAACACCGGGGGTGAGCCGGTGAACACGATGCGCGGCGCCTTGCTCTGCACCGCCTTGAAGCCGGCCTGCTCGCGCTGCGCGAGCTCTTCGTTCAGTTTCTCGACCGCATCGGTCCAGCGGTTAATGTCGTCGAAGAAATAGGCATTGGTGACCAGGAACACATCCTTCCCCAGGATCAGCGATGGCGCCTGGCGGCGGAAGTTGTGCAGTTTGCGGAACGCGGCCTGCGCCCGGCCGGTTTTGTTCATCGCCTCCTTCAGGTTCTTGCGCGTGAGCTTGCGGCCGGTTAGTTCCCGCAGCCGCGCGGCAAACTGGCGTACCGAGCGCTGCCAATAGACGCGCGCCGCTTCGCTCTCCTTGACGTTGGGCAGCTCCAGGTCATACACCGCATAGCCCATGCTTTCCATCATCGCACTGGCCTTCTTCTTCTGGTCGCAGGTCGTCGGGTTGACGATAAGGTCGGGCCTGCCGAGCTTTGGTATTACCGTTTCCGAATCGAGCATACCCAAGGTCGCTTTCACCAGCGAACATGATTTCGCCGGCATGAAATCGGCGCCACGCTGGTCGTAATGATAGGAACCGTTGCACAGCCGCACCGGCGTCGCACCAAATGCATAGATCAATTCTTCCGGCGCCTGGATGCAGGTAGTCCCGACCAGCGTGCCTTCGTGTGGTACCTCTTCGCCGCGGCAATAGACCTTGCGGTACAGTTCGTAGAAATACTGCATCGACTCCGGATTGTCCTGGAAGTCATCCACGATGTGGTCGAGCATGCCCTGAGACTCGCCCGCTTGGCGCGAACGGGTATAGGGTGTGGGCTGGAGCGGGATGACGCGTGCTTCAGTTGCCATCTTGGGTTCCTTTGCGCATTCGTTTGATGAAACCTTCCTCGGTGGAGGTAAAGATGGGAATGCCCATAAATCTGGCCTGCAACGCGCCCGTTTCGGGGCACGCCGCCACACACTTGAGGCACAGGGTGCAGTCATCGGTCATGATCTCTTCCCGCTTAACATCGTCGGCAATGTCCCTGATTTCCATGTCGCACACGCGGAAACAATCCCCGCAGCGGGTGCACTTATTGCCGTCCTTCTTCAGCCGGAACAGCGCCGCTTTGGAGAATAGGTAATGGAACGCGCCCATCGGACAGTAGAAACAGAAGAAACGTTTCTTCACGAAGGAGCCGATGAAGAACAGCCCCATCACGGCCAGCCCGAGCACGGTCATGAGCATGTTGACCTGCGTGGAGAAGTCGATCGAGAGCTGTGCGGTATCGCCGGCCAGCAACGGAATGATCGTGCGCCCTGGACAGATCATGCAGAACGGCGTTTTCAAGTCCTTGTGGAACCAACCGCCGCCGATGCCCAGCGGAATGAGGAACATCAACGCGAGGAGCAGGTACTTGATCTGCGCGAGCCATTTGAACTGGGCCTCGGAATAACGCGAATAACGGACGCCGAAAAAGCGGCGCAACGCCGTGATCCAGTCCTGCAGGGTGCCCACCGGACAGACGAAGCCGCACCAGCCCTTGTTCAGCGCGATGAACCACAGGAAGAACACGCCAAAGCCGGACAAGACGGCCAGCCCGGCCATGCTGAACAGTTTCTGCCACGGCCACGCCAACTGGTGTTGCAGCGGCATCAGATAGCACATGCCGCCGCGCCCTTCCTGGTTGTAGCCGCAGGCAAAAGTCGGCAGGCTCTTGCCCAGCTCGACGCCGAGAAATCCGCCATAGACTAGCAGCACAAAAAAGAGCAGCTGTAGCCAGAAGCGGAAGCGGTTGAACTGGACGTGATTGACCGCGTTACGGAGTGCCTCAAGCCTCGTCATCGATGCGCTCCTCCCGGTATGGTTTCAGGCGCCGGCGCCGGTACAGGTACACCGACAGACCGCCGAAGACGATGACGAACAGCGCGATACCCAATCCCCACGCATAGGAGCGATAGTCGTACGGCGAGGGGCGATATTTTCCGGGCAGGGTCGCGACGTAATGCGCCGAGGTGTAGCGCTGGCCGTCCAGTTCGCCGGCTTCGTCCCGGTCCAGCTCCGCGAAGGTCAGGAAGGTATCGGTATGAAACTTTTTGAACTCGAACCACTTCGGGTAATACTCGCGAATGAGCGTAAACGCGGCGTACCCGCTCACATCGCTCGTGACGGTATTGCGCCAGCCTTCCTGCGTGATCAGCGTAACCGGCGCACCCGCGACCGGCTGGCCAAAGCTCAGCACGCGAAAAGTCACCACATCTCCGGACACAAGGCGCGACATGCAGCCTTCGTCCGGCCCGTGTTCGCGCACCAGTTCCAGCGGTGACTTCACGTTGATAATGGGCTTCGCGACCGCCTCTTCGTCAACCTCCTTGGCCACACAGGAGGCCCACAGCAGCTCGATCTTCGGCAACTGCACCTGCAGCGTTCCTTCACGGACAACACGCTGCTCCAAGTAGGTCGCGTAAAAGCCGACCTTCGGCAATTCGGTCTGGAGTGTCAGCTTGTTGCCGTCTGTGCCGGTGTCGAGCTCGACGACATTACCCTCCAGGTCGATCATCGTCATGTGCTCGCCGGAACCGGCTGGTACCACGTAAGCGGCATTCTTGAGATTGCCCCCCTGACGCAGCCACACCTGTTTGCCGGGTCGATGATCCTTGCCCGGCGCTTCGCCATCCAGACTGATGGTGTTATCGTGATCGTGCTTCTTCGTCGTGGCCGCCGCCGGGGCACTTGCCGCCGCCCCCGGCTGCGCGGCAACCGCAGACTGCGCCGGCATTGCAGCCTGCATCATGTGATGCTCATGGCCGGTATGACCTTGTCCTTCAACCCCTGCCTTCGGCTTCGGCGGTGCAGTTTCGGACAGCCACAACAAATCCGAGGCACCGGCATACGCCGGCGGCAACAACATGAAACACAGCAGCGCAGAACTTAATGCTCTTTTCACGGTTCTTCTCTCCAGTAAACCCGGAATCCGGCACGACGGAGCGCGCGCGCCCCTTCCTTCAGGCTCCAATCCAGTATCTAGTTCTTGAATTCCAGTCCCAGATAGACTCCCCGGCCCGTCGCGATGGAAGTGCCAAGGAAGTAATTGCGGTCAAAAAGATTGTTCACCGAGAATGAAGCCGCGAACTCTTTGTTGATGCGATAGGCCAGCTTCGCATTGGTGATGAAATACGGATCGTGCGAACCATAGACGTTATTGACCACGTCGGTGTTGTCATCCAGGCTGTAGCGCTTGCCGACATACGAGCCGATCAGTGAGCCCGACCACGGCCCTACACCGCCCTCCAGCCCAACATTCGCCATCCGCTTTGCCTGCAGCGGAATCTGCTTGCCAGTGGACGTCGGCTTGGCCGTGTTCTGCGTGATTGTCGTGCTGGCGATCGTCGCATTGGCAAAGGCCTGCAATCCGCCTGTAAACTTTTGCCTCACTTCCAGATCGATGCCGCGCGCATCGGCCTTACCCGCATTGAGTTTGGTCGATTTCCCGCCTACGGTCGTCGAATAGAGCAGATCACTGAAATCGCTCCGGTATACCGTCGCCCGCAGCAAGGTTTGGGTGGCGAACTCGTGCTCGATACCGAGCTCAGCGGTAGTCACCTTTTCGGGCATGAGATCCGGATTGGACCAGTAAATGGTTGCTCCCGCCTTGTACGTGGAATACATGTCGGACAGGTTGGGCGAACGGAACGCCTTGCCGAGCGCTCCCCGGAACACAGTTCCATCGTTGAATTTGTACACCAGCGCGACCTTCGGGCTGGTAGCCGAACTGTTGCGGGTGGCGTAATTCGTCAGTGTATTGTTGATGAAAATGGTGCCATGATTTTCGGCGCGATCATGACGGATGCCCGCGTAAAAAGTCAGCTGGTCCGACAGCGAGATTTCATCCTGCACATACGCTGCGATCGCGCGGGAATTTGCATCCGCCCAATCGCCGAGCGCACCCATATTGTCGATGGCACGCCAGTTGTTCAGGGCATAGACCCGCTTGCGCAAGTCCGAGTTATTGAACGAAGTCCCGACAATCAGATACTGGCTGTTGCCCGCCGGGAATCCGACCTGAACGTCCCCGTTGAGCATATTGTTCGGAATGTCGCTCAGTGATCCCGGCCCGCTGATGTTGGTCGCATTGGCAGTGATGGAGTTGTACCAGTAATGATTGCTCTGATAGCCGAGGTTGGCCTTGAGCTTGAGATTGCTGAACTGGGTTTCATACGTTGCGGCAACGCGCGTCAAATCTTCGCCGGTGGTCGTGGCAAGGAATTCGGTGGCCGAGATTGCCGCGCTCAGGCCATTGATGTTGGCGGTGCCACTGGTAAACGGCACGCCACCGGCGCTCAGGTAACTGGTGCCGAATCCATCTTTGGTCCGATGGGTCAGGTAGGAGGCATCCAGGACGAGTTTGGAACTGGCAGGCAGATCCAGGTAGAACTTCGCACCGACGCGATCCTGTTCCCACGCAACCCGGCCCTTGTCGCCGGCAATGTAGGTCGTTGTGCCGGTATTGGTCACCGTTTGCTGCCAGCCGCTGACTATGGTTCCGCCCGCTTTTGCGGGCGTCTTGGTCAGATAGGTATCAACATAGCCATCGCTTTGCTTATGCCCATAGGAGAGGCTGACGCCGGCGCCGTTCGCAAACTTGTCGCGATAGCCAAGATCGACACTCCGGAAATTGTTGGTCGCGACTTGGCCCTTGGCCGAGACTTCGCGTTTTTCCGGCGCCTTGGTAATGACGTTGATCACCCCTGCCATGCCGGCGCCGCCGTAGAGCGAAGAGAATGGTCCCGGCACGACCTCGATTTGTTTGATGTCGTCGACGGGGGCGAGCGACAGATTGACGCCGCCGCTGAAGGCGTTATTGACCTGGATGCCGTCGACCAGCACCCCGGTCCGGTAATAGCCTGGAATGCCGCGCAGCGTAATCTGGTTCTGGTAATTGCTGGGCCGTTCGTCGCCCAGCGCGCTGATGAACACCCCGGGGGCTCCGGCCAAGGCCTCGTCGACCCGATTGGCGTTCTTGTATCTGATTTCCTTCGCGGTGACCACCGTCACCGTTGCCGGCGCCTCGGAAACCACCTTGGCGGTCCTGGTCGCCGTTACTACGACTTCGGGCAGACTCTCCTGACTATTTGAAACCCGCTCATCTTGAGCGGCGTAAACCTGATTGAGCGCCAGCGTGAGCACGCTGAACGCGAAAAACTGCCTGTGCCGCATTGATTCCTCCGATTGCCATGTTCCGCTCCTTTTTGTTTTTGATTTTGGTTGTATTTGAAGCGCGGTCATTCTAGGAAAGAAATGACCATGACGGAATGTGGCATATTGCCGCGCGGCAAATTGTCGCACCCATAGGGGTAATTGACGTTCGGACTCATATCAACGCGGCAACGGAGGTAATACTGAGAGCACAGTGTGGCTGAACCGGAATGCTCTGCGAACTACTGAAGGGTAGAAGCGAGCCTTCAGGCAGAAGGCTTTGAAAATAAAAGGTGCGGCGGCTGAGCTGCCGAGATTTCACCCTCTCCCTGCAAGGAAGAGGGGATGCGGTCGCACCCTGGAAGGGCTGGGACGAGACTAAAAAATGGTTCTGCGCGACCTGTCATTCGCGCAAATACCGCTTTCGAATTATTCGAACGGATGACGCAGCACGATGGTTTCGTCGCGATCCGGGCCGGTTGAGACCATGTCCACGGGGACGCCGCATACCTGCGCGATTCGTTCGAGATAATTGCGCGCGGCTTGCGGCAGGTCTTCGTAGCGGCGCACACCGACGGTGTTTTCCTTCCAGCCGGGCATTTCCTCGTACACGGCTTCGCAATCCGCCAGTGCATCGGCGCCCGCCGGCAGGATGTCGCTGTATCCGCCATTGATCCGGTAACCAACGCCGATACGTACGGTTTCCAGGCCGTCCATCACGTCCAGCTTGGTTACGCACAGACCGGACACGCCATTGATCTGGATCGAGCGCTTGAGCGCGGCGGCATCAAACCAGCCACAACGGCGCGCACGACCCGTCGTCGCACCGAATTCATGACCGCGCTTGGCAAGACCTTCACCGATCGGGTCGCACTTTTCGGCCGCATCATACAGCTCGGTCGGGAATGGACCGGAACCGACGCGCGTGGTGTAAGCCTTGGTGATGCCGAGCACATAGCTGAGCATCTGCGGGCCGACGCCACTGCCGGCGCAGGCCGCACCGGCGACACAGTTGGAGGAGGTTACAAACGGATAGGTGCCATGGTCGATATCCAGCAACGCGCCCTGCGCGCCTTCGAACAGCAGGCTCTTGCCGGCCTGGTTGGCTTCGTAGAGCGCGCGCGGCACGTCCATCACCAGCGGCTTGAGGCGTTCGGCCAGTGCCAGCGTATTGTCCAGGACTTTCTGGAAACTGACTGTCTCGGCGTGGAAATAATTTTTCAGCACGAAGTTGTGATAGTCGAGCACTTCGCCCAGCTTGGCCGCAAGGCGTTCGCGATAGAATATATCCTGCAGACGAATCGCGCGGCGCGCAACCTTGTCCTCATATGCCGGACCGATGCCGCGGCCGGTGGTGCCGATCTTGCCGGCGCCCTTGGCCGCTTCGCGCGCCTGATCCAGCGCAGCGTGGTACGGCAGGATCAGCGGGCAGGCTTCGGATATCTTCAGCCGTCCCTGCACATCGACGCCGGCCTGATGCAGTTCATCCATTTCCTTGAGCAACGCTTCCGGCGACAGCACCACACCGTTGCCGATGTAGCACATCACCCCGTCGCGCAGAATGCCGGAAGGAATCAGGTGTAATACCGTTTTCTTGCCGTCGATCACCAGGGTATGGCCGGCGTTGTGACCGCCCTGGAAGCGCACGACGCCCTGCGCGTGATCGGTCAACCAGTCGACGATCTTGCCCTTGCCCTCATCACCCCATTGAGTGCCGATTACTACTACGTTCTTAGCCATCACAAAACTTCCGGATTTAGAAAAGTTAACTCGTTACATTAAAGTGCGACAACCTGCCATGCGCCATCGCGC
The DNA here is from genome assembly GCA_035702405.1 of Gallionella sp. Lineage (GTDB taxonomy): Bacteria > Pseudomonadota > Gammaproteobacteria > Burkholderiales > Gallionellaceae > Gallionella. The sequence goes on along the minus strand of DASSQR010000103.1, from coordinate 42,557 downwards.
AAAACCAGTTCGCGATCGCACTGCAATTCCTCGCGCAAGGCCGCGTCGCCCAGCAAATCAATTACCACGGTTTCACCCGCAGCACGCAATTGTGTAATTTTATCGCGCAAAACCGGGTCGGCGCGATGCGGCGCACAAATGCCGAGCCGAGCCGCAGCCCGCGGCAACAAACGATACAACTGACGCAAGTCCATGCTGAAGCCGGTCGCGGCGCGCGCGCGCCCAAAACTCTTGCCGACATCATCATAGCGACCACCCAGGGCGATCGCATCATGACTGCCTGCATGGTAGGCCGCAAACACCATGCCGCTGTGATAATGGTAGCCACGCAAATCGGCGAGATCGATGCCGACGCTCGACACCAGCGTCTGCAGCGCGCCCGCGACGGTCTCCAGCGCAGCCAGCGCCGCGCGAATTTCCTCATAATCCGGCAACAGCTGCCGTGCGCGTGTCAGCACTTCGGCGCAATCACCGTACAGCGCGGGCAATGCCAGCAACGCCTCGCGCAGGGTCGCATCCAGCGGAAGCACCAGCCGCTGCAGCGCGGCGGTATCCTTGCTCTGCAGCGCCGCAAATAACGCCTGCTCCAGGTCCTTGTCGAGTTCGGCATGCTTGACCAGCGCGCGGAACACGCTGACATGCCCGAGATCGAGGTGTACCGGCTCAACGCCGAATAGCGCCAAGGTCTGCAGCATCAGTTGCTGAATTTCCAGGTCGCTTTCCAACCCGCTATGGCCATACAACTCGGCGCCGATCTGCAGCAGCTCGCGGGTACGCGTCAGGCCGGCCGGCTGCGTATGCAGCACGCTGCCGGCATAACAAAGCCGCGTCACACCTTGCCGGTTGAGCAGATGCGCATCGATGCGCGCCACTTGCGGGGTAATATCGGCACGCAGCGCCAGGGTGCGCCCGCTCAGCTGATCCACCAGCTTGAAGGTGCGCAGGTCCATGTCATCGCTGCCGTCGATCAGCAGCGATTCGGCATACTCGAGCAGGGGGGGCGCCACCAGTTGATAGCCCGACTTGCGCAGCAAATCGAGAAACTGTGCACGCATTTGTTCGACGCGCCATGCCTCCTCGGGCAGCATGTCCTGAATGTATTCGGGGAGTAACCAGTTTTGCATCGGGTATCTCTATAAATCCATTTTGCGAGCATCCGCTACGCGGATTGCCTGCCTAAACCACTTCCGGGCGAATCGCGGCGTCGCGTGCTCGCTCATTCCTCGTCTATCCATTCGATATGCCTCGTCACTCGCTGCGCGGCTCCTTGCGCTTCATCCCGCAAAAGTGAATTTCTAAAGATACCCATCATTTAATCCAGTACAACAACAGCAAGCCGCCAATCATCGACGTCATGCCGACGAAGCGTAACTGGCCATCGGAGAGAGTGACCAGTTTGCTAAAAGTTTCGCGCCATAAATTAGGTGTCAGGAACGGCAACAATCCTTCAATTACCAGCATCATTGCGAATCCAAGCAGCCAATACTCCAGCACTTACTTTCCAGCCTTGCCATAGCTCTTCAGATACTTGAAGAACGCCGAGCTCGGATCCACCACCATGACGTCACTCTTGTTCCTGAAGCTTTGTTTGTAGGCTTCCAGACTACGGTAGAACCCGTAAAACTCGGGATTCTTGCCAAACGCGCCAGCATATATCGACGACGCCTTGGCATCGCCGGCGCCCTTGATCTTCTGAGCGTCGCGATAGGCTTCGGCCAGAATCACTTCACGCTGCTTGTCGGCATCGGCCTTGATCTTTTCGCCTTCTGCCGCGCCCGAAGCGCGCAATTCGTTGGCTACGCGCTTGCGCTCGGCTTCCATCCGGCGATACACCGACTCACTGATCTCCGCCGGAAAATCGACCCGTTTCAGACGCACGTCCAGCACTTGTACGCCAATCTTGCGTGCGTCGGCGTCAGTCTTCTGCCGCAGCACCGTCATGATCTGTTCGCGCTCGCCCGATACCACCTCGTGGATGGTGCGCTTGCCGAACTCCTCGCGCATGCTGGAATTGACCGTCTGCTTCAAGCGCGTCTTGGCGCGTTCTTCATCACCGCCGACGCTGACGTAATATTGCTTGACGTCCACAATCCGCCATTTGACGAAAGAATCCACCAGCACGTTTTTCTTTTCCGCGGTGATGAAACGCTCCGGTTCACCGGTATCCAGCGTCAGGATGCGTGAGTCAAAATAACGCACGTTCTGCATCAGCGGCAGCTTGAAATAGAGACCGGGAGCGGTAATCACCCGCACCACTTCACCCAGCTGAAACACGATCGCATTCTGCGTCTGGTTCACCACAAACACACTCATGCCCGCCAGAATGATTGCAACCACCCCGCCGATCAGCAGGTTATTGAAACTTTTGCTCATGGGCGTGCCTCCCTGTCGCGTCCAAGCGACAAATCGCGTGCGCGTTGTGCGGCACTCGTTTCAGTTCCTTGCGCCGTCGCCGGCGTTGCCTCGGCCTTGACCGGCAGCGACGCTTCGGCGGCGGCCGGTGCCGGCATACCGGTGCGGCTGGCTTCCAGCAGCTTGTCCAATGGCAAATACAACAGGCTGCTCCCATTCTTCTGGTCGACCATGACCTTGCTGACGTTGCTCATCACCTGCTGCATCATATCCAGATACATGCGTTCGCGCGTAACCGCGGGTGCCTTTTCGTATTCGACCAGAATCTGCCGGAAGCGGCTGGCATCGCCCTCCGCATTGGCGATCACGCTCTGCTTGTAACCCTCTGCCTCCTGCATCAGGCGCGCTGCCATACCACGCGCGCGTGGCACCACATCATTGGCGTACGCCTGGCCTTCATTCTTTTGCCGTTCGCGGTCCAAGCCCGCCTTGACCGCATCGTCAAAGGCCGCCTGGACCTGTTCCGGCGGTTGCGCGTTCTGCATGGTGACTTTGTTGATCAGGATGCCGGACTTGTAGCGGTTCAAAATATCCTGCATCAGTTTGGTTGCTGCGGCTGCCACCTGCTCACGGCCTTCGTACAGTACAAAATCCATCTTGTTCTTGCCGACGACTTCGCGAATGGCGGTCTCCGCGGCCTGACGCACACTTTCATCGGGGGAGCGGTTATTGAACAAATATTCAGCCGGATCGCTAAGGATGTATTGCACAGCAAACTGGATGTCGATGATATTTTCGTCTTCGGTCAACATCAGCGACTCTTTCGGAATCTTGTTCTTTACGTTGTCACGATAGCCGACTTCTGCAGTCCGTACCTGTTTCAGGTCAACGATTTCCACCGTTTCAATCGGGAATGGCAAATGCCAGCGCGGCCCTGGCATGGTTGTCTCACTCATCTTGCCAAAGCGCAGCACCACCCCTCGTTGCCCTTCATTCACAATATAAAAGCCGCTCGCGATCCAGATCAGCGCGACCACCGCGACGACCAGCCCGATCCCGCCGCCAAACCCCGGCAACGACGCCCCGCCACCTGGCTTGCCCGCGCCGCCTTTGCCGCCCATCAGGCCCGAAACCTTTTCATTGAGCTTGCGCAGCAAAGCTTCCAGATCAGGCGGACCGCCGCTGTTCTTGTTGCCCCATTGCGGATCATTCAATCCCATGATTCATTTCTCGCTTGTGTAGTTTGATCTTCAGTTATTTCAGAAGCATGGCGCTCCGCCATGGCTTCGAGCAAGGCAAGCCGCAAATCATCCATCCCCACGCCGCTTTTGGCACTCAAAAAAACGCGGCTGATTCTACCATAGTCATCGCGCTGCAGACCCGGCGGCGCATCCAGCAGATCAATCTTGTTGAACACGATAATCTGCGGAATGCCGGCCGCGTCGATCTCGGCCAGCACCTTGTTCACTTCGGCGATCTGGTCGTCCCGATGAGGGTTATTGGCATCCACTACGTGCAGCAGCAAGTCCGCCCGCACCGTTTCTTCCAGCGTGCTGCGGAAAGCGGCAACCAGGGAGTGCGGCAGATGGCGAATGAAGCCGACGGTATCCGACAGCACGATATCACCCTTGCCCTCGGTATACATGCGGCGCGAGGTCGTGTCCAACGTCGCAAACAACTGGTCGGCCACGTAGACATTGGCGCGCGTCAGTTTATTGAACAGCGTGGACTTGCCCGCGTTGGTATAGCCGACAATGGACACCGACAGCACGTCGCCGCGAGTACGCGCACGGCGCATCACGCCCCGTTGGTGCTTGAGCTTTTCCAGCCGTTCCTGCAGCAGATGCACACGCTTGCCCAGTTTTCGCCGGTCCAGTTCAAGTTTGGTTTCGCCGGGGCCGCGGGCACCCACTGCGAATTTTTGCTGTCCCATGTCGCCGCCCTGCCCGACCAGACGGGTGGCCAGATACTTGAGCTGCGCCAACTCCACCTGCACCTTGCCCTCATGGCTTTGCGCGCGCTGTGCAAAGATGTCCAGAATCAGCATGGTTCGATCAATGACGCGGGTATTCAGCTTGGTGGTCAGGTTGCGCATTTGCGCAGGGGACAGGTCATGATTGAAAATCACCAGCGGCACCTGCGCTCGCTCGACAATTTCGGCAATTTCCTGAACCTTGCCGCTACCCGCGAACAAGGCCGCGTCTGGACGCTGGCGCTTGCCCTCGACAATCGCCAAGGTGCGCACGCCAGCCGTCTCCGCCAGGAGGCGGAGCTCTTCTAGACTTTCACTGTAATCGTTTTCGCCGAAATCGATACTGACCAGAACCGCGGCGTCAGAACTGGCTGAAGGTGGCGACATTACTCGCCGGAATCGTCATCTTCGTAATTGATATTGACCGCACGCCCCGGCACGATGGTGGAAATGGCGTGTTTGTAGACCATCTGCGTAACGGTATTCCTCAGCAGCACCACGTATTGATCGAACGACTCGACCTGGCCCTGCAGCTTGATGCCGTTCACCAGATAAATCGCGACTTGTACATGTTCTTTGCGCAGGGTATTGAGGAATGGGTCTTGCAGTTGCTGTCCTTTTGCACTCATGTATTTGCTCTTCTCAGTAGGATCTAATTAGAAATAGATGCGCACTTTACTGGATTCCGGCGCAGCTGTGAACATATTCGACAGCAATATTCGTTGCATTATTGTAACAATTTATAATCCGGCAACGTCCATCCGGCTCGCCCTGCCGAAGCGCTATACAAGGCAAAAAACGCGGTAAAACTGGGCTTGCATTGTCACTCACCGCCCTGCAGGTGGCAAGTGGCTGGGGCCGCCTCACAGCCGGGCAGCACGAATTAATTCTGTTCAATCGGATCTGACAGCCTTCAGCTTCAGATGATTATTTACCCTTTTCACACCAGCCACAGCACTGGCCAATTGCACGGCCAAGCCGCTACTTTCCTGTGAATCGACCGATCCGCTTAAGGTCACCACGCCCCTTACCGTATCGACGTTGATTTGCAGCGACTTGAGGCTGGGTTCGGCAAAAATGGCCGCTTTGACTTTGCTGGTGATGGTCGCATCATCAAGAATCTCGCCGACCTTTTTGCTTTGCTCGCCAAGCTTCACCGAGGCTTCCCCCGCTTCCTTATTGAGCTTGGCGGCCGTTTCGTTCAGCTCCCGGACCGCCTTATCGGTGGCTTCATTCATTTTCCGAATGGTTTCTTCGGTAGCTTGATCTATCTTCTTCCCGGCGCTCTCAGCTGGCCCCGGCTTTTCGCCACAGCCAGCCAGACCAGCCACCAGCACCAAAGCGATACCGATTGACTTGAAATCCCCGAAACCTCGCATTGTCGCTTCCACTCAGACCGACTGAAGACTCAACAGCCTCTCAAAAACAAGGCTGCCGATCAATTGTTCGATCTCAGCGCGCCATTAACGACCTTAACCCGATCACCCGGCCGCCAGTTAGGCTGAGCGGTTTCCTTGATGACGGTGGTGGAGCCATCGTCAAAGCGAACGGTGACTTCATACGCCTTGGTCGACCTCACCCGGTGTTCGATCTCGTTGCCAGCTACCGCGCCGCCAACCGCCCCGACCACAGTCGCGATATCCTTGCCACGCCCCCCGCCAACCTGGTTGCCCAGCAGACCGCCCACGACCGCGCCGCCGACCACGCCCACACCGCTGCTTTCGCCGCGCTGGGTGACCTCCTTGACCGATTCGACCACCCCGCAGTCGGCACATTTCGGTTTGGCCGGAGCCGCGCTCGTTGCATGTTGCTGCGCGACATGTGTTTTCGATGATGCGGCGCTATTTTTTGCCGCGGGCGATTTCTCGGTATTTTCTGCCGGTTTTTCAGCAGTCGTGACCGCGGCGCCGTCACTCGTTCCCTTGGAAGACGGGATCCAGCCCATGATGGCGCCAATGCCGGTAACACTCAGCAAAATAACGGCGATACCTGCAATCCACATTAATGGATGCAGTGATTTATTAGCTTGCTCTTGCATATTGATTTCCCCTAATCGGTATTAACCCAATTCAGCTCGCCCGGAATTTCCGAACAGGTGGATTGGAGCGCGGCGATGCGGCACGCAATTATACGTCAGCGCATGCCCATATTATTGTGGGTTACTTGACGCCGTGACCGATGACTCCGCCAATTGCAGCGCCACCCACCGTGCCAACAGCGCTGCCCCCGGTTAATACCGACCCGCTGACCGCACCAATGCCCGCGCCGATTGCGGTATTCTTGTCCTGCTTGGTCATTCCCGCACATCCCGCCAGACTGAGCACCATTGCAGCCACAGTCAGATTAATCGTCACTTTCTTGAGTATCTTCATCATTAACCTCCTAAAAACAATATCGTTATAGTTTTTTTACAGCAGCTGCTCACTGCTTGCTACGTCAATTTGCCGGTTGGCGTCACCCGTTCAAACTCAAAACCGAATATCCTGTTTCCTCCCGCAGCCGGTTATCGACCGGCTGCGGGATGTTCCACTCACCATGCTGGTTCGGTATGCCATTTTCAATTTCTTCAGGTTGGCAACCGCTTCTCTGCCTCATTTTTGTACATTCCATAGTTAGCCTGAATCTTGCCATCAACCTGATCTCGCTTGCCTTCAAACACGATAAACTGATCGCCGATCAGCTTGCCCCATTGTTCCTTGACATTCCCCTTCAGTTGCTTCCAATTGCCATGGATGCGGTCAAAATTCATTTCTTCTTTTCCCTCGTAGCTGACATGTGATATCCGGCACATACCAGACGCGAGTACTTTTTCATTCATGCTGCATAACGCATGTTACCTTCGCGTTACTTGTAACTACAGAGTAGTCGAACGAAGAAAAAGTTCCTCGCTGCGGCAGCGCCGGACCTTTCGAATTAACGTTATTGACTTCCCGGAGCGCTTTCCTCCGACTCGATGGTTATCCGGCGATCCGGCTGCAGGCAGGCGATGATGTTGTCACGGCCGTGCACCCCCTTGCATTTGACCGCCGTATTCGCGATGGGATCCGGCTCAGACTTCCCTTTGCCGACCGTTACGATACGGTCGCCCGGAATGCCCTGTTGTTCCAGATATGCCTTGCCAGCAGCAGCACGCCGCTCAGACAATCTCTGATTGTATTCAACTGTCCCGATACGATCAGTATGCCCCGTGATCACCAGACGTTTAACTTCCGGATGTTCTTTCAAGACTGCAGCCACCTGCTCATCCAGGATTTTCTTGCCCTCGGGCCGGATGGCCGACCGATCGAAGTCAAAAAAGTTTTTCGCAGAAATCCGCACCTGGATGACGTGCTTGACCGGCACGGGTGGTGGTGGCACGGGAGGAACTTCTGCCACTTTGGGCACTTCTTTCTTCACCAAATCCGGGTCGCATTCGGCAATCGCCAGCTCCGGCGTCCAGTAGCCGGTCCGCCAGCACTGGTTGTAACTGTTTTTGACCACATTGCCACGGCTATCAACCAGATAACCACGTTTATCGACAGCGGCAGTTTCGGCCGCGACGATTCCGCTTCCCAACAACGCCCAAGCCGCGGCCATGCCAATCGCAATTTTCCTCACAGATCCGTTTTTCATGTTTTTTTCCTTTTTCAGAACTATTTGAATCAAGACTGATGGAGAATGGTACTCACCCTATGCTGCCGCCGTATGACGCGATCCAACTCAACCTGGGCGCCTGTCACTTGTCGCATAACCCGATAAGCAACTCATTTCCTCCAAGGTCCAAACATTTCAAATGAACCGAGCTTTTCCGCGCCAACTTATAGTCCTGCAGAGAACAATTAACAATAGGCCGAATTACCTATGCAATCTGGCTTATTGCCAATCAAGCGTCGGCCAGTTATAAAAGCTGTTACCAGCAGATCACCCTGATGCTCATCGTCACAGCAGCTTGCCATCTGGTCTCGATGACGCCGTTGAACAGGCTCCGCGACACTTAGCACTGATGATGCGGCGCGACTCAATATTGGTGGCAACCCGCACATGAGCCACAGGCAGTTTGTCACATGTTTTTCGTATTCTTTTCGATCGTTGATTCATGTTGCAGGAATGTCATCGACAAGGAGCCCGAACATGTTTCTCGTAGATTTTGAACTCCCCGCTGTCCAGCATAAAAATTCGCTGGCGGAAGCTCATGCCCCAAAGCAAAACCAGATTCTGGCTGCGCTGCCGCCGAAAGTATGCGAGCGTCTGCTCCCGAATCTGAAGCTGGTCTCCCTCAAGCCCGGCATGACGCTCCACGACGCCAGCTCCCTGTTGCGCCATGTCTATTTCCCGATTGACGCTGTAATTTCGCTTCTTGAAATTACGTGCCATGGAACGCCGGCGGAAATTGCGATGATCGGTAATGAGGGGATGGCCGGAATATTCTGGTCGTTGGGTGGGAAATCCATGCCAAGCCGCATCGTAGTCCAACGGGCCGGCTATGCGTACCGGCTGGACGTCAATGCACTGGAGCGAGAGCTTGCTTTTGGCAACCCGCTGCAGCAAGCTTTGCTTCGATACACTCAGGCGCTGAATGCTATGATCCTACGGGGGATCACCTGCAGACAGGAACATTCGCTGGAACAGCAACTATGCCGCTGGTTGCTGTCTCGCCTTGATCGCGCCCCTGCCGGCGACTTTCCGGTGCCGCTGGAAGTCGCCGCCAACATGCTCGGGGTTCACCGAGAGAATGCAACCGAGGCCGCCGCAAGGCTGCAGGCAGATGGCACAATCAGTATTAACGGCGGGAACCTCACCGTGCCGGATCGGTCAAGACTGGAAGCGCGAACCTGCAACTGCCATGCGCTGATCAAACAGGGATTCGAGCAAGCGTTGTCGACGTGATGAACGATAACGGGCCGGTACCACGTAATCCTGACTTCCAAGTGCGGCGGCGAAGAGCAGATACGCCTTACTGGCCTGCTGCGGCCAGATACTCAGCTACGGCTTTGATTTCCTGATCCGACATCCGGACCACAACTGCCCGCATGAGACCGTAAGTGTCATTTGCCCTCACCCCTGACTTGAAGTTTGCCAACTGCTGGACAATGTAGGTTGAACTCTGCCCGCTAAGCTTCGGATAACCCTTGCTGCCAGCCCCTCCCTCCAGGTGGCAACCGATGCAACCTGGAACACCGGTGGTTTCATTGCCATCAACATAAAAGGTCTTGCCAGCCTCGATCAACTTGGCGTCCGGTTTTTCAGGCGCCAGCATCTCAGGAGTACTACTCTTGTTTGTTGCGATTTCGCTTTTGGCGGATTTCTTGTTTCTCGCAGTGCCCTTTTTGCTGGCATTGGGACTTGGGTTAAAATAGGCAACAAATGCGGTCACGTCTTCTGACTTATGCGCCGCGACAGTCATATGACAACCTACACAACCAGGCACACCAGTATCTCTGCTGCCACCCGTGTAATAGATCATGCGCTCTTCAACCGCTTGTGGCGTAATGGGAGCAGATGCTGGAAGCATGACCGGGCTTTTCGGAGTGAAGCCTTGAGAACTGAAATAGGCGGCAAGTGCATCGATGTCCTCAGGCTTCAAGGTTGCAACAAGCGGCGACATGATGCCGTTTACCCGCCGACCTTCGACAAAATCTTTCAGTTGTTTTTTAAGATAGATCCCTTGCTGGCCCGCCAAATTGGGGAACATCGGAGCGATGCTCTTGCCCTCCGTACCATGACAGGCAGCACATGTGGTGGAAACGATCTGTGCGGCATCAGAGGCAAACGTCACACCAGGCGCAACCGTCAGAACAGAAATCAGGGTAATGCCAATGCCCGTCTTACTCAACCATCGTTCCTTGCGTGCAAATCCAGTGTAGCGTTCATACAAACCGATGGCTTCCAACAGATAATTTTGCAGCAATTCTTTCACGGCACGATCTTTCCGCATTAATCCAGTGGCCAGTGATATAGCGCCGCCACTTACACCAACATTTAATTATTTATTGATTAAATAATTACTTTACCAATAATAGATAACAATTGAGCAGGCTTTGTTCTAAGGTTCTTAATATTATTAAATAATTATAATATTCTGGCCAGATGTTCCTATTGGTGGAATCTGATTACCAAAATCAAAATAAGTTCAAAATAGCATTCACCTGAAAGTTAAATAAAAAACCGGACGGTCGTCCGGTTTTTATTACATGGGCTATTGCTCGCTCAGAAGTTATAAATCAACCCCACAATCAGGGTGTCGGCGTTGGAATTGGTTTTAAGATTTGCTCCAGTGGCTGTCGCCATCCCGTACCGATCCCAACCGAAGCGCATTCCAAAATTACTGTTGAAGGTGTACTGCACGCCAAGACCATACGTCGCGCCAAGCCGGCTTGCATTCCGATTCGCGGCACCGGCGGTAACCTTGTTTGAAGTGGAGGCAAGACCCAGCTTGGCATACAGGTTCAAGCGACTACCTAAAGGGAAGAAGCCCACTGCCGCCATGCTGAACGCATCGCCCTTGGCGGTCTTGCCGGTGACATCCGTAACCTTGCCAACACCAGTAAACTGCACTTCTGCAGCCAGGTTCTGGTTAAACATGTAACCAACCATGCCACCAAAAACAAGGTCGGAATTCTTGGTCAGCGCCGCGCCCGCGGCCGGCGTGATCCCCGGTTTACCGCTACCCAGGGCCAGGCCCGCGTACAAACTTTCATTGGCCGCAAACGCCGGCGCTGCGACCATCGCAGACAAAAGCGCTGCAACTGTAACACTTCTCATACTCCTGCTCCTTGAAATTGTATTATCGTTAATATTATTGAGGTGAAGCTTTCGTCTGAGCACGCCATACCGGATTAGTTCCTTGATGTGTCGTCATCCGCATTTCATTGAGCACCGTGCACTTCCAGTGCCCCATTCTTCAGACACAGGGAATCCACAGACAGCTTCGCGCAGCCCGTCCAATCGCCGGTCAAGCTGTACTGGTACAGTCGCGATCTAAACTGCCCTGTCATATCGCGCCCGAAGCCGGTGCACCGCTAAGACCGGGCCGCAGACCCTGCAGTTGGATGATAGAATTCCGTCATGCTCAACGAACGCGCGCAAATCCTGCTCAAGACCCTGGTGGAACGTTATATCAGCGACGGCCAGCCGGTCGGCTCACGCGCGCTGCTGCAGTACTCCGGGCTGGAGGTGAGCCCGGCCACCATCCGCAACGTGATGGCCGATCTGGAAGATATCGGTCTGGTCAGCAGCCCCCACACCTCGGCAGGGCGCGTTCCAACAGGCCGGGCCTATCGATTGTTCGTCGATACCATGCTGGTTACCAAGCCGCTGGACAGCCTGAGCCTGCAGCAAATGGAACACAAACTGCAGCCGGACAACCCGTCGCGGTTGATCACCCAGGCCTCCAGTCTCTTGTCCGAACTGACGCACTTCACCGGCGTGGTCGCCACCGCCAAACGCAACACCATCAAGGTGCGCCAGATCGAATTTCTGCGCCTGAGCGAGAAGCGCATCCTTCTCATTATCGTGCTGCCGGATGGTGAGGTAGAAAATCGCATCCTGCTGATGGAGCACGATTACACGCAAGCACAACTTACCGAGGCAGGCAACTTTCTCAACCAGCATTACTCGGGATGCGATTTTTCCGAGATCCGCAGCCGCTTGCACGGCGAGCTGCAACAGTTGCATCAGGACATGAGTGCGCTGATGACGGCTGCATTGGCCGCCGGTGAAGAAGCGGCAGCCAAGAAATCCGAGGACTACGTCATCAGCGGCGAACTCAATTTGCTGAACGTCGATGACTTGTCTACCGACATGAACCGGCTGCGCAAGTTGTTCCACCTGTTCGAGCAGAAGACCGAACTGCTGCAGTTGCTCGATGCCAGTCGCCGCGCGCAAGGCGTTCACATCTTCATCGGCTCGGAATCCGGACTGGCCTCGCTGGACGAATGCAGCGTCATTACCGCTCCCTACTCCGCCGATGGCAAGCAGGTCGGCACACTTGCGGTGGTCGGTCCGAAGCGCATGAACTACCAACACGTCATTCCAATCGTCGATATCACCGCGCGTTTGCTGAGCAACGCGCTGTCACAGCACTGACCGAGATGAGCTATCTGCCCGAACCTGCCTACGCGCACGGCACGCCCGTCCGCACCGGCGTCCTGCTGATCAATCTCGGCACGCCCGATGCGCCGACACCGCAAGCGGTGCGTGCCTACCTGAAGGAATTTCTCAGCGATCCGCGCGTGGTGGAAATGCCCAGGGCGATCTGGTGGCTGATTCTGAATGGCATCATCCTCAACACCCGCCCAAAGAAATCCGCGGAAAAGTACGCCACCATCTGGCTGCCGGAAGGCTCCCCGCTGCGCATCCATACCGAAAGACAAGCCATCCTGCTGGAAGGGTATCTCGGTCAGCGCACCAAGGCACCGCTGGTGGTGGGTTACGCAATGCGCTACGGCAAACCCACGATTGCCAGCGCACTGCGGCGACTCAAGGAACAGAATTGCCAGCGCGTCCTGATCGTGCCGCTGTATCCGCAATACGCGGCCAGCACCACGGCCACCGCGTACGACATGGTGTTCCGCGAAATGCAGCAGATGCGCAACACACCGGCGCTTCGTACGATCAGGAATTTTCACGATCATCCCGGATATATCAAGGCGCTGGCCGGCAACATCCAGCACTACTGGATGATCAACGGCCGCCCCGAGAAGCTGCTGATGAGTTTTCACGGCCTGCCCCGCGCCGCGCTGGACCAGGGCGACCCGTATCACTGCGAGTGCCACAAGACCGCCCGCCTGCTGGCCGACCAACTGGGACTGAAACCGGAACAATACGCCATCAGTTTTCAGTCGCGCTTCGGCCGCACCGAATGGCTCAAACCCTATACCAGCGCAACCCTCAAGGAACTCGGCCAACAGAAGATCGAGCGACTGGATGTCGTCTGTCCTGGCTTCGTCGCCGACTGTCTGGAGACGCTGGAAGAAATCGCGCTGGAGGGAAAGGAAACCTTCCAGCATGCGGGCGGCGGCGAATATCACTATATCCCCTGCCTCAACGACCGTGACGACTGGATCCACGCGCTGACCGATCTGGTGCTGGACAACCTGCAAGGCTGGCTGAACGAGCCCGATAGTGCGGCGCTGGAACAGGGCAGGCTGCGCGCATTGGCGCTTGGGGCTGAATCTTAACTTCGGCATTCACCGTATTACAGCGTGGACGGTATTGGAAAACAAGCCGCTCCGGATGAAAATCCCCCTGTATTTCGCCGGCAACACTTCGCGAATCGTGACCAAGCGTGATCGGGCCTCTGCCTGAGAGGCGCCTAAATACTGCAAAGCCTTCCTCGCCTGGCGCACCGCAAATTACGCGTAACCTTTTATTCCTGCAGGGTGTCTTACGGCTATCAAGCCATCCCGCATAAGAAAGGAGAAGGTCATGATAAAATTCCTGCTCGTGGCGACCCTGCTATTGTTGGCAGGCTGCGCTACGCAAAAATATACGTTTAACCCGGGTGACGCCACGGCCTATTTATCAGCCCACCGCGATCGGCCTTCCTACATTGCCAATGCCCTTTCCGAAGGCAAGCTGGCGCAGGGAATGAATGACGCGGAGGTGCAAATTTGCTGGGGCAAGCCGGACTCGATCATGACGCAGTACCAGCCAAATCAGCGGATCACGACCTGGTCCTATGTGGAGCCCAGATTGATTGCATCGTCGTTTCGCTGGAATTACTGGGGCTATGAAATCACCAAACAGGCCGTTTTCGTCAATGGCGTGCTGAGTGAATGGCGGGTGATACAAACCATGGAATGAGAAGCATTTGGGGCCTTTGCGCCACGTGCTGATATATTTTGATGATAGTAATACAACACGCAATCTTTGCAGTGCGTGCGCGTGGCAGAACATGCTGACAACACGGGCTTGGGATGTGGATTTTTTACGATGAGTAACACCGACCCGATCGGAGTATTCGATTCCGGCGTGGGTGGATTGTCGGTACTGCGTGAAATCCGCCGTGAATTGCCGCATGAAGACCTGCTCTATGTCGCCGATTCCGGGCATGCGCCTTACGGCGACAAACCCGGTCACCGGATCGAAGCACGGGCGATTGCCATCAGCAACTTTCTGGCAAGCCGTCGCGCCAAGGCCATCGTCGTGGCCTGCAATACAGCCACCAGCGCCGCCGTCTCCACCCTGCGCGCCCGGTTTACCCTCCCGATCATCGCCATGGAGCCTGCGGTAAAGCCCGCGGCAGCGCATACCCGGTCCGGCGTGGTCGGGGTGCTTGCCACCAACGGGACGCTCGGAAGCGCCAACTTCGCCCGGCTGGCGGCGCGGTTCGGGACTGACGTCAACATCCTGGTTCAGGCTTGCCCGGGGCTGGCGGAGCAAGTGGAAGCCGGCGATCTGGCCGGTGACCGGACGCGGGCATTACTCAAAAAGTACATCGCGCCGTTGCTGAAGCAGGGTGCAGACACGCTGGTGCTGGGCTGCACGCACTATCCATTCCTCACGCCGGTCATCCGGGAACTGGCCGGACCAGAGGTTGCCATCATCGACCCGGCGGCTGCAGTGGCGCGCGAACTGCGCCGCCGCTTGGCTGCCGGCGACTTGTTATCGCCTGAAACGCGTGCCGGCAGCGAACGCTTCTGGAGCAGCAGCCCGCTGGAACAAGCGCATCCGCTAATCGCGCAATTGTGGCACGCCGGAATCAGTGTAGAGCGCTTGCCGCCGGAATATTGAGCCGTTGCACTGACAGGACGTACGCACGCTATTCGTCATGCAGGTGCGGCGGAGACTCTTCCGCCAAATGCCCACTCTCCTGGTCGATCCAATCGGCGATGCCGATTTCAGCTTCCGCTTCTTCCAGCGACTCGCCCTCCTCGCTGCCGTTGCCGTTTTTCTGCATATCCTGCATCGCATCAAACAGGGTTTCGAAGGGGCCAAACTCCTCCTCGGTCTCCTTGTCCACCCAGTAAAACCCGTCCGGTCGTTCGGTCACACGCCCTTTTTCATCCTCGGGCAGGTCAGGCAAAACTGGTGTCGTCATCGTCGTTTCCTCCAATTTGCAGTAGCGAGAGCTAGCTGATGCGCCAGCCGTTAATGCAGTTCATAAGGCATGAACCAGCTACGGTAATTATCCGGTCCCGTCCAACCAAATCAGGGTCCGCACGGAGTAACCAATGAAACGGGGTCATGCCGGATCGCAGTCAACATCCCCGAAACCATTGTGGCTTTTGTCCCTCTCCTGCATCGCCTCAGACCGCGTCGCAAAAGGGCCATACTCCTCTGTGGTGAGTTTGTCCTGCCAGTAAAAACCGTCCGGACGCTCGATCACTTGTCCCTTATCCTCTTTCGGTGAAACTGGTGCTGTCGTCATCGGTTCCCCCATTTCGCAGTGATGAGATTGGCTTATACGCCAGGCAGTTATACACCTTTCACGCAGCCCGAACCAGCAGTACCGGCACAGACGCCTCGCGCGCGACCCCTTCCGCCACACTGCCCAGTAACAACCGGCTGATCCCTGAACGTCCATGGGTGCCGATTACGATCAGGTCTGCCGACCACTGCCTGGCGTCATCATCAATTACCGTGGCAACCCGTTTGCCACCGGCTTCGAGCAGGTCGGTTTCGGATGTCGCACCGGATTGACGCGCCTTTTCCGCAGCTTGGGTCAGCGCGCGTCTGCCCGTGTGCCGTACCGCTTCCTGCAGCGCGGCATAATCGATGAAGGCGTAGCCTTCGGCATCAAGCGGATACGTCTCCTCGATCACATAGATCAGGCGCAATTTCGCCTTGCCTGCGGCAAGTTTTATGGCCTCCTGCAGCGCTCGCTCGGCGGTTGCGCTCCCGTCAATCGGAACCAGAATACGTTGGTACATGGCTGTCTCCTTTCGTAGGGCCGACAATTCATGATGCGTTTACACCTTGAAGAAATGCTCGCGATAGTGGCGCAACTCCTGGATGGATTCGTAGATATCAGCCAATGCTTCATGCTTGCCGTGCTTTTTCATCCCCTGCGACACCTCCGGCTTCCACCGCTTGGCGAGTTCCTTGATCGTGCTCACATCAAGGTTGCGATAGTGGAAATAATCTTCCAGCTGCGGCATCCAGCGTGCCAGGAAACGCCGGTCCTGGCAGATCGAATTGCCGCACATCGGCGAGGTATCGACCGGCACATATTCCTTGAGAAATTCCAGCATGCGCGCCTCGACCATCGCTTCATCTAGTTGGGAGGCCTTCACTTTTTCGATCAGGCCGGACTTGCCGTGCGTCGATTTGTTCCAGGCATCCATCCCGTCCAGCACGCTGTCATCCTGGTGCACGACCAGCACCGGAGCCTCCGCGATCGTCTCCAGATTGGCATCGGTAATCACCAGCGCGATCTCGATCACCCGATCGCTGTCCGGCTTCAGGCCGGTCATTTCCATGTCTATCCAGATTAGATGGTTTTGGTTTTGTGCCATAATTCGTGCGTCTCAGATCTCAATATGAACGGTAAGGCCGGTATTGTGTCATAGCCAGGCACGGAAAAACCACTGTGCGACGCGAGAACGCCATTCGAGGAAACGATATGCCCGGTTACTGAAAGCAGTTCCCGTCTTGACCGTTGTGCCGGTATTACCGGCAACACTACCGATAACTGGGCCCGATGGCCTCGCCAAACCCCAAACAATTGCCCATGACTGCACCGGAATTTACCATCGTTTTTATCACCGTCGTATTACTGACCACGTTGGCCAAACTCTGGCTAGCACGCCGCCACCTCGCGCACATCGCTGCACATCGCGACACCGTGCCGGAAGCATTCCGCACCAAAATCCCGCTAACCGATCACCAGAAGGCGGCCGACTATACCTCGGCCAAAACCCGGTTCGACTTGCTTGGCATTCTGTTTGATGCGATCTTGCTGCTGGCATTCACCTTGGGCGGCGGCATCCAGTTCATCGCCAGCCTCTGCAACGACTGGTTCAGCGGCCCGCTCATTCAGGGCCTGACCGCGATTGTGGCAGTGCTGCTGCTGTCTTCATTGCTGGAGATTCCGCTAAATCTATATCGCACCTTCCGCATCGAAGCGCGCTTCGGCTTTAACAAGATGACCCTGAAGCTCTATCTGCTTGACACCCTGAAAAGCTTGCTGATCGGCCTGATCCTTGGCTTGCCGTTGCTGGCCGGCGTGTTGTGGCTGATGGAACGCATGGGCGCATACTGGTGGCTGTACGTGTGGCTGGTCTGGGTGACGTTCAACCTGCTGATCCTGTTCATCTATCCCACGTTCATTGCGCCAATGTTCAACAAGTTCACACCGCTGCAGGACGAGGTCATGAAGGCGCGCATCGAAGCATTGCTGCACAAATGCGGCTTTGCGGCCAAAGGTCTGTTCGTGATGGATGGCTCCAGGCGCAGCACCCACGGCAACGCCTACTTTACCGGCTTTGGCAAAACCAAGCGCATCGTATTCTTCGACACCCTGCTGGAACGCTTGAGCATCAATGAAGTCGAGGCAGTGCTGGCGCATGAACTCGGGCATTTCAAACACCACCATGTGATGAAACGCATTGTCGCCACCTTCGTGCTGAGCCTCGGATTTTTGTGGCTGCTCGACCAGTTGATGCACACCGCCTGGTTCTATCAGGGGCTCGGTGTCACCACGCCGTCCACTGCCCTCGCACTGCTGCTGTTTTTCCTGATCATCCCGGTGTTCAGCTTCCTGCTAAGCCCGCTGATGTCGGCCCTGTCGCGCCGGCATGAGTTCGAGGCCGATGCTTATGCCTCGAAACAAACGGTGGCGGCCGACTTGGTGAATGCGCTGGTAAAGCTGTATCAGGACAATGCCTCCACACTTACCCCCGATCCGCTGTATTCTATATTCTACGATTCCCATCCGCCCGCCGCGGAACGCATCGCCCATCTACAGGAAGGAGGAATGCAAGCATCATGAGACTGACAACCACGTTAATTCTGTTGTGTGCGGCGACAGCTGCATCGGCCAACCCGTTTCCGAATGGCGACGAACAGCTCGGAAAGAAGATATTCGATCAATACAAATGCAACAGTTGTCATGCCGCGATGCTGGGCGGCGACGGCAGCGCGATCTTCACCCGCGCCAACCGCAAGGTGCATAGTGCGGCCGAACTCATCCAGCAGATTCATATTTGCACCGGCAACGTTGGCGCCAAACTGACCCCGCAGGACGAACAACACATCGGGGCCTATCTCAACCGCTATTACAACCTGAAGTAAAGGAGGCTTGCCATGAACAATGTGTGTGATCTCGCGAACAAGACCTGCAAGCCGTGCGAAGGCGGCATACCACCGCTCGCGCAACCCGAGATTGATCGCATGATCTCGCAGCTCGATGGCTGGCTGCAGTACGGAAACCTGATCGGCAAAACCTATCACTTCAAGGATTATTATCAGGTCATTGCCTTCGTGAACGCCATCGCGTGGATGACCCACCGGGAAGACCATCACCCCGACCTTAAGGTGACCTACAACACCTGCCACGTGGAATACACCACCCATGCGATTCACGGCTTGTCGGAAAATGATTTCATCTGCGCCGCCAAGGTGGACGCGCTGTTCAAGCTTTGAGTAATACTGTAACCGGACAAGTTGTCGCCGCTTTCGGCCGGCAATATGTGGTCCACTTGCGGGACGGCAGCGAAGTTGCCTGCCTGACCCGCGGAAAAAAAAGCGAAGTGGTATGCGGCGACCTGGTGGAAATTCGGCACACAGCTGACGCTTCGGCCGATAATGGCACCGGTGCCCAAGGCGTTATCGAGAGCATCCTGCCGCGGCGTTCGCTGCTGCACCGTTCCGATGCCTTCCGCCAAAAACTGATTGCGGCGAACGTTACCCAGCTCATAGTCGTGGTCGCCGCAGAGCCGTCATTCAGCGACGAACTGCTGGCGCGCTGCCTCGTCGCGGCATTCGACCAGAAACTGGATGTACTGATCGTGTTGAACAAGTGCGACCTGGCCGAAGCGACCGCCACTGCACGGCTACGGCTCGCGCCCTACCGCGCGATTGGCTACCACGTCCTGGAGCTCAGTGCGAAACAGGACATCTCCGCACTTCGCCCCTTCCTGCACAATCAGAGCAGCGTGCTGGTCGGCCAATCCGGCATGGGGAAATCCACCCTGATCAACGCGCTGGTACCGGATGCGGACGCTGCCACCAGTGCCATTTCCATCGCACTGGATTCCGGCAAACACACCACCACCCACGCGCGGCTGTATCGCCTGGATGACACCAGCAGCCTGATCGACTGCCCCGGCGTGCAGGCCTTCGGCTTGCATCACCTGAGCTTCGGCGGAATCGAACAGGGTTTTATCGAATTCGCACCCTATCTTGGCGCCTGCCGCTTCCGCGACTGCCACCACGTACACGAGCCCGGCTGCGCACTCAGGGAGGCCGTCAGCGCCGGCAAGATTGATTCGCGACGACTGGAACTATTCCATCAGATCGCCGAAAAGTAGGGCTCCCTGCACATCACGCCTCAGGGCTTTTGATCTAACCAGCTGCAGGACTGACTTGTATCTCGATCGTTGTATGCACGATCTCTTCATGGATCGCGAGTTGTTCGCGGATCTTGGCCGGCGTCAGGGTCTGGTCACGTGTCACGACGCTGATGGCGCATGAGTAAACGCCCTTGCCGACGCGCCATACGTGCAAGTCGGAAATGCGCGTTGCACCACTGTTCGGCCCAGCCTCCACGACCTCGCGAATTTCTTCTACCACGGGATGGTCCATTTCCCGGTCCAGCAGCACCTTGCCGGTTTCGATCAACAGCCCCTTGGCCCAGCTCGCCACGAGCGCCGCGCCGACGATCCCCATCACGGGGTCCAGCCACGACCAGCCGTACATCCATCCGCCAACCAGGGCAATGATCGCGAGCACGGAGGTCGCGGCGTCGGCAATCACATGGAGGTAGGCCGACTTCAGGTTCAAATCCTGATGGTGCCCATGGCCGTGATGATCGTGGTGATGCGCATGACCATGGTCATGTCCGTGGTCATGAGCATGATCGTGATGATCATGAGCTTTGCCGAGAATGAGCACACAGACCAGATTGACAACCAGCCCGATCACCGCAACGACGATGGCCTCACGGTAGGAGATCGGCTGCGGGGCAAGAATCCGTTCGACGGAATTAAACGCCATCAGCACGGCAATGCCGAGCAGGAACACGGCACTCGCAAAACCGCCCAGCACCTCGATCTTCCAGGTGCCGAAGGCAAAGCGCGGATCGCGTGCGTATTTCCTGGCCGTAGCATATGCGAAGGCGCTCAGGCCGATGGCGAGGGCGTGGGAGCTCATGTGCCAGCCGTCCGCAAGCAGCGCCATCGAGTTGTACCACCAGCCGGCGAGAATTTCGACCGCCATCATCGCAGCCGTAATCCACATCACCAGGCGGGCGCCTCGCTCGGCAGCCTGGCTGCCATGGTCGAAAATGTGGTCGTGCGACCAGTCGGAAAGATCTTGGATATGCATGTATGTCTCAGTTCATTCAAATGCCGAATCGCAAGCACCAGCTCGCGGATAGCATTATAGAGGGGAATGTCGGAGGCAACGGCAGTTCCGGGCCTCTCCGACGTACCGGCTGACGAGGATATCCGCCCTTAGACGGCGAGCGGCGGCTCGTCCATCAGCGCAATCTGCTCGCGCAATTCCAGGATGCGGTCCTGCCAGTAACGCTGGGTGTTGAACCACGGAAATGCAGCTAGGAATGCGGTGTCATCCCAACGCCGCGCGATCCATGCCGAGTAGTGAATCAGGCGCAAGGTGCGCAGCGCCTCGAGCAAATAGAGTTCGCGCGGGTCGAACTCGCAAAAATCCTCGTAGCCCACCAGCAGGCTGGCAAATTGCCGGGACTGGTCGGCGCGCTCGCCGGACAGCAGCATCCATAAATCCTGAATGGCAGGCCCCATCCGGCTGTCGTCGAAATCCACAAAATGCGGGCCGCCATCGGTCCACAGCACGTTGCCGGCGTGACAATCGCCATGCAGGCGCAGGATTTTTACCTTCCCGGCTCGCTCGAAGCAGCGCCGTACGCCGCCGAGCGCCTGCGCGACGACACCGCGATAGACCTCGACCAGATCGGCCGGAATGAAGTTGTGCGCGAGCAGGTAATCGCTTGGCTCGACGCCGAAACTTTGCAGGTCCAGTGCCGGACGATGGCGGTAAGGCTCCAAGGCTCCGACCGCATGAATGCGGCCAAGGAAACGTCCCAGCCATTCCAGGGTTGCGGGATCGTCCAGTTCGGGCGCGCGACCGCCATGCCTGCTGAAGACCGAAAACCGGAAACCTTCAAACTCGTGCAGCGTGCTGCCATTGATCACCAGGGCAGGCACTACGGGAATTTCGCGCTCGTGCAACGCGGCGACGAACGCATGCTCCTCCAGAATCTCCGCATCGAACCAGCGTTCGGCGCGATAGAACTTCGCCACCAGTGGCGCACCATCCTCCATCCCCGCCTGATAGACCCGGTTCTCGTAGCTGTTGAGCGCGAGCAGACGGCCGTCACCGTGCAAGCCGATGCTCTCGAGCGCATCCAGCACAATGTCTGGCGTAAGCGCGGAAAATGGTTGAGTGTGCATGACCCGAATTGTACGGCAGCATGCAGATTTTCTGTTGCACTGTCTCCGTCTTCCACAACGACGCTTACCATTCCGGTTCTTTTTGCTTTACGATGCGTGCAAGTAGCTGCCACGCCGTATTTCTTCATTATCGGGAGAAAGCCATGTTGCGTATCGTGTTCCTGGGTTGCCTGTTGTCTTTCAGCCTCTTCGCCCGGGCTGAACCCGAGCCGTATAACCGCGTGGATTTTCAGGTCGAGGCTGCGCGCGAAGTCGCCAATGACTTGCTGCAGGCCACGCTAAGTGTGGAGCTCCAGGACAAGCAACCCGCACGCGTCGCCCAGCAGCTCAACACCAGACTGAACGAGGCGCTCAAGCAGGCATCCGCCTTCAGTACCGTCAAGGCCAGCAGCGGCAATCAGAACACCTATCCGGTGTACGGCAAGAACCACCAGATCGACACGTGGCGCGGCCATGGCGATATCCGCCTGCAGAGCCGAGATTTCAAGGCCGCAGCAGAACTCGTCATGCAGCTGCAGGCCAGCCTGCAGCTGACCGGATTGCAGTTCAGCATCGCACCGGAAACGCGGGCGCAGACTGAAAACGCGCTCATCGCCGAGGCGATCAAGGCCTTCCAGCAGCGCGCCGAAATGATCCGGAACGTCACCGGTGCCAAGTCGTACATGACCGTCCATTATTCGATCAGCAGCGGCGACATCCCGCGTCCCTATCCGGTGGGAATGATGCGCAGCATGGCCGCCGACGCGACGATTCCCCAGCCGGAATTTGCCGGTGGCGAAAGCCGCCTGAGCGTCCAGATCAATGGCACGATCGAATTGCACTAAGTCATCACGCGAAACTGAGGAGCAAACATGACCACGCTGATTGTTACCGGAATCATCGTCATCCTGTTGATCTATACGATCGGCCTGTATAACCACCTGGTCAACGTCAAACACGCGGTGGCCAAGGCCTGGGCCAATATCGACGTGTTGCTGCGCCAGCGGCATGACGAATTGCCCAAGCTGGTCGAGGTTTGCAAACAATACAAACAGTTTGAGCAGAGCACGCTGCAGAAAGTCATCGAGGCTCGGTCGCAAGTGCAGGCAGCGCGGGAGCGTCAGGACATCCCCGCACTCGGCCAGGCAGAAAGCCTGATGCGTGCGGGACTGGGGAATATCTTCGCGGTCGCTGAAGCCTATCCGGAACTGAAGACCAACGAGAATTTCATGCAGCTGCAAAACCGTATTACCGCTCTGGAAAACGGCATTGCCGATCGCCGCGAGCTGTATAACGACGCGGTGAATATCAACAATGTGCAAATCGAGGTTTTCCCTGCAAGCATCATCGCCAACCTCTTCAACTTTGATGCGAAGCCGCTGCTGGAATTTTCTGCAGCCGAGAAGCAGGACGTGAATCTGAAAACGCTGTTTGAGTAATTGCCATGTTATCCAGGCTGCGCCGCGAATATGCGCAACTGGTCACTTCGGGCGCACAGCTGCTGCTGCTCGTCATCGGCTTCAAGCTGGAGTCCCGCAACGCCTGGTTTACGTGCCTGGGACTGATGGCACTGATCAGCGTATTCGCCTGGCTATCCGCATTGAAGCGGTTGCGTGCAATCCGCGACACCCCCACCTCGAAAGTCGCCTCTGCCGCCCAAGGCTATGTAGAACTCATCGGCCGCGGCCAGCCCTTCGGCGACCCACCCCTGCTCAGCAAATTCACCCAGTTGCCGTGCCTGTGGTATCGCTACAAGGTCGAAGAGCGCGCATCACGAGACAAATGGAAAACCGTTGACAGCGGTGAGAGCAGCGATTCATTCCTACTGCGTGACGACAGCAGCGAATGTGTGGTTGATCCAGAGCAGGCCGAAATCATCACCAAACACCGGGACCAGTGGGTCAAGGGCAACTATCGTTACACCGAGTGGAAACTGATCAAGGAAGATAACCTGTATGTCATTGGCGAATTCCGCACGCACGCCGGCGGCGCAGAATTCAACAGCCGCGAAGAACTGAATGCGTTGCTGACCGAATGGAAACAGGACATGCCCGCGTTGCACGCCCGCTTCGACCTCAACAAGGACGGCGTACTGGACATGGAAGAGTGGCTGCTGGCGCGGCAGGCTGCGATCCATGAGGTTGAAACCAGAATGCGTGAAGCCCAGGCCCAGCCGGAAATCAATATCATCAGTCTGCCGCGTGACGGCAAGTTGTTTCTGATCAGCAACCTCACCCCGGACAGACTATCACGCCGCTACCGGTTCTGGTCTATGGCACACCTCGCAATATTCTTTGGCGCGCTGACCGCAATTGGCTGGCTGCTGCAGCGCACTTACGCGTAGTCAGACGACGAGACCTCCAAATGGTCCTGGAATGCCCCCGTTATCGGTTGCGTCGCCACCCTGAAAAAGGCTCAAAAATAGGCCGAAAGATATATTGACAATTTAGAATAATCCACAAAACCAGCAAATCCGACCCTTCTACAGGGTTTGCCGTAGCGACGAAACATCAACATGCGATAACGCATTGTTTATACGCTATATTTTTATCACTCAAAAAAGAGGCAGAGTAGCAAAACCCCTTATTCCGCGCCATGTTAAAGCGATTATTCCCAGTGCTTTCCACAAAGTTATCCACAAGAACTGTGGGTAACCGAAAAATCCATTTTGCATAGGCTAGTTAGATGGGATGAAATCGGGAAATTCCGGGAGAACATCATCAACAATGCAGGATGAGGACTTCCGAAGGGCATCAGGTTCGCGGTTGCCATAATTATTGTTGAATCGGCACGATGGCGTCTCAAATAGCGCCGTGCGGGCTGAGCCCTTTGATTACAACTCAGGTCCAGAACTTTTCGAAGCCATTTCCCTTTCAACTGGCTCAGAGCCGAACGGACTCCATACTTCAGCTTCATCTGCCGGATCCATATTCAATTCGGCGGCATCGTGCCGTTGGCATCCCATTTCATTGCCTTCCAGACTTTTCTTACAGTAACTGAACCTTCAGCCTATTGACAATTTGAAATAATCCACAAAACGAGGGGATCCGCCATCCGCTACAGGGTTAACCGTACCCGCAATTCCCAAACAAACAATAACACATTGTATTTACGCAATATTTTAATTACCCAAAAAATAGGCAAGGTAGCAAAACCCCTTATTTCACGCCACGTTAAAGGGATTACACCCAGCGCTTTCCACAAAGTTATCCACAGGAATTGTGGGTAAACTAAAAAACCTTTGCGGCAGTGTCAGTTAGTGAATCCCGATGAAAAACAAGTGGGGGGGTATTGTTCGTTGGGAGGGAGGTTGAGCGCACCGCCACTTTTTGGGGTGCGCTCCAAGCAAGGCAAGGACGATTACGGCTGCTACCCGTAATCCAGTAATCCAGGGGCGTCGGGCTTATTTACCCAACCACATGCGGTCCATCAGGCCATCCTTCATGATGAACTTGTGTTTCAGGGCGCCCAGCAAATGCACTGCTACCGCCGCGATCAGCACGGTGACCAGCACCTCATGCACTTCATGAGCAAAGACGCCGTGAAAGTTTGCGGGAAGCAAGGTTGCATCGCCAGTCAGCAGCGCTTTGCCCACGTCGCTGGTGACCATGATCACCATCCCGCTGATAGTCAACAAGAGCATCACGAGGTAAATGCCGCTTTGGATCAACGTTGCCAGCTTGTCCGCCGGGGTATTGCCGAGCGGCGCAGGCACACCGTCCTTGCGGCGGAAAGACAACCGGGCCACAGTCAACAACAAAATTGCGCCTCCCACCAGTGCATGCGCCAGATAACCGGCGAGCGATGCACCACCCTCATGCCGCGCCTCATCCAGATTCTCACCGAGAAGCCAGGCGGCGATCAACAAAGCCAGACTCAACCAATGAACGATCACCATGCGTTTGCTGTACTGCGTCATACTTTTCTCCTGAAATAGCTGGAACTTGGCGGCCCTCAGGCCGTAGCAGATCCATTGTTAAAATAAATCGAGCCACACAATTTACCCGAAACGCGCCTGCTGCGCAGCTATTTTCATACCCTTTCCCGGGCCAAGGGCAGCGCCGTTACGATTTACTCCCGAACGGCTCTCGCGGTATGCTGCCCCATCGCATTGCGTGAAACCACCGGCATGAGCGCAACACACAACGAACCGAACATTTCCGGGCTGAGCACCGCGGAAGCGCAGCGGCGCCTCGCAAGTTCCGGCTATAACGAGTTGAGCCCGCCCAAGCGGCGACGCATCTGGCACGTCGCCGCCGATGTGTTGCGCGAGCCGATGCTGTTGCTGCTGATTGCCGCCGGCGCGATCTATCTGCTTCTCGGAAGCGCCGAAGATGCGCTGATGCTGCTTTTCTTTGTGTTGCTCGTCATCGGCCTGACCGTGGCGCAGGAGCGCAAGAGCGAGCGGGTGCTGGAAACTTTGCGCGATCTGTCGAGTCCGCGCGCGCTGGTGCTGCGCGACGGTGTGCAGCAGCGCATCGCCGGCCGCGAGGTGGTGCAGGGCGACTTGCTGCTGCTCAACGAAGGCGACCGCATTGCCGCGGATGCAGTGCTGCTGAGCTGCAACGATCTGCTTGCCGACGAATCCATGCTGACCGGTGAATCGGTGCCGGTGCGCAAATGCGCCGGCAGCCCGGATGCCCCACCACGCCAACCCGGCGGCGACGACCAGCCATTTGTCTATGCCGGCACGGTACTGGTGCAAGGCAGCGGGATCGGGCTGGTAACGGCCACGGGCAAATCCAGCGCCATCTGGCAGATCGGGGTCTCGATCGCCCGTGCCCATGCCGGCATTTCTCCATTGCGTCTGCAGATCGGCCGGCTGATGCGCCGCTTGGCATTACTGGCCGGCGCGCTGTGCCTGTTCCTGGTGGTGGTTTATGGCGTCAGCCGCGGCCACTGGCTCGATGCGCTGCTGGCGGGAATCACGCTGGCCATGGCATCGCTGCCGGAAGAGTTCCCCGTAATCTTTTCCATCTTCATGGCGCTTGGCGCCTGGCGCATTTCACGCCACGAGGTGCTGACGCGGCGACTGGATGCCGTGGAAACGCTCGGAGCCACCACCGTGCTGTGCACCGACAAGACCGGCACGCTGACCGAAAACCGCATGGTGATTCGCCAGCTTTACAGCGGGGGCAACCTGCTGCAGGTGAATAGTCACAGCGAATTACCCGAGCCTTGGCATGAACTTGTGGAGTTCGGCATTCTGGCCAGCGAACGCGCGCCGTTCGACCCGATGGAGCGCGCCCTGCACGACCTGGGCAAACGCACCCTGAGCGGGAGCGAACACCTGCATGACGACTGGGAACTGGTGCACGAGTACAGCCTGTCCCCCGGACTGCTGGCCATGTCGCACGTCTGGCACAGTGCCGGCCAACGGCACCAGATGGTGGCTGCCAAGGGCGCGCCCGAAGCGATCATCGACCTGTGCCATCTGCCTGGGACGGAGGCCCGCATCATCGAACAGGTTGCCGCCGACATGGCTGCGCAAGGCCTGCGCGTACTGGGTGTGGCGCGCGCCACCCTCGAAGCCGATCAAGACCCGGAAACGCGTTGGCCAACCCAACAACACGACATCGGGTTCGCTTTTGTCGGCCTGATCGGCCTACAGGATCCGCTGCGCGCCGACGTGCCGGACGCAATCGCGCTGTGCCGTGCGGCCGGCATCCGCGTGGTGATGATCACCGGTGACCACGCGCGCACGGCGCAGGCGATCGCGACAGAACTCGGCCTGCCGAGTGCGCAGGTGTTGACCGGCAGTGAACTGGACCGCATGCCGGACGAAGTCCTGCACACCAGACTGCGCGAGGTGCGAGTGTTCGCACGCATCGTACCGCAGCAGAAATTGCGCCTGGTAGAGGCCCTCAAGGCCAATGGCGAGATCGTCGCGATGATCGGCGACGGAGTAAATGATGCGCCCGCGCTCAAGGCCGCACATATTGGCGTGGCGATGGGCAAGCGCGGCACCGATGTCGCGCGCGAAGCTGCGGCGCTGGTGCTGCTCAGGGACGATTTCGCCTCGCTGGTGGTAACCATGCGCGTCGGGCGGCGCATTTACGATAATCTGCGCAAGGCAATGAGCTATGCAGTCGCCGTGCACATTCCGATCGTCGGCATGGCGCTTCTGCCGGTACTCTCGGGCGCGCCCCTGCTGCTGTTGCCCGCACACATCATGTTCCTGCAGCTGATCATCGATCCGGCCTGCACCATCCTCTTCGAGGCCGAAGCCGAGGAACCGGGGCTCATGCAACGCCCGCCCCGCCAAGCGAGCGAACCGCTCTTCAGCGGCAAGCTGATGACCAGCAGCTTGTTGCAGGGGATAGCGGCGTTTGCCGTTGCCGCAGCGGTCTACGTCTGGGCACTGGCAGCAGGCTTTGACGAAAACACGGTCCGCGCGCAAGTGTTTGTGGCCATGGTAGCTGGCAATATTGCGCTGGTATTCAGCAACCGTTCTCTTGGCCTCTCGTGGCAAGAAGGGTGGTCACGGCAAAACCCGGTGCTGTGGTGGATCGTGCTGGGCGGCAGCGGAGGGCTGGCGCTGGTACTGAGCGTCCCGTTGCTCCAGGAGTTGTTCCATTTTGGTTCCAATGCACCGCATACCTTCGGCATCGGCATAATTTCTGCAATCACTGTGCTACTGCTCAGCGCGGGAGCAAAGCGTTTGCTGGCCCAAAAAAAATGACCGACAACCGACTCGTCATGCTCTCGTCAACGCTGCCTGTCAAAAATATCTCTCCTCACCCGATATTGTGTCATCCGCAAAGGGCTATGCCGCGTTTATGCGTCCGACCAATGACGATTTTAGTGCCTTCGGACAAGGTCTTTTGGTACGGCGACAACTAATTTGTAAAAAAGTTCAATATTTTTTTCGAATTCCATACAAAAACGGTTGACTATAGCCATAAAAAAAAGTAAAAAGTGCACAGGCGTTTGATTTCAAAGCACCCGGCAATACTGGCTCTGCCATGAGCGGCCTTTGGGTCAAACAATGTCGCGGGAGAATCACCCGTTTTTTTGGTAAGGAAGCTAATACATGGCAACAGGTACAGTTAAATGGTTCAACGATGCAAAGGGTTTCGGTTTCATCACTCCCGATAATGGCAGCGAAGATCTGTTCGCACACTTTTCCGCAATCAACATGAGCGGCTTCAAGTCACTCCAGGAAGGTCAGAAAGTTTCCTTCGAAGTAGTGCAAGGCCCAAAGGGCATGCAGGCATCCAACATCCAGGTTGCCTGAGCGACATTTGAATTGGCGAAAAGCCCGGCGCGCACGCGCCGGGCTTTTTGTTTATCTGCACCGCGATCGCGGCACGGTCAATGTTTCTTCTGAATAAACTCGATCCTGTAACCATCCGGATCGGCAACGAAAGCAAGCACAGTCGTACCGTGTTTCATCGGCCCGGCTTCCCGGATCACGCTGCCACCCTTTTGCCGCACGAGCTCACAGGCCTTGGCGGCATCATCGACCTCAATGGCAACATGCCCATAGCCTGATCCGAGATCGTATTTATCCACGCCCCAGTTGTAGGTGAGCTCCAGCACCGCGCCCTCCCGCTCATCCTGATAGCCGACAAATGCCAGCGTGA
Organism: Gallionella sp.; assembly: GCA_035702405.1. Taxonomy (GTDB): domain Bacteria; phylum Pseudomonadota; class Gammaproteobacteria; order Burkholderiales; family Gallionellaceae; genus Gallionella. Next base: position 13,095 of record DASSQR010000103.1, on the reverse strand, counting down.
ATTTTCCTTCCGGGTAATCGTTGCGGCGCAGCAGTTTCATGCCCAGCACCTCGGTGTAAAACGCGATGGAACGATCCAGATCACCAACCCTGAGCATGGTGTGAAGAATTCGCATCCAGTCCCCCTCATCCAGTTAGTAAAAGATTGCGCATAAAGGATACCGCGCCCTGTCAGCCCTTGCGCTGCTCCAATTCCTCCCACCGCTCCATTGCCGCCAGAATTTCCGCCTCGATCTCTTCGCTGCGCTGCTGCAGCTGCCGGGCACGCTTGTTATCCGTGCGATAAAGCGAGCCATCAGCCAGATGGGCGGTGATGTCGATCTGCTCGCGCTCCAACGCTTCAATGCGCTGGGGCAGTTCCTCCAGTTCGCGCGCTTCCTTATAACTGAGCTTGCTTGCGGGCTTCGGTTTCTCGACAGGCGGTGCAACCGCCTGCCGCGGCGGCGTTGCCACAGCAGGCTTTGCCGCCGCGGACGTTGCCTGGAATTTCTTCACCCGCACCCAGTCCTCATAACCGCCAACGTACTCCACCAGCTTGGCGTCGCCTTCAAATGCGATCACCTGCGTCACCACATTATCCAGAAAGGCGCGGTCATGGCTGACCAGAAACAGGGTGCCTTCGTACTGCGCGAGCAATTCTTCGAGCAGCTCGAGCGTTTCGATATCAAGATCGTTGGTCGGCTCGTCCAGTACCAGCACATTTGCCGGGCGCGTGAACAGCCGTGCGAGCAGCAACCGGTTACGTTCGCCGCCGGACAGGCTCCTGACCGGCGAACGCGCGCGTTCCGGCGCGAACAGGAAGTCTCCGAGGTAGCTGATGACATGCTTCTTCTGGCCGCCAATTTCGATGTAGTCCGCGCCTTTACTGATCGTATCGGCCAGCGTGGCCTCGTCATCGAGCTGCGCGCGCAACTGGTCGAAATATGCCACCGAAATCTTGGTGCCGAGCTTCACCTTGCCCGCGTCCGGCTGCAACTCACCGAGGATGATCTTCAGCAGCGTGCTCTTGCCTGCGCCATTCGGACCAAGCAGACCGATCTTGTCGCCGCGCTGAATGCGGCAGGAAAAGTTGTCGATGATCTTGCGTGCGCCAAACGATTTGCTGACATTACTCAACTCCGCGACCAGCTTACCGGAGCGCTCGCCCGTATCGACATTCATCTCGACCTGGCCGACCTTTTCGCGGCGTGCTACTCGCTCGCGGCGCAATTGCTCCAGCCGCCGCACGCGGCCTTCGTTGCGCGTACGGCGCGCCTCGACGCCCTTGCGAATCCACACTTCTTCCTGCGCGAGGAACTTGTCGAACTTCGCGTTCACCACCGCCTCGTCGGCGAGCATGCGTTCCTTGATCGCCTGATACGCGGAGAAGTTACCCGGAAAGCTGGCGAGTCTGCCGCGATCCAGTTCCACGATGCGCGTCGCGACATTGTCCAGGAAGCGCCGGTCATGCGTGACGAACAGCACCGAGCCGTTGAAACTGTTAAGCAGGTTTTCCAGCCATTCAATCGACGCGAAATCCAGGTGATTGGTCGGCTCATCGAGAATCAGCACATCCGGTTCGGCAACCAGCGCCTGCGCCAATGCCACGCGCTTGCGCTGCCCGCCGGAGAGATCGCCCACGCGGTTATCTGCCGCCAGATCGAGACGCGCAATCGTGGTCTCAATGCGCGATTGCGCCGACCACCCGTGCTGTGCTTCGAGCTGCAGTTGCAGGCGCTGCATTTCTTCCAACAACGCGTCAACATCCGCCCCGGGCACCGAAATCTGGTGCGAAACCCGATGATAGTCCTGCAGCAACTGCTGGATCTCACCCAGCCCCCGCGCCACCGCTTCGAACACGGTATCGTCCGGATTCAGCAGCGGCTCCTGGCTGACGTAACAGATGCGCGCCGACGGCGCGCGCCACACGATACCATCGTCCAGATTAGCCTGCCCCGCGAGCACCCGCATCATGCTGGATTTGCCGCCGCCGTTACGCCCGATCAGGCCGACGCGTTCGCCTTCATCGAGCTGAAAATCGGCGTGATCCAGCAGCGCGACATGACCGAATGCAAGGCAGGCCTGATCAAGGGTGATGAAAGGCATCGCTCGGTTACTCGGCGGGCAGCGAGGACTGGTAAATGAAGGAGAAACCTACTGCCCAGAAGGCCACTGCAATGTAGCTGAACACGTGAGTAAAGCTGGACAGCAAGACCACCGTGTCACGATTCATCAAGGGATAGGTAAAGGTGAACAGCACCATCACTGCGGCCAGCACGTTTCCGGCAAGTACCATGCGATGACCAAAGCGATAGCCATTTCCTTCAGGCTTGCCTTGCGGCGGCAACGCGCCGTAGAAATGCTGCACGGCGAACACGACGCCAAACAGCAACAATGTGCCCACGATAAAAGTTGGCACTGCCTGTTCCGGCAGGGTGACACCCAATACGCCAAGCACAAAAGCCCCCACGCCGCCGACCTGTTCCATGCCCAGCGTCAGAAAAACCAGAAACCATGCACAAAACAAATTGATTCGTGCCTTCATCGTGCTTCCCCCTAAAAATATTTTTGTATAGGGGGCGCATGATACCAGCGCGCCGGTTTTGATTACAGCGCAATTCCGTTAGAATACGCGCCCCGTGGTCCTCGTAGTTAAATGGATATAACCGGCCCCTCCTAAGGGTCAATTACAGGTTCGATTCCTGTCGAGGACGCCAAACGAACGCAACCAAACGCGAGGCTTATGCGATCTCCCGATTTCATTGGAATGGATTGCCGGAATCAATTGCCGAACAAGGATTGAAATAGCCGAAGGGGAAATGGTCTCGCTTTTTGTCTTAGTTCCCAATAGACCGGGAAGCCGTCCGATAGCCGATAGCTCCAACTTTCCTCTTTCTTTTTGCACATTCCATTATCTCTGTTAATCGTATGCCCGGCACCGCTTACTGCCTGAGTATTTAGATCAATCGAGAATACTTCAGTCGCGCATGGTGCATCGTTGCGAAACACGATTATCCCGGCCGTCCAACTCTCTATGGGATATTCCATCAACTCGGAAGTCAGCAATTTCCTGACTACGGCGGCCCTTGCCTCCACGCATCGGCGTTCCTGCCGGTAACATTCTATTGTGGACGTTTGCAGCGGGAAACCGAGTTCCGAGCCATTAGTTAAACCAGAGCGTATCCACGTCCCTTTGGCTACTACGAAGTTATCGCTAGTCATCGTTATCATGGCACGCCCACCAGGCATGACGGGAACCAGCGTGTCAACGTAAAGATTCAAGACTGCAACGACAACAATCAGGACAAAAGCGCCGCTCGCTAATACGCAAAAGACAACAAATGCCTTTTTCGGCAGGCTCAAAGTTATCCAGGGTACAACAGCGCGAAACCCAATATTTGCGGCGCGTCCGACATTGATGAGGGTGAAGCCCGCTAACCAGCCAAAGGGGATCGGGACAAGAGAGATGAAAATAACATTACCCCAGCTCCCCTCAAGCCAGACAGCAACATTGCCCTGGCGTGGTTCTTTCTCGCAGCTCGTCAGGTCTGTCTCATGAGCCAAAGATCTGGCGTCAAGGCAGGAACGATAACTCCACTCGGCGAAATGCTCTGCTTGTTCGAAATCAGCGTTGCGCTGGTAAATTGCCGCGCCTATCGCCCAAATAACCGACAGTACGATCGCTGATCGCTGCAATCTGGTCAGACGCATTGTTCTATTCCCCTTGTGGTTCGGCGACGGATTCACGTGGCAAATTATCACGGGAAACGCTGGTTTTGGTTAAGTAACTTTCGATGACACTGCCGTTGCTGGCATGGTAGCCGCAACCGCCAGGATTTTCGCCTTGCCCGTCCTCACAAACGAATTTGCACAATTTCACTCGAACGCTGCGAGTGAAGCAACGTGTAATAAGGATGAAACGAAACAAGGGTGTAATGCGCTCCGTTGCAGGACATGAGCGCTTCCGGATTGAGCAAATCGGAAGAAATTCGTTAAGGAATACTTAAGGTTTGCCCAATACGATGCGTCTACTGACAATCGGGGTCGCCGTTAGCCACGATTGATATATGGCACCGGTATGAAGTTCCACTGGGAACCGCGCTCTCAACATTTAGCAACAATTCCGTTGGAACGTCGGAAGAAATACGAAGTCACACTTAAGTGCGTTGAGCAATTAACGAGTTTTTTGGAGAATAACGAATGAAGAAAATGTATGCTGATCTTGCCAAATTCTTGCGTTGGTCTGCTGCAGGTATCATCCTGTTCATGATTGCGCTGCCCGCCGTCGTATCGATCGGCACCACCATCTAATCCCCGGCGTATCTGCCGGTCATTTTTCTGTACTGGTTTACACTACTGGCAGCTATGAGCGTTCATCCGGTGACGCAGGCTTACCATAGGTCCGAAACCGATTCTGCGCCTCGCGGAATTCATCGGCGCTCAACAGTACCGGCTGCCCCACTTGCAGTGTGCGCAAGTAAAGTTCGCTCAGGGTTTCCACTTCAACCGCGATCTTGAACGCTTCGGCCAAGGTTGCGCCCGCCGCAATCATGCCGTGATTTGCGAGCAGACAAGCCTTGCGCTCATGCAGCGCTTCGAGCGCCGCATCCGACAAGGCCTGCGTGCCAAAAGTGGCATAGGGCGCACAACGTATATTGTCGCCGCCAGCCAACGCAATCATGTAATGAAACGGCGGTATCTCCTTGCGCATGCAGGCCAGCGCAGTTGCCGCAATCGAATGGGTATGCACTACCGCGCCGAGCTCCGAGCGCTGCACGTAGATATCACGATGGAACATCCACTCGCTGGAGGGCTGCCACCGGCCCCAGGCATGGCCGGCATAGTCGACGAACATGAGATCGTCCTCGCAAAGCCCTTCCGCCCCCATACCGGATGGCGTGATCAGAAAGCCTTCGCCGTAACGCGCGCTGACGTTGCCCGAGGTGCCGCGATTCAGCCCCTCGGCATCGAGCTTCCTAGCGATGCGCACAAGTTCGCGGCGCAGTTCCAATTCGTTCATGCGGCCTCTGTTAGTCGCAGCACCTGCATTGCTGCGGCATTCGCTGCCACCACGCCGCGTTCGGTAATCAAGCCGGTCACGAGCCGCGCCGGCGTCACGTCAAAGCCGTAATTGGCGGCACGCGAGCCCGCTGGTGTAAGGCGCACGCTGCACACCTGCCCATCGGCCGCCAGCCCCGGAATATGCGTCACTTCTTCCTGCGCCCGCTCTTCGATCGGGATTTCGCGCACCCCGTCCTGCAATGTCCAGTCGATGGTCGGCGTTGGCAGGGCCACGTAGAACGGCACGTTGTTATCATAGGCGGCCAGCGCCTTGAGATAGGTGCCGATTTTGTTGCATACATCGCCGCGCGCGGTCACGCGGTCGGTGCCGACGATCGCGAGGTCCACCATGCCGTGCTGCATCAGATGGCCGCCCGCGTTGTCGACGATGACGGTATGCGGGATACCATGCTGACCGAGTTCCCATGCGGTCAGGCTGGCGCCCTGGTTGCGCGGGCGAGTTTCGTCCACCCACACGTGCAGCGGAATGCCCGCATCAAACGCGGTATATACCGGCGCGAGCGCGGTGCCCCAGTCCACGGTGGCCAGCCAGCCTGCATTGCAGTGGGTCAGGATATTCACCACACCGTTTTCGCCCTTGCGAATCTTGTCTTCATAGATCGCGCGAATAATCTCGCAGCCATGCCGTCCGATCGCCGCATTAATCGCGACGTCTTCATCGGCGATGCGCGCCGCCTCCTGCCATGCCGCCTCGCCACGCTCCTTCTCCGGCAGAGGTGCAAGAAAAGCGCGCATGCGCTCCACGCCCCAGCGCAAATTCACCGCGGTCGGTCGCGCAGCAAGCAGCACACCACAGGTCGCCTGCAGCGCCGCATCCGAGGCATGATGGCGCATCGACAAAGCCACGCCGTACGCTGCCGTAACCCCGATCAGCGGCGCACCGCGCACCTGCATGTCGCGAATCGCGCGCTCGGCATCGCGCATGTTCTCCAGCCGCACGGTGACGAACTCGTGCGGCAGCCGGGTCTGGTCGATGATTTCCACCGCCACATTGTCGGCGGTCGGCCAGATAGTGCGATAAGGAGTGCCGTTAACTTTCATACAATTTCTTCATCAGTTCCATAGGTCGGGTTAGTACAGCATCTCGTACCCACAGGGTGAACCCGACACAATTCGTCGTCAATCCGCTTCGTCGGGTTACGGCGCAAAGCGCCTAACCCGACCTACGTTCTCACTTCTCTGCCGCACCGCCAGCTTATCCATACGCGACAGAAATTTTACTTATCTGATTCATTGATTTTTAGTCGAATGCTCCTACCAATTTCGCAAAGGAAATAAGGTAAATAATTATCCCAGTCAGAAGCCCACATATTCTTCCAAGAGAAGAATATGTGTTTGGCTCAATAATTCCGCCTCCAATAAACATTGTCCAGTTTTGGATATAGGCAAGAATAAGGTGGGTTCCCCACAGCAAGCAAAAAAGAGCTATCCCGGCAATATCAGGTACCTTAGGACTGTAAATTACCAGATAAGCGAACCAAAGCAGGATTGGCGCAAAAATGCTGGCAGCGAAAAAATATCGGGTTCTTCGATTCATGGTCAATAGTAGCAGTCGGATACCCAACCTACGTTCTGAAACCTGATAAAAATCGTCGCGAGCGGTTCGAGAGCAAGGCGCACGGAACGCAGGAACCGGAATGTACTCAAGTACATGAGGATTCCGAGTACCGCGCAACGCGGCTATCGAATCGCGCAGTAGATTTTTACAGGTTTCATCAGTCGCCCTCGAACTCGCAGAGCGCAAACACGCTATGCCCCTGCTGCTCCAACCGCGTGCGGCCTCCGACATCCGGCAGGTCAATCACGAAGCAGCATTCCACCACCTCGCCGCCCATCTCCTGAATCAGGCCAGCGGCCGCTTCCGCGGTACCACCGGTCGCAATCAAATCGTCGATCAGCAGCACACGGTCGCCCTGGCGGATCGCATCGGTGTGGATCTCAATGCGGTCGGTGCCGTATTCCAGTTGATAATCGCGTCCGATCGTCGCCGCGGGCAATTTGCCTTTCTTGCGCACGGGCACGAAGCCCAGTCCGAGTTCATAGGCGACCGGGGTGCCGATGATGAAGCCGCGCGATTCGATGCCAGCCACCTTGTCGATGCCGGCATCGCGGTAGCGCTGCACGATTGCCTGCACAGTGGTGCGCAGGCCAACCGGGTCTTTCAGCAGCGTGGTGATGTCGCGGAACATGATCCCTTGATGGGGATAATGCGGGATAGTGCGAATGCGTGATTTGATTGGCATGGTAAGTCTCGTCCTGATCGTTAATTCTTGAGCATCCGGCCGGCCACGGCGGACAGCTTTTCCACCATTGCCGGATCGCGCGCTTCCGGCGCGGTGAGGATCGCATACTGCAACGCGGTGCGGCAGCCGCATTTGCACCCTTCGGCATCGCCCAGGATGCGTGGCGCGACGTTCTTTACCAGTTGGCGAGCAGCGTCGGCGTTGTTCTGCAATACCTGGATGATCGCGTCCACCGTCACGTGGCCATGGTCGGGATGCCAGCAGTCGTAGTCGGTCACCATCGCGACGGTGGCGTAGCACATCTCGGCCTCGCGCGCGAGCTTGGCTTCGGGCATGTTGGTCATGCCGATGACGTCGCACTTCCACGTGCGATAGAGTTCCGATTCGGCCAGGCTGGAGAACTGCGCCCCTTCCATCACCAGATAGGTACCGCCGCGCTTCACCGGAATGCCGAGCTGCTGCGCCGCTTCGTGCAGATGCCCGCCCAGGCGACCGCATACCGGATGCGCCATCGACACGTGCGCGACCAAGCCGCGGCCGAAAAAGCTCTTTTCGCGCGCGAAGGTGCGGTCGATGAATTGATCGATGATCACGAAAGTGCCCGGCGCGAGGTCTTCGCGCAGCGAACCCACCGCGCTGACCGACACCACGTCGGTCACGCCAAGACGCTTGAGCGCATCGATGTTCGCGCGGAAATTGATCTCGCTCGGCGGAATGTAATGACCGCGTCCGTGCCGCGGCAGAAAAGCGATCGGCTGCCCCGCCAGTTCGCCAACCATAACCTCGTCCGAGGGTTCGCCAAAGGAAGATTCCACCTTCACCCAGCGCGCATTCTCCAGGCCCTCGATGTTGTAAACACCGCTGCCGCCAATGATGCCTAACATGCTACTTCTCCTTGCTTCCGTTTCTACCCTCTCCCTAACCCTCTCCCTGCAAGGGAGAGGGGGTATTATGCCTAATGGATAATATCACTCAGGTCACCACCGGCACGCGCGCCGTCAGCGCGCACATCAACTCGTAACTGATGGTGTTTGCAGCGCGCGCGACTTCGTCGATCGGCATGCCCTCGCCCCACAACACCACCTGAGTACCGACACCGGCCTGCGGCAACTCACTCAAATCCACGTACAGCATGTCCATGGAAACGCGCCCCAGTGTTCGTGTGACCTGCCCATCGACCAGCACCGGCGTGCCATTCGGCGCATGGCGCGGATAACCGTCGGCATAGCCACAGGCAACGATCCCGAGCCGCATCGTGTGGTCAGCGCGAAACAGCGCGCCATAGCCGACTTCATCGCCGGAGCGCAACTCCTGCACCGCGATGATACGGCTGCTTAAGGTCATCACTGGCCTGAGCCCGAGCTGCTGCGCGCTGGTCTCGGCAAAGGGTGACGCACCGTACAGCATAATGCCGGGGCGCACCCAGTCACCGTGCGTTTCCGGGTATCGCAACAGAGCAGCGGAATTCGCAAGCGAGCGCGCGGCCCGGTAAGGTGCCGCGACCTGATTGAACCGGTCCAACGGCATCGCCACCCCGCGCGGATCATCCGCATGGGCGAAATGCGTCATCAAAGCCACCTCGCGTACCACGGGATGGCGGCGCAGCTGCTCCATTACCAGCGCCACTTGCTGCGGTGCAAATCCCAGGCGGTTCATGCCGGTGTTCACCTTGAGCCAGGCATCCAGCGCGCCGCGGCGCGGATAAGCGTCCAGCAGGGCGAGCTGCCACGCGCTATGGATCACGGTGGATACGTCGTATTCAGCGAGAATAGCCAGATCTTCCGCGCTGAAGAATCCCTCCAGCAACAGGATCGGCTGGCGAAAACCGGCCTCGCGCAGCCGGACCGCATCCCGGATATCCAGCAGCGCAAAGCCGTCGGCCGCGGCCAGCGCCTCGGCCACACGCAGCAAACCATGACCATAGCCCTCCGCCTTGATCACGGCCATGATGCGTGCGCTCGTGGCATGGCGCGCCACGCGGAGATTGTGCTCCATGGCGCTCAGGTCGATGCGGGCTTGGATGGGGCGCTGCATGAGTATTACTCGTAACCTCTAAAATTCGTTTTGCGGGCATCCGCTTCTGGCGGTTACCTTAAGGTAAGAGACTGGATTCAGACAAAAGCGAATGATAGCAGGGGCAAGGCTTTCGTGTTATAAAACGCCCTCACAAAATAAAACCCGCTGAATGAATTCCGGTTTCTACATCATCCTCGCGGCGCAATTCCTTTCCGCGCTCGCAGATAATGCCCTGTTGTTTGCCGCCATTGCCCTGCTGAAGGATCTGCATGCGCCTGGCTGGCACACTCCGGTATTGCAAGAAGCCTTCATTGTCTCCTACATCGTGCTCGCGCCGTTCGTGGGCGCCTTTGCCGACTCGCTGCCCAAAGGGCGCGTGATGTTCGTCAGCAACAACATCAAGATTGCCGGCTGCGTCGCCATGCTGCTCGGAGTCAATCCGCTTCTGGCCTATGGCCTGGTCGGGCTGGGTGCCGCCGCCTATTCGCCCGCCAAGTACGGCATCCTCACCGAATACCTGCCGCCCAGCCTGCTGGTCAAGGCAAATAGCTGGATGGAGGGCCTGACGGTGGCCGCCATTGTGCTCGGGGCAGTGCTAGGCGGCATCCTGATCAGCCCGGCGGTGGCAAAACCGCTGCTGCATTCTTTGGCGCTGCCGATGATCCATAGCCCGGCCAAACTCGCGATTGGCATCATCGTGCTCGTTTACGTCGCCGCCGCGTTGTTCAACTTGCGCATTCCACGCGTCGCCATCGACCACAAGCCGCTCAGTCACAGTCCGGCGTTTCTGCTCAGCGAGTTCTGGCACGATTTCAGACTGCTATGGAAAGACCCGCTGGGCCAGGTCTCGCTGGGGGTCACCACGCTATTCTGGGGCGCGGGCGCCACACTGCGTCTGCTGATACTCGGCTGGGCTGCAGTGGCGTTGAATTACAGCATAGGCGAAGCCGCCAAGCTGACTGCCTGGGTAGCGATCGGCATCGCGATCGGTTCGGTGCTGGCCGCAAAATTCGTCAAACTCGAGCACTCGGTCAAGGTGCTGCCGGTCGGAATCGCGATGGGCCTGACCGTGCTGGTCATGATTCCGGTGACCAACAACATGCTCGCAATCGCGCTGCTGATCGTGATCGGCATGATGGGCGGCTATTTCGTCGTGCCGATGAATGCGCTGCTGCAGCATCGCGGCCACCTGCTGATGGGCGCGGGCAGTTCGATCGCGGTGCAGAATTTCAACGAAAATCTGAGCATCTTCGCGATGCTGTCACTCTACGCCCTGATGGAAAAACTGGAATTCCACATCTACCTCATCATCCTGGTGTTCGGCCTCCTGCTGTCGGGCATCATGACCGCGCTGTATCGCAGACATGGGCGGGATCAGGATAAGGGGGATGTCTTTTAATTATCCAGTTTCTCGAACTCCAAGCCCAACTTACCTATCGCTTTATGGATTTCTTCTGTCAGTTTCAGCGCAGCCTCTTTATCGGTTGTTGCGTTCAGTGGCACCATGATCGGAGGCCCAAACGCCACGTGAATAACTGGCCGGCGAAATATATGAATAAGCCGGATTTGTTTCGGCCCTCTGTAGAACGCGGGAACGACTTCTCCATTTGCATGTAAAGCGATGGTTGCCGCGCCCCTCTTCGCTTCGACCTGGTTGCCGGAACGTGTTCCAGTAGGAAAAACCAGAACGCGCTCCCCGCGTTGAACCAATGAAATCACTTGCTTGATGGTCGAAGCCGACGGTCGACCACGGTCAATCGGAAATCCGCCTCCTTGCCGAACAAACCAACCTACGACGGGATTATCGAAAAGTTCCTTCTTGGCCATTTGGTACAAGGTATGCGGTAAGGCAGAGTAACCCAGCCACAGTGGATCCGCCCAGCCAACATGGTTGCAGACCACAATCTTTCCCTTTGGACCATCCAGATGCTCCACGCCAGACACCATTACCTTTCCCAAACGGGACAGCAAGACCTTGAGCAGCCGAATAAACAGGGTTGGATTTTTTTGATCCTCAGGAATGCTCATATCCTATTTGACCCATCCTTTAATATGAACAAGCTTTCAGCTGAATTGGCAATTAGTGAAGTCAAAAAAGACAGCGCCCCGATTCATAGTTCGTCAACAAGTTGGAACGGAAAGCTTGCCGCAGGCAGTTCTCCCCATCCAAAAGTAACGATCTCGAGCTCGAAAATCTTCCCGTCTCTTAGCCAAAGGTCTGCACCCGCACCATGCAGCAGCACGGGACTTGCAATGAGAGGGGCGTTGGGTACGCAGTTCGTTGGAAAATCGGCTACTGGCGCGAAGGTAGCGCACTCCAGCCGAGTAACCTGGCTCGGTCCAGTGTATGTTCGTTCAAGCACCGACGCCGTTTCACATTGAATCCGAAGTGCGTTGCTGTCGGCGTGCCCGGAAAACCAGGCGAGAACGGCCAGTTCAAGAGCAGTAAGTTTCACAATACGTTGCAGGTTTCTGCGGTTTTCTGCACCAAGGCATCAACTTTTCTCACCCCGCATCACCCGCACCGCAAAGCACAAGTCCTCCCATGCCTTAGCCTTTTCCATCGGGCTGCGCAGCAGGTAGGCCGGATGATAGGTGACGATCAGGGAAATGCCCTGGTAGTCGTGCAATTTGCCCCGCAGGGAACCGATCGGCACATCGCGCTTCAGCAGCGAGGTCGCGGCGGTCTTGCCCAAGGCCACGATCAGCTTGGGCCGGATGAGCGCGATCTGGCGCCAGAGGTACGGGATGCAGGTGGCGATCTCATCAGCCGCCGGCGTGCGATTGTTGGGTGGGCGGCACTTGACGATGTTGGCGATGAAGACGTTATCCCCGCGTCGCAGTTTGATCGACGCCAGCATGCTGTCGAGCAGCTTGCCTGCCTGGCCGACGAACGGCTCGCCCTTGATGTCTTCGTCGGCTCCGGGACCTTCGCCGACAAACAGCCAGTCGGCCTGTTCATCCCCGACGCCGAACACGGTCTGGGTGCAGCCCGCACGCAGCCGGCAGGCAGTGCAGTCGCGCACCATTACCCGCAGCTCCGGCCAGTCGAGTCCGGCGATGTGCTGGATGCGGCTCGTGCCAGCTTCGTCCAGCGTCTCGGCAGCCGGGGCTAGTGCCACTGGCTGCGGCCCAACATTCGCTGTGCTTGCGGCATCGGCAGGTGAGATGGCGCGTTCTTCGAGGACCGGAGCAGGCTGCAAACCAGCCTCCACAGGCGGCGCGGGCATCGCCGGATTTTCGGGGGCGGTGCCGCGCCCCTCACGCAGTTTCCATAACGGGTAAAGATGCAGCTCACGCAGCATCGCTTCGCGCTTCTTCATTCGGCTTCGCCCATCAAGTCACATGCCATGGTAATCGCATCCTCACTGAAATTGGCATTCCGATAGTAACCGCGCCGCACGCCAATTTCGCTGAAGCCGGCGCTGCGGTATAACGCAAGCGCCGCTTCATTGGAGGCGCGCACTTCGAGGAACACGCGCTGCATTTTTCCATTGCGCGCGAAATCGAGCATATCGTTCAGCATCGCTCGCCCCAATCCCTTGCGCTGCTGCGTCGCCGCCACGCCGATATTGAGCAACTCGGCTTCACCGTATAACGGCAGCAGGACCACATAACCGAAAATTTCGCCGTCCTGTTCATCCACCCGGCAGATATAGCCGCTCTCCAGTGCGTCGACAAAATTGCCGCGAGTCCAGGGACACGGCTGCACCGCCTGCTCGATATGTGCCACGGCGTCCAGATCAGCCTGAGTCATCGGACGCATCACAGCGCTT
>DASSQR010000102.1:0-16657 GCA_035702405.1 Gallionella sp. | reverse complement strand
CGTAGGCTTGCCGGGCGGCCGGTTTGTTGCCGGCACGCTCTACCGCCACCACGGCGGACAGGTAGCTGGATTCGTCGGCGGTGACCGGGATGCGGTCCGGCGGCAGCGCGACCATCGCCCAGTAGTTGCTCTCCTTCCAGGTGTATTCCAGCACCGCAAACGGCATCGTCAGCCGCGGCTTGTCGCCGGAGCGCAGCACCAGTTCGCCCTTCGGATAATCGTAGCCGGCCACGACGGCGTAATGCCAAAGTTTCACCGGCCATGCGCCATAATCCTGCAGCACGATGACGGGGTTGCCTGCCGCGACTTCGCGCAGCAAATCTTCGAATTTTGGCGCCAACTGGTAAGACACGGTGCCATAGCGGCGCGCGGCCGCGAGCATTTCGACCTGCAGGCTGCCTTGCCGTCCGGGCAGATAAACCTGGCTGACCAAGTCGTCCGGCGTGACCTTGACGCCGGCGTCGGCCAGTGCTGTCGCCAGTGCCGCGGGTCCGCAGAGGGAATCTTTCTGCGGGAAGAAGGGCACCTTTGCGAGCTCAGTGCGGTCGGGCAGACCGACGGGCCGTGTTTGTCGCATTGCTTCCGTTTGCGGCAGAACCATGGAGCAGCCGCCCAGAAAGGCGGCCACCAAAAAAATGCCCGCAGCGAGGCGGGCAGTTCTGAACACGGTTAAGATGCCCGTGCTCATTACTTCCAGTTGTAGAAGATGACGATGGCGATCACGATGGCGATGGCCCAGCCCCAACCGTTGCTGATTGCACCAGCCGGCACCGAGTTGATCTTGCCAGCCAGCGCGCTGACTTCCTGATCCGTCATCGCGGCAACGCGATCTTTGGCAGTCTGGGAATCAAGACCCAGGGACTGCAGCTGGCTGGATACTTCAGAGCGGCTCAGTGTGCTCAATACCGCGGCGCGGTCAGCCTGGGCATTGGCGGCGGCAACGACCTGATCGGTGCCGATCATGGCGGCCTGTGCCGTCTGGAACGAGAACAACATCATGGTGACAATCAGAATGCGGGAAATCATCTTCAGAGTTGCATTTTTCATAATAAATATCTCCATTAAGAAAAACGTTTCGAGGGGAAGGCCCTGCATAATGATCGCAGGAGGCTTCATATTGAAAGGACCACCATTAAAAGTCAATAGCGATTTGGTCGGGAATGGTGATGTACTCACAGGTGGCCTAGATTCGATCACTCAACAACATTTAAGCGCGTAGGCTGGGGTGAGTTTGCGAACCCCAGCGTTTCGAGGTTGCCTGATGCTGGGGTTCGTACCTCACCCCAGCCTACCGTGCTTGCGTCTGAGTCCTCGGCCGCGAAGTAGCCAAGGAATTCGTCGAAGCCCTCAGCAACGACGTAATTAAGCTGGTCGTTCGCGGGCATGGTCATCACGACTGGCGCGGCATCTAGAGCGATATCCGGTCCCTGAAGGTAGCTGTAGTGCACACCATCGCCACCTGTGGATGCGAATGTGCGTGCGGAAGTCGGCGTGCACCAGTAGTAGCCCTGAACGGGTGGTTGCTGGAGTATGAGGCCGCAGGGGTCGAAGATTGCTTCAGCAGATCGGTCGAAGTGCTGGCCGATTCTCCTTGCGGCGTCGTAGAGCTGCTGAAGGCGAGTTGGAATCAGGTGCATTTGAGCGTAGGGTTAGGCGTTTCAGAGAGAAATGCGAACTCACCATGCTCCACTTGCACAATATCGGCGGCATAGGGACGGATCACTCAAATATTGCCAGCTTTTTATTTTCATTGTCGATTCCTCAACATTTGCGGACCATTTGCACCCATCATATCCATCGAAAGTGTATTCCAAGACGCCAGGATGATGCACTTTCTTTTCGATTGGCTTCCCTATATGGCTCTCAAACCACTGGGCATCTACTCGGTCTCCGATATGCGAATCAATATGCCGTTTGAACCTCTCCTGATCTGTAACGAACGAGCAATCTAACGTTGTACAACCACTGATTGCGACGCAAAGTATGGAGAAGAAAAGTCGCATAAGCCTAAGTAATTTAGACGACAGATTCATGGGCGGCAATGTCGCCCAAATCATTCTGCATCGTCAACATGAAGCCCGCTCACTCATCTTCTCCTTCATACATATTCTCTTCCTCCCGCGCCAGCCGCTCCGCCGCCTCGCGTTCGAGCTGCCGGGCTCTTTCCTGCGCGCGTTCGGCGCGCTGCGTGGCGGCCTCCTGGTGCACGGCGATGGTGTTTTCGCCGAACAGCACCTGTTTGAGGAAGCGGAAGCCGAACAGCATGAGCTCGGTGTCGTCGGTCAGCAGCTTCTTCATTTCGTCGGCCGGGATGTCGTAGAGCCGGGTGAAGCCTTCGCTGACGATGAATTCGCGCAGGCGGTCGGTGTCGTAGCACGCCATGAAGAATAGTTGCAGGCTGCGCTTGGAGGGCTTGCCGATGCTCGGGCCGGAGGATTTCTTTTTCAGGATGAGCTGGCGCCAGCCGCGCGCGAACTCGTCGTACTGCTCGACACCTTGTTCCTTGCGGTAGTCGTTGATGGTCAGGGTACGCGCTTCGAGGTGTCCCTTGCAGTGGTCTTCCTTGACCAGCGCGTAGGAGTTGGTGTCGGTGTATTCGTCCTGCTTGCGCATGGAGAGCAGGGCGACGGGGTAATAGCGGCAGGCGGTGGGGCGGTCTTCGTAGACGCCGCAGCCTTCCGGTTGCATGAACTGGCAGGCGGTGCCGTTCTCGACCGGACGCAGCTTCACGCCGGCGATGCCGCCCGGTTCCAGTTCGTACGGAACGGTGTATTTGTGCAGGAATTCGCCGGACGAGATGTCCATGCGCTGCTTGAGGCGCACGATGTCGTAGGGCGTCAGCGAGATGTCGATGTTGCTGCAGCAGGCATTCCAGCAGGAGATGCCCTTGCGGCACTGGAACTGTATTACCTTATCGCCGTCGCACATCTCCGGAACCACCGGACTGTCAAACGGAAAATCGGCTGCGTTATATGTATCGTTCATTCTCAAACCTCATTTGAAACATCCGCCAAATCGGGCGGATTCGATTTTAAAGCATATTGGGAGCATACAACGAGCACCCTCTCCCCAGCCCCTCTCCCACAAGTGTGAGAGGGGAGCGGAAAAAATCCCCTCTCCCGCGCGCGGGAGAGGGTGGCCGTCAGGCCGGGAGAGGGTGCGCGCTTTCTGCACTCAATGTCACGAACCATGAAAACTTCAGTCGGCTGGGTTCCCGCCTGCGCGGGAACGACAAGTACGAATCCGTTTTGCTCTTCCATAAAAAGAAAAAACTGGGCACCTCGCGGCGCCCAGTCTCGTTACACCATCTCAACCAGCAACTTAGTGCGCAGCCGGTTTGAACAGCTTGGACTTGTCGACCAGGTCCACGTGCTTGCGCTTGAAGCAGGTCCACTTCTTGGACTGCTTGTCGTAGACCGAGTTGACGAAGCAGTGCCAGTTCTCTTCATCGACAAAGTTCTTGTCGGTGCGATAGTAGAAGCCCGGGTAACGGGATTCTTCACGGAACTGGATGTGCTTCATGTGCGCTTCGGCCGTCAGGATGCGGTGGTAGTTTTCCCACGCGCGCAGCAGTTCGTGCAGATCCTTCGCACGCATCTTCTGCGAGTCTTCCTTCAGCATTTCCAGCTTCTCTTCGGCAACCGCGAGCATCTTGTCGTTGGTGTTGTAGTAGGTGGCAACACCGGCGACGTACTCGTCCATGATCTTCTGCAGGCGGAACTGCAGCATCTTGGGCGTGATGTAGTGCGGGTTGACGTCGATCGCCGTGGTGTAGTCCTTGTGCTCCAGGAAGTTTCGCACCGGCTTGTAGATTTCTTCTGCCAGCACGGCGGGATCGGTGTCCAGCTCGGGCTTCCAGTCCTTGTTGTCCAGCGCGAACTTGACCATCGCCTTGGCAGCCAGACGGCCTTCGGTGTGCGAACCGGACGAGAATTTGTGACCGGAAGCGCCCACGCCGTCGCCGGCAGTGAACAACCCCTTGATTGTGGTCATCGAGCGGTAGCCCCAGTTCCAGCCCTTCGGCAGGTGATCGGGCACGCCCGGCAGTTCTTCGGTGGTCGGTGCGCCGACGTCGGTCGGGCCGGAAACCCAGATGCCGCAGCAGCCGGAGTGCGAACCGAGCAGGTACGGTTCGGTCGGCATCAGTTCGGACATCTTCTTCTCGGGTTCGATGTTCTCACCGACCCAGATACCGCACTGGCCCACGCACATGTCGAGGAAGTCTTCCCAGGCTTCGGCTTCGAGGTGCTTCACTTCCTTCGGCGTCAGCGTGTCGCGAAGCTTGGCCAGCGCGGTCACGGTGTCCATGTAGATCGGGCCGCGGCCTTCCTTCATTTCCTTCAGCATCAGGTGGTTGCGCAGGCAGGAAGCGGGAACGGCAGCTTGGCCATACGGCGGGTAGTCGTTCAGCATTTCCTTGTTCTTGACCATGTAGTCTTCGCCGTAGGCGTTGGTCGCCTTGGCCTTGAACAGCAGGAACCACGCGCCAACCGGGCCGTAGCCGTCCTTGAAGCGGGCGGGCACGAAACGGTTTTCCATCATGGTCAGTTCGGCACCGGCTTCGGCCGCCATCGCGTAGGTGGAACCGGCGTTCCACACCGGGTACCAGGCGCGGCCCTGGCCTTCACCCACCGAGCGAGGCCGGAACAGGTTCACGCAACCGCCCGCGGCGAGCAGGACGGCCTTGGCCTTGTAGATGTAGATGGTGTTTTCGCGCACCGAGAAGCCAACCGCGCCGGCGATGCGGCTCGGGTCGTTCTTGTCGTTGACCAGCTTGACGATGAACACGCGTTCCTGGATGCGATCCAGTCCGAGCGCCTTCTTCGCGGCTTCGGCGACGATCCACTTGTAGGATTCGCCGTTGATCATGATCTGCCACTTGCCGGAACGTACGGGCTTGCCGCCGTCCTTCAGTGCGGGCAGGCCTTCCTTCAGCGCGTCGGCGCCGTCGTGGCGCACGCCGTCGGCGTCGGTCTTCCAGATCGGCAGGCCCCATTCTTCGAACAGGTGCACGGAATCGTCGACGTTGCGGCCGAGGTCATAAGCCAGGTCATCGCGGGTGATGCCCATCAGGTCGTTGGACACCATGCGCGCATAGTCGGCCGGATCCTGTTCCGGGCCGATGTAGGTGTTGATCGCGGACAGACCTTGCGCTACAGCGCCGGAACGGTCCATCGCAGCCTTGTCCACCAGTTTGATCTTGAGATCGGTGCCGGTCTCGGCCTTGACGGCCTCCGCCCAGCGCATCATTTCATAGCCCGCACCGCAGCAGGCCATGCCGCCGCCGATCAGGAGAATATCGAGTTCTTCCTGAACAATTTTTGGATTACCGAAAGTTCCTTCAGACATTTTGTCTCTCTCCAGTTAGTTTGTTCGTGTGAGTGTTAGCGGCGAATGAGTTCGGCCGGATTGCCGGCACGGAAGCCGCCCATGACGTCCTTGGTGAAGACGCCCGGAGCGTCAAGCTCGGCCATCTTCGGCATCGGCTTGCCGCCAAACGGATCGATGGAACCTTCGGAAGTGGTGCGGATCGGGAACTTGAAACGCTTCACGTTGCCATTGCGGAACTTGATGGTCCACATGATGGAATCGGAGCCGCGCATTGGTTGTACGGAACCGCCCAGCGGCACGACATCGGCATAGTGACGGGCTTCGATGGCGCCCTGCGGGCAGATCTTGACGCAGGAATAGCATTCCCAGCACTGCTCGGGTTCCTGGTTGAAAGCGCGCATGGCGTGGCCGGTTTCGGAACCGTCCTTGTCCAGCTTCATCAGGTCGTGCGGACAGATATACATGCAGGCAGTTTTGTCTTGCCCTTTGCAGCCGTCACATTTTTCGGTACGTACAAAAGTTGGCATCTCGATACTCCTCTGAAAAATTATTCACTACACATCTCCACCAGCCGGTGGAAAACCAAACGAACCTCTGAACAAGTGACTGCGGTGCTGCCTTGCTGTATTGCACGGTACTGCATCATTGTTGGGAAAATGTTGCAAAACTGCTCTGACGGCCCGCTGCTGCGAGCACCTGGTGTGCCTTGCATCCAGCCATCTTCGCGATGTTTTTCAACTCCTCCTGGTTATCTGAATAGTGCCGTGGGGTCGGGATATTCCCGTTTGTTATGTGCCTTAAACCTTGTCTTGGCACCTGTTTCACGGAATTTTCAGAGGTTCCCAATCATCAGCGCGCCGAATGGCCGCTGAGTTTTACCTCCACCTTTTCGTTTTCGGCCAGGCTGCCGTAGTACGCGCGCAGCACTTTCAGCACCTCGGGGCGGCTGAATTCCGCCGGCACTTCAGTGCCTTCCGAGAGCATCTTGCGCAGCTTGGTACCGGACAGCAGCAGGCGGTCCTGTTCGTCGTGCGGGCAGGTGCGGGCGGAAGCCATGCCGCCGCACTTGTAGCACCAGAAGGTCCAGTCGATCTTGAGCGGCTGGGTTTCCAGCGAGCCGGCCGGAACCTTGTCAAAAATGTGATGCGCGTCGAACGGGCCGTAGTAGCTGCCGACGCCCGCATGGTCGCGCCCGACGATCAGGTGCGAGCAGCCGTAGTTCTGGCGGAACAGCGCGTGCAGCAGGGCTTCGCGCGGACCGGCATAGCGCATGTCGAGCGGATAGCCGGCCTGGACAATGGTCTGTTTGACGAAATAGTTTTCGGTCAGGGTTGCAATCGCTTCGGTGCGCACCTCGGCCGGAATGTCACCCGGCTTGAGATTGCCGAGCAGGGAATGGATCATTACGCCGTCGCAGACTTCGATCGCGACTTTGGCGAGGTATTCATGCGAGCGGTGCATCGGGTTGCGCGTCTGGAACGCGGCTACCTTGCTCCAGCCCATCGCTTCGAACAAGTCGCGCGTTTCGCGCGGCGACATGAACAGCGCACCGTACTTCTTGTCGAATCCGCCCTGCGACAGCACCTTGACCGGACCGGCGAGGTTGACGTCGCCTTGCTCCATAACCATCTTGACGCCGGGATGTTCGAGGTCGGTGGTATTGAATACCGTCGCGCATTCATGCGCCTTGTCGATGGTGTATTTTTCAGTGACGCGCATCGTTGCGAGGATGCTGCCGTCGTCGGGATCGAGCAGCGCAATGTCGCTGCCGGTTTTGATTGAATCTGCGGTGGGTTTGTCGGTGGAGAGAGTAATGGGGATTGGCCAGAACAGGCCGTTGGTCATTTTCATGCCGGCGCATACGCCTTGCCAGTCGGTGTAGGACATGAATCCGTCCAGGGGAGTGAAGCCACCGATGCCCAGCATGACGAGATCGCCTTTTTCTCGTGAGCTGACCGTTATTTTCGGTAGCGTTTTCGCTCTTTCCAACTCCTCCGCCAGCGCCATTCCCGTGAGCAACAGGGGATTAAGTTCGCCGCCTCCGTGCGGGTTAACCAGTGCCATCTTTACTTCCCTTTCATCAATTTATCTGTTTGACTGCCGGTGCCTGAATTAAGACTACCGAAATATCCTAAAGCTTTTGTGGGTAATCCACGATACCCCTTACGGGTTATCTATCAATAGCTCATCACGGCTATGGCCGTAACTCATCACGGCTATGGATTACCTGGCGGTCCTTTGGGCATACTCCCAACCTGCATTCCGACCGGAACGGTCGAGATTGGGCACTCAACTACTGAATAAACAATGAAAAACCATAATTCTGGCGACTCGAAGAGTACTATATCACCGCTGCATGATCCACTGGCACCCCCGGTGCCGGATGCCACGAATGAAGTGCGTACCACTACGTGCTACATGTGTGCATGCCGCTGCGGCATTCGCGTCCATCTGCGCAACGGAGAGGTGCGCTACATCGACGGCAACCCGGACCACCCGCTCAATAATGGCGTGATCTGCGCCAAGGGCAGTTCCGGCATCATGAAACAATATTCCCCGGCGCGGCTGACGAAACCGCTGCGGCGCAAGCCCGGTACTGACCGCGGTGCGGGCGAATTCGAGGAAATCAGCTGGGAAGAAACGTTCAGCATCCTGACCGAACGGTTGGGCAAGATACGCGCGACCGATCCGAAGCAGTTTGCCCTGTTCACCGGGCGCGATCAGATGCAGGCGATGACTGGCCTGTTTGCGCGCCAGTTTGGTACTCCCAACTATGCTGCACACGGCGGTTTCTGTTCGGTGAACATGGCCGCCGGGATGATTTATACCATCGGCGGATCGTTTTGGGAATTCGGCGGTCCGGACCTCGACCGCGCCAAGCTGTTCATCATGATCGGCACCGCCGAGGACCATCACTCCAACCCGATGAAAATCGCGCTGTCCAAGTTCAAGCGCGATGGCGGCCGTTTCATTTCGATCAATCCGGTGCGTACCGGTTATTCGGCGATTGCCGACGAATGGGTCGGCATCCGCCCCGGCACCGACGGTGCCCTGCTGCTCGCGCTGATTCACGAGATCATCGCGCTGGGCCTGTACGACCGCGACTTCCTGGTGCGCTACACCAACTCCGGCCAACTGGTTAATCTCGACGACAAGCATGACGAATTCGGCATGTTCGTGCGCACCGAAGTGCCGGAAGAAGAGGGCTGTTACGACCCGCAGAACAAGCTGTGGTGGGACCGCAATACCAATGAGGCGGTGGTTACGCACACCGAGGGCGCTGATCCCTTCCTGTTCGGCGAATTCAAGCTGGCCGACGGCACGCCGGTCAAGCCCGCGTTCCAGCTGCTACAGGACCGGGTCAAGGATTACACCCCAGAATGGGCCAGCCAGATCACCGGAATTCCGGCCGAGACCATCCGTCGCCTCGCGCACGAGATGGGCATTACGGCACGCGACCAGAAGATCGAACTGCCGATTGCGTGGACTGATTCGTGGGGCAAGGAACATGAACACCTGACGGGTAATCCGGTCGCGTTCCACGCGATGCGCGGCCTCGCGGCGCATTCCAACGGGTTCCAGACCATCCGCGCGCTCGGCATCCTGATGTCGCTGCTCGGTACGATCGACCGTCCGGGCGGATTCCGCCACAAGGCACCGTTCCCGCGTCCGATTCCGCCGTGCGCACGCACACCGAATTCGCCGCAGGCAGTAAAACCGAACACGCCGTTGGGCGGCATGGCGCTTGGCTGGCCTGCCGATCCGGACGATCTGTTCGTGCACGAGGACGGCAGTCCGGTGCGCATCGACAAGGCGTTCTCGTGGGAGTACCCGCTGTCGGTGCACGGCCTGATGCACAACGTGATTACCAATGCCTGGCGCGGCGATCCCTACAAGATCGACACGCTGCTGCTGTTCATGTCCAACATGGCGTGGAACTCCACGATGAACACCAGCGAAGTCCGCAAGATGCTCGTCGACAAGGAAGAGAACGGCGAGTACAAGATTCCGTTCATCGTGGTGTGCGACGCGTTCCATTCGGAGACGACGGCGTTTGCCGATCTGATCCTGCCGGATACCACTTATCTCGAACGGCATGACGTGATGTCGATGCTTGACCGGCCGATCTCGGAATTCGACGGCCCGGTGGATTCGGTGCGTATCCCCGTGTTGCCGCCGACCGGCGAATGCAAGCCGTTCCAGGAAGTGCTGATCGAACTCGGCACGCGCCTGAAACTGCCGGCCTTCGTGACCAAGGAAGGTGCACGCAAATATCGCGACTACCCCGATTTCATCGTGAACTGGGAAACCGAACCTGGCTCCGGCATTGGCTTCCTGTCTGGCTGGCGAGGCAAGGGCGGCGAGAAGTCGATGATCGGCGAGCCCAACCCGAAACAGTGGGAAATGTATGCACAGAATAACTGTGTATTCCATTACGAGTTGCCGCGTTCCTATCAGTACATGCGCAACTGGAACAAGGGCTATCTGGAATGGTCGCAGCGCAACCGCATTACGCGTTACGCCGAGCCGATCCTGATCCACATTTATTCCGACGTGTTGCAGAAATTCCGCCTGGCCGCGCAAGGCCGTGGCATCACGCGCAAGCCGCCGACCAATCTGGCGAAGCGCGTCGAAACTTTCTTCGATCCGCTGCCGTTCTACTACGAGCCGCTGGAAGCTCAGGTCAGCGACAAGACCAAGTATCCGCTGGCCGCGCTGACACAACGTCCGATGGCGATGTACCACTCGTGGGATTCGCAGAATGCCTGGCTGCGCCAGATTCACGCGCACAATTATCTGCATGTGAATCCGCGCACCGCGCAGGCCGCGGGCATCGAGGACGGCGCCTGGATGTGGGTGGAGTCGCAGTGGGGCAAGGTGCGCTGCATGGCGCGCTATTCCGAAGCGGTCGAGCCGGGCACGGTATGGACCTGGAACGCGATCGGAAAGGCCGCCGGCGCGTGGAACCTGACGCCGGATGCGAACGAATCGCAGAAGGGCTTCCTGCTCAATCATCTGATTTCCGAAGAGTTGCCGGCCAATCCCGATGGTTCGCGCTATTCCAATTCGGACCCGATCACCGGCCAGGCCGCGTGGTTCGACGTGCGCGTGCGCATCTATCCGGCCAAGGCCGATGAACCGCAGCAGACCTCGCCTCAATTCGAGCCGATGAAACTGATGCCGGGTATGGCGCCGCGTCCCAACTGGCTGGCGTATTTTGGCGGCCGCAAGAAAGGTGGTAAATAATGACGCAGCTTGCGCTCGTAATTGATCTGAACGTTTGCGTGGGCTGCAGTGCCTGCGTGACCAGCTGCAAGGAATGGAACACCTCGGGCAGTTCCGGCCCGCTGTGCGACGAAAACCCGTATGGTGCGGAGCCGACCGGCACCTTCTTCAACCGCGTGCAGACCTATGAGGTCGGCCAGTACCCTAACACCGAGACGGTACATTTCCCCAAGTCCTGTCTGCATTGCGAGAATCCGCCGTGCGTGCCGGTATGTCCGACGGGTGCTTCGTACAAGCGCAAGCAGGACGGCATCGTGCTGGTGGACTACGACAAGTGCATCGGCTGCAAGTATTGCACGTGGGCGTGCCCGTATGGCGCGCGCGAGTTTGATGAAAAGCAGAAGGTGATGAAGAAGTGCACCCTGTGCGTCGACCGCATCTACGACATGACGTTGCCCGAAATCGACCGCAAGCCGTCGTGTGTCAAGGCCTGTCCGGCAAATGCGCGCCTGTTCGGCGATATTCACGATCCGGAATCGGTGGTGTCGAAAGCGATTCGCGACAATGCCGGATATGCGCTGATGCCGGAATGGGGCACGCATCCGTCCAACCACTATCTGCCGCGGCGCAAGAACACCGTCAAGATTCACGAGGATGAACTCGAACGGGTCGATAATCCGCTCAAGGTGGACGGACTGCTGCCCAAACCGAGCAAGTCCGACCCGACTCTCGACGACGTCACTTCCTGGTAATTACTTATATAAATATAAACACCATGAATCCAGCCTTTTCAGTTGTTTTCCTCACTACCCTGATCGGCGTCGGTCAGGGCCTGTTCCTGGCGCTGTTCACCCAGCAGTCGTACGCGCTGTTCGGTTTGCTGCCGCAGCAGGACGCGCGCTTCTATGCGCTGGGTACCATCCTGGCATTGGCCTTTCTCGGTGGCGGCCTGTTTGCGTCGTTCTTCCACCTTGGCCGCCCGGAACGCGCGTGGCGCACCGCAACGCAATGGCGCACTTCCTGGCTGTCGCGTGAAGTGATTGCGTTGCCTGCGTTCATGGGAGCGGTATTCCTGTACGGTGTGCTGCACCTGACCGGTTTTGATCCGGTGCTCCTGATGTTGCCGAGTGGTATGCCCATCAGCGCCACCGTCGTATTGGGAACCGTGGGTACCATCCTCGCATTTGTGCTGTTCGTAAGTACCGGCATGATTTATGCCTGCATGCGCTTCCTGCGGGAATGGCATTCGCCGCTGACGGTGATCAATTTCATCCTGCTCGGCGGCGCCTCCGGTTTTACCCTGGCGACACTGTACGCGGCGATGTATGCGCCGAGCCAGACCCTTTTCCTCGGCGACTGGGCGATCATCATCACGCTGCTTGGCATGCTCGGCCGCAGCTGGGCGTTGCTGCGCAACCAGCGGCTCAAGCCGATGGCAACGATGCAAACCGCGATCGGCGTCAAGCATCCGCGCATCGTGCAGGTTTCCCAGGGGGCGATGGGCGGTTCATTCAATACGCGTGAGTTTTTCCACGGCAAGAGCGAGTTTTTCTTCAACAACATCAGAGTGACGTTCCTGTTCCTTACATTCGTGGTGCCGGTGCTGTTGTTGCTCGTCAGTCTGCGCGATTCCTCTGTGCCGTTACTTTGTTTCGCTTTCGTGGCGCAATATTTTGGTCTGTTGGCCGAGCGCTGGTACTTTTTTGCAGAAGCGAAGCACCCGCAGAATCTGTACTATCAGCGGACGTAATGAGAGACTGCCGGGTACGGTTGCGGCAAGTGAGCGCAGGCGGACAGGCGCTTGAAACGATGCAGGGGCCGGTGCTCCTGCATCTTGGTTTCCTGATGTCAGGAAATGGCCTGATGTCGGGAAATGGGTAGACCCAGAGGTGAAGATGCAAGCCGAACAATCCCATTCGGGAAAAGGTATGATCAATTTTTCCTGTTGCCCAGCGCTGTTTAACCGGCTGTTTCCATTCCTGCGCTGGTGGTCGATGGTCAATCGCACCACCGTCAGGGCCGACCTGATCGCCGGCCTCACGGGCGCGATGATCGTGCTGCCGCAGGGTGTGGCATTTGCCACCATCGCGGGCATGCCGCCGGAATACGGTCTCTACGCCGCGATGGTGCCGGCCGTGATCGCGGCATTGTTCGGCTCCAGCTGGCATCTGGTTTCGGGGCCGACCACCGCGATTTCCATCGCGGTTTTTGCCGCGATGAGTCCGCTCGCCGACCCGGGCTCGCCGCAGTTCATTAGCATGGTACTGACCCTGACCTTCATGACCGGGCTGTTCCAGTTGATCCTTGGCTTGGCACGCATGGGCGTGCTGGTGAATTTCATTTCGCACACCGTCGTGATCGGTTTTACCGCGGGTGCGGCGATGCTGATCGCCGCGAGCCAGGTCAAGAATTTCTTCGGCATCAGCATCGAGCGCGGGGCGCATTTCCATGTGGTGCTCGAACAGCTGTTTCTCCAGTTCGGGAATATCAATCCCTATGTTGCCGCCGTCGGTGTGATCACGCTTGCGGCAGGCATCCTGGCGAAGAAATATATCCCCAAGTTGCCCTACATGATCGTCGCGATGGTCGTCGGCAGCATCGTCGCGTATTTTATCAACCTGAAATTCGGCGTTGCGCTTACCCAGATCAAGACCGTGGGCGCGTTGCCGTCGGATTTGCCACCGCTGTCGCTGCCAGATTTTTCATATGGCACCGTCAGCCAGGTGGTGTTTCCGGCGCTGGTGGTCACGATGCTCGCGCTGACGGAAGCCGTCTCGATTTCGCGCGCGATTGCGGTGAAATCCGAGCAGCGCATCGATGGCAACCAGGAATTCATTGGCCAGGGGCTCTCCAATCTGGTCGGCAGCTTTTTCTCGAGCTACGCGTCATGCGGTTCATTCAACCGCAGCGGCGTCAACTACGCTGCCGGCGCCAGGACACCGCTCGCGACGGTATTCGCCTCCGGTTTCCTGATACTGATCCTGCTGTTGGTCGCGCCGCTCGCTTCCTATCTGCCGACGGCCGCTATGGCGGGCATCCTGTTCCTGGTAGCCTGGGGATTGATCGATTTCCATCATATCGTTTCCATCGGCAAGACCAGCAAGGCGGAAACCGTCATCCTGTGGGTGACGCTGATCGGAACGCTGGTCAACTTGGAAAAGGGCATTTTCTTCGGCATCCTGCTGTCGCTGGCGATATATCTTTACCGGACCTCGCGCCCCAGCATTGTTCCGGTGGTCCCGGCGAAAGACGAGGGCGCCTATCACTTTGTGAGCGCCTACGATCACCACGAATGCCCGCAATTCCGCATCGTGCGCGTGAACGGTTCGATCTTTTTCGGCGCGGTCGATCATGTGCAGAACAGCCTGATGGAGATCGACGAGGTCAATCCGCTCCAGAAAAGCGTGATGATTAATGCGACGGGCATCAACTTCGTGGATGTGGCGGGCGCGGAAATGCTCGCGCAGGAAGCGCGGCGGCGCCGCAAGCTGGGCGGCGGGTTGTACTTGTACCGCTGCAAGGACTCCATCTATCAATTCCTGCACAAGGCAGACAAGCTGAATGACATCGGCGAAAGCGGGTTCTTCCCGGTCATGTCGAACTGGATGCGGCCGATTTACGCCACGCTCGACCCGGAGATCTGCCGCAACTGCAAGTACCGCATCTTCTCCGAGTGCCAGACCCACCTGCCGAACGGCGAGGCAAGGGCAGCATGATCGGGAATGTCACCGCTATTTGCCATACACCCGTGAGCCGGCAAGGTGGCCCAGCCTTGCCGCAAATTATTTTGACGATGTGGAAATAATATTATTATGAGTTTGACCGCACGATTGTTACCGTTCCTGCGCTGGTTCCCGTTGCGCAGGGAAAACCTCAAGGCCGACCTGATCGCCGGCATTACCGTGGCACTGGTGCTGATCCCGCAATCGATGGCCTATGCGCAATTGGCGGGATTGCCTGCTTACTATGGTTTGTATGCTGCTTTCCTTCCCGGCATCATTGCCTCGATGTGGGGTTCCTCCCGTCAGTTGGCCACCGGCCCGGTGGCGGTGGTGTCGTTGCTGACCGCTTCCATCCTTGCACCGCTTGCTGCTACCGGATCGGAATCCTTCATTGCACTGGCGATTCTCCTGGCTTTGCTGGTCGGCGTGATTCAGCTCACGCTGGGGGCATTCAAGCTTGGCGTGGTGGTGAATTTCCTGTCGCATCCTGTGATTGTCGGCTTTACCAATGCAGCCGCGATCATCATCGGCTTGTCCCAGCTCAATAAACTGCTGGGGGTGTCGATGGGACGCAGCGACCATTTTGTGCAGGACATCTGGGGCGTGCTGCAACAGGTCGGCGATACGCATTTCCCTACGCTGCTGATGGGGCTGGCCGCAATTGCGATCATGTGGGGCGTGAAGAAATATTTCCCGAAGCTGCCGGGCGTGCTGATCGCCGTGGTAATCACCACGGCCGTGAGCTGGAGCATCGGGTTCGAGCATAACAGCACGGCTCAGGTTGACCAGATCATGGATCCCGAGGTGAAGCTGCTTGCGAGCGAATATCTGCAGACCGAGGCTCGCCGCGGCGAGCTCGAGAAACAGATCGGCACCAAGGCCACCGAACTCAAGGAGCTGGCAAAGGCGGCCAAACCCAATCCGCAACGGGCGGCCGCGATCGACTACGAGATTGAACTGCTCAAGCTTGAGCTGAAGGATGCGGAAAATGAAAATCGCCGGCGCCAGCGCGCGGCGCGCAAATTCATCTTCGAAATGGTGCCCGGTGCAGCAGGTGAGCCCGGCAAGCTCTATCTGGCCGGCCAGGTACCGCAGAATGCAAAATCCGATGGCTATCGCTGGCACATCAACAAGATCGGTACCAAGGGCATCAAGCTGGTAGGCGGCGGCGAAGTCGTCGGCAGCATCCCTGCCGGTTTGCCAAGCTTCGACGTGCCGAAGCTGAGCTGGGACTCGATTTCCGCGCTGTTCAGCGGGGCGCTGGTCATCGCGCTGGTGGGCTTCATGGAAGCCATTTCCATCGCTAAGGCAATGTCCGCCAAGACCAAGCAGCGTATCGATCCGAACCAGGAGCTGATTGGCCAAGGCTTGTCCAACCTGATCGGCAGTTTCAGCCAGGCTTTCCCGGTCAGCGGGTCGTTCTCCCGTTCTGCGGTCAATATCAGCGCCGGGGGGAAAACCGGCATGGCGCTGGTGTTTGCCGGCATCATTGTGCTGCTGACGTTGCTGTTCCTGACTCCGCTGCTGTACCACCTGCCGCAGGCCGTGCTGGCTGCCGTCATCATGATGGCAGTGGTCGGACTGGTCAATTTCAAGGCCATCCGCCATGCCTGGGAAGCGCACAAGCACGACGGTGTTGCCGCCGTAGTGACGTTCATCGCGACCCTGGGCTTTGCCCCACATCTGGACAACGGCATCATGGTCGGCGCCGGTCTGGCGATCCTGCTGTTCCTTTACCGCACCATGAAGCCGCGCGTGGTCATTCTCGGGCGATACCATGACGGCACGCTGCGCGACGCCACGCTGCACAAGCTGCCAACCAGCGAGCACATGGCGGCAATGCGTTTCGACGGCCAGCTGTACTTTGCCAACGTGTCCTATTTCGAGGACGCGCTGCTGGAAATTGCCGCCAAGTTCCCCAAAGCCAGGCATATCCTGGTGGTGGGCGACGGCATCAACCAGATGGATGCGTCCGGTGAAGAAACCATCCAGCACATGGTGAAGCGCCTGCGTGAGAATGGCGTGACGCTGGTCTTCAGCGGCCTCAAGAAGCAGGTGCTGGACCTGATGCGCCACACCGGACTGTTTGCGCTGATTGGTGAGAACAATATTTTCGCTACCGAGGATCAAGCCATTGCTGCCATCTATGAGCGGCTGGGTGATGCGGCGGCGGATGACCTGTTTTGCGTGGTGCCGGCGCGCTTCTGAGGGAAGTGTGCCGGTTTTTGACAAGGTGTTGAAAACGTAGCGAGGACTGCCGGATGCAAGGCGCACGGAACGGAGCGACGAGACATATCGATGAGATAGGCGAGGAAGCGAGTACCGCGCAACGCAGCAGACGGCTGCCGCATAACCAGCGACTTGGCCGTTGTCGTTGG
>DASSQR010000101.1:0-3707 GCA_035702405.1 Gallionella sp. | reverse complement strand
GGCGCGTCTTTTTCACTTCGCCCGATATGACCCGGGCCTTGCACAGTCCGCAGTTGCCACCGCTACAGCCGTAGTTGAGGGGAATGCCGGAACGTATCGCGGCTTCGAGCAGGGTGTCGTGCCCTTCGACCAGGAAATCGTGTTTGCTGGGCAGGACCGTAACCTGGGCGGCGGCGACGCGCAGCACGTTGTCCTTGATCGCAAGTGGATTGATGAAGCCCGGTTCCATTGCCAATTCGACCTCCTGTCTGATCCATGTTTTCAGTTCCGTTATCGTCTGGCGAGCGTCGGTGGCGACGCGGGCTTCGACTTCGGAGAGCTTGTCCCACAGGCTGGCCAGCAACACATTGAATTGCTTTACCTGCCTCTGGCTGTGCACCAGCGTCGTGCTGAGTTCGGTGATGCGCGTGGCCAAGACTTCCGGCTCCGGCAAGGCGCTTTCGAATACCCGTTTGCCGAAGGCGATTTCCTTGATTACCGCGACCCGCGCCGCCTCTGCAGTATCTTCCAGCTGTGCATCGGGATAGCAGGCCAGCAGACTTTCTACCGTGACCATGCCGTCGTGCGCGACCATCTCGCCGTGCTGAATTTTCTTCTGCAGTTCTGCGCGCGTCACGCCGATCAACCGCGCCGCACGTGTCAGGCTTAGCACATCACTCATGGCACTCCCGTTGTCGCCGTTATTCAGGTTTTATGCTGATTAAGCGACCGTTCGCACCATGACCAGCGGTTGCCTGCTGACGACGGTTGGACGGCCGCTGGTTTTATCCATGCCGGACAAATCATCCGGGATAGCATACGGTTTGTCTACCTGACTGGGGCTGAGCTCCACCACGACCATCGCGTGCGAGCCGGTGTCTGCCAGCCCATTACGAGTAGTGCCGTTGCGCGCACCCTTGCGGTCGAGTGCCTCGATGGTGATAACGAAAAGGTGCAGAAAATCGCAAGGGAGGCGGTGGAAAAACCGAAAACAGCGTAGTAGCACTTGTCCTTGCGATGCGAAACCAACCTGGGGTCTGCAAGGTGCAGTGCTAATTCATGAAGAGTGTTCCCAGATACCAGAAAATTGCCGCGATCAGGCCTGACGCCGGAATGGTCAGAATCCATGCCCAAACGATGCGTCCGGCAATGCCCCACCGCACTGCAGAGATGCGGCGCGACATGCCCACTCCGACGATGGCGCCGGTGATGGTATGGGTGGTGGAGACGGGGATGCCCATGGAGGTTGCCGCCAGGAGTGTCATGGCGCCGGAAGTCTGGGCGCAGAAAGCACCGGTAGGCCGGATGCGGGTGATGCCCATGCCCATCGTTTTTACAATGCGCCAGCCGCCGAACAGGGTTCCAAGCGCCATGGCGATCTGACAGGAAAGTACGACCCAGAACGGAACCTGAAACTCACCCTGCAAGTAGCCGTTGGCAAACAGCAGTACGGTGATGATACCCATGGTTTTTTGGGCATCGTTTCCGCCATGGCCGAGGCTGTAGAGCGATGATGATATGAACTGAAGTTTGTTGAACCTGCGCTCGGCCTGATGCGGCAGTGATTTCTCCAGAATCCAGAGCAGCGCGATCGACATGATGAGCGCGAGCAGCATCCCCAGGAGCGGCGACAGGATGATCGCCGCCGAGGTCTTGATCAGTCCCTGGGCGATGATGGCTCCCCAGCCGGCTTTGCACAATGCCGCACCGACCAGCCCGCCGACCAGCGCATGCGACGAGGACGATGGAATACCGAACCACCAGGTGATGATGTTCCACAAGATGGCGCCACCCAGCGCGCCAAAGATCACGGCGTTATCAATAATCGCGGGGGATACGATGCCCGACCCGACGGTGGTTGCGACATGCAGCCCGAAGAACAGGAAGGCGATGAAATTGAAAAAGGCGGCCCAGATGACCGCTGCCTGCGGCGTCAATAGCCGGGTCGAGACCATCAATGCGATCGAGTTCGCAGAATCATGGAAGCCATTCATGAAGTCGAACAGCAAGGCCACGGCGACCAGGGCCGCCATGACCAGAAACACTTGCTCGTTCATATTCTTTCCAGTACGACGCCGTGAATGACGTTGGCCGCATCTTCGCAGCGGTCAACTACTTCCTCGAACAGCTCATAAATTTCCTTGGCGCGAATGAGTGCGCGGGCATCGGAAACTTCGGCAAACAGGCGTTCCATTCCGGCACGCATGACGCGGTCTGCTTCGCCTTCAATCACGCCGATTTCCTGGCAAATGCTCAGGATGCGTCCGGCATTCCGCATATCCGACAGCAACGCGACCGCCTCCTGGACTTTTTCTGCGCCGCGCAAGGTGATTTGGCCAAGTGCCGCCATTTCGGGCGTAAAGCCGCCAGGTCCATAGAGCCGGGTTCGTTGCGGAATGTCTTCCATGCAATCGATCATGTCATCCAGCGCTTTGGCCAGATCCTTGATCTCCCAGCGGTCGAACGGCGTGATGAAGGTCTTGTGCAGCGACAGAAAGATGGTCTTCGTGATTTCGTCCGCTTCACTTTCTGCTTTCATTATCTGGACGAAGAGCTCGTTGAATGCAGCCGGATCCTGCACCGAACTCATCGTGGCAAGGATTTTTGCGCCCCGGACGATGCAGGCGGTCAATTCATTGAAAAGAGTGAAATAATTGTCGCTGCGTGGCGATACTGCGGAGATTAATTTGCTGAAGAATACGTTTGCCATGATGTTTTCTTTTCCTGACCTTTCAACGGCTACCGGGATGGTTGCCGCGCAATTAGCCAAAAAGCGAAATGATTTCACAGATTCGGAATGTCCGCCATGTAGTGTGGTTTTTTAGCCAACACTCTTTCGCAAGGCATTTATGGTGTGGTAGGCGCCGGGCGGAAGAGCGATCTGGCGGCATGACCGAGCCTCGCAGGTTCATCACAGCTACGTCCTGCATGGTAGCGCCGACGTAGGGTAACTCCCGAAAGGTTCCTGTTTTCATTTGGAATATAATGCACCAAAGCTAGTCAGGAATGATGTGGCACGAACTTCCCCGAATGCACGTCATGATTGCGTTTGACGTGTTGCTTATTTGAGCATGGCCGCGAAGCGGTCTCAACAAGGAGAGCGACATGGAATATAGCGAACAACTCATTCAGCAAGTATGGGAAAAAGCCCGCGCGTTCAGCGAGATCAGCTCCGACATGTGGCGCGAGGATGAATGCGGCGCCTGGATCAGCCGCCTGGATTACGGCAAGACCGATTCAGAGTTTGGCTGGAAGATCGTCAAGGTTGAGGTCGGCGCGCCGGACACGCCGGAGGTTCTCCGGCCATTTCATTGGCGTAACGACTACGATGTGGCCGCGCACAAGGCCAAGCGGCACGTAGTTGCAGATCGCACCGATTTTCCCGTTTTCGAACATACGTTTGAGCCGCACAACCGGCGGCTCTGAGGGAGGCCTTCCCGGGCGGAAGTGCTGGTCATTCGATCCGGCGGCAGTGCCGTCAGGACCGGTTACCTGCGTGAATATCTGGCCGGTGGATCCGGTATTGGCCGCGTCCCGAAATCAGGCGCTGGAAATCACTGCAATCCCTGGCTTGATACCGCAAATCGCCGGGGATTCTCATCGAGCAATTGCAGGAGTGCATCAACGACTGATGCATCATAGGTGCTGTCGCGTTTGCGTTCCAGTTCTTCGATGGCAAGTTCCAGGCCCAAGGCCGGGCGATAGTGGCGGTGCGAGGACATGGCTTC